>NZ_JAOCCU010000022.1 GCF_029840635.1 Mitsuaria sp. GD03876 | reverse complement strand
GACCGGGGCGTCTTCATGCTGGACGGCGCCGGCGCCTGGCGCGGCCTGCTGGACCGGACCTCCGGGCTGGTCTGGAACGACACCAACAACGACAGCTTCCTGCTCGACGCGTCCGGCGACGCCTGGATCGGCACCAGCGCCGGCCTGACGCGCGTGCGCGCCGCCCGGCCCGTGTCGCCCGCCCCGGCCACGCTGCGCGCGGACCTGCTCGAGTTCGGCACGCTGCGGTTCCACGCGCCGCCCCGCGACCCCGTGCCCTGGGCCGCCCGGCAGCTCCGCGTCACGCTGGGCACGCCGGGCGTGTCGCTCGCCCGTTCGCTGCGGATCGAGTACCGGCTGTCCGCCGACGTTCCCTGGCGCCCCGGCGAAGGGGCGTCGATCGACATCGGCGCGCTGGAGGCCGGCAGCCATGTCCTCGAGGCGCGCGTGGCCGGCCGGGTGCCGCTGGAGCCGCCCGGACCGGTCCTGCGCCTGCCCTTCGAGGTGGCGCCGCCCTGGTGGCGCTCGACCGGCGCGCGGCTGGGATTCGCGGCCGCCCTCGCGCTGCTGTACTGGCTGCTGGCGCTGTGGACGCAACGGCGCGCCCGCGCGCGCCGGCGCGAACTGGAGCGGGCCATCGAGGAACGGACCGCCGAGCTGGAAGCCTCGCAGGCCGCGCTGCACCGCCTGAGCGGCTACAACGCGATGGCGCTCGAGGACGAGCGCAAGCGGGTGTCGCGCGAGCTGCACGACGAGCTCGGCCAGCAACTGGCGGCCTTGCGCCTGGAGATCTCCGTCCTGCGGGCGCGGGCGGCCAAGGCCGCGCTGCCGGACGTGACGCAACTGGACCTGCTGCACGAGCGGGTCGACCGCCTGATCGCCGCCGTGCGCGGCGTGGTCTCGCAGTTGCGGCCGCCGGCGCTGGACGGCGGCTTGACGGCGGCCCTGCGCTGGCTGGCCTCGGAGTTCAGCCGCGACACCGGCGTGCCCTGCGCCGTCACGGTGCCGGCCGAGGCCAACGAACTCGGTGCCGACGCCGCGACGTTGATGTTCCGCATCGCGCAGGAGTCGCTCAACAACGTGCGCCGGCACGCGGCGGCTTCCCATGTCGAGCTCGGGCTCACGCGCCGCGACGCGCAATGGACGCTGACCGTCCGCGACGACGGCCGCGGCTTCGACCCGGCCGCGCGGACCGGCGGCCACGGCGTGCTGGGCATGCGGGAACGCGCGCGGCTGATGGGCGGCACGCTGGACATCGTCTCCGCGCCGGGCGCGGGCACGACGGTCGAATTGCGCGTGGTGCCCGGGACCCCGCATCCGCCGCCCACGTCCTGAGGGGCCGGATCCCGCCTGTCGCGTGGGTCGACGCAGGTTTCGACGATCAAGTCCTCACCAGCTGTGGCGCGCCTCCGACGAGAGTGGTCACAGAGTGAAACGGGGCCCGGGCTGACAACGATGTCGGGACAAGATGCGCGGCTCGCGCCGTGGCGCGGTTCCCCTCCTCTTCTCCCCTTGCGACACCGGGACCCCATCGTGATGGACTTCGACCTTGACGCGTGGCTCGCGTCGACCAGTACCCGCCGCCAATGGATGCGCCGGACCCTCGTGGCCGGGGGCAGCGTCCTCGGGCTGGCGGCCTGCGGATCCGGAGGCGGCGACGCGCCCACCGATGCCCAGGCCGCCCCCGACAACGGCGCCGGCAGCGGCAGCGGCACCGGCGCGGCGACGGGCGGCGCCCCGGCGGCGCCCGCGGGGCCCCGGGTCTTCAAGCATCCGGGCCTGCTGCACACCGAGGCCGACTTCACCCGCATGCGGGCGCAGCTCGCGGCCGGGCGCGAGCCCTGGGCCTCGGGCCTGCGGGCGCTGACCTCGAGCAGCCGCGCGCAGCTGGGCCGCGACCCGCAGCCGGTCGTCACCGCGATCCGCGGCGGCGACGGCGAGAACTTCCGCGCGATGGTCGAGGACGTGCAGCGCGCCTATCAGCTGGCGCTGCGCTGGAAGGTCACCAACGACGCCGCCTACGCGGCGCAGGCGGTGCGCTACGTCAACGCCTGGGTGTCCACGATGACGACGCTTACCGGCAACAACGACCGCGTCCTCGCCGCCGGCATCTACGGCTACCAATGGGCCAACGCGGCGGAGATCCTGCGCACCTACGACGGCTGGAGCGCCGCCGACCGGACCGCCTGCCAGCAATGGCTGCTGACCCACTTCTATCCGCTGCAGAGCGCCTTCCTGAAGGACCACAACGGCTCCAACATCACCAACTACTGGGCCAACTGGGACCTGGTGACCCTGGTGGGCATGCTGGCCATCGGCGTCTTCGCCGACCGGCCCGACGTGTACCAGGAGGCGATCGACTACTTCAACGGCGGGCGCGGCAACGGCGCGTCGCGCCACATGGTCTACGCGCGCCATCCCGGACACGTGGGGCAATGGCAGGAAAGCGGCCGCGACCAGGGCCACGCGACCTTGAGCCTGGGCATGGCCGGCTACCTGTGCGAGATGGCCTGGAACCAGGGCGACGACCTCTACGGCATGGACGACAACCGGCTGCTGGCCGGCGCCGAGTACGTCGCCAAGTCCAACCTGAAGGACGCGACGGGCGCGTTCCACACGCTGCCGTTCTACGTCTACAGCAACCGGCAGGGCACCTTCACCGCCGTGTCCGACGGCGGCCGCCCGAACGGCCGTCCCTGCTGGGAAGTCCTCTTCAACCATTACGTCAAGCGCAAGGGCCTCGCCGCGCCGTGGGTCGGCGCGCTGGCCGCGCAGTTGCGCCCCGAAGGCAACACCTGGGGCGGCGACGACCTGAGCTTCGGCACGCTGACCTTCTCGCGCGACGCCGAGGTCTCGCGCGTCGCGCCCTCGGGCGTGCAGGCGATCGTGCGCGGCGGCGCGGCCCAGCTGTCGTGGTGGGGCAGCGCGGAGGCCAGCGCCCATGCGGTGCTGCGCGCGCCGGCCGGGTCGAGCGCGTTCGCCGAGCTTGGCCGCATCGCCGCGGGCGACCTGAACACCTGGACCGACAGCACGGCGGCGCAGGGCCGCTGGCAGTACCAGATCCGCGCCCTCGACGGCGCGGGCGCGGTGCTGTCGAGCTCGGCCACGGCGACGGTCGACCTGGACGCGCCGCTGCTGCTGAACCTGCCGCTGGACGACGGCCAGGGCACGGTGGCGCGCGACGTCGGCGCGGGCAAGCTGGCGGGCGCGCTCAAGGGCGGCGCGTCGTGGGGCGATGGGCGCAAGGCGGGGACGCGCGCGCTGGCGCTGGACGGCACGTCCGGCCATCTCGAGCTGCCCGCGGGCGTGCTGGCCGGCGTCGGCGACGTCACGATCACCGCCTGGGTCTGGTGGAACGGCGTGGGCAAGGGCAACGCGCGCGTCTTCGACTTCGGCTCCTCCGACATCACCTACCTGTCGCTGCTGGTGAGCGCCGACGCGACGCGGGTCAGCGTGACCAACACCAGCTACTTCGGCGAGCAGACGGTGTCGACCGGTCCGCTGCCCAAGGGGCGCTGGGTGCACCTGGCGATGACGCTCAAGGACCGGACCTGCACGCTGTTCGTCGACGGCGCGACGGCGGCCTCGATCGCCACGATGGACCTGGCGCCCTACCAGCTCGGCGCGACGACGCAGAACTGGCTGGGACGCGCGCGGTACGGGCAGGACCCGTACTTCAACGGCCGGATGCAGGACCTGCGGATCCACGGCGGCGCGCTCACGCCGGCGCAGGTGCAGGCGCTGGCGAGCGCTTGACCCGTCCCGGGCGCAGGCGTCGCGTGCCGGCCCGTCAAGCCGGCACGGCGTCGTCGAACGCGACCTGGTCGCGCCCGCCGTGCTTGGCCCGATAGAGCGCCCGGTCCGCGGCCTCCAGCAGCCGCTCGTCGTCGCAGGCCGCCTCGCTCAGCATGGCCGCGCCGAAGGAGCTGGTCACGCGGCCGATCGCGGTCGGTTCCGCGCTGACCTCGCGCTGCATCCGGCACAGCCGCTCGCGGTCCTGCGGCTCGTTCAGGTCCAGGCCCGGCAGGACGAGGACGAACTCCTCGCCCCCCAGGCGCCCCACCGCGTCGTACGGCCGCACGGTGCCGGCGAGCCGGCCCGCGAAGGTCTTCAGCACGGCGTCGCCCGCGGGATGGCCATGGGTGTCGTTGACCCGTTTGAAATGGTCGATGTCGATGATCGCGACCGTCAGCGGCTGGCCCTCGCGGCGCGCCCGGACGATCTCCCGCCGCAGGATCTCCGTCAGCGCGCGCCGGTTCCACAGGCCGGTCAGCGCGTCGCGGCTGGCGAGCTCCTCCAGCTGCGCCCGCGAGGCCTCCAGGTCGCGCGTGCGCTCGGACACGAGGCGCTCCAGCCGGGTCTGCCGCTCGCGCCATTGGCGGCGGCGCCAGCGATACCACCCAAAGGCCGTGCCGAGCAGCGCGACGACCCCCAGCGTCATCGCCCACGCCGTCTGCCACCAGGGCGGCCGGAGCGTGAAGCCGAAGGTGATCGACTCGGAATGCCGGCCGGTGTCCGGATCCACGAGCCGGACCTCCACCTGGAACGGGCCCGGCGCCAGTTCCGCCAGCTCGATGTCCGCGTTCTTCGCGACGGACCAGCCGTCGTCCCGGCCGGCGATGCGGTACTCGAGCTGCAGCGCGCGATCGGCGAACTGCAGCGAGGCCAGCCGGAGATGGATCCGGTCCCGCGTCCAGGCCAGCGTCTCGCCGTCGCGGACCAGCCGCCGGTCGGTGCCCCGCGTGGCCGACAGCAGCAGCGGACGGGGCATCGGGCTCGCGAAGACGGCGGCGGGATCGATCAGGCGCGACACCCCCCGGCTGGTGCCCACCCACAGCGACCGGTCGCGGTCCTCGTAGAGCGCGGAGCCCGAGGTGTCGTTCCAGATCAGGCCCTGGGACCGGTCCACGAGCTTCCAGCGGGTCCCGTCGTGCACCACCAGGCCGGCATCCGTGCCGATCCACAACCAGCCCCGGCTGTCCCTCAGCAGCGCCACGATCAGCCGCCCCTTGAGCACCGGGCTCTCCAGCGCGTCCAGGGACGGCATGTCGGCATGGGGATCCCGGACCCGCCAGGCGCGGCCGGACTCGCTGGCCGCGAAGACGCTGCCGTCCGCGCCGCAGGCCAGGTACTCCACGCCGCCCTCGACCGCGAGGGGCGGCAGCCAGCGGCCCGCGTGCATGCGGGCCAGCGTGTGACGGCCCGCGAACCAGAGCGTGCCGTCGGATCCCTCGCAGGCATCGGCGAAGGCCTCCTCCGCGCCGCCCGGCGGGGGCTTCACGGGTTGTCCCTCGCCACGGCCATGGTCGGGCCAGCGCCGGATCTCGGTCGGCGTCAGGACCCACAGGGCGCCGTCCCGGGCCGTCAACGCCCGGCTGAATCCGTCGGCGCGGCCGCTCGGCGCGGCAACGGCGCCGGGCACCTCGCGTCCGCCGCGGAACCGGTGAAGCGTGGCGACGTCCGTGGCGGCCCAGATCCCGTCGCCGCCATCCGGCAACACCTGCATCACGTCGCTGCGATGCGCGATGGGCACGGAGCGGAACGTGCCCTTGCCGGGCTCGAACACCGCCAGCCCCCGCCCGGTGCCGACATGCAGCCGGCCGTCGTGTCCCCGGGCGCGCTGGATGGACCAGACGACGCTGCTGGGCAGGCCGTCCTCGTCGGTCCAGCTCTCCCAGCGGCCGTAGCCGCGCCACTGCAGCAGGCCCGTCCCGTTCAGGCCCAGCCAGAGACCGCCCTCGCGGTCGCTCAGCAGCGCGTGGACGCGACCGTCCCCGGGCAGCCCCTGCCGCTTTCCGAAGAGCCGCCAGTGCTGGTCCTGCCAGCGCAGCACGCCGTGCTGCGACGCGGTGAGGATCCGGTGCGCGGCGTCCTCGATCAGCGGGTAGCGATGCATCGGGTCCCCGCGATCGCCCGGGGCCGTCCGGTCGACGAAGGCGGCCGCGCCCTCGTCCAGCGCCAGCACCGCCTCGGTCGACCGCGCCCACAGGCTGCCGTCGGCGGCCTGCAGCAGCGCGTGCCAGGGCTGGCGCGCGACGCCCGCGCGCTCGTCCCAGCGCTGGAGCTGGCCGTCGCGCCAACGACAGATCGCCAGGTCGCATCCCACCCACACGGCGCCGTCGCGGGCCACCATGACGCTGACGATCTGCTTCATCTCCGGATGGCGCGCGAGCTGCTCCGGCGACAGCAGCGCGTCGGCGGACCAGCCGCCGGTCGCCGGATCGACCACGACGCGCTGCACGCCGGCCGTGGTGATGAACCAGGCCTCGTCGCCGCGGGCGGCCAGTGCCGCGGGCGAGTCCGCGAACAGCTGCACGCCCCGCGGCAGCACGTGCTGGAGCTTGCCCGAGCGCCACAGCCAGGCGCCCGAATCCGCCACGATCCACAGGTTCTCGCCCGCGGCGGACAGCGCGAACACCCGCCGCAGTTCCTGCGTGGCGATGCGGTCGATCCGCTGCCCGTCATGGCGGTACAGGCCGTTGTCCGTGCCGATCCACAGGAAGCCGCGCGGGTCCTGCTGCAGCGCGTGGAGCGCGAGGTTGCCCAGGCCCTCGGCCTGCCCGAACTCCAGGAGGTTCATGCGTTCGCCGCGGCCGGTCGACGGCGCGAGGATCGACGCGAGCAGCACCGCCCCGCCCACGATCGCGCGGATCCATCCAGTCGACATGCCATCTCCTCCGGGCCTTGTCCGGGCCTCTTCCGGCGCCGAGCTTAGCCGCTCGCCCCCTGCCGCGGCCACGCGCCGCGCGACGCCGCGCGCCCGTTTCCGCAAGGTTGCACGCCCCGGTCCCCGGTTCGTTCGCGGTGACGGATCAGTGAAGGCTTTTGGCCGGCGAGACGGAAGAATGCCGTCCCGGTCGCCGTGGGATCCGGCGCGACCGATCGCCCCGCGGCGCGCGTCCGACGCGCGCGCCCTCCTGCCCCGATCCGCACTCCGACCTCAGCGATGACCAGACCGGCGATCCGCATCATTGACCTCACGACGCGCCTGGGCGAGCAGGCGCTCAGCCAATGCCGGACGACGCGCGCGGACACCGATCCGGACCGGTCCCTGTGCGTGAGCTTCGCGCCCGGGCTGCCCGCCATCGACTGGGTGCGGCCGCCCCGCCACGCCGACGACCTCTCGCCCGGCGCCGGTCCCGCGGTGCTGTTCCTCCTGGTGGGCCCGGGCTCGGTGCGGACGGCGCAGGCGGTGCTGCTGCGCGCCATCGCCGCGCAGGTGCCCCGCGTGCGCGTGCTGCTCATGCCCAACGCGCTCGTCGAGGAGTCGGCGCTGCAATTGATGCTGCGTCCGGACGACGAGGCGCGGCGCCTGTACCGCCTGCCCGACAGCAGCCCGGAAACGCTGTGGTTCGTGCTGGGCGAGGAATTCAACAAGCTGTCGGGCCAGGTGGGCCCGGCGTTCTCCACCACGGCGCAAAGCCAGAAGGTTCCCATGAGCAACAACCTGCAGCAGTCGATGACCTCGGCCATGACGATCGACGGCGCCGTGACCGCCGCCCTGGTGGATTACCGCAGCGGCATGTGCCTCGCGCAGGCGGGCACCGGCATCAACCTGGACCTGGCTGCCGCGGGCAACACGCAGGTGGTGCGCGCGAAGCTGCAGACGATGGAGACGCTCGGGCTGCGCAAGGGCATCGAGGACATCCTGATCACGCTGACGGACCAGTACCACCTGATCCGGCTGGTGCCCAACAACGTCGGCCTGTTCCTCTACCTGGTCCTGGACCGGGCCAAGGGCAACCTGGCCCTGGCGCGCTACAAGCTGACCGAGATCGAACGCGCCCTGAAGGTCTGAGCCGATGCGATCGCCTGCCCTGCTCCTTGCGCTCCTGGGCGCCGCCGCCCTGGCCCTCGCGCCCGCATCCGCGTCCGCGGCGGACACGCCCGTCACCGGCACCATCCTGCTGGGCCAGGTCGCGCCCTTCAGCGGTCCCTCGGTCAAGCTGGCAGAGGAATTCAACCTCGGCGCCCGCACCTACTTCCAGGCGCTCAACGAGCACGGCGGCGTCAACGGCCACCGCGTCGAGCTGCGCACCCGGGACGACCGCTACGTCCCCGCGGAGACCGCCCGGCTCGCCCGCGAACTGATCGCGCAGGACGGCGTCTTCGCGCTGTTCGGCACTGTCGGCACCGGGACCACGCTGGCGGCGCTGCCGGTGGCGACCGCCGAGGGCGTGCCGCTGTTCGCCCCGTCCACCGGGGCCGAGGCGCTGCGCACGCCCTTCAACCGGTGGGTGTTCCACATCCGCGCCGGCTACCACGAGGAGGCCGACTACATCGTCGAGCAACTGGCCGTCGGCAACCTGCGCCAGATCGCGGTGTTCCACCAGGACGACGCCTATGGCAAGGCCGGCCTGGAGGCGGTGACGCGGGCCCAGGACAAGCGCGGCTTCAAGCTCGCGGCCATGGCCACGGTGGAGCGCGACGCCACCGACGTCGGCGAGGCCGCCCGCCGGCTGACGCTGGCCAAGCCGCAGGCGGTGATCCTGGTGGCCTCGTACACCTCCAGCGCCGCGCTGGTGAAGGCCATGAGGAAGCTGGGCTACGCCGGCCAGTTCGTCGCGACCTCCTACGTCGGCGGCAACGCGCTGGCCGATGCGCTGGGCAACGACGGCAACGGCGTGTGGGTGTCCGAGGTGGCGCCTTTCCCGTGGAGCGCCGGCACGCCGCTGCAGCGCGAATACAACCAGGCGATGGAACGCGCCAGCGTGCCGCATCGCAGCTTCGGCTCGATGGAGGGTTACCTGGCGGCCAAGGTCTTCGCCGAGGGTCTGCGGCGCGCCGGCCGCGATCCCACCCGCGCCAGGCTCGTCAGCGCGCTGGAATCCCTGCAGGGATGGGACGCCGGCGGCTTCCGGATCTCCTATTCGCCGACCGACCACGGCGGCACCCGGCGCGTGGAGATGACAATGATCGGTCCCCAAGGCAAATTCGTGCACTGACCATGGCCCATCCGCGTTCGCTCCGTCTCCTGGCCGCGCTCTGCCTGGCCCTGGCGCAAGCGGCCCATGCCGACATCGTCGTCGGCCAGGTCGCGCCCTTCAGCGGCCCGCAGGCGGTCACCGGCAAGGCGATCCGCGCCGGCGCCCGGCTGTGGATCGACGAGGTCAATGCCCGCGGCGGCGTCCGCGGCCAGCGCATCCGGCTGGTCACCCGCGACGACGCGCAGAAGCCCGACGAGACCGTGCGGCTCGTCAAGGAGCTGATCGCGCAGGACGCCCCGACGGCGCTGCTGGGCACGGTGGGCACCTCCAACCTCGAGGCCCTCAAGCAGGACGGCGTGCTCGAGAAGACCCGCGTGCCCATGGTCGGCGCGATCTCGGGCGCGACCAGCATCCTCACGGCGCGCGAGATGTACCCGGTCAAGGCCAGCTACCGCGAGGAGGTCGAGCGCCTGTTCCGGCAGCTCGCGGAAATGGGCCGCACGCGCGTCGGCATCGTCTACCAGGACGACGGCCTGGGCCGCGACGCGCTGGCGGGCGCGCAGGCGTCGGCGAAGACCCATGGCCTGACGCTGGTCGCCCAGTCGGGCTACGCGCGCAACACCGTCGAGGTCGGCAAGCCGGTGGACGAGATGGTCCGGCTCAAGCCCGATGTCATCTTCCTGGCCGCCACGACGGCCGCCGCGATCGAGTTCACGCGCCGCTACCAGGCCGCCGGCGGCCACGCCGGGCTGTACGGCATGTCCATCATCGACGTGCAGGCCCTGCTCGCCGGGCTGGGCGCCGAGCGCGCCCGGGGTTTCGCCTTCTCCCTGGTGCTGCCGACGGACGACCGCCTGGACAGCGAGCTGATCCGCGAATACCAGCGCCTGCGCCAGAAGGCCGCGGATCCGGAGCTCTCCTCCCGCTCGGTCGAGGGCTACATCGCGGCCAAGGCGCTGGTGAAGGCGCTGGAGCGCGCGCCGCGGCCCGGCCCGCAGGCCTTGAGCGAGACGCTGGAGCGCGGCTTCGAGGCCGACATCGGCGGCCACCGCCTGACCTTCGGCAAGGGCCAGGCGCCTTCGCGCTACGTGGACTTCGCCATCCTGGGCAGCAGCGGCAAGCTCGTGCGATGACTCGTGAAGGATGTCACATCGATTTGCGCAAATCTTCTGTAGAGTTTCAACTACATTGTCGTTACACCCCTACAGGAGGGTCGATGTTTTTCCCCAAGCCCCCCACCGATGCCGTCGGCCGCCCCATGCAAGTCGACATCGAGCTCGAGTTCGATGGCGACGACGAACCCGCTGGCCAGGGGTGGTCCGAGACGGTGTCTCCCGGCCCCGACTGGCGTTTCGGCGCCTGCGCCGTGCGGCCGACCTGCCGTGAAGTCGTCATCGCCGGCAAGGTCCGCAGCCTGCAGCCGCGCGCCTTCGACCTGCTCGTGCACCTGATCGAGCGGCGCAGCCAGGTCGTCACCACCGACGACCTGCTCGACGCCGTCTGGGGCGACCAGGAGGTCCAGCCCGGCGCGCTCACCATGGCGATCGCCCGCATCCGGACGGCGCTCCGGGATGCGATGGCGGACCGCGGGGAAACCATCCGGACCTACCACCGCGTCGGCTACCGCTTCGTGGCCCCGATCGAGGACGACGCGATCGGACGCCAACGGTGAGTTGCGGGACGGGTCGTGCCATGTCCCAATCGGCCATGGCAGCCCCGTCCCTCCCGCCCGCCCCGGCCGGCCTGCTCCTGGCGGCGGCGTTGCTCGCGTCGGCGCCCGCGACGTCCGCCCCCGCCCCCGCGCCCGATCCCCCCTTGCAGGCCAGCCAGTACGCGCACGCCTCGTGGACGGCCCGGGACGGCGCGCTGCTGGGCCTGGTCTTCGCGATGGCGCAGACGCCGGACGGCTACCTGTGGGTCGGCGGATCCTTCGGCCTGTTCCGCTTCGACGGGCTCCGGTTCATGCCCTGGCGGCCTCCCCAGGGCCAGTCGTTGCCCGGCAATCCCTACGCGCTCCTGGTGTCCCGCGACGGCACGCTGTGGATCGGCACCTTCAATGGCCTGGCCAGTTGGGACGGCAAGGCGCTGCGGCGTTATGCGCCGACCGATGGCGGGCTGGTGACCTCGCTCCTCGAGGATCGCGACGGCACGGTCTGGGCCGGCATGCTCGCGAACCCGGGGCAGCTCTGCGCGGTCCGCGACGGGGCGGCCCGCTGCTCCGAGGAGGGCGGCCGGTTCGGCTCGTTCGTCTGGAGCCTAGCGGAGGACGGCGACGGCGCGCTGTGGCTGGGCGCCGACTCCGGCCTCTGGCGATGGCGGCCCGGGGCGCCCGAACGGTTCGTCATGCCCGGCATGCGCGTGGGCGACTTGAGCACCACCGCCGACGGGCAACTGCTGGTCGGCGTGCGCGGCGCGGGACTGATGCGGTTCGAGCGCGGCAGGCTGGTGCCCTATCCCGTGCCCCGCCCCACCCGGCCCGACGACTCGGTCCCGGATCGCGAACTCCGGTCCAACAAGCTGCTGAAGAGCCGCGACGGCGGCCTGTGGATCGGCACCGAAGGGCACGGCATCCTCCACCTGCAGGACGGCCAGGCCGACACCTTCACCCGGGCGGACGGCCTCTCGGGCAACATCGCCTGCAGTCTTTTCGAGGACCGCGAGGGCAACCTCTGGTACGGCAGCGAGAAAGGCGTGGACCGCTTCCACAAGCTGCCCGTCACCACGATCTCGGTGCAGCAGGGACTGCCCAACGAGGGCACGAAGGCCGTGCTGGCCACCCCGGACGGCAGCGTCTGGATCGCGACCGACGAGGGCCTGGCCCGGACGGAGAACGGCCGCTTCTCCGTCTACAGGCAGCGCGACGGCCTGCCCGACGCGCGGGTGCAGTCCCTGTACCAGGATGCCGGCGGACGCCTCTGGGTCAGCACCGCCGGCGGCCTGGCCTACCTCGCGGGCGAGCGGTTCGTCGCCGTCGCCGGCGTGCCCGGCAAGGAGGTCTATTCGATCACCGGGGACGACGCGGGCAATCTCTGGCTGTCGGGCAACGAAGGACTCGTGCGGCTGCGCGACGGCCGGTTCGCCGGGATCACGCCCTGGCAGGCATTCGGCCGCCGGCAACAGGCCAAGGTCATCCTGGCCGACCGGGGCGGGGTGTGGCTGTCCTTCTGGCAGGACGGCGGGGTGATGTACGTCAAGGACGGCAAGGTCCAGGCCACCTACTCCGCCGAGCGCGACGGACTCGGCGCCGGCCACGTCGCCGGCCTCCGGCTCGATGCCGAGGGCGCCGTGTGGGCGGCCACGGAGAACGGCGGGCTCAGCCGCATCAAGGACGGCCGCGTCGCCACGCTCGACACCGGGAGCGGCCTGCCCTGCGACACGGTCCACTGGTCGATGCTGGACGAGCACGGCGCGCTGTGGATGCACGCCGCCTGCGGTCTCCTGCGGATCGCGCCCGACGACCTGGCCGCCTGGATCGCCGACCCGGGCCACCGGGTCGAGCCCCGGCAGTGGGGCGCGGCGGAAGGCGTGCCGCTGTTGGCGTTCACGCCGGCCTACTTCAATCCCCCGGTGGCGCGGGCCCGGGACGGCAGGCTGTGGTTCGTGTCGGGGGCCGACGTGCAGGTCGTCGACCCCGATTACCTGCCCGTCAACCCGCTGCCGCCGCCGGTCCACATCGAGGCGCTCAGCGCCGACCATGACCCCTACCCCGTCGAGGACGGCGTCCGCCTGCCCCCGCTGGTCCGCGACCTGACGATCGAGTTCGCCGCGCTGAGCCTGGTCGATCCGAAGAACACCCGGTTCCGCTACCGGCTCGAAGGCCACGACGACGACTGGCAGGAGGTCATCGACCGGCGCCAGGCCTCCTACACCAACCTGCCGCCGGGGCGTTATCGCTTCCAGGTGAAGGCGGCCAACAACAGCGGCCTCTGGAACGAGGACGGCGCGCGGCTCGAGTTCTCGATCCTGCCGGCCTTCCATCAGACGACCTGGTTCCGCGCGAGCTGCGCCGTCCTGGTCGCCGGCCTGGCGTGGTGCGGTTTCCAGCTGTGGCTGCGCATGCGCATCCGGCGGCTGAGACGGGAGTTCGAGACGACGCTGGACGTGCGGGTGGGCGAGCGCACGCGCATCGCGCGCGATCTGCACGACACGCTGCTGCAACGCTTCCATGGGCTGCTGCTGCAGTTCCAGGCCGCGTTCAACCTCCTGCCCGACCGCCCCGACGATTCGAAGAAGGTCCTGGCCAGCGCCATCGACCAGGTCGCCCAGGCCATCACGGACGGGCGGGACGCGGTGCAGGGCCTGCGCGCCTCGACGCAGGAATCGAACAACCTCGCCGGCGCCCTGCGCTCGCTCGCCGAGGACCTGGCCAACGACAGCGGGCAGGCGGCCACGGCGCGTGTCGACGTGATCGGATCGCCGCGGGCGCTGCATCCGCTGGTGCGCGACGAAGCCTTCCGCGTGGCCGGCGAGGCGCTGCGCAACGCCTTCCACCACGCCGACGCGAAGCGGATCGACGTGGAGATCCGCTATGACGGCAAGGAGCTCAGCGTGCGGGTGCGGGACGACGGCAAGGGCATCGACGCGGAGGTGCTGCGAGCCGGCGAGAAACAAGGCCACTTCGGCTTGAGCGGGATGCGCGAACGCGCCAAGCTCGTGGGGGGCGAGCTCAGCGTCCGCAGCGAGCTCGGCGCCGGCTCCGAGGTGGTGTTCCGCGTCCCCGGCACGCGGGCGTATAGTCGTTCGGCATCGGCTCGGTCGTGGTTCCTCCACAAGAAGTTCTCGCCCAGTGAGATCAGCGAATGACCGAAGAACAGTCCCGGATCCAGGTGCTCTGCGTCGACGACCACCCGATCGTGCGCCAGGGCATCTCCACGCTGCTCGGCGTGGAATCGGACATGACGCTGGTCGGAGAAGCCGCCAACGCGCGCGAGGCGATCCAGCTGTTCCGCGCCCACCGGCCGGACATCACGCTGATGGACCTGCAGATGCCGGGGATGAGCGGGCTCGACGCGATCGGCGCGATCCGCGCCGAGTTCCCAGACGCGCGGATCATCATCCTCACCACCTATGCCGACGACGCCCAGGCGCAGCGCGCGATGCAGGCCGGCGCCTGCGGCTACCTGCTGAAGAACGCGCTGCACAAGGAGCTGCTCGACGCGATCCGCGCCGTGCACGCGGGCCGCAAGACGCTGCCCTCGGAAGCCTCGTTCGAACTGGCCGGGCAGGTCACGCAGGCGGCCCTGTCGCCGGCCGAGATCGGCGTGCTGCGCTTCATCGCGCAGGGCAACGCGTACCGCGACATCGCCGATGCGCTCGGCCTGGGCGAAGTGGCGGTCGAGGCGCAGGTGCGGGCCATCCTGGCCAAGCTGGACGCGCAGGACCAGGCGCAGGCGCAGAAGTCCGACCTCGATCGCGGGATGGTCCAGACCGAACGCGCCGCCCGCCACGCGGCCGAGGCCGCCAACCGCGCGAAGAGCCAGTTCATCGCCGGCATGAGCCACGAGTTGCGCACGCCGTTGAACGCGGTGCTCGGCTACGCCCAACTGCTGTCCATGGAGGGCGGCCTGAGCGAACGGCAGGTCCGCGGCCTGGACACGATCCACCAGAGCGGACAGCACCTGCTGGCGCTGATCAACGACATCCTCGACCTGGCGCGCATCGAGGCCGGCCGCACCGACCTGCACCCGGTGCCGACGCACCTGGGCCCGCTGCTGGCGTCGGTGATGGAGCTCATGCGGGTGAAGGCCGACGAGAAGCGGCTGGCCTTCGTGTTCGAGGCCACGACGCCCCTGCCTGGGACGGTGCTGGTCGACGCGCTCCGGCTGCGCCAGGTGCTGCTGAACCTGCTGGGCAACGCGATCAAGTTCACCGATGCCGGCACGGTTTCGCTGCGGGTCGCCGCCGAGCCCCGGTCGCCCGCCGAGGTGCTGTTGCGGCTGGACATCGAGGACACCGGCGTCGGCATGCGTCCCGACGACCTGGCGCGGATCTTCGAGCCCTTCCAGCAGGTGGGGGACGCCAAGCGCCGCGGCGGCGGCTCCGGACTCGGCCTGTCGATCACCCGCGCCCTGGTGCACGACATGGGCGGCCAGGTGCAGGTCAGCAGCCAGTTCGGGACCGGCACCCGCTTCCGGGTGGAGTTGCCTCTGACGACGGCATCGACGCCCGATGACGATGGCGGCGGGCGGCCCGACGCGGCATGAACACGCGCGCCGCGCGACATCGGGGCTTCAGGATCCGATCAAGTCACGGATAATGCGCGGATGCCTGCTATTCAATTGACCCCTGCCCAGCGCAAGGAAAAGCGCGCCGACGCCCACCATCTGGACCCGGTGGTGATGATCGGCGCCGACGGCCTGACGGCCGCCGTTGCGAAGGAAGTCGACGCCGCGCTGAAGGCCCACGGCCTGATCAAGGTGCGCGTGATGTCGGACGACCGCCAGGGCCGCGAGGAGATCCTCGCCACGCTCGCCGACCAGCTGGACGCCGCGCCGATCCAGCACATCGGCAAGCTGCTGGTGCTGTGGCGCCCGATGCCGGAAAAGGAAAAGGCCGTCAAGGAAGACGCCCGCCCGGCGCCCAAGACGGTGAAGATCGTGAAGTTCTCCAAGAGCGGCAACAACCGCCCGCAGATCAAGAAGGTCACCGTGCTGGGCAACCAGCGCGTCACGCAGGGCGGCGAGGTCAAGCGCGCGAAGAAACCGCGCCAGACCAGCCTCAAGAAGGCCAGCCAGGGCTGATCGCTCCCGGCCCCAACGACAAGACGGCCCGCGGGCCGTCTTTCTTTTTGCGCTCGGTGAAGCGCTCCTCGATGAAACGCGTGCGCCTCAGCGCGCCGCCGGCCGGTTCACCCGCCACGCGAGCGTCAGCACCGCGATCGCCTTCAGGCCGAAGAACACCAGCGACACCGCGTGCAGCTGCAGGAAGGTCCAGCTGCCCTGCCCTTGCCGGGCGGCTTCCATCATCGGCTGCAGCGCGTAGTAGCCCGCGGCGGTGAAGCCGATGGCCAGCAGCGGCAGCAGGAAACCGGGATTCATCGCCGAACCGCCGACCGCGCCGTCGCGATGCAGCCGGCGCTCCATCAGGATCAGCAGGACGCCGGCGGCCAGCGCGACGCGCGCGTCCATCTCGAACAACCGCGCGACGTACTTGCCGGCCATCGCCCGCTCCAGCGTCGCGAACGCGTTCGGCGCCGCCAGCAGCGCGACCGCCAGCAGCTCGCCGGCCCACAACGCGGCCAGCAGCGCCCGGATCCGGAGCAGCATCGGCGTCCGCCTCAGAGATAACGGACGTCGACGATCTCGTAGCGCTTGATGCCGCCGGGCGCCACGACCTCGGCGACGTCGCCGGCTTCCTTGCCGATCAGCGCGCGCGCGATCGGGGAGCTGATCGAGATCAGGCCCTGCTTCAGGTCGGCCTCGTCGTCGCCGACGATCTGGTACGTGACCTCGTTGCCGGACTCTTCCTCTTCCAGGTCCACGGTGGTGCCGAACACCACCTTGCCGCCCGCGTCCACCTCGGACGGGTCGATCACCTGGGCCGACGACAGCTTGCCCTCGATCTCCAGGATGCGGCCTTCGATGAAGCCCTGCTTGTCCTTGGCCGCCTCGTACTCGGCGTTCTCCGACAGGTCGCCCTGGGCGCGCGCCTCGGCGATGGCGTTGATCACGGCGTGCCGCTCGACCGTCTTGAGCCGATGCAGTTCTTCCTTGAGCTTCTCAGCGCCGCGCTTGGTCAATGGGATCGTGGCCATGTCTCTAGAACCTTGAAAAACAAAACAAACCGCCGCTGCCGCTCAGGGTCGCTGAGCAGCGGCGGCGGAATGGGATGGGCCAGTTTAATGCAGTTCGGCGTGCAGTTCCTGCAGCGATTGCACCAGCAGGCCATCCTTGTGCTTCATGCCCTCGACCGCGGCTTCGCAGCCGGCCATCGTCGTGTAGTAGGTCACCCGGTTGGCCAGCGCCGCCTGGCGGATGTGGCGGCTGTCGGCGATCGCGGCGCGGGTCTCGTCCACGGTCGTGAACACCAGCTGGATGTCCCCGCCCTTGATCATGTCGACGATGTGCGGCCGGCCGTCCTTGACCTTGTTGACGACGCGCACCGGGATGCCGGCGGCCTCGATCGCCGCGGCCGTGCCCTTGGTCGCCACCACGCCGAAGCCCAGCGCCGCCAGGTCACGCGCCAGCGCGACCGCCCGGTCCTTGTCGTTGTTCTTGACGGTGATCAGCACGTTGCCCTGGCGCGGCAGGCGCGAGCCCGCGCCCAGCTGGCTCTTGAGCATCGCCTCGCCGAAGGTCCGGCCGGCGCCCATGACTTCGCCGGTCGAACGCATTTCCGGGCTGAGGATCGGATCCACGCCGGGGAACTTGTTGAACGGGAAGACCGCTTCCTTGACGCTGAAGTACGGCGGCTGGATCTCCACCGGCGGCTTGCCGCCGGCGGCGGTCTGGTCCTTGAGCTTGACGCCGGCCATGCAGCGCGCGGCGATCTTGGCCAGCGGCTGGCTGGTCGCCTTGGACACGAAGGGCACCGTGCGCGACGCGCGCGGGTTCACCTCGAGCACGTACACCGTGTTCTCCGACAGCCCCTTGGTCACGTCGCCCTGGATCGCGAACTGCACGTTCATCAGGCCCACGACCTTGAGCGCCTTGGCCATCGCCGCGGTCTGGCGGCGCAGCTCGTCCTGCAGCTCCTTGGACAGCGTGTACGGCGGCAGCGAGCAGGCCGAGTCGCCCGAGTGGATGCCCGCGGCCTCGATGTGCTCCATGATGCCGCCCATCATCGTGTCCTCGCCGTCGCAGATGCAGTCGACGTCGACCTCGACCGCGTCCTCCAGGAAGCGGTCCAGCAGCACCGGCGACTTCTCGCTGACGCGCACCGCCTCGCGCATGTAGCGCTCCAGGTCCTTGTCGCCGTGCACGATCTCCATCGCGCGGCCGCCCAGCACGTAGCTCGGGCGCACGACCAGCGGGTAGCCGATCTCGTTGGCCAGCGCCACGGCCTGGTCTTCATTGCGCGCGGTGCGGTTGGGCGGCTGCTTCAGGCCCAGCTCGTGCAGCAGCTGCTGGAAGCGCTCGCGGTCCTCGGCCATGTCGATCGAGTCCGGCGAGGTGCCGATGATCGGCACGCCGTTGGCCTCCAGGTCCAGCGCCAGCTTCAGCGGCGTCTGGCCGCCGTACTGCACGATCACGCCGACCGGCTTTTCCTTGGCCACGATCTCCAGCACGTCCTCGAGCGTCACCGGCTCGAAGTACAGGCGGTCCGACGTGTCGTAGTCGGTGGAGACGGTCTCCGGATTGCAGTTGACCATGATGGTCTCGTAGCCGTCCTCGCGCATCGCCAGGGCCGCATGGACGCAGCAGTAGTCGAACTCGATGCCCTGGCCGATGCGGTTCGGACCGCCGCCCAGCACCATGATCTTCTTCTTGTCGGACGGGTTGGCCTCGCACTCCTCGTCATAGGTCGAGTACATGTAGGCGGTCTGCGTCGCGAACTCGGCGGCGCAGGTGTCGACGCGCTTGTAGACCGGGCGCACGTCCAGCGCGTGGCGCGTCTTGCGGACCTCGTGCTGGTTGGTGCCCAGCAGCTTGGCCAGGCGCTTGTCCGAGAAGCCCTTCTTCTTGAGCAGGCGCAGCTCATCGGCCGACAGGCCGGCCAGCTCGCGGCCCTTCAGGCTCTGCTCGATCTTGATCAGCTGCTCGATCTGGGCCAGGAACCACGGGTCGATCTTGGTTTCCTCGAAGACCTCGTCCAGCGTCATGCCGATGCGGAACGCGTCGCCCAGGAACAGGATGCGCGACGGGCCGGGCTCGCCGATCTCCTGCACGATCTCCTCGCGGTCGGTGCTGATCTCGGTCAGGCCGTCGATGCCGGTCTCCAGGCCGCGCAGCGCCTTCTGGAACGACTCCTGGAAGTTGCGGCCCATGGCCATCACCTCGCCGACCGACTTCATCTGCGTGGTCAGGCGCGAATCGGCCATCGGGAACTTCTCGAAGGCGAAGCGCGGGATCTTGGTGACGACGTAGTCGATGCTGGGCTCGAACGAGGCCGGCGTGATGCCGCCGGTGATGTCGTTCTTCAGCTCGTCCAGCGTGTAGCCGACGGCCAGCTTCGCGGCGATCTTGGCGATCGGGAAGCCGGTGGCCTTGGAGGCCAGCGCCGACGAACGCGACACGCGCGGGTTCATCTCGATGACGACCATGCGGCCGTCGACCGGGTTGATCGAGAACTGCACGTTGGAGCCGCCGGTGTCGACGCCGATCTCGCGCAGGATCGCGATCGAGGCGTTGCGCAGCAGCTGGTATTCCTTGTCGGTCAGCGTCTGCGCCGGGGCCACGGTGATCGAGTCGCCGGTGTGGATGCCCATCGGATCCAGGTTCTCGATCGAGCACACGATGATGCAGTTGTCCGCCTTGTCGCGGACCACTTCCATCTCGTATTCCTTCCAGCCGATCAGCGATTCCTCGATCAGCAGCTCGTTGGTCGGGGACAGGTCGAGGCCGCGCTTGCAGATCTCCTCGAACTCCTCCGGGTTGTAGGCGATGCCGCCGCCGGTGCCGCCCAGCGTGAAGCTGGGGCGGATCACCATCGGGAAGCCCGCGCCGCCGATGTCGGCGTGGATGCGCTTCTGCACCGCCCACGCCTCTTCCAGCGAGTGCGCGATGCCCGAGCGGGCCGAACCCAGCCCGATCTTGGTCATCGCGTCCTTGAACTTGAGGCGGTCCTCGGCCTTCTCGATCGCGTGCTCGTTGGCGCCGATCATCTCGACCTTGTACTTGTCCAGCACGCCGTGCTTGTGCAGGTCCAGCGCACAGTTCAGCGCGGTCTGGCCGCCCATCGTCGGCAGGATCGCGTCGGGGCGCTCCTTGGCGATGATCTTCTCCACCACCTGCCAGGTGATCGGCTCGATGTAGGTGACGTCCGCGGTGTCCGGGTCCGTCATGATCGTCGCCGGGTTGCTGTTCACCAGGATGACCTTGTAGCCCTCCTCGCGCAGCGCCTTGCAGGCCTGGGCGCCCGAGTAGTCGAACTCGCAGGCCTGGCCGATGATGATCGGGCCGGCGCCGACGATGAGGATGCTTTTGATATCAGAACGCTTGGGCATGAGTCGTCTCCCTCTTCATCAGGCCTTGGACATCAGACCGATGAAGCGGTCGAACAGATACGAAATGTCGTGCGGGCCGGGGCTCGCTTCCGGGTGGCCCTGGAAGCAGAAGGCCGGCTTGTCGGTGCGGGCCAGGCCCTGCAGCGTACCGTCGAACAGGCTGACGTGCGTCGGGCGCAGGTTCGCGGGCAGCGTCTCGGCGTCGACCGCGAAGCCGTGGTTCTGGCTGGTGATGCTGACGCGGCCGTTGTCCAGGTCCTTCACCGGGTGGTTCGCGCCGTGGTGGCCGAACTTCATCTTGAAGGTCTTGGCGCCGGAGGCCAGCGCCATGATCTGGTGGCCCAGGCAGATGCCGAAGGTCGGGATGCCGGCCTCGATCAGCTGCGCGGTCGCCTTGATCGCGTAGTCGCAGGGCTCCGGATCGCCGGGGCCGTTGGACAGGAAGACGCCGTCGGGCTCGAGGTCGAAGACCTCCGAGGCCGGCGTCTGCGCCGGCACGACGGTGATGCGGCAGCCGCGCGAGGCCAGCATGCGCAGGATGTTGCTCTTGACGCCGAAGTCGTAGGCGACGACGTGGAACTTGGGCGAGGCCTGCTCGCCGTAGCCCTTGCCGAGCGTCCACTCGGTCTGGGTCCAGGTCTCGCGCTCGGTGCGGCTCACGACCTTGGCCAGGTCCAGGCCCGCCATGCTGGGTGCGCCCTTCGCGGCGGCGATGGCCTCGTCGATGTGGGCCTGCGTGATGCGTTCACCAACATTCAGCGCCAGGATGCAGCCGTTCTGGGCGCCCTTCTCGCGCAGCACGCGCGTCAGGCGGCGCGTGTCCAGGTCGGCGATGGCGACGGTGCCCTCGTCGCGCAGGTATTGCTGGAGCGTGCGGCTCTTGCGGAAGTTGGAATCAAGGACCGGAGGCTCCTTGATGATGAGGCCAGCGGCATGGATCTTCGAAGCCTCGACGTCCTCGTCGTTGATCCCGTAGTTGCCGATGTGCGGATACGTCAGCGTGACGATCTGCTTGCAGTAACTGGGGTCGGTGAGGATTTCTTGGTAGCCGGTGAGCGAGGTGTTGAACACCACTTCACCGACGGTCCGGCCGGCGGCGCCGAGCGCGGAACCCTTGAAGACCGTGCCGTCTGCCAGGGCAAGAATCGCGGGAGGAGCGGAAAGCAGATCGGGCAGCACGGGGAACTCCGTTGTTGTGCGCGCGCCCGGCTCTGCTTCAGGGCCCTGAACGCCGCCGGCACGCGCCGTGGACGGCTGGCGCGCGGGTGCGACCGGGTCTCCTGCGAGGGAGTCGATCCAGTGGGATCCGATGCGATCGGGGGGTGAAGTGTGCGGGACGCGGTAGGTTGCGGGTAAACCTGACAAGTATAACCCGCCAGGGTATCTACTGACGAATTTTGCGCAAACCGGTCATCAGGCGGACATCGCGGAGCGCCCCGTTGATGTCCGCATGGAACCGGATGGCTGCGCCCCGCGCCCCGCTCAGCCCGCGGTGACCCGCATGGGCTTTTGCATCACGTCGCAGGCCTTGCCCTTCTTGGCGCGCTTGCCGGCGTAGGACGCCAGCGCCACGCCCTTGAGCGGCTCCTCCTTGGGCTTCTGGCCGCGGGCCAGGCCGCCGACGATCAGCTGCGTCGTGAACGCGGCCACGCTGACCAGCGCGTCCTTCGCGTCGAGGTCGATCAGCGTGAGCCCGCGCCCGCCCTTGGGCTGGTGCTTGAGCTCGTCGATCGCGAAGGTCAGCAGGCGACCGGTCATCGACAGGCACGCCACCTGCACGCCGGCGACCTCGCCGGCCGGCACCACCGACGGCGGCAGCGGGCGCTCGTCGCCTTCCAGGCTCAGGAAGCCCTTGCCCGCCTTCTGGCGGCCGACCAGGTCGCCGACCTCGGCCACCAGGCCGAAGCCGCCAGTGCCCGCCAGCAGCAGCTTCTGCGTCGCCGCGCCGGCGAAGTAGTGGGCGATCTGGCTGCCCGACTCGAGCTCGATCAGCGTGGTGATCGGCTGGCCGTCGCCGCGCCCGCCCGGCAGCGCCGACACCGGCACCGAGTACGCGCGGCCGTTGGTGCCCAGCACCACCAGCGGATCGACGCTGCGGCACGGGAACACGCCATACAGCGAGTCGCCCGACTTGAACGCCAGCGCCGCCGCGTCGACCTCGTGGCCCTTGAGCGCGCGCACCCAGCCCTTGAGGCTGACGACCACCGTCACCGGCTCGTCGACGATGCGGACCTCGGCCACCGCGCGCTTGTCCTCCTGGATCAGCGTGCGGCGGTCGTCGCCGTATTGCTTGGCGTCGGCCTCGATCTCCTTGATCACCGTGCGGCGCAGCGTCGACGGGTTGGTCAGGATCTCCTCGAGCTTGCCGGCCTCCTCGCGCAGGTTCTTCAGCTCCTGCTCGATCTTGATGAACTCCAGCCGCGCCAGCTGGCGCAGCCGGATTTCCAGGATGTCCTCGGCCTGGCGGTCGCTGAGCTTGAAGCGCTCGATCAGCGCCGGCTTGGGCTCATCCGAGTTGCGGATCAGCGCGATCACCTCGTCGATGTGCAGCAGGATCTGGTGGCGGCCTTCCAGGATGTGGATGCGGTCGCGGACCTTGTCCAGCCGGTGCTGCGTGCGCCGCGTCACCGTGTTCAGCCGGAAGCCGTTCCACTCGGTCAGGATCTTGCGCAGCGACTTCTGCACCGGGCGGCCGTCGTCGCCGACCATCGTCAGGTTCAGCGGCGCCGAGGTCTCCAGGCTGGTGTGCGCCAGCAGCGTGTTGATCAGGTCCTGCTGCTCGATGGCGCGGCTCTTGGGCTCCAGCACCAGGCGCACCGGCGCGTCCTTGTTGGACTCGTCGCGGGCCTTGTCCAGCACCGCCAGCACCGCGCCCTTGAGCTGCAGCTGTTCCGGGGTCACCGTCTTCTTGCCGGTCTTGACCTTGGGGTTGGTCAGCTCCTCGATCTCCTCGAGCACCTTGGCCGTGCTGACGCCCTGCGGCAGCTCGGTCACGACCAGCTGCCACTGGCCGCGGGCGAGGTCCTCGATCTTCCAGCGCGCGCGCAGCTTCAGGCTGCCGCGGCCGGTGTTGTAGGCCGCGCGGATCTCCTCCGGCGAGCTGATCAGCTGCGCGCCGCCCGGGTAGTCCGGGCCCTTGATCAGGCCGTAGAGCTCGTCGTCGCTGGCGTCCGGGCGCTTGAGCAGCAGCACCGCCGCCTCGGCGACCTCGCGCAGGTTGTGGCTGGGCACTTCCGTGGCCATGCCCACCGCGATGCCCGACGCGCCGTTGAGCAGCACGAACGGCAGCCGCGCCGGCAGCTCCTTCGGTTCCTCGTAGGAGCCGTCGTAGTTGGCCTGGAAGTCGACCGTGCCCTGGTCCAGTTCGTCCAGCAGCAGCCGCGAGTAGATCGACAGCCGCGCTTCCGTGTAGCGCATCGCCGCGGCGTTGTCGCCGTCGCGGCTGCCGAAGTTGCCCTGGCCGTCCACCAGCGGATAACGCTGGCTGAACTCCTGCGCCATCCGGACCATCGCGTCGTAGGCCGCCTGGTCGCCGTGCGGGTGGTACTTGCCGAGCACCTCGCCGACGACGCGCGCGCTCTTGACCGCCTTGGCGCCGGTGGCGCCGGTGAAGCCCAGGCCCAGCCGCTCCATCGTGAACAGGATGCGGCGCTGCACCGGCTTCTGGCCGTCGCTGTAGACGGGCAGCGCGCGGCCCTTCACCACCGACAGCGCGTACTCCAGGTAGGCCTGCTGCGCGTACTGGGCCAGCGTCAGCGCGTCGTCCGACGGGCCTTGGCCGCCGGGACCGCCCGCGCCCTTGGGCGTCTCGAAATCAAAGGTCTCTTGGTTCATTTCTGGTCATGCCGGCCTGGGCCGGGGTTCGAATCTCTGGAATCTTGAAAGTCTGGATCGCGCGGCCGCGACGGCCGCTCGCTCATCCGCCGGGCATCTCGACCATCGTCAGCTGCCGGGCCCGGGCGCCGAGGCTGCGCTGCAGCAGCGCCCAGTACAGCTCGAGCACCAGGTGCACGTGCGCCTGCGTCTCGTCGATGTCGGGCATGTGCCCCCCGGCCCGCCGCACCGCGCCCTCGCCGGCGTTCCAGGCCGCCAGCGCCGCGTCGATGCGACCGAAGCGCCGCGTCAGGTCCGCCAGCATCCGCGCGCCGATCAGCACGTTGGCGCGCGGCTCCAGCAGCAGCGCGGGGCGCCGCAGCTCGTCCGCCGTCGCGTAGCGCTGCGCGGTGACCGGCGTGATCTGCATCAGCCCGGTCGCGCCGCGCGGCGACACCGCGTCGGACTTGAAGCCCGACTCGACCGCGATGATCGCCTTGAGCAGCTCCGCGTCGACGCCGGTGGCCGCGGCCGCCTCGCGCAGGTAGGGCTGCACCGCCTTGACCTCCGGTGCGATGTCCAGCCAGGTCAGCATGCGCTGGCCGTGGTCGGTCTTGCCCGGCACGCGCTGCACGCCCGCCAGCGGCGACATCACCGGCTGGAAGCGGCCGTCGACCCGCATCGGCGCGAAATGCGCGATGCCGTCGGCGTCCACGTAGCCCCACAGCTCCGCGTGCGCCGGCGTCAGCTTGGCGGCGAAGGCCACCGCGATGCCCAGCGCCACGCGCCGGCGCAGCGGCACGCCGCGCGGGGTGGAGCCGCGGCCGTGGCTCATGCGGCCTCCAGCCCCCGCGCCAGGCGCGCCTCGTACTCGCGCTTGAGCAGCGACATCACGATCAGGTCGTCGAAGGCCGCGCCCTCGCCGACCACGCCGTCGGCATCGGGCAGCGGCTCGGCCCGCACGCATTCGCGCAGCCGGCCTTCCTCGACGTAGCCCTCGCTGCGGTACAGCGCCTGCGCCCGCGTGTTGCGGCCCTTCACGTCCAGCCAGAAGCGGTGCGCGCCCAGCTGCGTGAAGGCCATCCGCTTGAGCAGCCGCACGCAGACGCGCCCCACGCCCTGCCCCTTCGGGCCGAGCACGATGCGCTTGAGCTCCACCGAGCGGTTGGGATTGCGGCAGCCCTGCAGGATCACGAAGCCGGCATGCACCGCGTCGAGCTCCACGATGAAATGCCGCGCGTCGGGAAACCGGATCGCGCCCTCGTGCTGCGTGCGCTCCCACGGGGTGATGAAGGGCCGGTTGGCCGCGTCCTGCTCCACGCCGACGACGAAGTCCAGGTCGGACAGCATCGTCGGGCGCAGGGTGACGCGGTGGTCGTCCATGGCATCAGACGTCGATCTCGATGGCGTCGCCGTGCAACTCCATCAACTCGCGGCGCGCGGCCGCCTCGCCCTTGCCCATCAGCTTGTTCATCGCGCCCTCGGTGTCGCCGATGTCCAGCTCGCCATAGCGCACCTGCAGCAGGCGCCGCGTCTCGGGATTGAGCGTCGTGTCCCACAGCTGCTCGGCGTTCATCTCGCCCAGGCCCTTGAAGCGGCTGATGCTCCAGCTGCCTTCGCGGGCGCCTTCCTTGCGCAGCTTGTCCAGGATCGCGGTCTGCTCGCCCTCGTCCAGCGCGTAGAGCTTGGCCGCGGGCTTCTTGCCGCGCGCCGGCGCGTCGACGCGGAACAGCGGCGGCCGCGCCACGTAGACGTGGCCGGTGGCGATCAGCTTGGGGAAGTGGCGGAAGAACAGCGTCAGCAGCAGTACCTGGATGTGGGCGCCGTCGACGTCCGCGTCCGACAGGATGCAGATCTTCCCGTAGCGCAGGCCGGACAGGTCCGGCTCGTCGTTCTTGCCGTGCGGGTCCACGCCGATGGCCACCGAGATGTCATGGATCTCGTTGTTGGCGAACAGCCGGTCGCGCTCGACCTCCCAGGCGTTGAGCACCTTGCCGCGCAGCGGCAGGATCGCCTGCGTCTCCTTGTCGCGGCCCAGCTTGGCGGAACCGCCGGCGGAGTCGCCCTCGACCAGGAACAGCTCGTTGTGCAGCAGGTCGGTGCTCTCGCAGTCGGTCAGCTTGCCGGGCAGCACCGCCACGCCGGAGCTCTTGCGCTTCTCGACCTTCTGCGCCGCGCGCTGGCGCGTCTGCGCCTGCTTGATGACCAGCTCGGCCAGCTTCTTGCCGTGCTCGACATGCTGGTTCAGCCACAGCTCCAGCGCCGGCTTGACGAAGGCCGACACCAGCCGCAGCGCGTCGCGCGAGTTCAGCCGCTCCTTGGTCTGGCCCTGGAACTGCGGGTCCAGCACCTTGGCCGACAGCACGAAGCTGGCGCGCGAGAACACGTCCTCGGCCATCAGCTTCACGCCCTTGGGCGCGAGCGCGTGCATCTCGATGAAGCCCTTGATCGCGCCGAACAGGCCGTCCTTGAGGCCCGACTCGTGCGTGCCGCCGGCCACCGTGGGGATCAGGTTCACGTAGCTCTCGCGCATGACCTGGCCTTCCTCGGTGAAGGCCACGCACCAGGCGGCGCCCTCGCCCTCGGCGAAGTTCTCGCTCTCGGAGGCGGTGGCGTACTGCTCGCCCTCGAACAGCGGGATCAGCGGATCGGCCGGCAGCGACTGCATCAGGTAGTCGCGCAGGCCGCCCTTGTAGGTCCAGGTCTGCGTCTCGCCGCTCTTCTCCTGCGTCAGCGTCACGATGACGCCGGGCATCAGCACCGCCTTGGAGCGCAGCAGGTGGACCAGCTCGTTCCTGGGCAGGTCGGAGCTCTCGAAGTACTTGCCGTCGGGCCAGACGCGCACCGTCGTGCCCTGCTTGCGGTCGCCGGCCTTGAGGTCGGCCTTGCGCACGGCCACCGGCTCGACGACGTCGCCGCCGGCGAAGGCCAGCGTCGCGACCTGGCCCTCGCGGTAGACCGTCACCTGCAGCCGCTTGGCCAGCGCGTTGGTCACCGACACGCCCACGCCGTGCAGGCCGCCGGAGAAGCTGTAGGCGCCGCCGGCGCCCTTGTCGAACTTGCCGCCGGCGTGCAGCCGCGTGTAGACGATCTCCACGACCGGCACGCCCTCCTCCGGGTGCAGCCCGAAGGGAATGCCGCGGCCGTCGTCCTCGACCGTGATCGAGCCGTCGGTGTGCTGGATGACGGCGATGCGCTTGCCGTGCCCGGCCAGCGCCTCGTCCGCCGCGTTGTCGATCACCTCCTGGATGGTGTGCAGGGGGTTGTCGGTGCGGGTGTACATGCCCGGGCGCTGCTTGACGGGCTCCAGTCCCTTGAGGACGCGGATCGAGCCTTCGCCGTAGCTGCCGGGAGAAGTGACTGCTTTGGTTGCCATGGGGCGGGATTCTATGCAGCGTCGATGACGCTCCCGGGCGCCTGCGGGCAGGGGTCGTTCCCATGGGGGAATCCCCGCGGTCCCGGGCCGTCCTTCAGGGGAATCCCGAAGTCCCGCGCGCGCCCTGCGCACGCGCGCCGCGCCCGGCCACGTCCGGTTACCGATCGGGCGCTGGCACGCCCGGAGCGCTGTCGTAGCATCCGCCGCTTGTCCGCCCGATCCCCGGTCAATCCCCCCGTCTAGCGCCCGTTCCCCGCCTGCACCGGTCCGATGCCCTCCTTGTTCCGCCCCCTCTCCCCCGTCCTGGGCCCGCTGGTCCTGGCACTGATCGCCCTCCTCGGCGCCGGTCCGGCACGCGCCGAGGACTACAAGGCCAGTCCCGAGATGGCGATGGAGCTGCGCCACGCCCGCTGGTTCGACGGCGAGAAGCTGCAAAGCGGCACGCTGTACGTCGACGACGGGCGTTTCGTCGAGAAGCGGCCCCGCAAGGTCAACCGGCTGCTGGAGCTGCGCGGCCAGACGCTGGTCGCGCCGCTGGCCGACGCCCACAACCACAACCTGCAGAGCGCCTGGGGACTGGACAAGTTCGGCCAGGACTACCTGCGCGACGGCGTCTTCTACGCCGCGATGCTGTGCGCCGACCCGGCCGCGATCGACCCGATCCGGGCTCGCGTCGCCCAGGCGGAGACGCCGGACGTGCTGTTCGCCACCGCCTGCATCACCTCGTCGGACGGCCAGCCGCTGGCGATGCTGCAGTCGGGCACGCCGCCGATGTCGCTGGACCAGATCGTCGACAAGGCGGTGCTGGTGATGGACACGCCCGAGCAGGTCGCGCAGAAATGGCCGCTGGTCGCGGGCCGGCACAGCGACCTGGTGAAGGTCATCATGAGTTACCACGACCGCCCCGAGCTGCGCCAGCAGCCCGAGCAGCGGGGCCGGCTCGGCGTGACGCCGGAGGTGATGGCCGAGGTGGTGCGCCGCGCCCACGCGGAACAGCGCCGCGTCGTCGTGCACATCGAGAGCGCCGCCGACTTCGCCGCCGCCGTGCGCGCCGGGGCCGACTTCATCGCCGAACTGCCGGGCTACTTCCCGCAGCACGGCGAGGACCCCGAATCCCACCTGATCCCGCCCGAGGTCGCCGCGCTGGCCGCGGAAAAGAAGATCGGCCTGATCACCGCGACGGTCGCGACGCGGCTGTTCCAGCCCACGCCGGAGCTGCTGGCCCGCATCGAGGCGGTCCAGAAGCAGAACCTGGAGCGGCTGAAGGCGGCCGGCGCGCGGCTGCTGGTCGGTTCGGACCTGTTCACCGGCAATGCGCTGAGCGAGCTGCACCACCTGGACCAGCTCGGCGTGCTGGACAAGGCCGCGCTGCTGCGCCTGGCCAGCGTCGAGACGCCGCGCGCGCTGTTCCCGCAGCGCAAGCTCGGCTGCTTCCAGCCCGGCTGCGAAGCGAGCTTCCTGGTGCTGGCCGGCAATCCGCTGGAGAACCTGGACGCGCTGGACAAGCCGCTGCTGCGCATCAAGCAGGGCCGCGTGCTGACGCAGCTCGAGGACGTGGCCGCGACCGCCGGCGAGGAGGACAACGCGCTGAACTCGTCCGCCGCGTCCAAGAAGAAGGCGACCGGCAAGAAGGCGGCCGCGAAATCCACGAAGAAGAAGCCTGCGGGGAAACCCGCATCGAAGGCCGGCACGCGGTAGTCGCCGCTACATTGACCGGATGAGCGCGATCCCGATCTCCCCCTCTCCGGCCCGCGGCCTGTCGATGCGACAGGTGCTGATCTGCGGCGCCGCCATCGTCACGCTGTCGATGGGCATCCGCCACGGCTTCGGCCTGTGGCTCACCCCGATCACCATGGACCGCGGCTGGACCCGCGAGGCCTTCTCGCTGGCGCTGGCGGTCCAGAACCTGGCCTGGGGCGCGGCCGGGCCGTTCGCCGGCATGCTGGCCGACCGCTTCGGCGCGCTGCGGGTACTGGTGGCCGGCGCGCTGCTGTACGCGGCGGGGCTGGCGCTGATGGCGGTCTCCGCCACCACGGCCGGGTTCCTGGGCAGCGCCGGCGTGCTGATCGGGCTGGCGCAGTCGGGCACGACCTACGCGGTGGTCTACGGCGTCATCGGCCGCAACGTCTCGCCGGAGCGGCGCTCCTGGGCGATGGGCGTGGCCGCGGCGGCGGGGTCCTTCGGCCAGTTCCTGATGGTGCCGGTCGAGAACTGGCTGATCGGCTACACCGGCTGGCAGAACGCGCTGTTCGTGCTGGCGATCGCCGCCTGCCTGATCGTGCCGCTGGCCTTCGGCCTGCGCGAGCCGGCGCGCGACGCCGCCCACGGCGCTCATCACCAGAGCATCGGCCAGGCGCTGCGCGAGGCCTTCGGCTACCGCAGCTTCCAGCTGCTGATGCTGGGTTACTTCGTCTGCGGCTTCCAGGTCGTGTTCATCGGCGTGCACATGCCGAGCTACCTGAAGGACCACGGCCTGACGCCGCAGGTCGCCACCAACGCGCTGGCGCTGATCGGGCTGTTCAACGTCTTCGGCACCTATGCCGCGGGCACGCTGGGCCAGCGGCTGCCCAAGCGCTACCTGCTGTCGGCGATCTACCTGCTGCGCTCGATCGCGATCGTGATCTTCCTGAGCGCGCCGCTGACGCCGGCCAGCGTCTATGTCTTCTCCGCGGTGATGGGGGTGCTGTGGCTGTCCACGGTGCCGCCGACCAACGCGATCGTGGCGCAGATCTTCGGCGTGCAGCACATGTCGATGCTGGGCGGCTTCGTGTTCCTCAGCCACCAGGTCGGCAGCTTCCTGGGCGTCTGGCTGGGCGGCAAGCTCTACGACGCGACCGGGTCCTACGACGTGGTCTGGTACCTGGCGATCGCGCTGGGCGTGATGGCGATGCTGGCCAACCTGCCGGTGCGCGAGACGGCCATCGCGCGGCAGCCGGCAGCGGCGGCGGCGGCGGCGGGCTAAGGCGCGGCGCCTCGTGGACGGGAGCGGCGGCATGCGGCGCGGACTCTGGCGGATCGGCGGCTGGCTCGCGGCCGCGGCGGTGCTGGGCGCGGTGTTCCTGGCCTATGCGCAGCCCTCGCTGATGCAGCAGCTCGGCGACGCGCTGTGGGCCTGCTTCTGACGGGTTGGCAGACGGTGCGGTAGACACAAGGAGAACGGAGACAACATGGTCGTGATCATCACCGGCGCGTCCGACGGCATCGGCGCCGAACTGGCCCGCCAATGGGCGCGGCGCGACGGCGTCAAGCTCTCCCTGGTGCTGGCGGCGCGCAGCGTCGACAAGCTCGAGAAGGTCGCCGCCGACTGCGAGGCGCTCGGCGCCCGCACGCTGGTGCAGCGCTGCGACGTCGAGTCGCAGGAGGACTGCCAGGAGCTGGTGCGCGCGACGCTGGGCGCCTTCGGCGCGATCGACGTGCTGGTCAACAACGCCGGCATGTCGGCGCATGCGCTGTTCGACCAGGTCAAGGACCTGGCCTGGTACCAGCGCCTGATGCAGATCAACCTGTGGGGCTCGGCCTGGTGCACGCAGGCCGCGCTGCCCGCGCTCAAGTCGAGCAAGGGGCGCATCGTCGCGGTCTCCAGCCTGGCCGGGCTGCTCGGCATCCCGGGGCGGACCGCCTACAGCGCCAGCAAGTTCGCGATGACCGGTTTCTTCGAGGCGCTGCGCACCGAGGTCGCCTCGCACGGCGTCAGCGTCACCATCGCCTATCCCGGCGTGGTCGACACGCAGATCCGCTACCGCGGCTTCAACGCGCAGGGCCAGGCCTCGGGCCTGAGCAGCCTGGACGAGCGCGGCGCGATGACGGTCCAGGCCTGCGCGCGCCTGATCCTGGACGGCGCGCTGCAGCGCGAGCGCGACATCGTCATGACCACCAAGGGCAAGCTCGGACGCTGGCTGAAGCTGCTGGCGCCGGCGATGGTCGACCGCATGGCGATGAAGGCCCTCAAGAAGGAACAGCGGCCGGCATGAACGTGGGCATGAGCTTGAGCATCGGGGCGGGTGCCGGCGGGCACGGCGCCGGATTCCCCAGCGACTGGGTGCTGCGCTGGTCGCAGGCCTGGCGCGACCGCGACGGCGCCACGGCGCTGGACCTGGCCTGCGGCGCCGGCCGCCACCTGCGGCTGCTGGCCGGCGACGGCGTGGCGGTCACCGGCGTCGACCGGGACGCCCAGGCGCTGGCCGGACTGGCGGGGACCTCCGGCCGCGTCGAGCTGATCGAGGCCGACATCGAGCACGGGCCCTGGCCGCTCGAGGGGCGCGCCTTCGATGTCGTCATCGTCACGAACTACCTGTGGCGGCCGCTGCTGCCGCGCGTAGTCGCGTCGGTCGCGCCCGGCGGCTGGCTGATTTACGAAACTTTTACCGATGGCCAGCAGAGCATCGGACGGCCCGCGCGGCCCGAGTTCCTGCTGAGGCCCGGCGAGCTGCTCGCGGCGGTCGAGGGGCTGCGCGTGGTGGCGTACGAGGACGGCTTCCTCGAGGCGGACCTCGCCGGCGACGCCGCCGCGACCGTCAACGGCCGCTACGTGCAACGCGTTGCTGCCGTTCGCCCGCGCGCGGGCGCGGACACGGCCGCCGACGCCGCCGCCAACGGCGCGGCGCCTGGGGTCTACCCGCGGTACCGGCTGCGCTGAACGCGGACGGCCGGAAGCGCCCCGGCGCTTCAGTAGAATCCGCCGATCACGAGGAATCCTCAATGAATGCAATTGTTGGCAGCATCGTCGCGCTGGTCACGCCGATGCACGAAGACGGCCGCATCGATTTCGATGGGCTGCGCAGTCTGATCGACTGGCACATCGACCAGGGCACCGACGTCATCGGTGTCGTCGGCACGACGGGCGAGTCGCCCACCGTCACGATGGAAGAGAACCGCGAGGTCATCCGCGTCGCGGTCGAGCACGTCAAGGGCCGCAAGCCGGTCCTGGCCGGCACCGGCGCCAACGCCACCACCGAAGCCATCGAGCTGAGCCGCTTCGCCAAGCAGGTCGGCGCGGACGCCACGCTGTCGGTCGTCCCCTACTACAACAAGCCGTCGCAGGAAGGCATCTACCAGCACTTCAAGGCGATCGCCGAGGCGGTCGACATCCCGATGATGCTGTACAACGTGCCCGGCCGGACGGTCGCGGACATGGCCCCCGAGACAGCCATCCGCTGCGCCGCGCTGCCCGGCGTGTTCGGCATCAAGGAAGCCACCGGCAACATCGAGCGCGCGGCCTGGCTGATCAAGCACGCGCCCAAGGGCTTCAACATCTACTCCGGCGACGACGGCACCGCCATCGCGCTGATGCTGCTGGGCGGCCGCGGCCATGTGAGCGTCACCGCCAACGTCGCGCCCAAGGCGATGCACGAGATGTGCGTGGCCGCGATCGAAGGCCGCGTGCGTGAAGCCACCGCGCTGCACTTCCAGCTGCTGGGCCTGCACAAGCAGCTGTTCTGCGAACCCAGCCCCGCCCCGACCAAGTGGGCGCTGAACCGGCTGGGCCGCTGCGGCAATCACCTGCGCCTGCCGCTGACCCCGCTGACCGACGCGGGCCAGCCGCTGGTCGAAGGCGCCCTGCGCGAGGCCGGCCTGCTCTAATCACCGCCGGCCGGCATGACCGGCCGCTCGATCCCCCTATCCCTTCAGCGGCCGCGGGCCGCCGTTTCCTACCTCGGAGATCTCCAGCGTGACTCGTCCCCTTTCTGAAACCGGCGCCTCCACCCCGGTGCGCGTGGCCTGCCTGATGGCGGTGGCCTCGCTGACGGCGTGCAGCACGTTCGAGAGCATCACCACCAGCGACAAGGTCGACTACCGCACCCAGGCCAAGCAGACGACCGGCCTGGACGTGCCGCCGGACCTGACCCAGCTTCCCAAGGAAAACCGCCCCACCGGCCCGATCAGCGCCGCGCAGATGGCCGCGCAGCCCAACGCGCAGCGCCAGGCCGTGGCGACCGCGGGCTCGCCGGTCGCGCTGGACAAGGCCGGCACCGTCGAATACCACCGCCTGGGCAACGCCCGCTGGCTGCACAGCACGCTGCCGCCCGAGCAGGTCTGGCCGCAGGTCAAGAACTTCTGGCAGGACCGCGGCTTCACGCTCGAGACCGAGGACCAGAACGTCGGCCTGATGGAGACCAACTGGGCCGAGAACAAGGCCAAGCTGCCGCAGGACTTCATCCGCAAGACGCTGGGCACGCTGCTGGATTCGCTGTACTCGACCGGCGAGCGCGACAAGTTCCGCACCCGCCTGGAGCGCAACGACCAGGGCGGCACCGACATCTACGTGACGCACCGCGGCCTGGTCGAGGTCTACACGAACTCCCAGCGCGACGACACCGGCTGGCAGCCGCGCCCGTCCGATCCGGAACTGGAAGCGGAAATGACCTCGCGCCTGATGCTCAAGCTCGGCGGCAAGGACGAAGAAGCCAAGACGATGGTCGCGACCGCCCAGCAACCGGCGCCGTCGTTCGCCGAGGCGCCGCGCGGCAACGCGCCGCGCTCGCTGGCCGACGTGCCGGACCAGCTGCAGATCAACGAGGACTTCGACCGCGCCTGGCGCCGCGTCGGCCAGTCGCTGGACCGCCATGGCTTCACCATCGAGGACCGCGACCGCAAGCAAGGCCTGTTCTTCCTGCGCTACGCCGATCCGAACCAGGCCGGCAAGGAAGAGCCCAACTTCTTCCAGCGCCTGTTCGGTGCGAAGAGTGCCTCGAGCGCCGTCCGCTACCGCGTGTCGGTCAAGTCGGAGGCCGGCAAGTCCACCGTCGCGATCCTGGACGACAAGGGCCAGCAGCAGACCAACGAGATGGCCAAGCGCATCCTGCAACTGCTGATGGAAGACGTTCGCTGAAGTCACGAATGGCGTACTGCCGTACGCCATCAGATTTGTCACTTTGCGCAAATAGAAACGCCACCCTCGGGTGGCGTTTCTCATGGCGAGTTTCGAGAAGAGTATCCAGTCAAATACCAGCGGGCAGCGTGGCGACCGGATCCCTCAGAAACATTGCAGCAAAGAAAAAGCCGCATGGGCGAACCCATGCGGCTTTTTCAGGACGAGAGATCGTCTTAGTTGCTGGCGGCCGAAGCGGGAGCAGCAGCGTCCGAGGCAGCAGCCGAAGCTTCAACGGCCGGGGCCGAGGCTTCAACGGCGGGAGCCGAAGCTTCCGGAGCGGGGGTCGCCACGGGAGCGGCAGCTTCTTCCTTCTTGCCGCAAGCGGTCAGGGCAACAGCGGCCAGCAGGGAGGCCAACAGGATCGACTTTTTCATACTTGTCCTCAAGTAACTTTTAGACGAACAATCAATTACCGGTAATTAATGAAGTCGTACCAGAGTACGAGTACGAACTTCAGCAGACCAAGACGCGAGAAACCTCGAGCGCTTCCCTCGCCTAGCCAGCAATTATAGCCACCAGTTTGTAATCTCCTTACAAGCCTAGGGTGCTGCTGGCGAACGAGTCGGCAGACCGTTGCTCAATAGCGTCAAACCACTCGCGCGCCATGGCTTCTTCGCGGGCATCTCCCAGCGAGAGCGACGCCCGCGAAGGCGTCCACAACCTCAATGTCAGCAATCCGGGTGCCAGCAGCAGCGCCATCGGCGCCGGCGTGCTGCGCTCGAGCAGGTCGGCCGGGTCATAGGCGCGCGGCTGGACGACCGGATCGTGCAGTTGCCGCCACTGGACGAAACGCGGATGGACGCGGCGCAGCGCTTCGTAGTCGACGGCGGCCAGCAGGCGGAGCTTGCGGTGCGGCAGCGCCCAGCGATGCAAGCCCTCCAGCAGCGCCGGATCCGACAGCGGCCAGGCCGTGAAGTCCGGATCGAGCCAGCACAGTTCGCGGCCGCCGCGCTCGGCCGCCAGCAGCAGCGCTTGCCGCAGCATTTGCCGGACCGCCTCCGCCGTCTCGACGAGGCCGGTCTTCAGGTTTTCCGGAAGCGGGGGTGGCGAGGACATTGGAAGCTCCTGGGGCGGATGACAAGGGATCGACGCGGAGATCGACGCGAATCAGGCGGGCAGCACCCAGCCGTCCTCGGTCCACTGGTCCAGCAGGTCGCGTGCCCCGTCGCTCAGGCGGGCGACGTCGGCGGCCGACAGGACGCGGGCATCGGCCAGGCGGCGCATCAGCGTCGCGTCGCGGCCGCCGGCCCGGAACGATTGGCCGTTGATGAACACATGGGCCGCGTCATACATCATGCGGCTGCGCGGGCTCAGCCGCGCGCCCTGCCCGGGCGGCAACGCCTCGCCGGTGTCGAAGAACACCCGTGGCTTGGGTTCGGTCAGCGCCTCGCCGAGCGCCCGTTCCAGCGCCAGCGGCTGGGCGACCGCCTTCAGCACCGCCTCCCGCGCGAACGTGGTCAGCGCCTCCGGAATGCGGCCGGGTTCGCCGGTGGCGGCCTGTCGCGGATCGACGTACATCCGGTCGCCGCGCGGTGCTTCCTCGTCATCGGTCAGGCGGACCAGCAGCTCATTGGCCAGTTCGCTCCGCCAGGGCGAACGGAAGCCGACCGACGCCGTCATGCAGTCGCCACCGACCGCCACCCCGTCGTGCGCCCAGCCCGGTGGCAGATAAAGCATGTCGCCGGGTTCGAGCACGAAGTCCTCCTCCGGCTCGAAGTCGGCCAGCACCTTCAGCGGCACGTCGTCGCGCAACTCGCCGGTGGTGGCCACGCCCAGCCGGCCGATGCGCCAGTGGCGGCGGCCGCTGACCTGGATCAGGAAGACGTCGTAGGAATCGAAATGCGGCCCGACGCCACCGCCTTCGCTGGCGTAGGACAGCATCAGGTCGTCGAGCCGTGCCTCGGGCACGAAGCGGAAGCGGCTCAGCAGCTCGTGGGCGGCCTGGACATGCAAGTCCAACCCCTGCACCAGCAGCGTCCATTGCGGCTTGCTCCAGGCCGGCAGCTTGGCGATCGGTCCCTGGCGCAGCGACCAGCGGTCGCCGTCCTGCTGGGAGACGAGACGGGATTCCACGTCCTCGCTGGCCGCCAGCCGCGCCAGGCCGGCGCGGTCGATCGGCGGCTGCGCGCCGGGCAGCGCCTGGCGCACCAGCAGCGGCTGCTTCTGCCAATGGCCCTTCATGAACTGGGCGGGGCTCAGGCCGCCCAGCAGCGGCAGCGGGACGTCGATGTCGAGGCCGGCGGGGCGGGCCGGAGAAGCCTTCGCGGCCGGCTTGGGAGTCGTGGACTTGGAGGTCATGGTCGCGCATTGTCTGAGAGAATCGCGCGATGCAAATCACTGCCCCCTGCGTCGTCTCCCTGACCTGGAGACTCGAGGACGCCCAAGGCCAATCCGTCGAGGTGCTGGACCCGGCGATGGAGTTCTTCTACGGCGGCGAGGACCTGTTCGCGAAGGTCGAGGAAGCGCTGGCCGACAAGGTCGCCGGCGACGAAGTCAGCGTGGCGCTCGAGCCCGAGGACGCGTTCGGCGACTACGACAGCGACCTGGTCTGCTTCGAGCCGCGCGAGGTCCTGCCCGAGAACGTCGATGTCGGCATGCAGTTCGAGGGACTGCCGGAAGGCTCGTCCACGCCGGACATGCCCGCGGACCGCATCTACACGGTGACCGAGGTCTACCCGGAACACGTGGTGCTGGACGGCAACCACCCGCTGGCGGGCGTCGGCCTGCGCATCCACGTGACGGTGCACGACGTGCGCGAGGCCACCGAGGAAGAGATCGAGGCCGGCACGCTGGGCGATTCGGGCCTGAGCATCGCGGCTGGACCGGGGCCGGACGAGCCGATTCACTGACTGCCGGCGCCTGGCGCCGCCCAATGAAGAAGCCCCGCGATGCGGGGCTTTTTGCTTTTGGCGTCCACGCTTGGTTGCCGTGCCCGGGCTCAGGACGCCCACTGCTTCAGTAGCTCATCGGGCAGCAAGGCCAGGAGGCCAAGCGCCAGGAGAAAGGCGCTCCCCCATGCGAAGTAGCGTTTGACCGCTCTGACCAACGCCCTCTCGGCCTCGTGCTCCCAGAGCCCTTCGACCAGGAATGCGAAGGGACCCATCAAGCCCATCTTGATGCGCTTCTTGAGAGGGAGTTCCACATTCATCAGCCGGACCATGTGATAGATCCCGAGGCAGATGAAGATGAACCCCACCGAGAAGAGCATCACCGCGGTGATCAACAAGCACATCGACGCAACGTCCGCTTCAATCGATCGACCCCGAGCGCAAGCGGAGGTCAGATCCGGGTGGTCACATGGATCGCATGCACGGACCCGACGTGGAGATAGAGGGACAGTCGCATGCCCGCGTGCTCAAAGGTGTTGGCGTCGCCATTCTCGGCGGGCGCCCATCCGAGTTCCGCGATGACGGCCTCGACCCGCGTCTGGGGCGGCGGTCCGAAGCGGCCAGCCAAATCGACCTTGCCGAACCACCGATGCTTTCCCTGCCAGCTCACCGCGCCGCAACGCCCGACATCCCGACGCTGCAACTCGTCGCACAACGAGTCCAGCTCATGGGAAATCTTCACCTTCGACTCAGGCCGGAATATCCCCAACACCTCTCTGTTGCGTGCCGGGCCGGTCACGAAAATGACAACGACATACACGCCCAACGCGACGGCACACAGCACTTGAAACGAAGAGCGCCATCTCATCTCTTCCGCCTCCCCTCTGCATCGGCAACGGCTCAGCCGACCTGGGCGCGAAGGTCGATCAAGAACGCCTTGTCATTCGACACCTTGTCCGCGAAAGCCGAGAAGGCCTGCAGGCGCTCGTTGACCTGGACATCGACGTCCATGCCGCGCGTGAACTGCGCGATGGCTTCCCACTTGGTTCGAAGGTCCGCTTCCAGATGTCCGAGCTCAGCCTGGATCAACCTCACGGGCGACGCTCGCGGATCCGTGGCCAGTCGATAGAGCACGCGACGCACGGCCCATGGCATCGGCGCGATCCACTTGGGATTCAACCGCTCGTCGTCGAGCAACAGCTGACCAGTGGCCACACGATTCGCGAATGGCAGGCCATGCGTGATCAAGGCCTCTTCCAGGAGATCGGCGGACCCTTCATCGCCCAGCGGGAACCCTCTTCCAAAGCGATTCCCTTCCGGCACCAGGCGATGCAGCGCAAGCTCGAGGGTCTCTCCCCGGTCACTGCTGCGATATCGATCGCCCAACCGCGTCTCGATGAAGGTCTCGAGTGCGTCGAGGCGCACCCGGATCTCGACCTGGACCCGGTCCCCGGTTTTCCATTGAGATTGGTCCAGCAAGGACCAGATGGACAACATCTGCGTCGCGCCTGCGATACCGACGTTCGTGAAGCAGAAAATGCCCCGGTCCTCGGGGGCCAATTCCCAACTTGAGAGAGGAGAACGATGGAGGCTGTGAATGGCCTCGACAAGGAATCGAGATGACATGCCGCTCAGTCCAGCCCGCCTCGGGCGTTGACACCCTTCTTCAAGGCGTCGTTCATGATCTTGCTTCGCGAGGGTGTCGGGGCACCCTGCTGCGTAAAGGTGAACACCTCGATCTGTAGTTTGCCAGCAGGCACCTTGTAAACGCCCTTCGCATCCGGCTTGAGACCCAGGCGCGCACCCAGCTTGTCGGCGCCGGTCCCCCACATTTCGATGTCCTCGCCCTTGGCCAACGCCTTGTAGACAATACGCTGATTCTTCGTGAAATCGCCTTCCCCGAGCTTCACCTCCGCCACATGGAAGAAGTCGGCACCCTTGAACTGGAACACGCCGTCAGCGATCGCGTGAACGCCATTCGCGCGCAGGTGGAGGTTGCTGTGGATGGGTTCGGCGCCAGCCTCAAGCAGGACATCGGACAGGTACTGGGCCCCCTTTCCCGCCAACCTCGCAAGGGACCGGCCATGCTTGCTGAGGTTGTTGAAGAGGTAGGCAAAGCCAGCCTGGGCGGCGCCGCTCGCGAACTTTCCTCCGCCGACCACGGAGGCGGTTCCGCCCGCCACCATCGTCATGGTGCCTTCGACTGCCCAGTGCAGGTCCAGGCCACTCGTCGCTTCGCTGAAGCCCTTGCCAACTACCCCCGATAGCGCGCTTGGACCACACGAGCCGCCAGTGGCCGCACCCTGCAGGCATCCCACCACAGCGTGGGCAAGCATCTTCGCGGGAATGGACTTGTTCAGCGTCTCCGCGCCGACCACGTTGAAGGCCGCGGCGAAAAGCATCGACTGCGCGATCGATTCCACCGTCGCACCCGGCGTCAATGCAGTTGCGACACCGGCTGACACCACGGCATTGCCAAGCCCACCGTGCGCGAAGGTCTGGCTCACCGAGCCCAGACCGCTCTCCACCAAGCCTCCGGCCTTCCCCGCCCCTGACAGCGCGGCCATCATCATGATCTGACCGGCCATGCGCCAGTACTGGTTGCCCTCCTGGGCCAGCACGAAGCCCACGACGAAGACCGGAATCTGCCACCACTCGCCCGTCGGATCGCGGTAGATCAACGGGTTGTTCAACACGTAGCTGTAGCGGTTGTAGCCCTGCAGCAGCGTCGGATCCTGGATCAGCGGATCGGCACTGATGAAGCGACCGAGCAGCGGGTCGTACAGGCGCCCGTTCATGTGCACCAACGCAAGCTCGTCCAGGTGCTCGTGGCCAGTGAAGCCTCGGTCGCCATGCGCCGGCCCATCCGTCAGGGCCATTTCCGCACCGGTCGACGCCTGACGCCGTCCCCACGGGTCGAACAGCGCGCGCTCGATCACCTGGCCGTTCGCATCGCTGACGGCCACGATCGAGCCCAGCGCGTCCTTGTGCCAGTAGTTCAGCAACTTCGGATCGGCCTGGACGGCGCCGGCGCCGGCGCCTTCACCCAAGGTCTTCACGACGGCGACCACCTCGCCGCCAATGCTCACGTAATGTCGATGCTCCGTCCGTGCATTCGGGCCCGCGACGACGTCCTCACGCTCGTACGAAAGGCCGCCCGCGCTGTCCGGATGCAGCTGGAACACGCGTCGCTGGAGCATCCCGGCCGAGTAGAAGTCCTCGCGCAGTCGTTTGTAGTCGCCGTCATACAGAAACGTGACCTTGTTGCTGCCGTAGCTCATCGTCGCGGGCCGATTGAACGCGGTCCACGTGTTCGTGCGCCGCTGCACGCCCGTCACCGAGGTCAACTGCCCGTTGTCGTCGTAGAAGTAGTCGCTACCGCCCGCCGACTTCACTGCGAAGGGTTGCGACGCGCCCGCCGCGTTGTAGCGGTAGCCGCCGACGTCTTCCTTGCTCAGGATGCTGCCCAGCGCGTTGTAGGTCACTCCAACCGCACGCGTCGCGCCCGCATCGCTGCCCGAGCGCAGCTGATGATGCGTCAAGCGATTCAGCCGGTCGTACTGGAACTCGTCCATCACGGCCCGCCAGGCTTCCTCCCTTGTCACGATGTTCGCGACTTTGTCGTACGTGTAGCGATGATTCAGGACCCAGTCCCCAGCGCCATTCGTCGCGAACAAGCGGAATGCCTTGCCCGACAGCGGGTCCATGTTGTGGGCGGACTCGACACCGTTGCCCAAGCGGGACTTGAGCAACTGGCCACGTGAATTGAACACATCACTGCGCGCCAGGCCGTCGATCTGCCAGAACACGCGAGCCGCATTCGCCGCATCCGCAACACGCACCAACACACCTGGCACCGGATCGCTGGGGCCGGCGTAGCCATAGCTCACCGCGAAGCCGGTCGGATAGCTCTGCCGCGCCACGCGGCCCAAGCCGTCGTATGCCGCGCTGCTGACAAAGGTCCGGTCGCCGGTGCCCAGGGCCGTCTCGGCGAGGCGTGCCAGCGAGTCATAGCTCATCCGGTAGTGCGCGACCTTTGGCAACGCCGGATTGGCGGGATCCGCCCCCGAAGCGACTTCACAAAGGCGGTTGTGCCCGGAGGCGCAGGGCTGCCCTGCCGAAGTTCGATCGTGGTACCAGACGGTGTTCAGGTCCGCGTTGCGCTTGGCCGTCATCCGGCCGAGTTCGTCGTAATCGAGCGAGGTCGGTTGTCTCTTGCCGTCAATCTGCCGGCGCAGCTGACCCAACCCGTCGTACTCGTACTTCCAGGTGCCGATGCTGGGATCGCTCATCTCGACCCGGAAGCGCGCATGCCCCGGCGAATAGGCGATGGCGGTCGTGTTGCTCATCGCATCCACGATGCGCACGGGATTGCCGACCGCGTCATAAGCAGTATTCAGCGTCGCGCCGTAGGCGTCGACGGTCTGGACCACGAGGCCCTGCGCATCCTTGCGCGCGATCGTCTGCCTCGACACCTGGTCCGGCGTCGATCCAGCGGGGATTTCCGCGATCGACTCGAGCCCACGGAAGATCGTCAGCTGGTCACGCTCGAGCCGCGATCCGTTCTCGGCCCCTCGCCAATAACCGCGCTGGTGGACCGCGCGATGCATCAGGTCGAACGCGACCGTCCATTGCCGGTGGTCGTCCGCGTTACCCGGCGTCACCGCTCCGGATACGTCGCGCCCGTAGAAGTTGTTCCATCCCGCCACGACCAGACCCAGCTCGTCATAGGCAGTCAACTCCATCACCCACTTGCCGCTGAAGTGACGGATTTCCTTGGCGACCTCGCGGTGCAGGCTGTCGTAATGCACACGGGAAGGCGGACCGGCCGCCTCGCCCGACGGCCCGTAGGACTGCGTCTCGAGGTAGTAGGCGGAGACGATCGTCGGCGCCACCGTGGCCACCGGATTGCCCTGGCCGTCGGTGTTGAGCCGCGATCGGTAGTCCACCGGGATCGTGCCGAGCGAGCGGATGTCCAGGCAGGCGGCCAGCTCACCAGCCTGCGCCGTCTTCATGGGCCCCAGGCAATAGACCCGGCGCGTGTCCACGTAGCCATCGACACTAGCACCCGAACCGTCGCGGCTCACCGGCGTGTACTGTCGTTTCACGCGACCGAAGCCGTCGTACTCGACGCGCGTCGTCAGGTGGCGGCCGGCATCGGCCTCGATCGTCTTGTCCAGTGGCTGCCCAGTGCCCGGATCGATCCGATTGGATGCACGGCTCATCGCCAGCGCCGGGTTGGCGTCCAGGCCCGGCTTGCCAACCCGCAGCGCAGTAACAAACGCGCCCTCCCCGTGCCCGTTCTGCGCGGCATACACGTACTGCGTCGCGCGCGGCACGAAGTTCGCGCCGGACGGGCTGCACGAGCTGGTCGTCGTCAGCTTGCGGTTGCCGTAGGCATCGAGCTGGTGCTCGGTCAGCACGCAGTCGGTCGAGCCGGGTTCGACGGTCTCCTTGATCAGCTGTCCGGTGATCGGGTGGTACTCGTAAGCGACGGTGCGCGTCACCTGGCTCTGCGCCAGCGCGGCGGACACCGACCAGGCCGGCAGCGTCGCGGCGATCGCGCGCAGCACGCCGCGCAGGACTCGGTTCATGGGCATCGGGACATCCTTGCGGCTCATGTCAGTCCTCCAGCAGCAGTTGGAGGATGGCCGAGAGCACGGCCGGCGAGATCTGGCTGGGCGGCGGCGTCTGACCCTTGGGCGGCATCGTCGAGAACACCTCCGCCGCGTGCGGCGAGGTGCCCACGTTCGGAGCGCCATGCATCTGGAGCTGCTGTTCCGGCGTCGGCGCCACGCTGGTCACCGTGCTGCGCGTCAGGCGGCCCAGCATCCACGCGTCGAGGTTGTCCTGGTAGGTGTTGACCGTCGACTTGCGCCAGGTCAGGCCGGTCCCGGCGCCTTCCAGGATCTTCGTTTCCTGCACGACCTCGGAGACATTGCCGTAAACGTCGACCGTCGTGCGCACCGTCTGCAGCGGCAGCCGCACGCGCGTCGCGCCATCGAGGTCCCATTTGTCGGTCGTGGTCGTCGTGGCGAAGCGCATTCGCGGATTCGCCGGCACGGTGTCGCCCAGCCGGTTGACGGTGAGCTGGGTCAGCAGGTAGTCGGCGGTGTTCAGGTCACCGCCGCTGGGCGTCGCCGCGATGGTGTTCAGGATGTGGCCCAGCGCCGTGCCCAGTTGGCTGCCCGGCACCTGCCCGGGCTTGCTGCCCGTCATCGCGAAGCGCCGCTGGATGCGCATCTGGCCCACCTCGCGGTAGTCGCCCTTGGTCGAGCCATCGACGTCGTCGTTGCCGCTGGGGCCGGGCCCCAGGCCGTTGCGGTTGCCCAGGCCCTGGAAGTAGGCCAGGTGCTCGATCGAGTTGGTGCCCTCGGTCAGCATCCAGCGCTCGGCGAAGCCCTGCGAGCCCAGCAGCGGGCTGTGGCGCAGGTCCTTGTAGTAATAGCGCGCATTGCCGGTCAGGCGCTGGTTCGTGCCCTCGCGCCAGGCGCGGGTCTCGAACACCACCGGCTGCCGCGGCTGCAGGATCAGCGAGCCGTCCTTGCGCGCGACCGCGCTGGCCTCGCCATAGCCGCTACGGTAGTACACGCGGCTGCTGCTCATCGGGGCATAACCAATGCGCGTCTCCGCGCCGACGCCATCGCTGAACTGCGTCAGCAGCGGCGGTTCGGGCAGGCGCTGGTCGGGGAAACCGGCGATCACGCCGTAGACCTCGCGGGTCTGGTTCCAGCAGCCGTTCTCGTTGCAGGTCTCGGTGTTCGGGATCTCCTCCGTGCGCATCGTGATGCGGCAGAAGGTCGACACGCCGTTGCCGAACATGTCGCAGAAGCCGCGCCCCGTATCCGGGATGCCGAAGTTCTGCCAATGCAGCTGCACGTCCGAGTTGGCGAAGACCTGCGCGTCGCCCGAGGTCAAGCGGCACAGCATCGAGTTGGTCGAGTTCTGCCACTCGTTCTCATGCGGATTGCCGCCGCCGACGGCTCGGCAGTAGTCCGGGTTGCCGTCGCCGTTGACGTCGACCCACCAGCGCGCGAACCAGCCGGTGTCGGTCGGTTCCGTGACCACGTCGCTGCCCAGCCAGCCCAGGCCCATCGACAGCCGGCAGGCGATGCGGCGCTGGCCCGAGGTGTTGGTCGCGCGGCAGTAGTCGGTCTTGCCGTCGCCGTTGATGTCGATGAAGGCGGAGCCCGACTCCTCGTTGCCGGGACCGAGGTCGGTCGAGCGCGACTCGCCGCCGGTGAACGGACCGTTCTTCGTGCCCAGCAGGCAGCGCGTCGCGTTCTTCCAGATGAAGCAGTAGTCCTGGTAGCCGTCGCCGTTGACGTCGTGGAAGCCGCCCTTGCGCAGGTCCTCGATGGAGACGTCGGACAGCGCCACCGTGCCCCAGTTGGGCAGCAGCGTGAAGCCACCGGTGCTGGCCATCGTGCATTCGATCCGGCTGCTGCCGCCGCCGGTCTTGATCAGCACGCAGTAGTCGGTGCGGTTGTCGCCGTCGAGGTCGGCGAAGGTGAAATCACCGCGCTCGACAGGACCCGGACGATTCACGAACGGCATGTAGCGCACGTGGGTCGGACCGACCGGATCGGACACCGTGCCCCAAAGGAAATCCGTGCCCAGCCGGCATTCGACGGCGAAGCCCGCGCCACCCTCGCGCTCGGCGACCTTGCAGAAGTCGACCTTGCCGTCGCCGTTCTGGTCGACCCAGCGCACCGTCTCCGGGAAGGTCCAGCCGACCTGTCCGAAGCTGACCGGCGAGGACGCAAGCACCGCGCCGTCCGACAGGTAGCAATCCAGCCGCGTGTTGTCGACCAGGAAACACAGGTCGTCGCGGGCGTCGTTGTTGATGTCGACCCAGTAGCGCCCTTCCTTCGCGCCGACGTTGTTGAAGCCCTCGCGCACGTAGGACTGTGGCGACTGCGCCTGCGCGCCCGGCGCGGACAAGGCCAGCACCAGCATCAGCAGCGGCGCCATCAGCAGCGCGGACAGCCATGGGAGCGAGCGCCGCATCGCGAGCGGCGACAAGCGCTGGAGAAGTGCGGAAGCGATGGCCATGAGGGGACTCGCGGACGAGGAAGGGACCGGGAAGGCGGGAACGTGAACCATGGACGTCCTCACGGGCAGAGCAGCCGGCGGCCGGTGCGCGGATCGACGCCGCAGTCGTTGCCACCGACCGGCGGCCGCACGACGCCGCCGTCGCCGGCGGGTTGGGTCGTCGCCTGGCCCCAGACCTGGTCGGCGGTATGGCTGAACTGCAGCGGCGGCAGCCGCGAACCGTCGCGGCCGATCTCCTGGAGGCTCGCGAGACGGCTGGTCCGCGTGGCGCGGACCGGCGTGGCGCCGTTGGACAGCGCCTCGTAGGTCAGCTCGTAGGTGCGCACGCGGGTGCCGCGGTCCGCGGCGGCGGGACCGGCGAAACCCGTGTAGGTCTGGAGCGACTTCAGGCGCTGCGACTGCTCCTGGCGCGAGCCGGCGTGGAAGCTCAGCAGGCGATCGCGACGCGTCTCGTAGGTCAGCAGCACCGCCGAGTTGCCGGGCGCGCCCGGCCGGTTGGTGTAGCGCACGTAGTGCAGCACGTGCGAGCCGGACCAGGTCGACTGCGTCGATTCGGTACAGCGCGCGCCGTCGTCGAGCACCTCGCCGGCGCAGTAGACGAAGTCCACGCTGTTGCCGTTGCGGTCCTCGATCCGTCGCAGCATCCAGCGCACCGCGTACTGCGCCGACGGGATGCCCGAGCCCATGTTGCTGCGCACGATGCTGTTGGCGTCGCCGCCGAAATGCATGATCAGCCCGGACTTGCTCTCGACGGTCCAGGACTGCGGCGCGTTCGAGCCCACGGCGTAGGCACCGACCGCGCGGACGCGGGAGAAGCTCTCGCGCTCGGTCCGGTATTCGCTGCCGCCCAGGCCGTAGCTGGCGTCGGTGCTGGCCGCGCTGACCAGCAGCAGGCGCTGGCCGTCCAGGCAGTAGCGGTCGCCGGGACCGAAGGTCACCGGGCCGCGTTCGCCGTCATGCAGGTCGGTCTTGGGACAGCGCGTGACCGCCGACGGTCCCGTCAGCAGCCAGCCCAGGCCGACCATGCCGTTGCCGTTCTGGCTGCCGTAGGACAGGCTCAGCTGCGGCTCCATCCCGGCGATGCCGGGCACGACCTTGATCGGCACGTTGATGCTGGCCGCGCCGCTCGAGTTCACCGAGAACTCATGCGGCGTCGTCATCTCCGCCCGGACCCCGCCGGTCGTCAGCAGCGCCAGGATGGCGACGGCGGCGAGCCTCGCCAGGGTCATGGTGTGAAATCGCGTGTCGTGTCGCATCGTCTGTGTCCGCCTCGTGCCGCGTCCGAGGTCGGATCGAGCACGAGCAGGCACGACGCACACCGTCCGATCAGCGGACGCGCGTTTTCCTGCGAATGACTCTCCCTCTCCCCGACGCGGCGTTGCACCGCGCGTCAGATCCGGCGGAACGTCTTCGCGTCTCACCTAGACCTGCTGGTTGGGCGCGGAGTATACGCATTCATCACACCTTCTTAACTCAATCTTGACGATTGACGGCGGCAGGAAAAAGCCCGCCGGCCTGTCATTCGGATGACTTGCCGGCAGCCTCCGGCCGTGGGGTGGCCAACGCCAGCATCAAGGGCGACGGCACGGGCGGCTCGAACGTGCACAGGCGCCGATAGAGGTCGAAGACCTTGGCCTCCAGTTCCGCCGGGCTGGCGCAGATCCGGGCGCCGATCAACCGCGCCCGGTAGTTGTGGATCTGCTCGCGCACCGCCTGCGACCAGCTCTGGCTGGCCGGCGTGAGGTCGAAGGTGCTGGTGCGCAGCACATGCAGCCAGCCGGTCAACACGGCTTCCGGAAGCGCGGCCAGCGTGTCGGTCAGCGTCGTGGGCAGCGCCCTGCCCGTCTGGAGGCGGTACAGCATCAGCAGCCGGATCACCAGCGCCGGGTCCGCCGCCGCGGTCATCGCCAGCGCCTCGTGCGGCGCGCCGTGGCGCACCAGCCGGAACAGCCGCTGCAGCGTGTCCAGGTCGCAGCACGGCAACGCGCGCGGGAACTCCTCCTGCGGGACCATCAGCAGATCGCCCTGGAAGTAGCGCAGGCCCAGCGCCTTGAGCCGCAGGTAGTCGGCCGGTTCGGTCAGGCGATCGGCGATCAGCGTGACACCGCCCTGCCGCGACAGCGCCTGCACCGGAGCCCAGGCGCTCACCGGCGCCAGGGACACGTCCAGCTTCACGAAGCTCATCATCGGCAGCCACTCCATGCGCGGGTCGTCGGGCGAGGTGACGCCCGCCATCGCGAAGCGATACCCCCGCGCATGCAACTGCGCCAGGCGGCGCGTGACCGGCTCCTGGACCGGCATGTCGGCAGGCAGCTGGATCGCGCCCAGCGGACCGCACAGCACGTCGGCGATCGGGCTCAGCAGCGTGGCCGCGTCCATGTCGACGAACACGCAGCCGGGCCGGCGCTGCATCAGGGCGCCGTCCAGCAAGGCCTGGCTCAGCAGCATGCTGGTGGCGTAGGGACTCGGCGGCGGCGGCGTGCGGCGCAGGCCCTCGTTCCAGCGGAAGCGAAGTTCGGTGCCCATCGGCTCGACCGATCCGTCGATCACCGATTGCCGCGCGAACCGGACATTGGCGACATCGGGCTGGATCAGCAGCCGGGCGAGCGTGACGCCGTTGCGAGGGGGACGGGAGGAATGCATGGCGGCCTGGAGAACGTCGACTGACCCGGGTGTCGGGGTGGGACGTCAGTATTTCCAGGAACCGTCCGATGTTCGATGACTCAGCTCAGTGCTCTTGCGGGCGCTTCCGACTGGGACCAGTCGGGCGCCGACTCGTTTGCTGGGTGTTCGACGTCCGCTGGCGACAGCGGCAGCACCAGCACGGTCCGCGCCCCTTGCGCGGTGCGTTCGAAACGGAAGTGGGCGCCGATGCGCTCGGCGCGGCGCCGCAGGCCCTCCAGGCCGGTGCCGCCGGACAGCGGCGATCCGCCGCCCGCCGGCGCGTCGCAGGCGCCGCCGCCGGACCGGCCGTTGTCCTCGATCAGCACCTCCAGCCGCTCCCCGTGGAACACCGCCATGCGGATCGACAGGCGGCTCGCGTTGGCGTACTTGATGGTGTTGGCGACCGATTCCTCGACGATGCGCATCACCTGCTTGGAGAGATCGTCCAACAGCACGATTTCGGACCCTTCGAGAATGTCGTACTCGATCTGGAAGTCCCCCCGGGTGAGGGACTCGTCGAGACTGCTGCAGTAGGTGAAGAGGACGTCGTGGATCGTCCGGTGCTCCCGGACGTCGGTCACCGAGATGATCTCGCGCAGGTCGGTCAGCGCGTCCATCAGGCGCCCCTCGAGCCGGTCGTGGTCGATCTCGCGGTCGCGCACGCTGAACAGCGTCGTCACCAGCTTGGAGCCGATGCCGTCGTGCAGGTCGCGGTAGATGCGGTCGCGCTCGCCCTGGGCCGCGGCCTCGTTCTCCATCTCCCGCTGGCGGTTGTAGCTGACCAGCAGTTCGCGCTCGCGCTGCTGCAGCGTGTCGGTGAGGATGCGGTTGTGGTCGCGGATGCGCTTCACGTTCGCCTGGAAGGTCGTCAGCAGGATCTGCGCGACGACGAACAGCAGCAGCGGCACGCTCAGGTGGCTCAGGAAGATCGGCGTCACCAGCAGGTGCGCGAGCGACCAGCCGGCGTCGGGCATCGGGAACTGGACCAGTTGCAGGATCGCGTTGTGGTCGCGCAGCGCGAACACCTGGGCCAGCACCGACTGGAACAGCAACGACATCGCCGTGCGCGAACGCGTGCGCGCGACATGCAGCGCCACGCGCGAGCACGCGTAGAGGTGGAAGACCAGCAGCGCCGGCAGCCAGTAGGCATCGAGCCATTCCCGCCCGCGCAGGCCCAGCAGCGGATAGGCGATGGCCGCGAACGCCGCCGCGCCGAACAGCGCGATCCGGCCGCCCCGGCCGAGCGGCTCGCCGACGAAGGCGAAGAGGAACAGGGTCAGCACCGCGACCACGCCTCCCATGCAGGCGTACTGCACCCAGACCCACAGCGGCACGAGCGCCGCCGGCTTGTAGGGCAGCAGGACCAGCGTGAACAGCACCGACCACAGCACGGTCGTGGCGCCGGCATGCAGGAACACCGCGCCGTCCTTCTTGCTCGCGAGCCAGGCGCCCAGCATGAACATGCCAGCCAGCAGGCAGAAGACATTGGAGGCGTTGGCGAGCGACGAGCCGATGAACGCGGTCAGCTCGTAGATGTACGAGATGGTGCCGAGATCGCCGATGTAGATCGGCGCCAGGTGGACCCGCGCGTCCCAGGTCGTGAGCTCCACCGTCAGCTGGTTGCCTTCGGGCTTGACCAGGCGACGCGCCAGGGGCGCCTGGAGCGGCCGGTACCACTTGTAGCGGCTCTTCGCATCCGACTTCGGCAGTCCCGCGATCCAGACGCCGTTGAGGTAGATGTCCATGCCGTCCAGCGCCTGGCTGACCAGCAGGCTGGCGCCGGGAATGCGCGATTCGCCCGGGGAGTCCTCCGGCGACCACTCGTCGCAGCAAGGCGCCGGGCGCGCCAGGTAGCGATCCAGGTCGATGCGGAATCTGGCCCGCTTCAGGCCCACGACCTGGCTGAGGTCATGGGCGTAGGGAAGCCCGATGTGGCGCTCGTCGACCAGGGACAGGCCACGCAGGCGCGGCGACTCCGGGCCGGCGTCGCGCGAATCGGGCGGTGCGGCGACGATCTCGAGGTCCTGGGCCGCCTCGATGCGATGGACCCGGGTCGCCAGGCAACTCGTGGCCACGATCAGCAGGGCCAGGATGAGGAAGGTCAGCCAGAACAGCACCCCCTTCAGCGACCGCCGGGGCCGACTACTCATCGATCAACCCATGCAGGCGCGCGGCGTTGGCCGCCATCGCGCGCGACTTCACCCCCAGCTTGCGATAGACGCTGCGCAGGTGCTGGTTGACGGTGTGATGGGAAATGCTCAATCGGCGGCCGATCTCGACGATCGGCAGGCCCTCGACGAGGTGGCGCAGGACCTCCCACTCCCGCTCGCCCATGCCGAGTTCGCGCAGCACTTTCTGGCGGTCGACCTGCGGGCGCTCGTTGTTCTCGAGCATCGTGATCCGGTCCACCACCAGTTGCGCCACCGACGGGCTGAGCGGCGCCTGGCCGTTATGCGCGCTCACGAGCTTGTCGACCATGGACGGCTGGATCTCCTCCTTGAGCAGATAACCGCTGGCCCCGGCCCGCAGGCTGCGCATCACATGCTTGCTGTCGCCAAAGGTGCTGACGACGACGCTGCGCGATTCGGGGCACTTGTCCTTGATCAACCGGATCAGTTCGACGCCATCGACGTCGGGCAACCCCAGGTCGACCACATACAGGTCGGCCCGATTGGCGAGGATGGCCGCGACCGCCTCGCCGCGATTCTTGGCCACCCCGACCACCTCGCAAAAACTGCTGTTCGAAATCACGTCAACCAGCCTTTTCATGACGGCCGGATCGTCCTCGATGATCACGACGGCAATACTCATTCGTTAGCTCCTTCTCACTCGTTTTTCCCATGCCCGGAGGCGGGCACAGTTTCGCGAGCGATGGAAAAGGAGCAATCACCGAAGCAAGTAAAGCAAAAAACACGGCCTAACAGGATTCAGTGGTCGTCGAGGAGGATCGGCGCCATCGCCGCCGCAGCCCGGAGATACATCGCAAACCCCGCCGCCATTGGCGTTTGAGGTAATCATCCGCACTGGCGACCAGACAGACCACCAGCAGCATCAGGCCGCCGATCGCCAAAAGACAACCCATCCCAGTTAGTTCAAATGAGGGATAACCGAGACCGGCTGAATCGATCCGCTCGATCAGGAGACATCCGGTACCCGCGACGGTCAGGCCGATCGAGATCGCGTACATGTTTTTCATCGCACAAATCCATCCGCAAACTCCGGTGGCAGTGTCATCGACTGCGATCAGCTTGCTAATCACTCAAACCTGTATCGATCGACTTCGAATTGCTATCAGCAATAAATTCTTTTGATGAATGGCGTATTTTTCGAACTTATGGTTCGAGTAATGAAATGCCAAAGCTCTTTCTGGCCATTTATTTATCGCCAAAGGGCCATTGACCATTTCGTGATCAGCCACCACGACAACTGCCGCATGAACTCAGTCGCTGAAATCGCGCCGGCGACGAGCCGTTCGACCGGGGCGGCCGTCAGGGAAAACAAAACGGGCGCCCGAAGGCGCCCGTCGTGGGGAGGGAGCGGTGGCGCGCTCAGCGCAGGAAACGCCCCCGGGGGTCGATGATCGCGATGTCGGCGTAGTTGGTGCCGGTGTGATCGGTGGGGCTGAAGTTCAGCTCCATGCCGCCCAGGTCGTAACGCGTCATGTTGTTCAGCGCCCGCAGCAGGCTGGCGCGCGTCTGGTCCTTGCCGGCGCGCTTCAGGCCCTCGACCAGCACCTTGGCGCTGGCGAAACCTTCCATCATGGCCGGCGTCACCAGGCCGCCGCTCTCGGCCGGCTTGGCCTTCACCAGGTCGGTCAGCTCGCGCACCATCGGCAGGTTGGTGCTGCGCTCGCTCGGGAAGACCTGCGAGACGATGACCCCGGCGGCGTTCTGGCCCAGCAGCTGGACGAAACCGTTGGAGGCGTTGTTGGACAGCGTCGCGCCCAGGATGCGCGAGCCGGCGGCGCGCAGCGCGTTGATCGTGTCGGCGGTGATCTGCTGCGAGGCCACCAGCAGCACGACCTGCGGATCTGCCGCGACCAGCTGCTTGACCATGCCGGGGATGTCCGGCTTCTCGCGGTCGTAGGTGAAGTGCGCGATCGGCTTGGCCTTGCGGTGCTCGAACCCGGCCATCGCGCCAGCGACGCCGTCGGCGCCGAAGGTGTCGTTGACCTGCACCAGCGCGATCCGCGTGTTGCCCATCTCGAGCAGCAGCTGCACGGCGCGCTCGGCCTCGCGCTGGTAGGTCGAGCGCACGTTGAAGACGTAGGCCGGCACCGGCTTGTGCAGCAGCATCGCGCCGGTGGACGGCGCCACCAGCGGCACCTGCGCCTTCTCCAGCAGCGGGATCACGGCCTGCGTGTGCGGCGTGCCGCGGGTCAGGAAGAGCGCCACGGCGCCCTTGTCGATCAGCGTCTGCGCATTGGCCGCGGCGCGCTTCGGATCGAAGCCGTCGTCCAGCGACTGCAGGTCGATCTTCTGGCCGTTGACGCCGCCGGCGGCATTGACGTGGTCGATGTAGAGCCGGGCGCCCAGCGTCAGCTCCTTGACGCTGGCGGCGACCTGGCCGGTGAAGCCGGCCGTCTGGCCGATCAGGATGTCCGCGCGGGCGGCGGCGCTCAGGCCCAGGGCCAGCGCCGCGGTGGCGACGGAAGCGGCGAACCGGCTCAGGGGCCGGCGGCGGGAAGGCTTGCTCATGGTGGTCTGTCCCACCGGCGCGGTGTGGCGCGCCGGCTGTGTCTCCTGCACGCCGGCGCCCCGATCGGGAGTGGCGCCGGCCCCTCGGCGCCCTCCCCCGCGTTCAGGGGGGATCAGCGCCCCGCGCGCATCTTAGCGACGATGTCCTGGACGCGGCCCAGCAAAGCCTGGGTGTCGAAAGTCAGAACGTTGCGATTCGACAGCAGCTGCCGCCCGCCCACCCAGACATCCGTGACATGTTCACGCCCGGCGACATAAACGAGTTGCGCGTCGGCGTGATACACGGGCTGGCACTCGATCGAGTCCAGCGCCACGGCCACGACGTCGGCCAGCTTGCCGGCCTCCAGCGTGCCCAGGTCGTTGGCGCGGCCCATTGCCTTGGCCGCGCGCACGGTGGCCATCTCCAGCGCGGTGCGCGCCGAGACGGTCAGCGGGTCGCCCGTCACGCCCTTGGCCAGCAGCGCGGCGGCGCGGATCTCGCTGAACATGTCCTGGCGGTTGTTGGACGCGGCGCCGTCGGTGCCCAGCACCGTGTTGACGCCCGCGGCCTCCAGCGCCTTCACCGGCGCGACGCCCGAGGCCAGCTTCAGGTTGGAGCTCGGGTTGTGGACCAGGTGCACGCCCTGCCGGGCGACCAGGTCGATCTCGTCCTGGTCGAGGTGGACCATGTGGACGGCGATCATCTTGGCGTTCAGCAGGCCCAGCTTGTGCAGGCGGGCCAGCGGACGAACGCCGTACTGCTTGAGGCTGCCGTCGATCTCGTCCTGCGTCTCGTGGATGTGGCAGTGGACCTGCAGGTCGTACTTCTCGGACAGCTGGCGCAGCTGGATGAAGGTCTCGTCGGAGACCGTGTACGGCGCGTGCGGCGCGCTGGTCCAGTCCAGCAGCTGCTCGCCCTTGAACTGCTCGTAGGCGGCCAGGCCCTTGTCGATGTAGTCCTGCGCGTTGGCGGCGTACCCGGTGGGGAAGTCGATCACGTTGATCGACACGCCGGCGCGGATGCCGCTGTCCACCGCCGCGCGGGCCATCGCGGTGGGGAAGAAGTACATGTCGTTGAGGTAGGTCACGCCGCCGCGGATCGCCTCGGCCGCCGACAGCAGCGAGCCCTGGTAGGTCCAGTCCTCGCTGACCCACTGGCGCTCCAGCGGCCAGATGTGGTTGTTGAGCCAGTCCATCAGCGCCAGGTCGTCCGCGACGCCGCGCAGCAGCGACATCGCCGAGTGCGTGTGCGCGTTGATCAGGCCGGGGATCAGCACGTGGTGCGGCAGCTCGACGCGCTCGGCGTCGGCATAGCGCTTGAGGGCTTCCTCGCGCGGCAGCACGGCGGCGATGCGCTCGCCCTCGATGGCCAGCGCGTGCTGTTCCAGCACCGGGCTGTCCGGGGTCATGGTGATCAGCCAGCGGGGCAACAGCAGCTTCACGGCTTGGGTCGTCATGGGGTTCTCCTCACATCCTCAAAAGATCTCGTCGAACAGCGCCAGCACGCGCGCCGCGTCGACCTCGACGCAGACCTGCTGCGCGCGGAAGCGGCTCCACGGCGTGTCCGCGCCGTGCTCGCCGCGCCAGTCCTGGATCGTCTGGCCGGTGGCGATGCCCTCGAGCACGACGCGCACCGGACCGGCGCGCAGCGTGAAGGCCTCGGGCACCAGCAGCACCGCGGCGGCGCTCGCGTCGTGCGCGTAGATGCCGCCGATGCCGTCGCGGGCGTCGTAGAACTGCTGGTAATGGCGCGTCGCCTGCCACAGCAGGTCGCCGGCGCCGTCGCCGCGGCCGCGCAGCTTCGCGAGCTCCGCCTCGCGCATGATCGCTTCCTGCGTCACGTCCAGGCCGACGACGGTCACCGGCCAGTCGGCGGTGAAGACCCGGTCGGCGGCCTCGGGGTCGGCCATGATGTTGGCCTCGGCCACCGGCGAGACGTTGCCGCCGTGCCCGCGCAACCCGAAGGCGCCGCCCATCACGACGATCTGCCGGACCTTGGCCGCGATCGACGGGTCGTGCTCGAGCGCCAGCGCCAGGTTCGTGAACGGGCCGACGGCCACCAGCGTGATCTCGCCGGGACGCTCGTTGACCAGGTCGCAGATCGCTTGATGCGCGGGCCGCGGATCGAGCGGCCGCGTCGGCGCCGGCAGGCGATCGGCGACGCCGCCGAGGCCGTCGTCGCCATGCACGTGCGCGGCGTCCTTGCGGCGGCGCTTGTCCAGCAACGGCCCCTCGGCGCCGGCCGCCACCGGCACGTCCCGGCCGAAGAGCGCGGCCAGGCCGCGCGCGTTGCGGGTGGTGGTCGCCACCGGGCCGTTGCCGAAGGCGGTCGTGATCGCCACCAGCTCGAAGCGCGGGTGGCAGGCCAGCAGCGCGAGCGCCAGCGCGTCGTCGATGCCGGGATCGGTGTCGAAGAGGACGGGAATGCGGCCCGGGGCCGTCAGGGTGCTGTCCATGGGGTACTGCGCTCCAGGGTCAGGGGTTGCCGACGGCGGAGTGTGCCGCGTTCGCGGCCCGCGCGGACAACTCCGGCAATTCCGGCAGCGGCGGCAGCTCCGAGCGGTGCGGCATGGCCTGCTGCACGCCGGAGCGGCTGACCGCCAGCGCCGCGGCCGATTGCCCCAGCGCGGCGGCGCGCGCCGGCACCAGGCCCTCGGCCAGGCCGACGGCGAGGCCGCCGACCAGCGTGTCGCCGGCGCCCACGGTGTCGACCGCGTCCACGCGCGACGCATTCAGGTGCAGCCCCTCGGGGTGTTCGTCGCACAGCAGCCAGGCGCCGGCGCCGCCGAGCGTCACCAGCACATGGCGCGGCCCCAGCGTGCGCAGGTGCGCGGCGGTGGCGCGGGCGATCGTCAACCCGTCGGCGTCGCCGGGCAGCGTCACGGCGCGGGCGAGCTGCAGCGCCTCGGTCTCGTTGACGACCAGCCAGTCGCTCAGCGCCAGCAGCGCCGCGGGCAGCGCCTGCGCCGGCGCGGCGTTGAGCACCGTGGTGACGCCGGCCTCGCGGGCGATCTCGAAGGCGCGCTGGATCGCCGGCAGCGGCACCTCCAGCTGGCCGACGACGACCTTGGCCTGGCGCAGCAGCGCCCCGCCCCGCTCGATGTCGGCATCGTCCAGGTCGGCATTGCTGCCGGGCACGACGACGATCGCGTTCTCGCCGCCCTCGCGGGCGACCATGATCACGGCCACGCCGGGCCAGGTGGCCTCGTCGCGGCGGATCGCGCCGGTGTGCACGCGTTCGACCTCGAGCGCCGTCAGCAGGTCCTGGCCGTGCTGGCGCATGCCGATGCGGCCGATCAGCGCGACCTCCGCGCCCAGCCGCGACGCGGCCACCGCCTGGTTGCCGCCCTTGCCACCGGGCGTGCCGGCGAAGGCCTCGCCGATCAGGGTCTCGCCCGGCGCGGGCAGGCGCGCGGCGTGGGCCACGAGGTCCATGTTGACGCTGCCCACCACCACCACGGTGGCCGCAGCCTTTGCTGAAGTCATGAATGCTCCGGAGACGACGGCGCCGCGGTGCTCTCGCGCAGCACGACCTGCGGCACGAGTTGCAGGTCCTTGTAGGGCGCCTGGGGATTCTCGATGCGCTCGATCAACGCGCGGCCGGCCTCCCGGCCGAGCTCGCGGATCGAGCAGCCCACGCTGGTCAGCGCGGGATAGACGTAGCTGCCGAGCTCGATCGCGTCGAAGCCCACGACCGACAGCTGGCGCGGCACGACCAGGCCGAGCTCGGCGGCGGCGCGCAGCGCGCCCATGCCCATCAGGTCGTTGCAGGTGAAGACGGCGGTCAGCTCGGGCTGGCGCGTCAGCAGCCCCTTGACCGCCTCGTAGCCGCCGGCGGTGCTGAAGTCGCTTTCGGCGAGCCATTCGGCATGCGCCACCAGGCCGCGCCGCTGCAGCGCGTTGCGCCAGCCGGCGACGCGCTCGGTGGTGACCTCGAATTCGGCCGGGCCGCTGACGCAGCCGATGCGGCGATGACCCAGCTCGAGCAGGTGGCGCACCACCTCGAAGGCGCCGAGCTGGTTGTTGACGCTGACGCGGTCCGCGCGCGCGCCGGGCACCAGGCGGTCCACCGTCACCACCGGCACGCTGGCGTGGCGGAAGGTGCCGGCCAGCGTCTCGGCATCGCCGGCCGAGCTCAGCAGCAGGCCGTCGATGCGCTTTTCCAGCAGCGTGCGCAGGTAGGACTGCTGGTGCTTGGGATCGTTGTCCGAGTTGCAGAGGAAGACCGAGTACCCGGCCTGGCGGCACCACTCCTCGGCCCCGACGACCAGTTCGGCGAAGAACGGGTTGCGCACGTTGGGCACCAGCACGCCGACGATCTTGGTCTCGCTGCGCCGCAGCGAGCGCGCCACCGCGCTGGGCAGGTAGCCGATCTCGTCGACCGCGGCCAGCACCCGCGCGCGGGCCTCCGCGCTCACCGGCCGCGTGTTGTTCAACACATGCGACACCGTGGTGAAGGACACCCCCGCCAGCGCGGCCACATCCTTGATGGTGCTCATCGGTAGATTAGGTCCCCAGGTCGTGCCAAACTGGCGGATTCAGTCAATTGCAAACGTTTGCAAAGCATACCCCAACGGTGATGCGATCGATCCCGGGGCGACCCCCGCGCATCAAATATTCAGAAGCGCCAGGACGCGTCCAGATGCGAAAAAGCCCCTGGCGCGGGGCGCAGGGGCTTTCGTGGCTCGAGCCGCCGAGGCGGCTCGACGTGCACGCCGTTCAGCGTTGGGCGATCGGCTGGACGTCGCGCTTGGTGGCGCCGACGAACAGCTGGCGCGGGCGGCCGATCTTGTACTCGGGGTCGCCGATCATTTCGTTCAGCTGGGCGATCCAGCCGACCGTGCGGGCCAGCGCGAAGATCGCGGTGAACAGCGGCACCGGGATGCCGATGGCGCGCTGCACGATGCCCGAGTAGAAGTCGACGTTCGGGTACAGCTTGCGGGCGACGAAGTATTCGTCTTCCAGCGCGATCTTCTCCAGCTCCATCGCCAGCTTGAACAGCGGGTCGTCGTGCAGGCCCAGCTCGCCCAGGACCTCGTGGCAGGTCTCGCGCATCAGCTTGGCGCGCGGGTCGTAGTTCTTGTAGACGCGGTGGCCGAAGCCCATCAGCTTGATGCCGCTGTTCTTGTCCTTGACCTGCTTGATGAACTCGCCGATCTTGGCCACGCCACCCATCTGCTGGATGTCGTTGAGCATGTTCAGGCAGGCCTCGTTGGCGCCGCCGTGGGCCGGGCCCCACAGGCAGGCGACGCCCGCGGCGATCGCGGCGAACGGGTTCGTGCCCGACGAGCCGCACAGGCGCACCGTCGAGGTCGAGGCGTTCTGCTCGTGGTCCGCGTGCAGCGTGAAGATGCGGTCCATCGCGCGCACCAGCACGTCGTTGGGCTTGTACTCCTCGCAGGGCGTGGCGAACATCATGCGCATGAAGTTGCCGGCGTACGAGAGGTCGTTCTTCGGGTACACGTAGGGCTGGCCGATCGTGTACTTGTAGGCCATCGCCACCAGCGTCGGCATCTTCGCGATCAGGCGGATCGCGGCGATCTCGCGGTGCTCGGGGTTATTGATGTCGGTGCTGTCGTGATAGAAGGCCGACAGCGCGCCCACCAGGCCGGTCATGACCGCCATCGGGTGCGCGTCGCGGCGGAAGCCGCGCAGGAAGAACTGCATCTGCTCGTTGACCATCGTGTGATGGGTCACGCGGTCGACGAACTCTTCCTTCTGCGCCGGGTTGGGCAGTTCCCCGTAGAGCAGCAGGTAGCAGGTCTCGAGGTAGTCGCAGTTCACCGCGAGCTGCTCGATCGGGTAGCCGCGGTACAGCAGCTCGCCCTTGTCGCCATCGATGTAGGTGATGGTCGAGTTGCAGGACGCGGTCGACAGGAAGCCCGGGTCGTAGGTGAACTTGCCCGTCTGGCCATACAGCTTGCGGATATCGATCACGTCCGGACCGATCGTGCCCTTGTAGAGCGGCAGATCGATGTGCGGGCTGCCATCGGAGAACGACAGGGTGGCTTTGACGTCAGACGGGGTCATGGGCATTCCTTATGACTTCGGGGGGTTCTTGTTTACTGAGGGGTCCGCAGCATCGCGAGCACCGCGTGGACGTCGGGACGGTCCAGCTCGTCGGCGGGCTCCTTGCGGGCCAGCATCAGGTCGAGCAGGTCGTTGTCCGACAGGTCCATCAGCTGCCGCAGGCCTTCCGCGTGGAACTCGGTGAGCGCGCCTTCGTGCCGCTGGAAGAACCGCTCGATGAAAAGGTCATTCTCCAGCAGACCACGGCGGCAACGCCATTTCAGTTTGGAGAGATCCCTCTCGTCGATGAGGGTGTTCGTGTCGGCGGCGTTCATGCGTGTGCGGGGGCTCGCGATGCCGGGCTCAGACGGCGCGACGCACCATCAGTTCCTTGATCTTGCCGATCGCCTTCGTCGGGTTCAGACCCTTCGGGCAGACGTCGACGCAGTTCATGATGGTGTGGCAGCGGAACAGGCGGTACGGGTCCTCGAGGTTGTCGAGGCGTTCCGCGGTGGCCTGGTCGCGGCTGTCGGCGATGAAGCGGTAGGCCTGCAGCAGCCCGGCGGGACCGACGAACTTGTCGGGGTTCCACCAGAAGCTGGGGCAGCTCGTCGAGCAGCTCGCGCACAGGATGCACTCGTACAGGCCGTTGAGCTCGTCGCGCTCCTCGGGGGACTGCAGGCGCTCCTTCTCGGGCGGCGCTTCCTCGTTCACGAGGAACGGCCGGATCGAGTTGTACTGCTTGAAGAACTGCGTCATGTCCACGATCAGGTCGCGGACGACGGGCAGGCCCGGCAGCGGCTTGAGGATGACCACGTCCGGCAGCGAGCGCAGGTTGGTCAGGCAGGCCAGGCCGTTCTTGCCGTTGATGTTCATCGCGTCGGAGCCGCAGACGCCTTCGCGGCAGGAGCGGCGGAACGACAGCGACGGATCCACCGCCTTGAGCTTGAGCAGGGCGTCCAGCAGCATGCGTTCGTTGCCGGCGAGCTCCAGCTCGATGGTCTGCATGTAGGGCTTGGCGTCCTTGTCCGGGTCGTAGCGGTAGATCTTGAAGGTGCGCTTGATCATGGTGTTCTCCGGCGGCCGATCAGAAGGTACGGACCTTCGGCGGGACGCTCTCGACGGTCAGCGGTTGCAGGTTGACCGGCTTGTAGGTCAGGCTGTTGGTCTTGGAGTGCCACAGCGTGTGCTTCATCCACTCCTTGTCGTTGCGGCCCAGCGGGAATTCCGCATCGTCCGCGCCGCGCTCGAAGTCGTTCACGGTGTGGGCGCCGCGGCATTCCTTGCGGGCGGCGGCGGACACGATCGTGGCCTGCGCGGCCTCGATCAGGTTGTCCACCTCCAGCGCCTCGACGCGCGCGGTGTTGAAGACCTTGGACTTGTCCTTCAGCGTGATGTTCTTGACCCGCTCGCGGATCGCGGCGACGGCGGTGACGCCCTCGTCGAGCAGCTTGCTGGTGCGGAACACGCCGGCGTGCGACTGCATCGCGGCGCGCAGGTCGTCGGCGACCGTCTGGGCGTACTCGCCGCCCGTGTTGGACTCCAGGCGCGCCACGCGGGCCAGGGTCTTGTCGGCGGCGTCCTTGGGCAGCGGCTTGTGCGACTTGCCCGCGGCCTTGAAGGCCTTGTGCGCCTCGACGATGTGATTGCCCGCGGCGCGGCCGAAGACCACCAGGTCCAGCAGCGAGTTGGTGCCCAGGCGGTTGGCGCCGTGCACCGACACGCAGGAGCACTCGCCCACCGCGTACAGGCCGTTGACGACGCTCTTGTTGTCGTCGCCCTTCTGGATCACGACCTGGCCGTGGACGTTGGTCGGGATGCCGCCCATCTGGTAATGGATGGTCGGCACGACGGGGATCGGTTCCTTCGTGATGTCGACGTTGGCGAAGTTGTGGCCGATCTCCAGCACCGACGGCAGGCGCTTGGCGATGGTGTCGCCGCCCAGGTGGGTCATGTCCAGCACGACGTAGTCCTTGTTGGGACCGCAGCCGCGACCTTCCTTGATCTCCTGGTCCATGCAGCGCGAGACGAAGTCGCGCGGCGCCAGGTCCTTCAGCGTCGGGGCGTAGCGCTCCATGAAGCGCTCGCCGTTGGCGTTGCGCAGGATCGCGCCCTCGCCGCGGCAGCCTTCGGTCAGCAGCACGCCCGCGCCGGCCACGCCGGTCGGGTGGAACTGCCAGAACTCCATGTCCTGCAGCGGGATGTCGGCGCGGGCGGCCATGCCCAGGCCGTCGCCGGTGTTGATGAAGGCGTTGGTCGAGGCCGCGAAGATGCGACCCGCGCCGCCGGTGGCCAGCAGCACGGTCTTGGCTTCGAGGATGTGGATCTCGCCCGTCTCCATCTCCAGCGCGGTCACGCCGACGCAGTCGCCGTCGGCGTCGCGGATCAGGTCCAGCGCCATCCACTCGACGAAGAAGTTGGTGCGGGCCTTGACGTTCTGCTGGTACAGCGTGTGCAGCAGCGCGTGGCCGGTGCGGTCAGCCGCGGCGCAGGCGCGCTGGACCGGCTTCTCGCCGTAGTTGGCGGTGTGGCCGCCGAACGGACGCTGGTAGATCGTGCCGTCCGGGTTGCGGTCGAACGGCATGCCGAAGTGCTCGAGCTCGTAGACGACCTTGGGCGCCTCACGGCACATGAACTCGATGGCGTCCTGGTCGCCCAGCCAGTCCGAGCCCTTCACGGTGTCGTAGAAGTGGTAATGCCAGTTGTCCTCGGACATGTTCCCCAGGCTGGCGCCGATGCCGCCCTGGGCGGCCACGGTGTGCGAGCGGGTGGGAAAAACCTTGGACAGCACGGCCACGTTCAGGCCGGCCAGCGACAGCTGCAGCGACGCGCGCATGCCGGAGCCGCCGGCTCCGACGATCACGACGTCAAATTTGCGCTTGGGCAGCGAGGTTCCGATTGTCATTTCTTACAGCCTCCAGAGCACTTGGATCGCCCAACCCGCGCAACCCGTCAACCACACCAGCGTGAACGTGTGCAGGAACAGCCTCACGCCCACCGGCTTCACGTAATCCATCCAGATGTCGCGCACGCCGACCCAGGCGTGGTACGCCAGGGAGACGATCAGCGCGAAGGTCAGGAACTTCATCCACTGCTTGCTGAAGATCCCGGCCCACAGGTCGTAGCCGATCGGCTGGCTGGTGAACAGCACCTGCGCGAGCAGCACGATGGTGAAGAGCGCCATCAGCAGCGCGGTGGCGCGCTGCGCCATCCAGTCGCGCAGGCCGTAATGCGCACCGGTGACGATGCGCTTGCTTCCGTAGGTTGTCATTGTTGATTTGCCTCTTGGGTCAATCGTCGGAATCCGTCCCGACCGCGCGGCCCGTGGCCGCCCGGTCGCGGCGGCATCAGTACAGGCCGAACAGCTTGGCGCCGAGCGCCAGGGTCAGCACGACGCTCAGCACGAGCGTCGCGACGGCGCTGCTCTTGCCGAATTCCTTGCTGACGCTGTGCGTCGCATCCATCCACAGGTGGCGCACGCCGGCGATGAAGTGGTGCAGGTAGCCCCAGATCAGGCCCAGCGTCGCCAGCTTCACGAACCAGGCCGGCACGAAGCCGATGCCCGAGACGAAGGCGGCGGTGAAGGTCTCGTACGAGATCTCCGACGTGAGGCTGGTGTCGAACATCCAGATCACGAACGGCAGCAGGAAGAACATCAGCAGGCCGCTGATGCGATGCAGGATCGACACGATGCCCGCCGGCGGCAGGCGGTACGCGACGATCTGCGTGACATGGATGTTGGTGTAGACCGGTCGATTCTTCTTGGTGGCTTGGGTGGCGTCCGTCATGTCCGACCTTGTAATCAATGTGAAACCCGAAGATTTTATTGCAACGCAACACCCCGGAAGGGTGTCCTGGGCGCATGTCGTTTCCATGCCGTGCCATGGAAGCGTCATCGCCACAACACGAAAGCATCAGTTCAGGTCGTTGCGATAAAAGTGGTGGGAGGTGTTGTAGAGACCGCGGCGCAACTCCACCGGCTTGTCGCCGTAGGTGAAGGAGAGCCGCTCCACGCTCAGCAGCGGACTGCCGGGCGCGACCTGCAGCAGCGCGGCGGCATCGTCGTCCGCCGCGACCGCGCGGATCTTTTCCTGCGCGCGGATCATGTGCACGCCGAATTCGGTTTCGAGCAGGCTGTAGAACGGGCCGCGATGCTCGAGCAGCCGCTCCGTCGACAGGCCCTTGAACAGCGCGCCCGGCAGCCAGATGTCGTCGAACACGACCGGATGGCCACCGCTGTGCAGCAGGCGGCGGATCTCGATGACCGGGTCGCCGGCGCGCAGCTGCATCAGCTTGGCGATCCACGCGGGCGCGCGCTGGCGCTTGCAGTCCAGCAGCTGGCGGCCGAGCGTGGCGGACGCGTCGCCGTCGGGCGTCAGCCGCAGGAAGCGGTATTGCTGCTGCTGTTCCGCGTGGGTGGCGACGAAGGTCCCCTTGCCCTGGCGGCGCACCAGCAGGTTGTCGGCGGCGAGTTCGTCGACGGCCTTGCGGACCGTGCCCTGGCTCACCCCGAAGCGGGCGGCGAGCTCCATCTCGCTGGGGATGGTCTCCCCCGCCTTCCACTCGCCGGCCTGCAGCCCCTTGAGGATCAGCCCCTTGATCTGGCGATACAGCGGGCTGAACGACGGCGCGGCCTCCGCGCGCGCCAGCTCGTTGAGCGGCGTGACGGGGTGGACCGGGGCGGCGGGGGGCGACATGGGGCGGGATTCGAGCACAAACGCCGCGCGAGCGTCCATCCTCCGCGGGGAGTCCGACGAGATTAGTCTTATATAAGACACAAGAGTGTCAGTTTCGCGCAATCGTCGTCCCGTAATTTGGGCCGCCGCTCCACACCGGTGGGCGAAGAAGACCCTTTCGCAAGCCGTGGCGCCGGCGTGCTGGCCTACACTTGCCGCCGCTGGCGCCGACCGCGCCTCCCAGATCGTTCACTCGCACTTTTCGGAGACTCTGATGAGCAAGAAACCCGTTCGCGTCGCCGTCACCGGCGCCGCCGGCCAGATCGGCTACGCCCTGCTGTTCCGCATCGCCAGCGGCGAGATGCTGGGCAAGGACCAGCCCGTGATCCTGCAGCTGCTGGAGATCCCCGACGAGAAGGCCCAGAACGCGCTCAAGGGCGTGATCATGGAGCTGGAAGACTGCGCCTTCCCGCTGCTGGCCGGCATCGAGGCCCACAGCGATCCGATGACCGCCTTCAAGGACACCGACTACGCGCTGCTGGTCGGCGCGCGTCCGCGCGGCCCGGGCATGGAGCGCTCGGACCTGCTGGCCGCCAACGCCCAGATCTTCACGGTGCAGGGCAAGGCGCTGAACGCCGTGGCCTCGCGCGACGTGCGCGTGCTGGTGGTCGGCAACCCGGCCAACACCAACGCCTACATCGCGATGAAGTCGGCCCCGGACCTGCCGGCCAAGAACTTCACCGCCATGCTGCGCCTGGACCACAACCGCGCCGCCTCGCAGATCGCCGCCAAGACCGGCAAGCCGGTCGCCGGCATCGAGAAGCTGGCCGTGTGGGGCAACCACTCGCCGACGATGTACGCCGACTACCGCTTCGCCACGATCGACGGCCAGTCGGTCAAGGCGCTGATCAACGATGAAGAGTGGAACCGCACCACCTTCCTGCCGACCGTCGGCAAGCGCGGCGCGGCGATCATCGCCGCGCGCGGCCTGTCGTCGGCCGCCTCGGCCGCCAACGCCGCGATCGACCACATGCGCGACTGGGCCCTGGGCACCAACGGCAAGTGGGTCACGATGGGCATCCCGTCGGGCGGCGAATACGGCATCCCCAAGGAAGTCATGTTCGGCTACCCGGTGACGGTCGAGAACGGCGAGTACAAGATCGTCGAAGGCCTGGAGATCGACGCCTTCTCGCAGGAGTGCATCAACAAGACGCTGAACGAACTGCTGGAAGAGCAGAACGGCGTCAAGCACCTGCTGTAAGACTCGGACCACCCCTACCGCCTTCGGCGGCCCCTCAAGGGGCGGCTCCGAGGCCTGGCAAAGCCAGATCCTCGTGCCCGGCTTGATCGGGACCCTGCTTCGCCGGTCCGTCGCTGAAGGCAGTATCGTTGGGCCGACCTTCGCAAGAGGGTCGGCCCTTCTTCATTCCAGATCTCCTCATCCCCCCTCGCATGAGCGCCCTCCTCACTCCCGCCCAGGCCCTGTTCGAAGAAGGCCAGGCCCCCGTCGTGCTGCCGGTCGTCGACCACTACTGCGGCGTCGAGGCCCGCATGATCAAGAGCCTGGAGCTGCAGGCGCGGATGGGACCGGTCTTCGACATCACGCTCGACTGCGAGGACGGCGCGCCGGTCGGCGGCGAGGCCGAGCACATGCTGCTGGTGCTGCACCTGCTCAACGGCCCGCTGAATGCGCACGGCCGCGTCGGCGTGCGGGTGCACCCGTTCCGGCATCCGGCGTTCGAGGCCGACGTCGAGGCGGTGATCGCCGGCGGCGGCGAGAAGCTGGCCTTCCTGATGATCCCCAAGCCCGAAGGCATCGAGGACCTGGGCCGCGCGATCGCCTTCATCGACGACAGCCTGAAGCGCCACGGCGTGCGCAAGCCGCTGCCGCTGCACACGCTGGTCGAGACCCACGGCGCACTGCGCGACGTGATGGCGATCGCGGCCCATCCGCGCATCGAGTCGCTGTCCTTCGGGCTGATGGATTTCGTGTCCGCGCACCGCGGCGCGATCCCGCGCTCGGCGCTGACCGTCGAGGGCCAGTTCACCCATCCGCTGGTGCGCCGCGCCAAGCTGTCGATCGCCGCCGCCGCGCACGCCCACGGCAAGACGCCGTCGCATTGCGTCGTCACCGAGTTCAAGAGCGAACGCGCGATCCAGTCCGCCGCCGAGCGCGCCGCGCGCGAGTTCGGCTACACGCGGATGTGGAGCATCCACCCGAACCAGATCCAGCCGATCGTCGATGCCTTCGCGCCCAGCGTCGCGGAGATCGACGAGGCGATCGACATCCTGCACGCGGCGCAGGCCGCGCAATGGGCGCCGATCCAGCACCGCGACATGCTGCACGACCGCGCCAGCTACCGCCTGTTCTGGCACCTGCTGCAGCGCGCCCACGCCACCGGCCAGGCGCTGCCGACGGAGGTCGAGCAGGCGTGGTTCGCACCGCGCCCGTCGCCGCTCTGAGGCGGTCTTGGGCCAGCCTTGACGCGACCCTGACGCGGCCGGGGGGCCGCCGCGCGCCACGGCCCGCGCAACCGGTGAATCCCCTAGGCCGGATCAACCGATTGACACATTAATTCGCCGCCTGGCGCCGGCAGGCAGCGGTGACAATCGCGCATCGCCGGGTTCCGGCGTTTTGCTTTTTCGGCCACCCGCACCGGCGGGTGGTTTCCCCAGGTCCTCACCCTCCACTCCGAATGCGACTGACCGCCCTCCTCCTGTCCGGCGCCGCTGCCGCCGCGCTGACACTGACCGCCGGCTTCGCCGCCGCCCAGCCCGATCCGAACGCCGCCAAGCCCGCGGCCAAGGCCCCCGCGAAGACCCCGGCGAAGAGCGCCAAGAAGCCCGCCGCCAAGACCCCGCCGCCCCCGCCCCCGCTGCCGGAAGCGAACGAGGAACAGCTGGCCGCCGCCAAGCGCGCCTACCTTGGCCTGTACGAGTGCGAGTTCAAGCAGTCGATCACCATCGAGCCCAACGCCAAGCACACCGGCTACATCGACGTGGCCTACAAGAAGGACACCTTCACGATGAAGCCGGTCCTGTCGTCCACCGGCGCCCTGCGCCTGGAAGACGTCACCGGCCGCACGCTGATGGTTCAGATCGCCAACAAGTCCATGCTGCTGGACGTGAAGGCCGGCCAGCGCATGGTCGACGAATGCGTGCACCCCGAGCAGCGCGCCGCGATCGAGGCCGCCCGCGCCTCGTCGGCCCCCGCCGGCTCCGGCCTGGGCATCGCTCCCGGCTCGAACTGAGCCCCCGCGCCATGCCGGAAGCCGCCCTCGAGGCGGCTTTTTCATTGGCGCCGCTGGATTTCATGGGCCGAAAGTACGTACAATTCATGCATACTTTCTGAGCCATACCGCCGGATGTCCGGCGGTCATGAATTCGCCAGAAGCGTCACCTAATCTCCCAGCATTGCCAGGAGCGCCCATGGAAGCCACTGTCGCCGAACGAGGTCAGATCACCCTGCCCAAGGCCGTCCGCGACGCGCTGGGCCTGACCAAGGGCACGACGCTCAAGGTCGAGCTCGACGGCGCGCGCATCATCCTGCGCAAGAACGTCGACGACGCCATCTCCCGCGCCCGCGGCCGCTTCAAGCTGCCCGAAGGCACCGCCACCGACGACGTGATGCGCGAACTGCGCGGCCGCGCGCCGGACGAGTCGTCCGAGGCCTGATCCGATGATCGCCGTCGACAGCTCCGTCCTCATCGACCTCCTGGGCGACGCGCCCGGCGCCGACGCGGCCGAGGCCGCGCTGCGCCTGGCGCTGTCCAGCGGCCCGGTGGTGCTGTGCGACGTGGTGCTGGCCGAGGTGACCGCCGGCCTCGGCCACGGTTCCGAGGTGATGGACGCGCTGGAGGAGATGGGCCTGAGCTTCCTGGCCATCGACCAGCGCGCGGCGATCCGCGCCGGCGAGATGCAACGCAAGTTCAAGCAACGGCTGGCCGACAAGGGCGCGCCCGAGGCGGCCGCGTCGATCCCCTCCGCGCGGGCGATGCCCGATTTCCTGGTCGGCGCGCACGCGATGCTGCAGTGCGACGGCCTGATCACCCGCGACCAGGGCTTCTTCCGAGACTATTTCAAGGGCCTCAAGGTCATCGTGCCCAGCGCGCCGTGACCGCCAAGACCCGCCTTCCGACCCAAGCAGAGACCACAGAAACTGGAGTTCGCATGCTGCAAGCCTACCGCCAACACGAAGCCGAACGCGCCGCGCTCGGCATCCCGCCGCTGCCGCTCGACGCGAAGCAAGTCGCCGAGCTGATCGAGCTCATCAAGGCCCCGCCCGCCGGCGAGGACGCCTTCCTGCTGGACCTGCTGACCCACCGCGTGCCCCCGGGCGTGGACGACGCCGCCAAGGTCAAGGCCAGCTTCCTGGCCGCCGTCGCGCACGGCGACCTGGTGGTCGGCCTGGTCTCCAAGGCCAAGGCCACCGAGCTGCTGGGCACCATGGTCGGCGGCTACAACGTGCATCCGCTGATCGAGCTGCTGGACGACGCCGAGGTGGCGGGCGTCGCGGCCGAGGGCCTGAAGAAGACCCTGCTGATGTTCGACTACTTCAACGACGTCGCCACCAAGGCCAAGGCGGGCAACGCCAAGGCCAAGGAAGTGATGCAGAGCTGGGCCGACGCCGAGTGGTTCACCTCGCGTCCCGAAGTCGAGAAGAAGATCACCGTCACCGTCTTCAAGGTGCCGGGCGAGACCAACACCGACGACCTGTCGCCCGCGCCGGACGCCTGGAGCCGCCCCGACATCCCGCTGCATTACCTGGCGATGCTGAAGAACACGCGTCCCGACGCGGCCTTCAAGCCCGAGGAAGACGGCAAGCGCGGCCCGATGCAGTTCCTCGAGGACCTGAAGAAGAAGGGCCACGTCGTGGCCTACGTCGGCGACGTCGTCGGCACCGGTTCGTCGCGCAAGTCCGCGACCAACTCGGTCATCTGGGCCACCGGCCAGGACATCCCGTTCGTCCCGAACAAGCGCTTCGGCGGCGTGACGCTGGGCGGCAAGATCGCGCCGATCTTCTTCAACACGCAGGAAGACTCGGGCTCGCTGCCGATCGAGGTCGACGTGTCCAAGCTGGAGATGGGCGACGTCATCGACGTGCTGCCCTACGACGGCAAGCTGGTGAAGAACGGCGAGACGGTCGCCGAGTTCAAGCTCAAGAGCGACGTGCTGTTCGACGAAGTGCGCGCCGGCGGCCGGATCAACCTGATCATCGGCCGCTCGCTGACCGCCAAGGCGCGTGAGTTCCTGGGCCTGGCCGCCTCGACGCTGTTCCGCCTGCCGCAGGCGCCGGCCGAGACCAAGGCCGGCTTCACGCTGGCGCAGAAGATGGTCGGCCGCGCGGTCGGCCTGCCGGAAGGCCAGGGCGTGCGTCCGGGCACCTACTGCGAACCCAAGATGACGACCGTCGGTTCGCAGGACACGACCGGCCCGATGACCCGCGACGAGCTGAAGGACCTGGCCTGCCTGGGCTTCTCGGCCGACCTGGTGATGCAGTCCTTCTGCCACACCGCCGCGTATCCGAAGCCGGTGGACGTGAAGACGCACCGCGAGCTGCCCGCCTTCATCTCCAACCGCGGCGGCGTGTCGCTGCGTCCGGGCGACGGCGTGATCCACAGCTGGCTGAACCGCCTGTTGCTGCCCGACACCGTCGGCACCGGCGGCGACTCGCACACCCGCTTCCCGATCGGCATCTCCTTCCCGGCCGGTTCGGGCCTGGTGGCCTTCGGCGCCGCGACCGGCGTGATGCCGCTGGACATGCCGGAATCGGTGCTGGTGCGCTTCAAGGGCTCGATGCAGCCGGGCGTGACGCTGCGCGACCTGGTGCACGCGATCCCGCTGTACGCGATCAAGGCCGGTCTGCTGACGGTGGCCAAGGCCGGCAAGAAGAACATCTTCTCGGGCCGCATCCTGGAGATCGAAGGCCTGCCCGACCTGAAGGTGGAACAGGCGTTCGAGCTGTCCGACGCCTCGGCCGAGCGCTCGGCCGCCGGCTGCACGATCAAGCTGAACCCGGCGCCGATCAAGGAGTACCTGACCTCCAACGTCGTGCTGATGAAGAACATGATCGCCGACGGCTACGCGGACGCGAAGACGCTGCAGCGCCGCATCGAGAAGGTCGAGGCCTGGCTGGCCAAGCCCGACCTGCTGGAAGCGGACAAGGACGCCGAATACGCGGCCGTGATCGAGATCGACCTGGCCGACATCACCGAGCCGATCGTCTGCTGCCCCAACGACCCCGATGACGCGAAGGTGCTGTCGGAAGTCGCCGGCACCAAGATCGACGAGGCCTTCATCGGCTCGTGCATGACCAACATCGGTCACTTCCGCGCGGCGGCGAAGCTGCTGGGCGGCCAGCGCGACATCCCGGTCAAGCTGTGGGTCGCGCCGCCGACCAAGATGGACCAGAGCGAGCTGATCAAGGAAGGCCATTACGCCGCCTTCGGCACGGCCGGCGCGCGCACGGAAATGCCGGGCTGCTCGCTGTGCATGGGCAACCAGGCGCAGGTCCGCGAAGGCGCGACGGTCATCTCGACCTCGACCCGCAACTTCCCGAACCGCCTGGGCAAGAACACCAACGTGTTCCTGGGCTCGGCGGAGCTGGCCGCGATCGCGTCCCGCCTGGGCCGCCTCCCGACCAAGGAGGAGTACCTGAAGGAAATGGGCGTCATCGACGCCGACAAGTCGAGCGTCTACCGCTACATGAACTTCGACCAGATCGAGGAATACGCGGAGACCGCGAAGTCGGTGGCCTGAGGCCACGACGCCGAGGCGGCCCGACGGGCGGCCTCGGACGCAGGGGATTTTGAGTCCCCTGCCCTATGAACAAGGGCCCGGAGGCGCAAGCTTCCGGGCCCTTTGCATTGGCGCCAGCGCCGGACGCCGGCCGCGCGCTCAGCCGCCGATGACGCCGCAGGCGACGCGCGCCCCGCCACCGCCCAGCGGCGCGGGATGGTCGGAATGGTTGTCGCCCCCGGCGTGGACCATCAGCGCATGGCCCTTGAGCTCGGAGAGCTGCTTCAGGCGCGGCGACAGCACCGGGTTGATCGCCTTGCCGTCCTGCGCGACGAACAGCGGCGGCAGGTCGCCGAGGTGGCCGTCGCCCCAGGGCTCGCCATGGCGCTTGGTGCCCTGCGGGTCGAAGTGCCCGCCCGCGCCGCCGGCCGGCGTCGTCGTGCCGTTGGCCGTGGACGGCGCGCACGACGCGTTCTCATGGACGTGGAAGCCGTGCAGGCCGGCCGGCAGTCCGCTGAGCTGCGGATAGAACGCGAGGCCATACGGCGTCTCGACGATGCGCACGGTGCCGACGGCCGCGCCGGCGCCGTCCGCCTGGGCGGCGGAGAGGTTCACCGTCAGCTCGGCGGCCTGCGCGGCCGTGGCGGCGACGCAGGACACGAACAGGCTCAGGCACAGCGACTTCTTGAAGTTCATTCAGGGCTCCTTGGCGTGGGTGTAGTTGGGTTTGTGGGAAGGGGGATGGGCGGGTGTCGTCGGCATCGCCGCCCGGGACCTGCGGGAAGAGCGGCACGGGCTGGCGGCCATGGGTGTCGGCGATTCTGTCCACCCCGGCGTCCGGATGGCGTTTCGACCGCGTTAGGAAAGCGGGTTCACCAGCCCTTGGACACGTACTTGTTGCCGTTGGCCTGGTAGCGCTCGATCGCTTCCTTGAGGTCGGCGTGCTGCTCGCAGGCGGCATTGCATTCCGTGGCCAGCGTGGCGAGCCGCGCCTGCGCCTTGGCCAGGTCGCCCTTCATCAGGTAGAGCTCGCCGGAGTACTCCAGCGCGTTGCGGTGATGCGGGTCGATGCGCAGCGCCTCGTCGTAATAGCGCTCCGAGGCGGCCAGGTCCGGATTGCCGGCCTTGCGCGACACGTAGCCCATCAGGTTGTTCCAGTCGGCGCTGCGGCGGTCGTCGACGCGCTTGAGCTCGTCGCGCGCGGCCTCCCACTTGCGGGCCTCGATCAGCTGGCGCGCGGTGGCCAGGCGGTTGGCCGACGGCGCCGGCGTGGCGGCCGGCGGCGGCGACATGTCGGCGGCCAGCGCGGGGGCGACGGATCCGGCCAGGGCCCAGGCGGCGACGGCCACGGACAGCAGCTTCAAAGACTTCATGGGGGGCTCCTCGAGGGTGACGCAGGACATCCTGCTTCCACACATACGGACGCCGGATGCTGCCGGACGCACCCGAGATCGAAAATCCCCTGTCGCGCATCGATCGCCTCGCGCGGCGCCGGTGCCATCGCCGCCTCCGGCGCCATGCCCAGGCGGCCTCACCACACCTTGACGCAGGCGCCTTCCAGCACGAAGGCCGAGGGCGCCGCCGGCGGCGCGGCGGCCGGTGCCTCGAGGCTGATGCCGAGCCGCCCCACGGCGGCGAAGAGCTTCTCCGACTCCTGCGGCAGCGCGATGCGCGTCTGCCCGGACGCCGTCACCGTGCCGACGACCCAAGGGACGCCCTCCTTCGGGATCGCCCACAAGGTGGCCTGGCGGCCGGCCGGCACGTCGATGGGGCGCAGGACCTTGACGGTCAGCAGCTTGCCGTGGCGACGCGAACTGACGACGACCGACGGCGGCGCCGACGGCGCGCCGAGCACGCCGACGTAGCTGGCGGGCAGCGCCTCCGACGGCGCCTCCAGCCCGGCGATCGTCGGCGCCGTCTTGATGACGACGACGGCCGCGAGCATGCCGGCCACCACGCCGCCGAGCACGCGCGCGGACAGCCAGCGCCGCACGCCGCCGACGACGCCGGCATCGCCGGTGCCGGCCTTCGACGCGGCCGCCCGCGTGTCCGGGAACAGGCGCTGCTCGATCGCGCGCCAGGTCGACGCCGGCGGCGGGATCGGTTTCTGGGCGCGTTCCATCACCGCCAGCCGGGCTTCCCACTGCGCGACGGCGGCGGCGATCTGGCGGGAGTCGCGCATCAACGCGAGCAAGCGCCGCCGCGCCGGACCTTGCAGCGTGCCGAGCGCGTATTCGCGCGCCAGGTGGTCGATCAACTCGGGGCGTTCGTAGTTCATGACGCGACGACGCCTCCGGCCTCGAGGCAGGTCTTGAGCCGGTCCAGCCCGCGGCGCACCCACGCCTTGATCGTGCCCAGCGGCGTGTGCAGCGCCTCGGCGATCTCGGTGTGGACCATGCCGCGGTAGTAGGCGAGCGCGAGCGCCTGGCGCTGCGGCGCGGACAGCGTCTGCATGCAGGCGCCGATGCGGGCGTCGACCAGGCTTTGCTCGAGCAGGTGGGCCGGTTCGCCGGCCGCGTCCGCGGGCACGGCCAGCGCGTCGTCGTCGAGCGCGACCGACTGCGCGTCCTCGTGGCGGCGCGCGCGCAGCAGGTCGATGGCCTTGTTGCGGACGATGTTGATCATCCAGGTCATCGGCGTGCCGGCGGCCGGTTGGTAGCCCTGCGCGTGATGCCAGATGCTCACGTAGGCCTCCTGCAGGATCTCCTGGGCGCGCTGTTCGTTGCGGAGCATCCGCAGCGACACGGAGAACAGGTGCGCGCTGGTCAGGCGGTAGAGGTGCTCGAAGGCGGCGCGGTCGCGCAGGGCGACGCGGGCCATCAGCTGGTGGAGGTCTTGAGGTGCTTGCATCGCCCGCGGTCAAAGCCAAGACGCGGATGATCGTTCAAGAACGGCTCAGCGGGGCTGGGCCGCGCTCCAGAAGACGTAATCGGCGGTGTAGGGAACGCGCGCGGTGCCCGAGGCGGCGCCGGTGCAGTCGGCCGCCGGCGGCGCGACGCCGCCCACGGTGTTGACGCGCTGGACGGCCTCGACCGGCTCGAGCCCGCCGGCGCCGGAGCGCGCTTTCACCGTCAACAACAGCCAGGGGATGGCGCCGGCGGCCGGCGCCGGCGACGAGGCCTGGACCTGCCCGACGATCCGGGAGCCATCGTTCAATTGCCAGAACGGTCCGGCGCCATGGTCGCCGGCCTTCGCGCCGCGGGCGTCGGTCAGCGTCGCTTCCGGGCGGCGGAACTGCCAGGTCCAGCCGCCGCCGTCGGCCCTCGCGCACTCGTAGACCTGGACGCCGACGGCGTGCAGTTCAAGCAGCCGCTGGGCGCCTTCCGCGGGGCGCAAGGTGGCCGGGAGATCCTGGGCGCTCGCCGCGACGGCGGCACAGGCGAGGAACGGGAACAGGGCGGCGTGGATTCGCTTCATGGGTGCTTCCTTGAGGTGGACGGTGGAGGCGCGGCATTGGTGCCGCACGCTTCGACTTACGGACCTCGGTCGGGAACGGATGCACCGGGTTCAAGAAAAAGTCGCCGTCACCTCTTGGGACTCAAGGGGAGGCTCGACGCATGTCCTCGATCATCTGCTCGGCATGACGAGCCAGCACGTGACCGAACTTTCGCGCCCGTCCGTCGCTACCGGCCGCCCGCCACGAATCCGCGTACTGGCGAAGCTGCTCTTCGTTGGTCGATCGCACGAACTCGTCGTTGAACACTTCTTCGAGAGCCTCACGCCTCCGTTCACGCAGCACCTCGACATCCAATCCGAGCAACTTGCTCATGTAGCGAGCCCCAGGGTCGACTGGATCGGTTGCATACACCGCTCCGCTCAATGCATAGATGAATCGCTGCTCACAGTCTTCTTCTGTTGGCGCGATGAAGCGCTCCTCGCAGAAATCATTCTCTTTGGCGTGTCCGCAGTGCCAAGTTGGCCGCATGCCCTTGGGCGTGCGGACGCAAGATGCATGGAGGTTCGAATAGTCCAGATCCAGCTGCTCGAATCGCGACTGCGGTCGAAAGTGCTCGATGTGACTGTCGGCTTCGCCAATGACGCTGCCGCAATAGCAGCAGAGATGCGCCTGCTCCTCCAACAGGGCGCGAAGAAGATTGCGTTTGTCCTCTCCGCCCAAGTCGCGATAGCGAGGACTCCAGCCGTCAGCCTTACCGTCAGTCCTCCAACGCTCGAATTCATGCGGCGACTGCCGCTTGGCGATGTACCTCATCGTCCCAGGGTCCGCTTCCGCTGAAGAAGCGCTTCTTTGCCAATCAGCTCCCGCACCTCTGGAGCGTCCTTGGCAAGCTCATCAATCTTCTGCTCGGCCACATCCAATTGGTTTCGAGTGAGCGCCTCGTCGATTTCGTCCAGACGCTCTTTGATTGGCGTCGCTCGGACTTCTGCCGACATGAGTTCCTGAAGCACCTGGTTGGAGGTCATGCCAAAGCTGCCAGGAGGATTTACCGGCCCTTCCGGCGTCAGCAAGATCACGTGGTCATGCGGCAGTTCGCCGATCACCTGCGGCGAATGGCTGGCAACGATGAACTGCACTTTCGGAAAGGCCTTCGTCAGACCTCGCGTCAAGGCGCGCTGCCATTCGGGATGGAGGTGCATGTCGAGTTCGTCGATGAGCACTATGCCCTCGGTACTGGAAATGACCTCGTCACCCAAATGCGGATTCAGCAAGCACATCCTTCGCGCAATGTCCGCGATAAGGCAGATCACAGCTCTCTGACCGGCGCTCAAATGTTCGAACGCGACCGGGTCGCGCCGTGCCCCATCCCCGTCATGCCAGTCCACCAAAATCTTCTTGCTCTGGAAGTCGTAGCGAATGAACTCGAAAGACTCCAGAGCGCTTCGCAACGCCCGAGTGATTTGGCCAAGCTCGTCGTTATCGATCTTTGAGAACACTCGACCGGACTCCGACGCCACCTGTAGTCGTTCAAGCGACTTTGCAACGACCCAGCGCTGCAATGACTCGGCGTCTTGGCCCGCCGTGGCCCAACTCTCATACCCATGACCGCGTGAATTCCGCTCTACAGCCGCGCTGAGTGCATCGGTGTCTCGCACATGCCAAGCACGACTCGCTCGATAGAACGCGACCACCGGAAGCGCCTGGATTTGCTGCGCTTCCGTTCCTTGTGTGCCGCTGAGAGCTCTCATTTGCAAGGCAACGTTCGGGCTCGATCCGCCGAGCTGGATATGCCCCAACGTCCTTTGGACCTTCCAATTCATGCGGCTGCCGTAAACCTCACCAACCACATCGATTTCAACCGGGTACTGCTCCTCGAAGCGCACGCGGCCATCTGGCGCCACGACTTTGACCCAAGCGAATCCAGGTTCAGAGAAGGGGCCGGAGAAAAAGATATTTGGCAGAGCAGGAACGGCCTGCGTAAGCGCCTCAAATAACGCATGGAGCAGAGAAGTCTTTCCCGCTCCGTTCACGCCTGCGACCACAGAGAGGCCTCGTGCGAACCGCACCTCCAGATGCTCATGCCCGCGATAGTTCTTCAGCTCGATGCGTTCGATGTACATGTCGGGTGCCCTCTTCTTCTCGTCATCTTCCCACGACCAAACCCCAGCGCCGGCAAGCGCTCAGAGCCCTCGCACCATCTCCACGTGCGCGATCCCCGCTTCCTCGAACACCGGCCCGCGGCGCTGGAAGCCCGCGCGGGTGTAGAAGCCCTCGGCGCTGAGCTGCGCGTGCAGCAGCACCTCGCGGTAGCCCTGCTCCCGCCCGGCCTGCATCAGCGCGTCCAGCACCTGGCGGCCGACGCGGCTGCCCCGCATCGGCGACAGCACCGCCATCCGGCCGATCTTGGCCACGCCCGGCACATGCTCCAGCAACCGGCCCGTCGCCAGCGGCCGGCCCAGCCGGTTGTACGCCACCGCGTGCGTGCAGCTCTCGTCCGCCGCGTCCCATTCCATGTCGGCGGGGATCTTCTGTTCCTCGACGAACACCGCCTGGCGGATCCGGTGCGCGTCCGCGCCCAGCGTGTCCCACTGGCCCACCCGCGCCTCGGTCATCGGCTCGCCGCGCTCGAAGCCGAGCAGCAGCTCCCGCAGCGCCTGCGGCACCGCCTTGGGCACCCGCGCCGCCGGATCGGCGAAGACATAGACCAGCTCGCCGTGCACCAGGCACTCGTCGCCGCGGAACACCGCGCAGGTCACCGTCAGCGAGGTCGTGCCCACCCGCTCGGTGCGCACGCCGATGTCCAGCAGCTCGTCGTAATGCGCCGAGCCGAGGTACTCGATCGTCGACTTGCGCACGAACAGGTCGCCCTCCAGCGCCTGCATCGTCGGCGCGTACGGCAGCGCCAGCGCGCGCCAGTAGCCGCCGACCGCCGTGTCGAAGTAGGTCAGGTAATGGCCGTTGAAGACGATCTGCTGCGCGTCGATCTCGGCCCAGCGCACGCGCAGGCGTTCGAAGAAGCGGAAGCGGTCGCGGGAATGGACGGTGGTGGTCATGCGGCCTCGCCGGAAGAAGTCGTGGGCGCCGCGGCGTCCAGCCCGAAGGCCTCGCGCAGCGCGTCGGCGCAGGCGTCCAGCGCCTGCTCGGCCTCGGGAATGCTACGGCCCATCTTGATGAAGTCGTGTGTCACCCCGCGGAACAGCTCCAGCCGCACCGCGTTGCCGTTGGCGCGCAACAGGTCCGCGTAGGCGATGCCCTCGTCGATCAGCGGATCGGCCTCGGCCAGGACGAAACACGCCGGCGCCACGCCCTCGTGGTCCTCGGCCTGCAGCGGCGCGAAGCGCCAGTCCTCGCGGCGCTCGGCCGGGATGTACTGGTTGAAGAACCACGCGATCGTGTCCGCGTCCAGCAGGTGGCCCTTGGCGAAGCGGCGATGCGAGTCCGTGTCCGCATGCGCCGTCGCGCCCGGCGTGATCAGCAGCTGCATCGCCAGCGACACGCCAAGGTCGTCGCGGATGTCGCGCGCATGCAGCGCGGTCACCGCGGCCAGCGTGCCGCCGGCGCTGTCGCCGCCGACCGCGATGCGGGCCGGGTCCAGGCCCAGTTCGGGCGCGGCCTTCGCCAGCCAGGCCAGCGCGGCCCAGCAGTCGTCGACGGCGGCGGGGAACGGGTGCTCGGGCGCGAGGCGGTAGTCGACCGCCACCACCGCCGCGCCGCTGCGCAGCGCCAGCTGGCGGCACAGGCTGTCGTGGGTCTCGAGGCTGCCGATGACGAAGCCGCCGCCGTGGAAGTACAGCAGCACCGGCAGTCCGGCCGGGTGCGTGGCGGCCGCGTCCTCGCGCGTGACGGAGGCGTAAAGGCGGACCGAGATGTCGCCGGCGGGACCGGGGATTGCCCGGTTCTCGATGCGCGGCAACGGGGCGCGCGGCAGGTCCAGGATCTCGGCGCCCATCAGGTAGGCGATGCGCGCCTGCTTGGGCGACAGGCTGTGGAACGACGGCCGGTTGGCGCGATGGATGCGCTCCAGCACCGCGGCCATCCGCGGTGTCAACAAGGTGCTACTCAACGGGAACTCCAGGACGTAGGCTCAGCCGTTCGCCGAGCCGCAATCACGCGATTTTCGCAGAGGACACGAGATGGCCTTGATCCAGTACCTGACCCACATCCACCTGGAGGCCGGCGCGCGCCGCGTCATCGGCGCGGAATGCCAGCGCACCGGCATCACCCGGCCGCTGATCGTCACCGACGCCGGCGTGCGCGCGGCCGGCGTGCTCGATCAGGTGATCGACGCCTGGGTCGCCTCGCCGATCGATCCGGCCACCGTGCCCGTCTACGACCGCACGCCGCCCAATCCCACCGAGGCCGCCGTGCGCGAGGCCGTGGCGCTCTACCGCGAGCACGGCTGCGACGGGCTGATCGCGATCGGCGGCGGCTCCAGCATCGACCTGGCCAAGGGCGTGGCGATCGCCGCGACGCACGACGGACCGCTGACCGCGTACGCCACCATCCTGGGCGGCGCGGGCAACATCACCGAGCGGGCCGCGCCGCTGATCGCGGTGCCGACGACGGCCGGCACCGGCTCCGAGGTCGCGCGCGGCGCGATCCTGATCGTCGACGACGGCCGCAAGCTGGGGTTCCACAACTGGGCGCTGATGCCCAAGTCCGCGGTCTGCGATCCGGAGCTGACGCGCAAGCTGCCCGCGTCGCTGACCGCGGCCACCGGCATGGACGCGATCGCCCATTGCATGGAGACCTTCATGTCCTCGGCGTTCAACCCGCCGGCCGACGGCATCGCGCTGGAAGGCCTGCGCCGGGGCTGGCGCCAGGTCGAGCGCGCCACCACCCACCCCGACGACATCGACGCGCGGCTGGACATGATGGCCGCCAGCACGATGGGCGCGCTGGCCTTCCAGAAGGGGCTGGGCTGCGTGCACTCGCTCAGCCACGCGCTCGGCGGGCTGATGCCGCGGCTGCACCACGGCACGCTGAACGCGGTGTTCCTGCCGGCGGTGATCCGCTTCAACGGGATGCACGACTCGATGCGCCGCGACGACAAGATCGCCCGCATGGGCCATGCGATGAACCTGCAGGAAGGCACGCCGGCCGACGAGCTGGCCGGCGCGGTCAAGGGGCTGAACCAGCGGCTGGGGCTGCCCGCGGGCCTGGGCGCGATGGGCGTGACGGTCGACCTGCACGACCAGATCGTCGAGCGCGCGCTGCACGACCACTGCCACAAGACCAACCCGCGCGAGGCCTCGGCCAGCGACTATCGGCGGATGCTGGACGAGTCGATGTGAGCGGCGGGCGGCGGGGCGTCGCGACAATCGCGCGATGTCCTCGTCCCTTGAGTTGGAAAGCGCTCGTCGCTTCTGGTATCGCCGCGTCGACCAGCGCATCGACGCCCGCGCGTCCTGCGTCGCCCTGGTGGTCCGCACCCTGCCCGGACAGCGGCTGGAAGGCTTCGGCAGCGGCTTCTTCTACGAACGGGCCGGCTGGCCCTTCTTCATCACCGCCAAGCATGTGCTCGACGACGTCCGCGCCAGCATCCAGCAGGGACAACTGCCCTTCCTGCTGGTGCGCGGCCGCGCGGGACTGGTGAAGCTCACCTCGATCGAATTCTTCGCGCAGGAGGAACTCGACCTGGCCGTGGCGCCGCTGTGGCAGCGGCCGTCCTCGTCGTATCGGCATGTCGACTTCTTCACCGAGTCCGAGATCGCCGCCCCGGCCGCGGACGACCAGTTCGCCTTCACCGGCTTTCCCGCGTCCCGCAACAAGACCTACACCGGACAGGTGCCGAAGCCGGAACAGCGCATCCTGACCATCCAGGGCGCGTCGGGTCCGCTGGGCCTGTCGCCCTTCCTGACGCTGCCGTTCGACTCGAAGGGCCTGCATGACTCGGCACTCCGGCCGGCCTCGATGCCGTTGCCCAACGGCCTGAGCGGCATGAGCGGCGGTCCGGTGTTCTCGGTGCACGGCCCGCTCGACCAACCGACGCTGCGCCTGTGCGGCGTCGGCGTGGCCTGGAACCCCGACTGCGCGCTGAAGGTCCTGCGTTTCGACGTGGTGGATGCCTGGCTGGGCAACCACCTCCAGTGGTAGGTCGGCGCCGGCCAGGGACATCGTTGGCAGTCTACCAACTAGTAGATTACACTCCGGCCCCATGACGCCCGACATCGCTTCCGCATGACCACCGAGCTCTCCCCGAAAGCCGCCGAAATCGTCGCCCACACGCGCTCGCTGCTGGTGGCCGGCGGCTACAACAGTTTCAGCTATGCCGACCTGGCCGAGCGGGTGGGCATCACCAAGGCCAGCATCCATCACCACTTCCCGAGCAAGGCGCAGCTGGTGCAGACCGTCGTGCGGCTGTACCGCGAGGAAGCGCGGCAGGGCCTCGCCATGCTGGAGCGCCAGTTCGACGACCCCTTGTCGGAGCTGAACGCCTACGCCGACTACTGGTCCGGCTGCATCCGCAGCGGCGAACACCCCTTCTGCATCTGCGCGATGCTGGCCACGGAGCTGCCGACCCTGCCGGAGGACGTGGCCCTCGAGGTGCGGGCGCATTTCCAGCACCTGGACGCATGGCTGGCCTCGGTGCTCCAGCGCGGCGCGGCGCGCGGCCAGTTCCACCTGCTCAACAGCCCGCCGGTCTCGGCGCGCGCGTTCATGGCCGTCGTGCACGGCGCGATGCTGGTGGCGCGCGCGATGGACGATCCCAAGTCCTTCTCGGCCATCGTGCAGCCGGCGATCCTCAAGCTGACCCAACCGGCCTGATCCCCACACCCGAGGCGGCGCGCGAGCCGCCTTTCATTGAACCCCATAACCTACCAACTAGTAGATCACGACACCACCCTTCAATCCCGCGAAGGCCCGATCGCACCTTCACCCCACCGTCCCCTTCCATCACCCCTTTCCTCTTCGAGATCGACCATGCCTCATCCCCTTTCCGCGCTGGGCATCGCCCACACGCTGCTGAGCCTGCCGCCCGTCATCGCCGGCCTGTACAGCTTCGTCCGTCATCGCCGCATCGATCCGTCGACGCGATCGGGCCGCGTCTACCTGGGCGGCCTGACGCTGTCGGTGTTGACGGCTTTCGGGCTGTCGAGCGTCCAGGGCGTGAACCCGGGCCATGTGCTGGGCGTGCTGGCGCTGCTGGCGGCCTTCGGCGGCGGGCTGCTCGTGCCGCGACTGGGCTTCCTGGGCCGGCTGCGTCCGCACCTGCAGGCGTTCGGCTTGTCGTTCAGCTTCTTCCTGCTGCTGGTGCCCGGCATCAACGAGACGCTGACCCGGCTCCCCGCCGCCAGCCCGCTGGCCGCCGGGCCGGAGGACCCCGTGGTGCGCACCACGCTGCTGGCCTGGCTGCTGGTGTTCGTGGTCGGCTTCGCGCTGCAGAGCTGGCAGCTCCGCGTGGCCCGGCGCCGGGATGCGTGATGCGGCGATAAATCCTGGCAAAGCAGGCGCTTAGCGGATTTCGATGGCGACGCCGGCTAAGCGCCTGCCAAAGCATCCGGAATGGCGGGCGATCTGCGGGCCCGCCGAGCGCCCCGCCCGGGTATCCACGCTGCGTCCCCACCGGGGAAAGCTCGTCTCATGACGGTCACCCGACAAGGAGACCTCATGTCCATTCCCCGCTCCGCGCGCGGCCGCTCGCGCAAGACCTGGCCCCGCCGCGCGTTCGCCGGCGCCGCCGTGGCGCTGTGCGCCCTCGGCGCGCTGCCCGCCCTGGCGCAGGACGCCTTCCCGTCCAAGCCGATCCGCTTCATCGTCCCCTACGCCGCCGGCGGCACCACCGACCTGGTCGCGCGCACCGTCGGCGCGCAGATGTCGCAGGCGCTCGGGCAGACCGTCGTCATCGAGAACCGCGGCGGCGCCGGCGGCAACCTCGGCATGGACGCCGTCGCCAAGGCCGCGCCCGACGGCTACACCATCGGCATGGGCGCGATCTCGACCAACGCGCTCAACCCGCACATTTACAAGAAGATGTCCTTCGATCCCCGCAAGGACTTCAGCGCGATCGGGTTGCTGGGGAACTCCACCATCGTGCTGGAGGTCGGCCCGTCGCTGCCGGTGAAGACCGTCGCGGAACTCCGCGCCCATGCGGCCAAGCACCCCGGCCTGCCGTACGCGACCGCCGGCGCGGGCACCTCGATGCATCTGGCCGGCGTGCTGTTCGGCCAGCTCAGCCACACCGAGTGGGTGCACGTGCCCTACAAGGGCAGCGCGCCGCTGATCACCGACCTGATCGGCGGCCAGGTGCCGGTCGCCTTCGACAACCTGCCCGCGTCGCTGCCCCACATCCAGGCCGGCAAGCTGCGCGCGCTGGCCGTCGCCGGCTCGCAGCGCAGCCCCGCGCTGCCCGACGTGCCCACGCTCGCCGAGGCCGGCCTGCCCGGCTACGCGATCGAGCCGTGGTTCGGCGTCTACGGCCCGGCCGGCCTGCCCGCGCCGGTGGTGAAGAAGCTCGAGCTCGCGCTGCAGGCCGCGCTGGCCGATCCCGGCGTGAAGGACAAGCTGCTCGCCGCCGGCTTCTCGCCGAAGGCCTCGACCGCCGCCGAGCTCGCCAAGCTGAGCGCCAGCGAGTACGAGCGCCTGGGCAAGGTCGCGCGCGACGCGAAGATGACGGTGGATTGATCGCTCGATCGATCGACGGCGCGATCACGTGAACACCTGATCGCGTGATCGCACGGACGCGGGGCGCGGCAACGGGTCGTCGCCGCGCCGTCAACGAAGCCGACTACCCTGGATCTCATGACCTCCCTCTGGACTCCCTCCCGCCGCGGCCTGCTGCAGGCCGCCCTCGCCGCCGGCTGCGCGCCGGCCCTGCTCCGCCATGCCGATGCCGCCGCCGAGCCGCTGTTCGGCCTCGGCATCGCCTCCGGCACGCCGCGCGCGGAGCGCGTGGTGCTCTGGACCCGGCTGCTCGGCGACTCGCTCCCGGCGCGGGTGGCTGTCGAGTGGGAGCTCGCCGAGGACGAGGCCTTCAAGACCGTGGTCGCCCGCGGCACCGAGCAGGCCGAGCCCGGCACCGCCCACAGCGTGCATGCCGAGCCCGCCGGCCTGCGCCCCGACCGCTGGTACTGGTATCGCTTCCGCGCGCTCGGCCAGCAGAGCGCAGTGGGCCGCACCCGCACCGCGCCGGCCGCCGACGCGGCGACGGGCGCGCTGCGCTTCGCGATCGCGTCCTGCCAGCGCTGGGACCACGGCGAGTACGCCGCCTGGGGCGACATGGCGCGTCAGGACCTGGACCTCGTCCTGTTCCTCGGCGACTACATCTACGAATCGGCCACCGCGATCGACAGCAAGGCGCCGCGCCGCCACCAGGGCGGCGCCTGCCGCGGCCTGGACGAGTACCGCCAGCGCTACGCGCAGTACAAGAGCGACCCGCAACTGCAGGCGATGCACGCGGCCGCGCCGTGGATCCTCACCTGGGACGACCACGAGACGCAGAACGACTGGGCCGGCGACGTGTCCGAGGACCTCGCGCCCGATTTCCACCAGCGCCGCATCGCCGCCGCGCAGGCGTACTGGGAGCACCAGCCCTTCCCCAAGGCGATGCGCCCGAAAGGCGCGGACATCGTGCTGAGCCACCACGTCGACTGGGGCCGCCTGGCGCGGCTGATCACGATCGACGACCGCTCCTGGCGCGATCAGCAGGTCTGCCCGAAGCCGGGCCGCGGCGGCTCCAACACCGTCGACCTGAAGGACTGCCGCGCGTTGCTTGACGACCGCCGCACGATGCTGGGCGCGCCGCAGGAGCGCTGGCTGCGCGACAGCTGGGACGCGACGCGTCCGTGGAACCTGCTGGCGCAGCAGACGCTGATGTCGCGCTTCAACTGGCAGGACCCGGCGAAGGGACCGGGCCGCTACTGGACCGACGGCTGGGACGGTTATCCGTTCGCCCGCGAGCGGCTGCTGCGCGACCTGGCGTCGCGCCGCGTGCCCAACACCGTCGTGCTGGGCGGCGACGTCCACGCCAACTACGTCAGCGACCTCAAGCTCGACTGGGACGACGCGAAGGCACCGGTGCTCGCCAGCGAGTTCTGCGGCACCTCGATCTCCAGCCACGGCATGGAGCAGGACCGGCTCGACAAGGCGCTGCCCTTCAACCCGCAGGTGCGCTACGGCCGCAGCGACCAGCGCGGCTACATGCGCTTCGAGCTGCGCGAGGGCCGGCTCGACGCCGAGCTGCGCAGCGTGCGCACGCCGTGGGACGCGAAGAGCGAAGTCAGCACCGCGGCGCGGTTCACGGTCGAGGCGGGACGGCCCGGCGCGCAGGCCGCCTGACACCGGCGCCCCCGCGAGTCGGGGGCGCGCAAGGCCCCATCGGCTTCACGCCATTCACGGCCGCGCGAAACAATCTCGGTACACTCCGGCCCGCTCGTGACCTGGGAGCGCTACCAGCGCCCCGCCCCTCTGTCGCGAGCGCCCTCCGCCATCGACGCGGAGCGCCAGCCTCCCGGGCGGCCGTCCCCTGACGGTCCCCACTGCAGCCAGCACCCCCGATCCCGCGCGGCCCGTCCAGGCCGCCGCCGGACCCGTTCACGCGGGACCGGCCGTTCCCGTGCCTTGCTCGCAGACGCCATGCAACGCGGATTCCTTCACCCCGCGTTCCGCGCGCCGCCCCTGCGCCGGAGCCGCGTTGCCATCGACGTCCATGAGCCACCGTTCCCGCCTCCCGCATCCCCGCCGGATGCCCATCGCCCTGTCCCCGCTCGCCGCCGCCCTCGGCCTGTTGAGCCTCGCCGCCGCCCATGCGCAGCAGGCGCCCGCCGCGCCGGAGGAAGGCGCGCCATCCGCCACCGCTGCGGCATCCACGGCGGCGTCCGCCGCCGCGGCCGGCAATGCCGCCGCCAACGCCAACGCCAACGCGGGCGCCAGCGACGAGCCGCGCAAGATGGATTCCGTCGTCATCTACGGCAGCGTGCAGCGCGACACCGGCTTCGCGCCGACGCAGGGCATCACTGCCGGCAAGGCGGAGATGCGGCTGCTGGAGACGCCGCGCTCGATGAGCGTCGTGACCCGCGAGGTGATGGACTCGCGCCAGATCACCAACCTGCAGCAGGCGCTGCAGACCGTGCCCGGCGTCAGCCCGGTGAACTTCGGCCGACGCGGCTTCGACGACATCAACATCCGCGGCTTCCGCTCGACCGAGTCGATCCTCATCGACGGCCTGGTGCAGAGCCCCGGCATGTGGACCCGGCTGACCAGCTACGCCTACGAGCGCTTCGAGGTGCTCAAGGGCGCGTCCTCGATCCTGTACGGCCAGGTGCAGCCCGGCGGCCTGGTCAACGCGGTCAGCAAGCGGCCCGAGGCGGTGCGCCGCCTGGACGGCGGCATCGACATCGGCAGCTTCAACAGCCGCACGCTGTCCGCCGACATCAACGAGCCGCTGTCCGCCAACGGCCGCACCGCGCTGCGCGTCACCGCGCAGACCTCGGACGGCGATGACGCCACCGATGACGTCTGGCGCAAGGACCGCTGGGTGTCGCCGTCGCTGTCGATCGACTTCGGCCGCGACACCGACTTCGTGATCTTCACCAGCTACAGCACCAGCAAGTGGATCCGCCAGCAGGGCACCACGCCCTACGGCACGCTGCTGCCCAATCCCAACGGCACGGTGCGCCGCACGATGTTCACCGGCGACGCCTCCTTCGGCGGCTACGACGTCGAGCAGAAGACCGCCGGCTACAGCCTGGAGCACCGCTTCACCCCCGCGCTGACGCTGCGCCAGGGCGTGCGCTACGAGGAGGAGTCGGGCACCGGCAACTTCGTCGCGCTGCAGGCGCTGCAGGCCAACCGCCGGCTGCAGAACCGCTCGGCGACGCGCCAGTACCTGGACTTCGACATCCTCGCCACCGACACCTCGGTGCTGGCCAAGGTCGACATCGGGCCGGTCGCGCACCAGGTCGTCGTCGGCCTGGACGCGCGCCGCGGCCACAGCCGCCAGGGCTCGCGCTCCTGCACGATCGCGCCGCTGGACCTGTTCAACCCGCAGTACGGCGTGCCGGCCACCTGCCCGGCCGCCCTGAGCTCGTTCGCGCCGTCCACGCTGACCGTCGCCGGCCTCTACCTGCAGGACCAACTGAAGTTCGGCGACGGCTGGACCGCGCTGGTCGGCGTGCGCCGCGACCACTCGCGCGAGCGCATCGAGGACAAGGTCCGCAACACCCAGTCGCTCAAGACCGACAGCGCCACCGTCGGCAGCGCCGGGCTGGTCAAGGAGTTCCTGCCGGGCTGGTCGACCTACGTCAGCTGGTCCGAGTCCTTCCTGCCGGTCAGCGGCCAGGACTTCGACGGCAAGGGCTTCGTGCCGGAGACCGGCAAGCAATGGGAATGGGGCTTGAAGCACGAGGCGCTCGACGGGCGGCTCACCGGCTCGATCGCGGTGTTCGACCTCAAGCGCCGCAACGTCACCACGTCGGACCCGGTCAACACCGGCTTCAGCGTGCAGACCGGCGAGCAGCAGTCCCGCGGCGTCGAGCTGGAGGTCGGCGCGCGGCTCAAGGACGGCCTGAGCCTGACGGCCGGCTACGCCTACACCGACGCCCGCGTCACCCGCGACAACAACACCGCGATCCTGGGCAAGCCGATCAACCTGCAGCCGCTGCACGCCGCGACGCTGTGGGCGCTCTACAAGCCGACCTGGCTGCCGAACTGGACGCTGGGCCTGGGCGGGCGCGCCGTCAGCCAGCAGCGCGGCAACCTGCCCTTCACGCTGCCGGGCTACGCGGTCGTCGACGCGAGCGTCGGCTACAGCGGCCCGACCTGGCGCGTCAACGCGGGGCTGAAGAACCTGCTCGACAAGGACTACTTCGACGGCGCGATCAACGCCAACGTCGTGTCCCCGGCGCTGGGCCGGACCTGGACGGTCAGCCTGCAGGTGAGCTACTGAACCCGCGCCGCCGTCACGCCGTCACGCGGATGTCCTGCCTCGCCATGAACTGCCTGAAGGCGCTTCCATGCCCAGCCGCCGCACGCTGAACCTGCTGTTCGTCCTGCACTCGTGGGCGGGCGTGGTCACGGGCCTGCTGCTGTTCGTCGTGTGCTTCTCGGGCGCGGTGGTCGTGTTCAAGCACGAGATCGACCTGTGGGCCAATCCGGCGCTGCGCGCGATGCCGCGCGTGGCGGCGCCGGTCTCGCCGGACGTGGTGATGGCGGAGATCGCCGCGCGGCATCCGGGCGCGACGGTCGACTCGCTCGCGCTGCCGGACGACGCGATGCCGGTCTACATGGCCTACGTGCGGCTCGGGCCGGGCGACGGCGCCGGCGGCATTCGCACCAAGCTCGCGCTGCGCGCGGACACCGGCGCGCTGATCGGGCCCGTGGAAAGCCAGCTCGGGCAGTACATCCGGATGCTGCATGTCTTCCTGTTCTTCGGGCCGCGCTGGATCGTCGGGTTCCTCGGCGCGGCGATGCTGGTGCTGATCGGCACCGGCTTCGTCATCCACCGCAAGGTCCTCGCGGAGCTGTTCACCCAGCGCTGGGACCGCAGCCTGCGCGTGGTCATGTCCGACCTGCACAAGTCGGCCGGCATCTGGGGACTGGCCTTCCACCTGCTGATCGCGGCCACCGGGACTTGGCTCGGCCTCGCGCCGGTGTTCGAGCGCGGCTGGGAGTACGTGACGAAGGTGGCCGCGGGCACCGCGGCGGCGTCCGTGGCGCCGCCCGCGACCTCGAAGGCGGCGGCATCGCCCGCGGCAACAGCAACGGCAACGGCAACGGCAACGGCAACGGCAACGGCAACGGCAACGGCAACGGCAACGGGGACGGGGACGGGGACGGCGACGGCGACGGCGGCGGCGAGCAAGGGCAAGTCGGGCAAGGCGAGCGACAAGGCCGCGCGGGTGCCGATGGCCCCGCTCGCCGAGATGGTCGAGGCGGCGCGGACGGCCGTGCCCGACTTCGAGCCGAAGGCGATGTCGCTGCAGAAATGGGGACGGCCCGACGCCGTCGTCACGATCACCGGCGGACTCGCGCATCACCTGCACAGCAACGCGGCGGTGCGGTTCTCCGGCGCGACCGGGCGCGTGACCCAGGCGCGCGATCCGCGCCAGATGGGCTTCTGGAGCCAGGTCGACGGGCTGATGGAGCCGCTGCACTTCGGCGACTTCGGCGGCCTCGGCCTGAAGTGGCTGTATTTCCTGCTCGGCCTGACGCCGGCCTTCCTGTCGCTGACCGGCACCGTCATCTGGCTCGACCGCCGCCGGCAGCGGGAGGCGACGCGCCGCCGCGCCGCGGCCCCCACCGTCGCGCGAGGAGCAATCGCATGACGATCGATCGCACACCCGATGGAGCGTCGGGTCGGAAGCCGAGGCTCGACAGGGTGACCGGCCCCGCCGGAGCGGCGGCGCCGGCCGAATTGCCGGCGCTGGGCGGCGGCACGCGCTTCCTGCTCGGGCTCTTCGCGGCGATGCCGGCGACGCTGGTCGTGGGCATCGTGCTGCACCTCGCGCCCCCGCCAGGGTGGACGCCGCTGGCGCAGCGCCCCGCGTGGGCGATGTGGACGCTGGTCGCGCTCTGGCCGGCGATCGCCGCCGGCCTCGCGTTCGCGGCACGGCGCGAGTCGCCGTTGTGGCGATGGACCTTCGGCCTGACGGCGGGGCTGCTGGTCATCGCCGCCTTCCTCGGCGGATGGCACGGGCATCCGCCGCTCGGTCCGATGACGGTCTCGCTCCTCGCCCTCGCGGGCGGGTCGGGCGCCCTCGCTTTCACGCTGGGCGAGCCGAGACCCGACAAGCGCCCCGCAGCACGCCGGGCAGCCGTCACCTCCACCTCCACCTCCACCTCCACCGTCACCTCCACCTCCACCGCCACCGCCGCCCCGACCTCGGCCACCGGCCGAGCGCCGGCGTCAGGACTTTCGATCGAGTCGGGCGCACCAGCGCCGCCCGTTGCGGACTCGCCGTCGCGTCCAGCTCCCTGGCGCCGCGTGATCGACCACCTCGCCCGATACGCCGGCTTCTGGATCACCGCCCTGCTGATGGTCGAGAGCTTCCGCCTGGCGCATCTGGTGGCGGTCGATCCGCAGCGCGGTGTCGGCATGCTGGGCATGCTGCTGACCTTCTTCCTGGTGTTGCCGGCGGTGTCCCTCGCGGCATGGCTGCGCCGGACCGCGATCGTGCTGTTGGCGCTGGCGGCCCTGGCCTTCGCCGCGCTGGCGGGGGTTTCCGGCGTGCCGCAGGCCGGTGTCGCCGCGGCCCTGCTCACCTGGCCGCTGGCGCGCGCCTGGCGCCAGGCGCCGATCGCGACGGACAACGCCGCCGACATCGACGAGGTCCCGGCATGACTGCCCTGGCCCACGCCACCTGGACACTCGCCGGCGCGGCCCCCGCGCTCGCCGCGTTCGCGATCGCGGCCGCGACGCCCTGGGGCCTGTCGCGCTGGGCGCTCGCCGTCGGCACGCGGGCCGCGCCGGCGGACGCGACCCGCGCGCCGGCCGCGCTGCTGGCGGCCTTGGCGCCGCTGCTCCTGCTGCAGCTCACCTGCGGCGTGAGCGCGCTGGGCGTGGCCGGCGGCCTGTTCGTCGTCGCCGCGGCCTGGATGCTCATCGGCTGGTGCTTCGTGCTGGCCCTGAACCTCGCGCCGGCGCGCACCCTGCGCGCAAGCCGCGGCCTCGGCCTGGCCGGCATCGCCGCCTGCGCCGCGGTGCTGTCGGCCCACGCGCTGGGCGCCCTGCCCGGCCAATAAGTCGGGCCGCGCCGCGCCGCGCCGCGCCGCTGGCAATCGGCGCACCCGCCGCGCCCGTGGCGACCCCGGGTATTCGCCTTGCTCCGCGACCCCATGTCGAGGCCCTGCAGCGGCGCCCATAATCGCGCGTTCTCCAAACGCCTCGAGGCCCCGCTTGACAGACAGAGACGACGGAATGAGCACCGATCCGCGATCGCCCGACCATGCCGAGGAAGACGAAGCCGACGAGCTCGACAACGTCGTGCCGTCCCGCGGCTACCAGATGCTGCCGGTCGTCGGGCTGGGCGGCTCGGCGGGCAGCATCTCGGCGCTGCAGTCGTTCTTCGCCGGGCTGCCGGCGGACACGGGCATGGCCTTCGTCGTGGTGCTGCACCTGTCGCCCGACCACGACAGCGCGCTGGCCGACCTGCTGCAGCGCGAGACCCGCATGAAGGTGACACAGGTCCTCGAGACCGCGCCGATGGAGGCCAATCGCGTCTACGTCATCCCGCCGCGCAAGGGCCTGAAGACGATGGACGGCCACCTGCGCCTGTTCGACCTGCCGAACGACCGCACGCGGCACGTCGCGGTCGACCACTTCTTCCGCACGCTGGCGGACACGCATGGCCCGCATGCGTCGGCGGTGATCCTGTCGGGCAACGACGGCGACGGCGCCATCGGCATCAAGCGCATCAAGGAGCGCGGCGGCCTGACGATCGCCCAGGACCCGGGCGAGGCTGAATTCGAAGGCATGCCCCGCACCGCCATCGCCACCGGCATGGTGGACTGGGTGCTGCCGGTGGCGGAGATGCCGGGCCGCCTGATCGACTACCACCGCCAGGAGCACCGCGTCCGGCTGCCGCCCGAGGACGGCCCGCCGGTGCAGATCGCCGGCAGCACGTCCGACGAGGGCACGCTGCGCGACGTGCTGAACTTCCTGCGCACCCGCACCGGGCGGGACTTCTCGTACTACAAGCGCGCCACCATCCTGCGGCGCATCGGGCGCCGGATGCAGGTCAACGGCATCGACGACCTGTCGGGCTACCTGGGCTGCCTGCGCACCCGCCCCGGCGAGGCCGGCGCGCTGCTGCAGGACCTGCTGATCAGCGTGACCAACTTCTTCCGCGACGCCGACTGCTTCGCGGCGCTGGAGTCGCGCATCCCGGACCTGTTCCGCGACAAGGGGCCGACCGACATCGTTCGGGTGTGGGTCGTCGCCTGCGCGACCGGCGAGGAGGCCTACACCGTGGCGATGCTGCTCAACGAGCACGCGCGCACGCTGGACGCGCCGCCGGTGGTGCAGGTCTTCGCCACCGACCTGGACGAGGACGCGATCCAGGTCGCGCGCGAGGGCATCTACCCCTCCACGATCGAGGCCGACGTCTCCGAGGACCGCCTGCGCCGCTACTTCATCAAGGAGCACCGCGGCTACCGCGTGCGCCGCGAGGTGCGCGAGATGGTGCTGTTCGCGATGCACGACCTGCTCAAGGACTCGCCGTTCTCGCGGCTGGACCTGGTCACCTGCCGCAACCTGCTGATCTACCTGAACCGCGACGCGCAGGCGCGCGCGCTGGACATCTTCCACTTCGCGCTGCGCCCGGGCGCGACGCTGTTCCTGGGCTCGTCGGAGTCGGTGGAGGACGGCAGCCCGCTGTTCACCGTGCTCGACAAGAAGCACCGCCTGTTCCGCCAGCGGCCGATGCCGCGCGCCGGGCTGCCGGTGCCCTCCGGGCCGGGCACGCTGGCGCTGGCGCTGGAGACGCAGCAGGCGCAGGGCGAGGCGGCGCATTCGGCGGGCCGGGTGTTCGAGCAGGGGCCGGCCAATCCGCGCCTGGCCGACCGCGCGGCGTCGTCGCGCACCGTGCCCTGGGGCGAGGTGCACCTGCGGCTGCTGGATCGGCTGGCGCCGCCGTCGGTGCTGGTGGACGCGGAGTACGAGATGCTGCATCTCTCGCCCGCCGCCGGCCGCTTCCTGCAGTTCAACGGCGGCGAACCCAGCCGCAACCTGCTGCGCTCGGTGCATCCGGCGCTGCGCATCGAGCTGCGCGCGGCGCTGTACCAGGTGAGCCAGTCGGGCGAGCCCACGACGGTGCCGGGCCTGGCGATGCCGCTGCCCGAGGGCTCGCTGGCGGTGACGGTGCATGTGTACCCGGCGCGCGACGTGTCGCCGGACCTGATGCTGGTGGTGTTCCAGAGCGGCGTGCCCGAGACGCCGCTGGACGCGGCCGCCGAGAAGCGGCCGCCGGAGCCGCTGGCGCGCCAGCTCGAGCGCGAGATCGACCGGCTCAAGTCGCACCTGCGCGACACCGTCGAGCAGTACGAGGCCTCGACCGAGGAGCTCAAGGCCAGCAACGAAGAGCTGCAGGCGATGAACGAGGAGCTGCGCTCCGCGACCGAGGAGCTGGAGACCAGCCGCGAGGAGCTGCAGTCGATCAACGAGGAACTGACCACCGTCAACCACGAGCTCAAGAGCAAGGTCGACGAGTTGGGCCAGGCCAACAGCGACATGCACAACCTGATGGACGCCACCGCGATCGCGACGGTGTTCCTGGACCGGCAGCTGCGCATCACGCGCTTCACGCCGTCGGCGGTGGCGCTGTTCAACCTGATCGCGACCGACATCGGCCGGCCGCTGACCGACCTGACCACGCAGCTGCGCTACCCGTCGCTGGCCACCGACGCGCAGAACGTGCTGGAGACGCTGGTCTCGGTCGAGCGCGAGGTCGGCCAGGGCGGCGATCCGGGCGCGGGCGACCTGGTGGATGCCGGCGGGCATTGGTACCTGGCGCGGCTGCGCCCGTACCGCACGATCGACGACCGCATCGCCGGCGTGGTGCTGACCTTCGTCGACATCACCGAGCGCAAGCGCGCGCAGGAGGCGCTGAGCGCGGCGGACGCGCGCTTCCGCGCGATCGTCGACCAGGCCACGGTCGGCGTGCTGCAGGTCGACCTGCAGGGGCGCATCGCCCTGGTCAACGGCCGCATGTGCCGGCTGCTGGACTACGCGGAGCAGGAACTGGTGGGCATGTCGCTGGACGCGCTGGTGCATCCGGACGACCAGGTGCAGCACCGCCAGCGGCTGCAGCTGCTGCTGGAGCGCGACGAGTCCTTCGAGATCGAGAAGCGGCTGCTGCGCCGCGACGGCTCGCCGGTGTGGGTGCACAACAGCGTGACCTCGCTGCCGGCGATGGACGGCGGCGAGGGGTCGGTGATCGCGGTGTGCGTGGACATCACCGAGCGCAAGACCGCCGAGGCGGCGCTGCGCAACAGCGAGGAGCACCTGCGCATGGTGCTGGAGAACGCCCGCGAGTACGCCATCTTCACCACCGACGCCGACCGCCGCATCACCGCCTGGAATCCCGGCGCGCAGCGCATCCTGGGCTACTCCGAGCAGGAGGCCACGGGGCGCCAGGCCGACATGATCTTCACCGACGAGGACCGTGGCGCGGGCGTGCCGCAGGAGGAGGCGTCCCAGGCGCTGGCCGAGGGCCGGGCCGGGGACGACCGCTTCCACCAGCGCAAGGACGGCAGCCTGTTCTGGGCCAGCGGCGCGATGATGACGATGCACGACGCCGAGGGCCGCAACGCCGGTTTCGTGAAGATCCTGCGCGACCAGAGCGAGGCGCGGCGCTCGCAGCAGGCGCTGGAGCTGAGCCAGTCGGAGCTGCTGCGCGCGCTGCGCGAGAACGAAGGCGCGCGCGCCGCGCTGGAGGCGGCCAACGTCGCGAAGGACCAGTTCCTGGCGGTGCTGTCGCACGAGCTGCGCACGCCGCTGACGCCGGCGGTGATGGCGCTGCAGATGCTGTCGCGGCGTGAGGAGCTGCCCGAGGACGTGCACCGCTCGCTGGAGATGATCCTGCGCAACATCCGCGTGGAATCGCGCCTGATCGACGACCTGCTGGACCTGACGCGGATCTCGCGCGGGACGCTGGAGCTCGATCGCGCGTCGGTCGACCTGCACCAGATCATCCGCGCGGCCTGCGAGGTCTGCGACGGGGACGTGCGGGAGAAGGCGCAGGTCCTGACCGTCGACCTGCGCGCGACGGTGCATCGCACGGTGGGGGACAACCACCGGCTGCAGCAGGTGGTGTGGAACCTGCTGAAGAACGCGTCCAAGTTCACGCCGCCGCGCGGCGCGATCCGCATCTCGACGACGCTGGAGGAGGGTCGTTTCGTGATGACGGTGGAGGACAACGGGGTGGGCATCGAGCCGGAGGCGCTGCCCCGGATCTTCGAGGCCTTCGTGCAGGGAGGGACCTGGGTGGCGAGGGAGTTCGGCGGGCTCGGACTGGGGCTGTCGATCTCCAAGGCCACCGTGGAGGCGCACGGCGGCCGTCTGCGGGTGAGCAGCCCGGGACGCGGCCAGGGCGCCACGTTCACACTCGAATTGCCATTGGCGGAACTGTGAGCAGGTCATGTCCCCCACTCCCTCCCCGGGCACCGGCGCGGCGCATCTGCGCGTGTTCGTGATCGAGAACCACGACGACACGCGCCGCACGCTGTCGCAGCTGCTGTCGATGCTCGGGCACGACGTGCGCTGCGCGGCCTCGATGCAGGAGGCGCTGGCGGCGCTGCCGGCGGCGGAGCCCGACGTGGTGCTGTCCGACATCGGGCTGCCCGACGGCGACGGCTGGGAGCTGATGGCCCGGGCGCACCTGCCCGGCAGCGTGTACGCGATCGCGATGAGCGGCTACGGCATGAGCGCCGACAAGGAACGCAGCGCGGCGGCGGGTTTCCGCCACCACCTGGTCAAGCCGATGGACCTGACCAAGCTCGAGGCGCTGCTGGACGAGGCCGCGCGCGAGTCCTGCGACCGGCGCGCGGCGCGGGACCACTCGTAGCGCGCCGGCGTGCCGGCCCGGGCGCGGGCTGGCGCGCGTCACCGCGGGGATCCGGCGGCCGGCGACTCCGGCTGATTTCCATTGCGCTGGAAATTCATTCCAGTAAGATGGATTGATGGACATCGACAAGCACCTCGCGACGCGCGTGCGGGACCTGCGCAAGGCGCAGGGCCTCACGCTGGAAGCCCTGGCCGAACGCAGCGGCGTGAGCCGCTCGGCGATCTCGCTGATCGAGCGGGAGGAGACCAGTCCCACGGCCGCGGTGCTGGACAAGCTGGCCAATGCGTTGCGGGTGTCGCTGTCGGCGCTGTTCGCGACCGAGGATCCGGAAGAGTTCGCGTCCCCGCTGGCACGCGCCGCCGATCACCGGGTCTGGACCGATCCGGAGTCGGGCTACATGCGGCGGCACCTGTCGCCGGCGACGATCGGCTCGCCGCTGGAGCTGGTGGAGGTGACCTTCCCGGCCGGCAAGTCGGTCACCTTCGACACGGCCGGTCGCAGCAACGTCGTGCACCAGCAGGTCTGGATGCTGGAGGGCGAGATGGAGATCACCATCGGCAAGAAGGCCTGGCGGCTGCGGCCGGGCGATTGCCTGGCGATGGTGCCGGACCAGCCGCTGGCCTTCCGCAATCCGACGCGCAAGGTGGCGCGTTACGCGGTCGCGATGGCGACGGCCACTTCCCTGCCACGGAGGTTCTGATGAGCGGCTTCTCGATCGTGTCCTGCGGGCTGGAGCGGCATGGCGCCGCGATCCTCGACATCTTCAACGAGGCGATCGTCAACTCGACGGCGCTCTACGACTACCGCACCCGCGCGCCGGAGAGCATGGCGGCGTGGTTCGCGGCGAAGGCCGCGGGCGGGTTTCCGGTCGTGGGCATCGAGGACGCGGCCGGCACGCTGCTGGCGTTCGGCAGCTACGGGACCTTCCGCGCGTGGCCGGCCTACAAGTACACGGTGGAGCACTCGGTCTACGTGCACCAGGACCATCGCGGCCGCGGGCTGGGCCGGGTGGTGATGGAGGCGCTGATCGGCGTGGCGAAAACGCGCGACGTGCATTGCCTGATCGGCGGCATCGACGCCTCCAACGCGGGCAGCATCGCGCTGCACGAGCGGCTGGGCTTCCGCCACGTGGGCACGCTGCCGCAGGTCGGCTTCAAGTTCGGGCGCTGGCTGGACCTGGCGTTCTATCAGCTGCTGCTGGAGACGCCGGAGGATCCCGTCGACGGGTAAACGGACCGGCTCCGTTGTCGGTGGCCTCGCGCCGCTGCCAGGCCGACCTAAGAGCACCGAGGGACGTCCGGCGATGTCTGCCTTGGGCTCGTGCCATCAAGGCAGGTGATATCCGATCGTGAAGAGCGCGGCCTCGATGCGGCGCAACCCGTCGGGCCCGCGACACCAATCGGCATCGGCTCCCTGTTGAACTTCACCGAGGATCCAGTTGGCCTGCACGTTCCAGCGAGCCCAGATGCGATCGCTGGTGTTCAATGCCGGGAACGCCAGCGGACCGCGAGACGGATTGCGCGGAAGAGGCAGGAATCTCCCGGTGGATGTCTGGCCGCCCCAACGGAAGGCCAACTCTTCGGGCACCGTCGAGAGCTTCTGGGCAGTGCAAAACATCCGTGTCAGCAAGCCCAGCGCGGCGCCGACGCGCCCGTCATAAATGATCGATGCGCGACAGGCCAAGGCGAACAGCTTCGTGTAGCCCGCATTCATGCGGGCGCCTTCATCGCCACCGAAGACCGACAGGTCAACGACGTCCGCGTCGATCGCGTCCCGAGCCAGGCGAATTCGACGCACCAGAGTCGACGCGTTCTCGCGCGCCCATCGCATGTTCTCTCGATAGAGCTTCAGCCCGGTCCCGCCTGCGCCCCACCTTAGGACCGCGCAAATCGCCGAGAGATGTGCATCGAGCCGCTGCTCGTCAGTCCCCTGCGTGTCCAATGCGGTGAGCACCTCCTCGCGCAGAGCCTTCAGCACCTCATCGTTGGCCGCGAAGTTGCCTCGATTCCACCAGTAGCGATCGAAAGCACCTTCGAGCGAGTCGATCCTCAGGCCCCGCGCACCCTGCGTCTGCTGGACGAGAAACGCGTAGCCGACATAGAGCTTCCTGTCTCGCACGGAGAAGACGTGCGCCGCAGGCAACGGGGCGCCGGCGACGAGACCACGGAGGAACTCGATAAAGCCGATAACGGGCTCCTGCGACAGATAGGTGCGCTTGTAGAGAACAGTCGAGGCGGTTGCCATGGCGATCGGATGTGATGGTGCTCATCACATTGTCGCGACGCCGCTCTTGAATCTCCCGGTTGCATCGGACGCCAAGGGCGATCCGCGATGCTTCAACGACGTGATGGACGCCCTGACTTCTGCGCGCTCCATCGCACGCAACCGAGCCCTGCCAACCCCGCCAAGAAGTACAGCGCGATCGCCGGCTCCGGAATCGTCGGCACCAGCAGCAGGTCAGGCGCCACGACCTGGCCGACCTGCGTGCTCTCCCACGGCGGCTGACCGCCGGTGTAGCCCGGCACGTAGAGGTTGTAGTTGTACGGATAGGGATTGGCGGCCGGCGCGTGCGTCGTCGTGAACGAGAAGCCGCTGAGCGCCTCGGTGCCGTTGAACGGGCAGCCCCAACCCCAGTAGGAGGCGGACTTGAATTCGCTGCCCGGCGGCTGGCCCATCAGGGGGCCGGAATACAGGTTGAACTGGCAACCGGCGGGGCTGGTCGAGGACACGGGGAACAGGTCCCAGCTGGTGAAGCCCAGGCTGTTGAACATCACCAGCACCTGCGTCACCGGCAGGTCCGAGGCCGACAGCGTGTAGCTGTAGGTGTAGAGCCCGTTGTTGAAGCTCACGCTGCCGGACAAGGTCGCGGCGGGCGCGGGCGTCATCGGGGCAAGGAGGAAAGCGGTCGCGAGGACCGAAGCGGCAGTCGCGCGCATGAGCGCCTCCATCGGCGGTTGAGCGACGACGGTGTACGCCCGCGCCGCGCCGCCGGCAAGGCGGAACAGGGGACATGGCGGGCACGCCAACGCGTCGGGGCCGCGAGCCGCGGACCGCGCGCCGCAAGCCGCAAGCCGCAAGCCGCAAGTCGCAAGTCGCAAGTCACGGGCGACGATGCCGAGCCGTCCGGCCGGGCCCTTCCTGTTTCAGACCTCCGCGACCTGCGACGACCAGCGCTCGAAGCGCTCGCGCTCGGCGGCGCTGAAGCAGCGGTGCGGGAGCGGCATCGCGCCGCGGGCCGTCTCAACCACGTAGGCATCGCGGTAGCGGTGGACGGCAGTCATGTCGCTCCAGCTCAGCGTGAACGGCCGCCCCTTGCTCTGGCGCGTCAGCCCCCGCGCGTCGATGTCGAAACTGCACGCGCCGACGCGCCACTTCTTGAACAGGAAGATCGGCGTCGCCACGACGGTCAACGTGAGCCGACTGCCCCAGCCGATCCGGCGATGCCCCTCCCCTCGCCGCTGCATGGCAGTGGGCAGGTGCTCGTGCACCGCCGCGAGGTACTCCCGCAAGCCGTAGTGGACCGTGAAGCGGATGGGCGGTTCGGGCACGGCATCCGCGAGCTCGGGCTCGGGCTCGGGCTCGGGCTCGGGCTCGGGCTCGGGCTCGGGCTCGGGCTCGGGCTCGATGGCGCCTGGCGTCGACAGCGCCGGCAACACGGCCTGCTCCTGCTGGATCGAATGCGTGGCGACGGGGCGCGGGTCGACGACCGGCTTCGGATGGCGTGGGAAAAGCATCCGGCCGATATCGCGCCGGACAGCGTCGATTCAAGCCAGGGTTTTCGCGATCGGCATCGCCCCTGCGCTCCCCACGGATCGGGCGCCTCGCCGCCTTCGCCGTCCCTAGAATGCGCGCGGCCTTCCAAAGCAGAAGGTGAAGGGAGGAAAACCATGAAGAAGAACCCCATGGGCCATCGCGCGGGTCGAGCTCGCCCGCTTGCAAGCGCGACAGCGCGCGCCGGCCTGCTGTGCGTCGCCGGCGCGCTCGCCGGTTGCGCCGCGCCCACGCCGCCCGAAGCGGTCGAGACGAGCATTCCGACCGCGGGATGCAACAGGAACCTCATCGACATTCCGGCGCCGCTGAAGGTCTCGGACCTGTACGTCGACTGGGCCTACCTGGAGTTTCTCGCCCGGCCCTTCCCGAAGCCGCCCTTCCCACCTTCGGGTCAGCGCAAGACGTCGTTGGATCTGGGTCGCGCAGTGGACTACTTCCTGGAGAAGCGTCTGATCGCCCTGGAGACCAACGTGCCCGCCGCGCAGGCACCGGAGCATCAACGCGGCAAGATCGCGCGGATCGCCATCTGGCCGGAAGGCAGTCCCGCATGCCGCTCCGCGAGCCCGCTCGAGGGCAACGTCGTGAAGCGCCGCCTCCAGGGCGTGCCGCCTGGTCAGTGCGTCGGCATCGACTGGCTCCCCGCGCGCACGTCACCGGTCCGCATCGACGCCCAGGTGACCGACGCCTTCGTCATCGCGCGCTTCAAGCTGCAGCGCTTCGATGTCAGCGCCAGCAGCCTCGACGCGCAAGGCCGCTCGCAGACCGCGTTGAGCCTCGTCGACCACGTGGGACGGATTGGCCAGAACTACCAGTTCCATGAGAACTGGGTCTCCATCTGCCCGGACAGGAACGCCGCGGTCTCGGCCCTGGATGCGGCCATCGTCGGTCAAGGCCATCCGTTGCTGCGGGTACCCGAGGAACGGCTCGTCAGCCTGCCGCCGTCGGCCGTCGCCGACCTTCAGCGCGGTCTTCCGGCGATGCCGGCCGACCGGTTCGCCGCCCTGCAGTGGCGGGAGAACGCCGATCGCTACAAGGGCACCGGCTCCCTGTACGGCATGGACCAGCGCGGCGAAGTCTGGGTCGAGAGCGACCGCAGCCGGAGCATGGAATGGGCCTTCTCAGCGGCGCGACCGGGACACATCACGGTCGCGCTCCTGCCCAGGGAGGACAAGCGGGTGACCTACGCGACACTGGCCTTCGCCAGGACGCCATCCGGCGGCCATGGCGTCGTTGTCGAACGGCTGAAAGATCCAGCCCCCGGACGGCTCTTCGAATTCGACGCTGACCTGAACCTCGTCGGCGCCTTCGCATTGACCGCCGAGCAGGTCCGCGAGGCCGTCGCGCAGGCGCAGCGTCCAGCGCGATGATCCGGCCCCGCCACACATCCACAAGCAGATCCGGGAGGACAACATGGACAGACGCGCGATGCTGATGGCCGGTGCGGCCGTCGCGCTGGGCACGGGCTGCGCAAGCCGGCCGAAGGAGTTCGGAGCGGTCTACTACCAGGAGACCGTCCAATCGCTGGCGGCGACGCCCGACTGGCGCGGACTCATCGTCTTCGGCAGCTTCCATGACTACGAACTGATGCCGCCCAAGGCGCTCGTCGAGTTGCTCACCAGTCCGCTTCGGTCGCGCCTGGCCGGCGACTTCCGCGACGGCCATCTGCTCGAGGACAACACGGTGCGGCTGAACGTGCGGCTCACGTTGCCCGAGAGCGGACTGTCCGCGGAGGAAGCGAGCCTGTACCGCTCGACCTCGCCGCAATTGCCGGGTCATCGCGTGCTCTTCGATCAACGCCTCAAGTTCCGGCGCTATCCGCGAGCGGAAATCGACAGGTCCCAGCTGGGCCTCCGCCCGACCAATCAGCCGTACGTGATCGACATCGTGGGCGATGCGGTACCGCCCCCCACCTCGTCGCTGTCCGCGCGACTCATCGATCGCACCCCCACCGCCGTCCTGATCCCGATCGCCATCGTCTTGGTGCTGATGACGCAGAAGGGCATGCCGCTCAAGTGAGCGGCAAAATCCATCGATGCGCCCTTGCCACTTCATCGTGATCGCTCGCGTCCGTCCACCATACGGCCAATCAAAGGTCGTCCGCGGTCAAGCGACGGGGTGGCAAAACACGCACTTTCTCGAGACCGGCACGCAGCTGCAATCCGTCGCCGCTCGCTTTGATGACGGCAATCGCGGGATCCTCATCGCCGAAGGACAGTTTCGCGACCTTGAGTTGATCATCCACCACCATGGCGAGGAGCCCATCGAGAAGGGGACGCGCTGGGTCACGGACTACTCCGGCGGGCGCTTGGGCTGGACGGAAGTGATCGATGTCCTCGGACGCCACCGCGACCTGCTTTGGATGGATCCATTCGAGGACTGGCGGGTCATCTGACAGTTCCCCTTCCACGCTTCGTCTCACCCCCATGACCGCCACTCTCGACATCGACCTGCTGCGCAGCCTCCTGGCCGTCGCCGAGACCGGCGCGCTCAGCAAGGCAGCGGCGCGCGTCGGGCGGACGCAGTCCGCGCTGAGCATGCAGATGCAGCGGCTCGAGGAAGTCGCCGGCCAGCCGCTGCTGCATCGCACCGCGCGCGGCGTCACGCTCACCGCCGCGGGAGAACGCCTGCTCGCGCACGCGGGCGAGCTGATGCGCCGGCATGACGAGGCGCTCGCGGAACTGCGCGGTGGCCATATGTCGGGCGTGCTGCGCTTCTGCTGCCCGGAGGACTACGCGATGGTCTTCCTGCCGCATCTGCTTCAGGGCTTCGCGAGCCTGCATCCCCGCGTGCAGCTCGAGGTCGTCTGCGCGCCGACCCCGCGCCTGTTGGAGCTGCTGGCACGTCACGCGGCGGACCTCGCCCTGGTCTCGGTCGAAGCCACCACCACCACCACCACCACCACCACCACCAGCACCAGCACCAGCACCGACACCGACACCGACACGGACACGGACACGGACACGGATACGGATACGGACACGGGCGCGGATACGGACACGGGCGCGGGCACCAACACGGGCAACCACGTCATCCGCCACGAGCCACTCGTCTGGGTCGCCCGGCGCGGCACGCCGGTCGCCGCGCTGACGCCGTTGCCGCTCGCCCTCGGCGCGCCCGATGCGCTGGACCACCGCTACGCCGTCCAGGCCCTCGAGGCCCAGGGGCGCGAGTTCCGACTCGCCTACGCGAGCAGCAGCCTGGCCGGGCTCATCGGCATGGCGCGCTCGGGGCAGGCGGTCACCGTGCTCACCCGCACCGCCGTGCCGGACGACCTGGAGATCCTCGGCGAGGACAGCGGCCTCCCGCCCCTGCCCGCCGTCGCGCTGACGCTCGCGTTCGATCGCGAGCGGCCGACGCCGCTCACCGCCGCCTTCGCCGCGCACGTGCGGAAGTTCCTGCCCTCGGCCTGAACCGCGCTCGCCGCGCGGCGAGCCACCCGGGTCCGTCGCGCTTGCCATCCCACGCGCGCGCCATGCATGGCGGCAACCCGCGCCGGCAATGCGCGCCAGCAATCCGCCGCGCTGATGGCTCCCATCAAAACTACTCGCTACCCGGCGCGCGTCGATCTGCCTACGCTCGCGGCTGCCCTTGTTGATGGAGGACTGCCATGTCGCGCAACGCCGATCCGACGTTCTGGGAACGTTCCCGCAAGCACCTGATCCGCTACGGCGGCAGCTTCGAGCCGCTGATCATCGAGCGCGCCCGAGGCAGCTTCGTCCACGACGCCGACGGCCGCGCGATCCTGGACTTCACCTCGGGCCAGATGAGCTCGCTGCTGGGCCACGGCCACCCCGAGATCGCCGAGGTGATCGCCACCCACGCGCGCGACCTGGACCACCTGTTCAGCGGCATGCTGAGCCGCCCGGTGGTCGACCTGGCGACCCGGCTCGCAGAGGTCGCGCCGCCCGGCCTGGAGCGCGCGATGCTGCTGAGCACCGGCGCCGAATCGAACGAGGCGGCCATCAAGCTGGCCAAGCTCTACACCGGCAAGTACGAGATCGTCGGCTTCGCGCAGTCGTGGCACGGCATGACCGGCGCCGCCGCGTCGGCGACCTACTGCGCCGGCCGCAAGGGCTACGGGCCCGCGGCCGTCGGCTCCTTCGCCATCCCCGCGCCCAACCCGTACCGGCCGCGTTTCGGCGGGCTCGGCGCCGAGGACTGGCAGGCCGAGCTGGACTACGCCTTCGACCTGATCGACCGGCAATCCAGCGGCAACCTCGCCGCCTTCATCGCCGAGCCGATCCTGAGCTCGGGCGGGCTGATCGACCTGCCCGTCGGCTACCTGAAGGCGCTGCAGGCGAAGTGCCGCGAGCGCGGGATGCTGCTCATCCTCGACGAGGCCCAGACCGGCATCGGCCGCACCGGAATGATGTTCGCGTGCGAGCGCGACGGTGTCACGCCGGACATCCTGACGCTGTCGAAGACGCTGGGCGCCGGCATCCCGCTGGCCGCCGTGCTGACGACCGCCGAGATCGAGGAGCGCTGCCATGAACGCGGCTTCCTCTTCTACACGACCCATGTCTCCGATCCGCTGCCCGCGGCGGTCGGGCTGAAGGTGCTCGACATCGTCGAGCGCGACGGCCTGGTCGAACGCGCGCGCATCGCGGGCGCGCGGCTCGAGGCGGGACTGCGCTCGCTGCAGCGCGAGTTCGACTGCATCGGCGACGTGCGCGGCCGCGGGCTGCTGCTCGGCGTGGAGATCGTCAGGAGTCAGGCCGGCAAGGAGGCCGCGCCGGAACTGGGCGCGGCCATCACCCGCGCCTGCATGAAGCACGGCTTGAGCATGAACATCGTGCAGCTGCCGATGATGGGCGGCGTGTTCCGCATCGCCCCGCCGCTGACGGTCACCGACGAAGAGATCGACCTCGGGTTGTCGCTGCTCAAGCGCGCAATCGAGGACGTCGTCTGAGGCGACATGGCGGGCCCTCGGCCCTGTAGCGCCGTCACCGGGCCGCATTCGGTGGCGGCCCTTCGCGACGGCCCCCATGCAGCGCCTTACCCGGCAGTCCCTTGCCGGGCGGCCTCGCCCTCGAGACGCCGCGCCAGGTTCCTTCGCGCCTGCTCGACCGCCGCCGCGCGCGCTTGCTGGCGGGCGATCCCCGCCTCCCTGCACCGCGTGACGATGTGCGGCGGCGAGGTCTCGGGCGTGCCGCCGGGGAAAGGCGGCGCGGGGTCGTACTCGATGTGCAGCTGGATCTGGCGCGCCGTGTCCTCGTCGCGCATCAGCGCCACCGCCTGCAGCGCCATGTCGATGCCCGACGTGACGCCACCCGCCGTGATGAGCGACCCATCCACGCAGATCCGCGCGTCATCCGGGAGCGCGCCGAAGGCGGGCAGGAACTCCCGCGCCATCCAGTGGGAACTCGCCCGCTTGCCGCGCAGCAGTCCCGCCGCGCCGAGCAGCAGCGCGCCGGTGCAGATGCCCAGGACGTAGCGGGCCCCCGCGGCCTGCCGCGCGATGAAGTCGACCCAGGGCGCCAGCGTCATCGCCTCGTCGACGCCCGGACCGCCCGGCACGACGAGGACGTCGGCAAGCCGCGCGCTGTCGAAGCTCGCCGTCGGCGTGAGGATCAGTCCGCGATCGGACACGACCGGCGCCAGGTCCGCCGACACCAGGTCGACGGTGAAGCCCGGCACGCGGGCCAGGACCTCGTAGGGACCGGTCAGGTCGAGTTGCGTGACACCGGGAAACAGCAGGACGTTGACTTGCATGAAAGACCTCCGTGAGACTGCCGCGACCTTAGAGCGTCCAGAGGAGCCGGGAGTGCCAGAAACGGGCCGCATCGCGCCAATCGACATCACGCCCATCGACATCGCCTTCCTGGTCTTCGACGGCTTCCAGCCCATCGACCTGGCCGGACCGTGGCAGGCCTTCGTCACCGCCAACGAGGAAAGCGGCCAGCAGCGCTACCGGCTGGTCACCTGCGGCAGCGCCGACGTGGCCGCGACGACCGGGCCCGGCCTGCGGCTGCAGGTCGACCTGGGCCTAGCCGAATCGCTGGCACGCGACTTCCACACCGTCATCGTCCCGGGCGGCGAAGGCGTGCACCGCCTCGCCGCGCGGCCCGACATCCGGGACTGGCTGCGCGCCGCCGACGCCACGACGCGGCGCACCTGCAGCGTCTGCACCGGCGCGTTCCTGCTGGCCGAAGCCGGATTGCTGGACGGCCGCCGCGTGACCACGCACTGGCGCGCCGCCGAGCAGCTGCAGCAGCGCTTCCCAGCGCTGCAGGTCTGCGGCGAGCTGATCTACAGCGAGAGCGGCAAGTACTGGACCTCCGCCGGCGTGACCGCCGGCATCGACCTGGCGCTGACGCTGATCGAGCGCGATGGCGGCCGCCACCTGGCGCAGCGCGTCGCGCGGCGGCTGGTGGTCCCGCTGCGCCGCGACGGCGACCAGCGCCAGTACAGCCAGGCCCTGCGCGCGCAGGACCGCGCGGGGGCGCCGTTCTCCGAGCTGGTCGGACGGCTGATGGCCGCGCCCTCGCGCCGCTGGACCATCGACGAAATGGCCGAGCTCTGCCACATGTCGCGCCGGACCTTCCAGCGGCGCTTCAAGGCGTCCTTCGGCCTGCCGCCGCTGGTCGCCCTGCGCCAGCTCCGCGACGAGACCGTCAGGTGACCGCCAGATGCACCGCGTCCGCGAGCGCGTCGACGTGGAACGGCTTCTTCAGGATGAAGCGCGCGCCCAGCGAGTCGCCCACCTTGTCCATGTCCGCGTAGCCGGTGGCCAGGATGATGGGGATCGTCGGCCAGCCGTCCTGCACCTGCCGGATCAGCTCCGCGCCGTTCATCCCCGGCATCACGTAGTCGACGATCAGCAGCGTCGGCGGCCGCTCGCCCAGCACGCGCAGGGCCGCCGGCCCGTTGGACACGCCGGTCACCTGGTGCCCGAGCAGCTCCAGGCTCTGCACGATGGACTGGCGCACCTCGTCGTCGTCCTCGACCACCAGCACCCGCTGCGGCGGCGTCTCCAACCCCTGGCGCGCCGGCTCCGGCTCCTGGGCCAGGTGGCTCGCCACCAGCGGGAACAGCAGCCCGACCTCGGTGCCCCGCCCGGGCAGGCTGGCGATCCTGGCCACCCCGCCGGACTGCTTCGCGAAGCCGTAGACCTGCGCCAGTCCCAGCCCCGTGCCGCTGCCCATCGCCTTGGTCGTGAAGAACGGCTCGAACACCTTCTCGATGATGGACGGCGGAATGCCCTGCCCGCTGTCCGCCAGGCTCAAGCGCACCGCTGGCACGTCCTCGCCCCCGCCGCCGCCCCGCTCGATGACCGCCTCGCCGGTGGTGATCGTGATCGTGCCGCCCTCGGGCATCGCGTCGCGTGAATTCAGCGACAGGTTGAGGATCGCCATTTCCAGCTGGTTGGGGTCCAGCCGGGCGACCGGATGGGGATGGCGCAGGTCCAGCTCGATGCGCACCCGCGAGCCGACCGAGGTCTGCAGCAGCTCCTGCATGCCGGCGATCGACGCATGCAGGTCGGTCGGCTGCGGCACCAGCGACTGGTTGCGGGCGAAGGACAGCAGCTGCTCGGTCAGCCGGGCGCCGCGGCGCACCGTCCGCCGCGCGCCCTCGATGACGCGGCCGGCCTGCGGCGGGCAGTCCAGCCGCGCCAGGATGTCCAGGTTGGTGCCGATGACGTGCAGCAGGTTGTTGAAGTCATGGGCGATGCCGCCGGTCAGGTGGCCCATCGCCTCCATCTTCTGCACCTGCAGCAGCGTGGTCTGCGCGCGCTCGCGCTCGGCGATCTCGTTCATGAGCCGGTTGTTGGCGTCGGAGAGCTCGCGCGTGCGGCTCTCGATGCGCCCTTCGAGTTCCCGGTTCAGCTTGCCCACGGCCTCGTGCGCGACGGCGAGTTCGGCGAGCATCGACCGCGTCGCGTACTGCCGCGACCGCGCCCGCACCGCCGTCTCGACGGCGGACTGCAGCGAATCGGCGCTCAGCGGGCGCTCCAGCAGGATCACGTTGCCCATCAGCCGCAGCGACGCCGCCGCGTTGGGCGGGCGCGGCCCGGCGCGCTTGCGGGTCAGCACGACGAAGGGAAAATCGGACCACGCCGGCTGCGACCGCAGCCACAGGTCCATCGGCCCCTGCGGCGTGACGCTGAAGGCTTCCTCGGTCACCACCGCGGCGGCGGCGCCCTCGCCCAGCGCGGCGAGCAACTGCGCCGGCGACGCCACCGTCACCGCCGGCGCCAGCCGCGAGACCACGTCCGTCACGACCTGCGCGTCCCGCCCGAACGGGGCGAGGATGACGACGCGGGTCTCGGACGCGTCGACCATCAGGAATCGCCGTCGCTCAACAACGCGCCCTTGCCCCGGTAGGTCGCCACGCCGGCGACCACGCCCTCGAAGTCGGTCAGCGCCTCGCCCAGCTCGACGCCGTTCTCGCTCAGCCGGAACTCGTGGATCGTGGACGCGTGGCGGTTGGTCCGGCTCTTGGTGACGGAGATCGCCTTGAGCAGGTGGCCACGGGCCTCGAAGTAGCGGAACAGCACCACGGCGTCGCTGAGGTAGCTCAGGTCGATGTCCAGCTTGCCCTGGCCCAGGATGCCGTGCTGGCCCAGGATCAGGATGGTCATCACGCCCCGCTGGTTGAGGTAGGTGAGCAGCTCATGCATCTGCAGCATCAGGAACTTGCCGCCGGGCATCGCCTGCAGGTAGGCATTGAGGCTGTCGATGACGACGGTGCGGACGCCGCGCTGCTCGACCGCGTGCCGGACGCGGGCGGCGAACTCGCCGGGCGTGACCTCGGCGGGGTCCAGCGCGCTGATGAGCAGCCGGCCGTCCTCGACACCGGGGCTCAGGTCATAACCCATCGCGTGGGCCCGCGGGATCAGGGTGCCCAGGCCCTCGTCGAACAGGTAATACGCCGCCTTCTCGCCGCGCCCGATGGCGGCATGGACGCAGGCCACGGCGGTGCTGGTCTTGCCGACGCCGGACGGTCCGACGAACAGCGTGTTGCTGCCCCGGGCCAGGCCGCCGCCCAGCGTCGTGTCCAGCCGCGGGTTGCCGGTGCTGACGTTCTCCGGCCGGAAGCTCTTGTGGTGCTCGGCCGCGACGAGCCGCGGGAACACCTCCAGCCCGCCGGTCTTGAGCGAGAAGTCGTGTTCCCCGCTGCGGAAGTCGATGCCCCGCATCTTGGCCACGCGCAGGTAGCGCTTGTCGGCGCCGTACTCGCCGACCAGTTGCTGCAGCCAGACCACGCCGTGCGCGATGCTGCGCAGCTGCATGTCGCCGCTGGCCGCGCTGAGGTCGTCCAGCATCAGCACGGTGCAGCCATGGCTGGCGAAGAAGTGTTTCAGCGCCAGCACCTGGCGCCGGTAGCGCAGCGGGTCCTGGGCGAGCAGGCGCATCTCGGACAGGCTGTCGAAGACGACACGACGCGGCCGGGTGCGCGCCACGCGCGCCATGACGCCCTGGACGGTCTGGTTCAGCTCCAGTTCCGCCGGATGGATGATGGATTGCTCCGCTTCCGGGCTCAGGTCCTGCGGGTCGACCAGCTCGAAGACATCCGCCCCGGGCACGTCCAGGTCCCAGCCATGGGCGCGGGCGACATCCTTGAGCTCCGACGCCGTTTCCGACAGGGTGACGTACAGGCCGGACTCGCCCGATTTCAGTCCCTCCAGCAGGAAATGCAGGCCGAGGGTGGTCTTGCCGGTCCCCGGTTCGCCTTCGAACAGGTAGAGATGGCCACAGGGCAAGCCCCCTTGAAGGATGTCGTCCAGGCCAGGGACGCCGGTGGAGCAGCGGTTCGATGCCATATATCTAGAAGGCAGGGTGAGCGACCCGCGCCGCGGCGAAGCGCGCGACGGGGGATGAGGCGACCACCTGGCAATCGGCATGCCCACGACCCCGGTCGCGACGCCCCGTTTGCGACGATTTCCGCACTTCCGAAGTGACACTTTTTGTCAGGCCTGACAAAACCTGACCCTGCCGCGCGGCGCAGTTCGCCCAAATGCGGTGGCCCCACCCGAGTTCGCTGATCGAAATGATTCGGTTGGGCGAAGAAGGCCTCGCTTCTGAAACCAATCGCAACCGGCACGTCCCCTGCATCAACGACGCGAACGTCCACCACGGCGTCGCGTCCCGCGCTCCCTGGTGCCCCCTTCCCCGGAGCTGCAGGAGCGCCATGCGCCACCCCCTTTCCACGGCCGTCCCGACCTCGGCCTGTCCGTCCCCGAAGACCACCTCCTGGGGGCTCGTCTTGAGCGCCGCGGTCGTGCTGAGCGCCGCCGGCACGCTGGCCGGCTGCGGCGGCGGTGGCGGCTCCTCCGGCGATTCCGGCGGCAATCCGCCGCTGGCCGGCTCGCCCGCGCCCGCCCCGGCGCCGGCACCCGCTC
>NZ_JAOCCU010000021.1 GCF_029840635.1 Mitsuaria sp. GD03876 | reverse complement strand
CCGGCGCGGCGCTCGCGAACGGCGAGAACACGTCGGACAGCGGGGACGCGGCGGAGGGGACGCCCGAAATGGCGCTCGCCGGCACGTCAGGGACGTCCGGCGAGTCGATCAGGATCTCGGTCGGCGGGAAGGTGGTGTCCGGGGAGCGTTCCTCGACCCGGCGATCGCCGCGGTGAGCCGTGGCCACTCCGTCAGCGGAACAGGCTGATCATGTGCGAGCGCGACTTGACGTCCAGCGCCAGCAGCAGCGACGAGACGTAGTTCTTCACCGTGCCCAGCGACAACTGCGTCGAGTTGCTGATCTCCTGGTTGCTGCAGCCCGACAGGACCAGCTCCAGGATCTCCAGGTGGCGCGGGCCGAGCTCGGCCACGCGGTCGTACATCGCCGAGGACGGGAAACGCGGGAACAGCGAGCCCGCCTGCGCGGCGCGATGCCGCGGGCCTTCGGCCAGCAGCGCGCGCAGCGTGCTGCGCATCTCGGCCATCAGCGCGCCCTTGGGCAGGTAGCCCACGGCGCCCAGCGCCCGCGCCTGGCGGACGACGAATTCATCCTGCGTGCCGCTGAAGACGACGACGCGGGCCTCGGGGAAGGCCTCCATGAACTGGCGCAGGCCTTGCAGGCCCTTGCAGTCCCCCAAATTCAGGTCCAGGAGCACCGCGTCGACCGCGCCGCGCTCGCCGTAGGCCGACAGGCCTTCCTGCAGCGAGGCCGCCTCGATCCACTCGATGTCGATCTCGTCCAGCGTCTGGTAGAGCGTGCGGATCCCCGCGCGCACCAGTTCGTGGTCGTCGACCAGCAACACCCGGCGTTTCACCGCCGGCAGCGCATAGCCGCCATTTCCAGCCGTTTCGAACGAACGGGCAACGGACACTGCTTCCATAGGGCCTCCCTTCTTCGACTGGCCGATCGTCTCCGGCGCGGCCGTCAGCACCCTTTACTGCATGCCGGAGAAGGCCCGCATGATAGGCCGATGGTCACTTGCGTCGCCCCCTCTTCAGGGGGAACCCTGAGGGGTGAGTTCGGAAACACTTGTGTCGACATGTTGCCGATATAGATCGGCAACGTTGTCAGGCGCCATCCCTATTTATAGGTCTTCGCGGCGCGCGCCCACCCCCTGTTTGGAGGGTCAGGCCTTGCCCGCCCGACATTCCGTTTCCGGGCCATCCGGGCCAGCCCTGATGCCGGAACCGGCATTGGCGGGCCGGAAAATGTGATTGGCCCCGAATCGCACGCCTCCCTAGCATCTGCTCCGCTCGACAACAACCCTACGGCAGTTGTGGAGTCACCCGCTCGACGGGTTGACAAGCCAAAAGAACGACGGAGACAACATGAGCAAGATGCGATTCGCGCTGCGCGGCACCGTGGCCGCCGCGGCCCTGCTGACGGTGGCGTGCCAGGCCCAGGCGCAAAACCAGCCCTCCCCCGACGAGAAGAAGGCCGACGACGGCAAGCTGGAGACGGTGGTCGTGTCGGGCATGCGCCGCTCGGCCGAGTCGGCGCAGACGATCAAGCAGAACTCGGACCAGGTCGTCGACTCGATCGTGGCCGAGGACATCGGCAAGTTTCCCGACAAGAACGTGGCCGAGCTGCTGGGCCGGGTCACCGGCGTGCAGATCCAGCGCGGCAACGGCGAGGCCGGCAGCGTGATCATCCGGGGCCTGGGCGGCGTGGTGACGCTGCTCAACGGGCGGGAGTTCTTCTCCGACTCGGGCCGCAGCCTCTACCTGGCCGACATGCCGGCCACGATGATCCAGCGCATCACCGTCTACAAGACGCAGGAGGCCAGCCTCCCCGAGGGCGGCACCGCTGGCGTCATCGACGTGCGCACGAACCGGCCGCTGGACTTCAAGGACGGCCAGTTCTTCGTCACCGGCCGCATGGAGCACCGCGACAAGGCCGAGAAGAACAATCCCGACCTGTCGGCGATGGGCTCGCAGCGCTGGAAGACCGACCTCGGCGAGATGGGCGCCCTGGTCGGCCTGTCCTACCAGCGCGGCCAGTACCACGACGAGCGCGCCTTCGTCGGCGATCCGGCGCTGATCACCGTGCCGGGCCGCGCCGAGAAAGTGCTGGGCACGGACTCGATGGGCCGGGTCTTCGACCTGGGCGACCGCAAGCGGCTGGCCGGCAACTTCGCGCTGCAGTGGAAGCCCAGCAAGGATGCCGAGCTGTACTTCGAAGGCTTCGGCACCCGCATCGACCACCGCTACCAGCAGTCCTTCCTGGTCGCGGGCATCGGCATGAACAACGATCCGGTGCTGGGCTGGGTGCCGGCGCCGGGCACGGTGATCACGACCAAGCCGGGCACGAACAACCTGGACACCGCGACCAACACGAACTACCCGGGCTGGGGTTTCACCTCCACGCAGGCCAAGCATGACGAGGCCTCCAACCACCAACTGGCGCTGGGCGGCAACTGGCGCGCGACCGACCGGCTCAAGCTCAGCACCGAGCTGGCGCAGACCAAGAGCAAGATCGACTGGGTCAACCGCATCCTGGACACCGGCTACAACCCGACCAGCACGGTCGCGGCGGTGCGCGACGGCGGCGGCTACATCGACTACCCGAACCTGGACCTGACCAACGCGGCGAACTTCCACGTCAACGGCGGCGTCGACGTGCGCGGCCGCCGCGAGGGCAGGTCCACCGACTGGCGCGCCGACGCCGACTACGACATGGGCGACGGCTTCCTCAAGGAGCTCAGCGCCGGCGTGCGGCTGGCCAAGCGCGACGCGATGTCGATCAACACCAACATGCCGTGGACGACCTCGTTCTCGGCGGTCGGCCAGACGCTGAGCAACTTCCCCGGCCTCTACGAGGTGGCGCCCAAGACCTCGGGCGACTTCGGCGTCAAGCAATACGTCTTCGCGTCGCGGGACTGGCTGCTGGACAACGGCGAGGCCTTCCGCCAGATGCTCACCGGCAGCACGGCGCTGACGCCCTACGACCCGATGACGCTCTTCGACGACACCGAGAAGACGCGCGCGATCTACGGCCGCGCCAAGTTCGGCTTCGACGCCTTCGGCGTCCCCTTCTCCGGCGTGGCCGGCGTGCGGGTGGTCCGGACCGAGCAGACGCTGCGCGGCAACTCCCGCGACGCGTCCACCAACCTGGTCACGCCGGTGCTGGTGGACACCTCGCGCACCGACACGCTGCCCACGCTGTCGCTGCGCGCGGACCTGACGCCGCGGCTGGTGAGCCGGCTGGTGTGGGGCAAGACGATCGAGCGGCCCAACTTCGTCGACTACAACCCCGGCCAGACCAACACCCCGCCGGGCGGCGGCGTCACCTACGGCACGCTGGCCGGCGGCAATCCCGGCCTGAAGCCGACCGAGTCCGACAACACCGACCTGGCGCTGGAGTGGTACTTCGCCCGCGCCGGCTCGCTGACCGGCACGGTGTTCCAGCACAAGTTCAAGAACCGCGTCACCACGCAGACGACCGAGACGACGATCAACAACGTCCTGTACCGCGTCACGCAGCCGGTGAACGTCAACCGGGCCGACCTGCACGGCTACGAGTTGAGCTACCGCCAGTTCTACGACTTCCTGCCGGGCTGGATGGGCGGCTTCGGGCTGGAGGCCAACTTCACCTTCATGACCGGCAACCAGACCGCGCCGGACGGCACCGAGGGTCCGTTCCTGGGCCAGTCGAAGAAGGCCTACAACGTGGTCGGCATGTACGAGCGCAACGGCATCTATGCCCGCCTGGCCTACAACTGGCGCGGCAAGTTCCTGGCCGAGTACCCGTACCGCACCACCGGCCGGGAACTGTGGGTCGCGCCGCTGCGCACGCTGGACGCGACCTTCGGCTACGACATCACCAAGTCGCTGACGGTGTCGCTGGACGTGACCAACCTGCTCAACCAGGCCTATCACGACTACTTCGACAAGAACCCGTCGCTGGTCCGCGACGTCCGCTACTACGACCGCACCGTCGCCGTCGGCCTGCGCTGGAAGCTCTGACCGCCCCGCGATGACCGACGTCCCGCAAGTCCTGACCCCGCTGATCCCTCAGCGGGCCGATCCCCACCTCACCCGTCACGTCGACGAGGCGGGCCGGGCGCGCTACTTCTTCACCGCCTCGGTGCCGGCCTACGACCACATCGAGCTGCGCGCCGCCGACCGGTGGCGGGACCTGCCGGCGGCCGAGCCCCGGGTGATCTGGCGCAAGCCGGACACCGGGCGCTGGTCCGAACTCATCTGGGCGCCGGAGCTGCATTTCCGCCAGGGCGCCTGGTACGTCTACTTCGCCGCGGCGCCGAGCCGGGAGATCGTCGGCGGCCTCTTCCAGCACCGCATGTATGCGCTGAGGAACGTGTCGCCCGATCCGATGGCGGGCGAGTGGGAGTTCCTCGGCCAGGTGGACAGCGGCATCGACACCTTCTGCCTGGACGCGACGACCTTCGAGCATGGCGGGCGGCTGTATTACCTGTGGGCGCAGAAGGATGTCGCGATCCCGGGCAACTCCAACCTGTACATCGCGCCGATGCGCACGCCGTGGCAGCTCGACGGCGCGCCGGTGATGCTGAGCCGGCCCGAGCACGACTGGGAGTGCCGCGGCTTCCTCGTCAACGAGGGGCCCTCGGTGCTCCAGCGTGGGGGCAAGGTGTTCATCAGCTACTCGGCCAGCGCGACCGACGAGAACTACGCGATGGGCCTGTTGTGGATGGACGCGGCTGCCGATCCGATGGATCCGGCGAGCTGGACCAAGTCCGCGACGCCGGTGCTGACCACCAGTCCGACGCAGCCGGTCTACGGCCCGGGCCACAACAGCTTCGCGCTGGACGAGGACGGCGAAACCGTGCTGCTGGTCTATCACGCCCGCACCTACACCGAGATCGTCGGCGATCCCTTGTGGAACCCCGACCGCCACACCTTCGTCAAACGAATGAAATGGACCGCCGAGGGCCACCCCACCTTCGGCGATGCCGGCCTGGCCACCTGACGGCGTCCTCGGTGGCAAATCCGTCGAAGGACGGTACTGGTTGGGGACGGCATGGCGTGGGGTTCAGGCGCTTGCCGCCTGTGGCCCCATGCCATGGCGGCCAACGCCCCGCCCCACGCAAGACGGGGCTCCCCCGACAGATACCAAACTTGATATCAGAACCCAAGAAGTTTTGATTGGATCCGAATCACCCCCCTCCCTAGGATCGTCCTCGGAGACAACACACCACAACCGCAATGACCGAGGCCAAGAAGAAGATCAAGTTGCGTTCCGCCGAGTGGTTCGGGACGCAGGACAAGAATGGATTCATGTACCGGTCCTGGATGAAGAACCAGGGGATTCCGGATCATGAGTTCGAGGGCAAGCCGATCATCGGCATCTGCAACACCTGGTCGGAGCTGACCCCTTGCAACGCGCATTTCCGCAAGCTGGCGGAGCATGTGAAGCGCGGCATCCTGGAGGCTGGCGGCTTCCCGGTCGAGTTCCCGGTGTTCTCGAACGGCGAGTCCAACCTGCGTCCGACGGCGATGCTGACGCGCAACCTGGCGAGCATGGACGTGGAGGAGTCGATCCGCGGCAACCCGATGGATGCGGTGGTGCTGCTGGTGGGCTGCGACAAGACGACGCCGGCGCTGCTGATGGGCGCGGCCAGCGTGGACCTGCCGACGATCGTCGTGACGGGCGGGCCGATGCTCAACGGCAAGTTGAACGGCAAGAACATCGGCTCGGGCACGGCCGTCTGGCAGCTGCACGAGCAGGTCAAGGCCGGCGAGCTGTCGATGCATGACTTCATCGCCGCCGAGGCGGGCCATTCGCGTTCGGCGGGCACCTGCAACACGATGGGCACGGCCTCGACGATGGCGTGCATGGCGGAGTCGCTGGGCACCTCGCTGCCGCACAACGCCGCGATCCCGGCGGTCGACGCGCGCCGCTACGTGCTGGCGCATCTCTCCGGCATGCGCATCGTCGAGATGGTCTGGGAGGACCTGCGCCTGTCCAAGGTCCTGACCCGCGAGGCCTTCGAGAACGCGATCCGCACCAACGCGGCGATCGGCGGCTCGACCAACGCGGTGATCCATTTGAAGGCGATCGCCGGCCGCGTCGGCGTGCCGCTGGAGCTCGAGGACTGGACCGCCATCGGCCGCGGCACGCCGACGCTGGTCGACCTGCTGCCGTCGGGCCGTTTCCTGATGGAGGAGTTCTATTACGCCGGCGGCCTGCCCGCGGTGCTGCGCCGGCTGGGCGAGCACGGCCTGCTGCCGCACAAGGACGCGCTGACGGTCAATGGCCGGACGCTCTGGCAGAACTGCCACGACGCGCCGATCTATGACGAGGAAGTGATCCGCCCGATCGCCAAGCCGCTGATCGAGGACGGCGGCATCTGCGTGCTGCGCGGCAACCTGGCGCCGCGCGGCGCGGTGCTCAAGCCGTCGGCGGCGACCCCTGCGCTGATGCAGCATCGCGGCCGGGCGGTGGTCTTCGAGGACTTCGAGGACTACAAGGCGCGGATCATGGATCCGGCGCTGGAGGTCGATGCCGACTCGGTCCTGGTGATGAAGAACTGCGGCCCGCGCGGTTACCCCGGCATGGCGGAGGTCGGCAACATGGGCCTGCCGCCCAAGCTGCTGGCGCAGGGCGTCAAGGACATGGTGCGCATCTCCGACGCCCGCATGAGCGGCACCGCCTACGGCACCGTCGTGCTGCACGTGGCGCCGGAGGCCAAGGCCGGCGGGCCGCTCGCGGTGGTCCGCGAGGGCGACTGGATCGAGCTGGACTGCGCCGCCAACCGGCTGCACCTGGACATCCCGCCAGCGGAACTCGAGGCCCGCCTGGCCGCCTGGGCGGCGACTCAGCAGCCCGATCCGGCGGACCTGAGCGGCTATCGCAAGCTCTATGTCGAGCATGTGCTGCAGGCCGACGAAGGCTGCGACTTCGATTTCCTGCGCGGCTGCCGCGGCTCGGCGGTGCCGAGGCATTCGCACTGACCGCGCGCCAGTGAACATGACGAAGGACCGGCAACGGTCCTTCGCGCTTTCGGGCGACGACGCATCGCCCGGCCCTGCGATGGGCACGGACATCCACAAGAACGAAGGAGACCTCATGAGATTCGCATGGAAGGCGGGACTGCTCGCCATGGGCGCCCTGGTGGGCGCGACGCTGCCCGCGGCGCGCGCCGCCGACGTGCGCGTGAGCATCGACGCCGGCAAGCCCGGCCCGGTGATCCACCGCAATGTCTACGGGCAGTTCGCCGAGCACCTGGGCACCGGCATTTATGAAGGCATGTGGGTCGGTCCCGACTCGAAGATCCCCAACGTGCGGGGCTGGCGCAAGGACGTCGTGGGCGCGCTCAAGGCGCTGCACGTGCCGCTGGTGCGCTGGCCCGGCGGCTGCTTCGCCGACGAGTACCACTGGCGCGAAGGCATCGGCCCGCGCGCCAGGCGTCCGGTCAAGGTCAACACGCACTGGGGCGGCGTGGCCGAGAACAACGCCGTCGGCACGCATGAGTTCTTCGACCTGGTCGAGCAGCTCGGCGCCGAGGCCTACGTCAACGGCAACCTCGGCACCGGCAGCGCGCAGGAGATGGCCGAGTGGCTGGAGTACATGACCGCCGAGGGCAACTCGACGCTGGCGCAGCTGCGCCGCAAGAACGGTCGCGACAAGCCGTTCAAGGTCAGCTACTTCGCCGTCGGCAACGAGGCCTGGGGTTGCGGCGGCAACATGACGCCGGAGTACTACGTCAACCAGTACCGCCAGGTCGCCACCTTCCTGAAGACGCCGGAGAACAACCGGCCCAAGTTCATCGCCAGCGGCGGCAACGCCAACGACACGCGCTGGACCGAGGTACTGTCGACGCAGAACCTGAAGTTCAACTTCGACGCGATCGGCCATCACTACTACGTGTTCCCGAGCGGCCAGTGGGAGGGCAAGGGCCCGGCGGCCGGCTTCGCGGAAGCGCAGTGGATCTCGCTGCTGTCCTACACGCAGGACTTCGAGAAGACCGTCGCGGCCAACATCGCCGTCCTGGACAAGAACGACCCGCAGAAGCGCCTCGGGCTCTACCTCGACGAGTGGGGCAGCTGGTATGACCCGGAGCCGGGCACCAACCCGGGCTTCCTGGTCCAGCGCAACACGCTGCGCGACGCGGTGCTCGCCGCCCTGCACTTCCACATGTTCCATGCGCACGCGGACCGGGTGCACATGACCAACATCGCGCAGATGGTCAACGTGCTGCAGGCCATGATCCACACGGACAAGACCCGCATGGTGCTGACGCCGACGTACCACGCCTTCGCGCTGTACACGCCGTTCCAGGACGCGACCTCGCTGCCGGTGGCGCTGAGCGGCAATCCCGAGTACGCGCTGGGCGGCAAGTCGATGCCGGCGGTGAGCGCGTCGGCGGCGCGCGGCAAGGACGGCAGGCTCTATCTCGCGCTGGTCAACGTGAATCCGCGCGAGGCGCAGACGGTGACGGTGGCGCTGCAGGGCGCGGCCGCGAAGCGTGCCGTCGGCCAGGTGCTGAGCGCCGACGCGATGGACAGTGAGAACACCTTCGCCAAGCCGGATGTGGTGGCCCCCAAGGCGTATGAGGCGCAGGTGCGGGACGGCGCGCTGAGCCTGCCGCTGCCGCCGAAGTCCATCGTCGTCGTCGCGCTGGACTGAGCATGGTCGCGAGCACGGGCGATGTGATGCCGGCGGCGCGCAAGGGCGGCTGATGCGACGCGACCTGCCTCGGCGCGGCTTCCTGCGCAGTTGCCTGTGCGGCGCCGCGAGCGCCTCGGCCGGTGGCCTCGGCGGGATGAGCGGGCCGGCGTTCGGCGCGCTGCTGGCTGGCGACGGCACGTCGGCGGACCTCTCCGCCGACGTGCCCTCCTCCGCAGCGGCGGCCTCCGCGATGCGCGGCTTGCCGTCCCGCACGGCCGAGGCGGCCCGGTTCCCGCTGTCGCGCGTGCGCCTGCTCGATGGCCCGCTGCGGGACGCGCAGCGCGTCGACCTGCGCTACCTGATGGCGCTCGATGCGGACCGGCTGCTCGCGCCGTTCCGCCGCGAGGCCGGCCTGCCCCTGCCCAAGCCGTCGTACGGCAATTGGGAAAGCAGCGGGCTGGACGGCCACATGGCCGGGCACTACGTGTCGGCGCTGGCCATGATGGCCGCCAGCACCGGCGACGAGGCCGTCCGCGAGCGGCTGCGGCAGGTGCTGCGCGAGTGGCGTGGCTGCCAGCTGGCGCATGGCGACGGGTATCTCGGCGGCATCCCCGACGGGCGGAGCGCCTGGCGCGCGCTCGCGCGCGGTGAGCTGAAGGTCGACAGCTTCTCCGTCAACGGGCGCTGGGTGCCTTGGTACAACCTGCACAAGACCTTCGCCGGGCTGCGCGACGCGTGGGTGCTGACGGAGGAAGCGCTGGCGCGCGAGATGCTGGTGGACTTCGCCGGCTGGGCGCTGGCGCTGCTGGCGCCGCTGAGCGACGCGCAGCTGCAGGACATGATGCGCGCCGAGCACGGCGGCATGAACGAGATCCTCACGGACGTCGCGGGGATCACCGGCGACTCCCGCTACCTGCGCCTGGCCGATCGCTTCTCGCATCGCGCGATCCTGGATCCGCTGCGGGAGCGCCGCGACGCGCTGACCGGCCTGCATGCCAACACGCAGATCCCGAAGGTGATCGGCTTCGCGCGCATTGCCGAAGCGCGGGTCGGGACGATGCTCCCCGCCGGTGGCATCGAAGCGGGCATGGGCAGCAACCACGCCGCGCGCGGCGACAGTGCCACGGTGGACGCCGACTGGCTCGAACCGGCGCGCTTCTTCTGGCGGACGGTGCGCGAGCGCCGCAGCGTCGCCATCGGCGGCAACAGCGTCAGGGAGCACTTCCATGCGCTGACCGACTTCCAGCCAATGCTCGACGAGGTCGAAGGGCCCGAGACCTGCAACACCTACAACATGCTCAAGCTCACCGAGCTGCTGCAGGCGCATGCCGGTGACGACCGCGAGCGGGCGGGCTATGCGGACTACTACGAGCGCGCGCTCTTCAACCACGTGCTGGCGTCGCAGCACCCGGCGGGCGGCTTCGTGTACTTCACGCCGATGCGGCCGAACCACTACCGCGTGTACTCGCAGGTCGAGCTGGGCATGTGGTGCTGCGTCGGTTCCGGGTTGGAGAGCCACGCGCGGCATGGGCAGTTCATCTACACGCGCGACGAGGCCGCGCCCGGCGGCCCGGTCCTCCACGTCAACCTGTTCGCGGCGTCCTCGCTCGACTGGCGCGAGCGCGGCGTTCGGCTGACCCAACGCACGCGATTTCCGGACGAAGCGGCGACTCGGCTCGTCATCGAGGAAGCGCCGGAGGCGACCCGTTTCACGCTGAAGGTCCGATACCCGGGCTGGGTCGCGCCGGGCGCGCTGAAGCTGAAGGTGAACGGACAGCCGATGCGCCTGAGCGGCGCCGACGCCCTCCCCGGCGGCTACGTCGGCGTGACCCGTGAGTGGCGCGCGGGGGATGTCGTCGAGGTCCGACTGCCGATGCGCACGACGCTGGAGATGCTGCCCACGCGAAGCGACTACCTGGCGGTGCTGCACGGCCCGATCGTGCTGGCCGCGCGGACGACGCCGATCGCGGGCGAGCACCTGGCGTTCCGCGCCGGCGACGCGCGCATGGACCACGTCGCCCATGGCGCCGTCGTGCCGCTGGCCCAGGCGCCGCTGTTCGTCAGCGACCGGGCGGATTTCGGCGGCCGGCTCGCGCCGGTGCCCGGGCGCTCGCTGAGCTTCAGCGCGGGCGCGCTGCTGCGCGACGCGGCGGGCGCGCCGGCCACGGACCTGGTGCTCGAGCCCTTCTTCCGCCTGCACGACGCGCGCTACGTCCTCTACTGGCCCTACAGCACGCCGGCCAAGGCGAAGACACGTCGTGAGCGCCTCGCCCAGGAGGAACGCGAGCGCCTCGCGCTGCAGGCCCGCACCGTCGACGCCGTCGCCCCGGGCGAACAGCAGCCCGAGAGCGACCATGGCTTCGAGGGCGAAGGCGTCGAGACGGGGCTCAACCAGGGCCGGCGATGGCGGCACGCGACCGCGTGGTTCAGCTATCGCCTGAACGACCCGAAACGCGAAGGCCTCCTGCTGCGGCTGGCGTTCTCGCCATCGGACGACGGACGGCGCTTCTCGATCTGGGTCAACGACCGGCGCCTGATCGACCTGACGCTGCGGGCGGGTGATGCCGCTGCTCCCTCCGGCGAGCCGGCCGGTGGCACGACGATCTACGCCCGCGATGTGCCGCTGCCGGAGGACTGGCCGCGCCCCGAGGACGGCGCGCTGCGCGTGCGCTTCGTCGCCGAGCCGGGCTCGGTCGCGGGCGGCCTCTACGACCTGCGGCTGCTGCGCCGCTGAAGAGCTGCTGTCGGCTCGGGCCGCTGATGCGTCGCCCCGACAGATTCGCGCTCCGGCATCGGTGTTGACGCGATCCTGACGACGCTTTGATGCGGTGCTGACGCCCGCTCCCTTAGCCTCTGCCCCCGCCCGCCATCCCTGCCCTTCATGCACAGCGTCCTCCTCATCGCCGTCCCGCTGTTCGGGCTCTGCATCGCGTTCGAATGGCTGTGGGGACGTTGGACGGGTCGCGGCGGCTACGGCTTCGCCGACTCGATCAGCAGCCTGAGCCAGGGACTGATGAGCCTGGCCGTCGCCGCGGTGACGCCGCTGGTGCAGACCGGCTTCTACGCGTGGCTGCTGCCGCATGCCTCGCTGCTGCCCGCATCGGCGTGGGACGGCTGGTGGGGCTGGATCGTCGCGGTGGTGCTGTACGACTTCCTCGACTACTGGCTGCATCGCGTCAGCCACGAGAGCGCGCTGTTCTGGGCGGCCCACGCGGTGCACCACCAGAGCGAGCATTTCAACCTGACGACCGCGCTGCGCCAGGAGAGCTTCTACGCGGTGATGGGCTGGCCGTTCTTCGTGCCGATGGCGCTGCTGGGCATTCCGCTGGAGCAGTACCTGGCCGCGGGCCTGTTCGTGCTGCTGTACCAGTTCTGGATCCACACCGAGCACATCGGCCGGCTCGGCTGGCTGGACCGGGTGTTCTCGACGCCGTCCAACCACCGGGTGCATCACGCCGTGAATCCGGGCTACCTCGACAAGAACTACGGCGCGGTGCTGGTGATCTGGGATCGCATGTTCGGCACCTTCGCCGAGGAGACGGAGCCCTGCGTCTATGGCACGGTCAAGCCGCTGCGCAGCTGGAATCCGCTCAAGGCCGTCGGGCAGGTCTACGGCGAACTGTTCGAGCGGGCGCGGGCCACGCCCCGCTGGCGCGATCGCGCGAAGGTGCTGTTCAAGTCGCCGGGCTGGGCGCCGCCGGGTGTGGCCGTCGCGTCGGAACCGGACGGCGCTCGGTTGCTGCAAGCGCGCTTCGATCCGCCGGTGGGCCGGTGGCACCGCTGGGGCGCGATCGGCTTGCTGATCGCGACAGCGGGCGCACTGGCCGTGTGGCTCGATGCCGCCGATGACCTGGGCGAGGCGCGGAACCTGATCGCCGCGGCGGTGGTCGTGGCGGGTCTCTACGGCGTCGGGGCGCTGCTGTCGCGCGGCGGCGTGACGTCGGCGCCAGATGGCGGCGAGGTCAAGGTCTCGGCAGTTGACGATGAGATCGGCGATGAGGACGTCGACGCTTCCGTCCCAAGCGACGCCAGGCACACCATCGCCGCGCCGCCGAAGGCGAGCGCGTCCTCGACCGCCGCCACGGGCAGGTCATGCCCCAGCGCCTTGGACACGCGGTCGCGCAGCGTGTAGCAGGCGTAGGTCGACAGCACGGCGCCCATCGCGCCGGCCAGCGCCGCGGGCCATGAGCGGCCGCCCGCGAGCGCCGCGCCCGAGATCGCGCCGCTGACCGCGCGCGCGGCGAGCCCCGGCGGATCGGTCCGGTCCGGCGTTGCCGGCAGCTTGTCGACGATCAGTTCACCGATCGCCATCGGCGTCGTCACCGCGACGGCGTGCGTCGAGGCGAGGAACGCCAGCGGCGAGTCCTTCACGTCGATCCAGCCGCAATGCGCGGCCCACGCGGCGACGGTGAGCGGCGCGCTCGTGCGGGGCCCGGCGGTGCTGCCGAGCAGGAAAGCCATCGCCAGCGTGCGGCGGGAATCGGGCGGCTTGCGTGCCGGAACAGGAACGCCTTGCGCCCTCGCCGCCTGGACGACCGCGACGCCCTGGCACACCTGGCCGAAGAAGCGGTGGAACAAGCGGCGCGCGGACTCGGTGAAGGCGCCGTAGACCAGGTGCGAGACCAGCGAATAGGGATGCGAGCGCAGCGGCGCCCGCGTGACCGGATCGCCGAAGCGCATGGCGGGCACGAGCGTCTCGTCGACCAACGCGGCCGAGACGACGCCGAAGGCTGTCCCGCCACCGCGGGTGACACGGGGGTCGAGCGCCGCGACGGTGCCGTACAGGCCGCCGACCAGCGACCCGACGGCGTAGTGCACCGCCTCGCCGGCGGCCGGGCGATTGCGGGACCGGAGCCGCCGGCCGGTCAGCCGGGCCAGGCGGTCCGCCGCGCGTTCGGTCGACGGCCATCCCCGTACGCCGGACGTGATGCCGGCGCGCTCCAGCAATTCCTGGAAAGCGGTCATCGCGGCGGCACCGATGAGGCCGCCGCACAGGCCGGACACCGCGCCGAGGCACAGGTCGTCCGTCGTGGCGCGGACCTCGGAGGGGCTGTGGTCGTGGAGCTGATCGCGCGGCGTGTCCATGGGCGTTCCTGTGGAGATCGGTCTCGGAAACGGCCTTGTGGCAAGGCTCGTGCCTCGGCCGGGCGGGATGTCGATCACGCCCGGGCGAGCACTTCCGCCAGGCGGTCGCAGGCGCGGGCGAGGTGCGCCGTCGGCGCGGTCGCCACGCTGAGCATCAGCCCGGAGCGCTCGGATCCGGCGCGCGCATACCAGACCGAGAGCGGTGCCGGCGCGATGCCGAAGGCGAACAGCTCGCGGGCAATCGCCACGTCCGAGGCGCCTTCCGGCGTGCGCACCAGCACGGCCAAAGCCGCCGGCAGGGTCTGCAGGCCCAGGTCGCGCAGCCGCGCCAGCAAGGCGTCGCGCTGGGCGAGGTAGAGACGCTTGGTGCGCCGCAGATGACGCAGGTAGTGGCCGTCGCGCATGAAAGCGGCGATCGCCAGCTGCGCGGCCGGTCCCGGCGGCGGCGCCAGGCAGGCCGCCACCTCGGCGAAACGCGCCGTCATCGCGGCGGGCGCCACCACGAAACCGAGCCTCAGGCGCGGATCGATCGTCTTGCTGAACGACCCGATGTGGATCACGCGGCCGCGCTCGTCGAGCGAGGCCAGCGCCGGCGCGGCGCGGCCCTGGAGCTGCAGCTCGCTCAGGTAGTCGTCCTCGACGATCCAGGCGCCGGCGGCGGAGGCCCAGTCCAGCAACCGCAGCCGGCGTTGCAGCGACATCGTCACGCCCAGCGGCGCCTGCTGGCCCGGCGTGACCACCGCGAGCGCGGCATCCGGCGCCAGCGCCCAGCCGGCGTCGACATCGAGCCCCTCCTCGTCCACGGGCACCGGCACCGGGTCGAGCCGGCCCAGCGTCAGCGCGTGCCGGGTGAAGAAGAAGCCGGGTTCCTCGGTCCACGCGCGACGGCCTTCAAGTCCCAGTGCGCGAAGGACGAGGCCGAGTCCGGCGGCGTAGCCCGCAGTCACCAGGACCTGGTCCGGCGAGCACACCAGCCCGCGCGCGACGGCGAGGTAGCCGGCGATCTCGCGGCGCAGGGCCGGTTCGCCGCGCGGGTCGGGATACAGCGGCGCCCCGCTGGTCTCGGCGAGCAGCGCGCGGGCGCGCAGCCGGTTCATCAGCTTGGACGGCAGGCTGTCGCGGGACGGAATGCCGGGCTGGAAGAGCCCGGGACCGGCGGTGAGCTCCCGGTACATCGCGACGAACGGCCCGGGATCGAGCGTCGCCTCGGAGCGGCGCGCGGTCGGGGGACGTTCCGCCACGCGCGTGCCGGCGGAGCGCGACGCCTCGATCAGTTGCGCGGCGGCGAGCTTCTCGTAGGCGATCCGCACGGTGCCGCGCGCCACGCCAAGCTGCGCCGCGAGGTCGATCCAGGACGGCAGCCGCATGCCGGCGGTCAGCGTGTCCTGCTCGATGGCGGCGGCGATGCCGCGCTGGATCTGGTCGGTCAGCGGGACGGCGGAGGTCTTGTCGATGTGAAGGGCGAGCGGCGTGGTCATCGGGTTCATCGGAGGTGTCCGGCGTCCCAGAGCTTGAACAGGATTTGAAGGGCCGCCTGGCGGGCCGCGACATCGGGCTGGCGTCCAGGCGAGTACTGCCGCTCCACGTCGGCTGCCGCGGCGGCCAGCGCGGTCCACCCGAGCGTCAGTCCGGCGCCATGCAACCGGTGGGCGAGATGGCGGACGGCGTCCTCGTCCTGGAGCGGCGCCAGCGCGCGCAAAGCCTCGATGTCGAGCGCCAGGGCGTCCTCCGCTTCGCTCGCGTGTCCCGCGTCTCCGACCGCAGTCTCATCAGCCTCCGCGGAAGCCGGAGGCGCATCGGGCACTCGATCGCCCTCCCCGTCCGTTCGGGCGATGAGGCCGGTCCTGTCGGCGGGGTCCGGCATGTCGACCCAGAGTTCCAGCGTGCTCTGGAGCTTGCCCAGCCGGATCGGCTTGCTCATCACGCCGTCCATGCCGGCGGCGAAGCACCTCTCCACATGCGTCGTCCCGGTCGCGGCGGAGATCGCGATGATCGGCGTCCGCGCGCGCCCGAGGCGCTGCTCGGCGTCACGCAGCATCGGCGCGAGCGTGTAGCCGTCGGTGTCGGGCAGGTCGCAATCCATGAGCACCAGGGCGAAGGCGTCGTCCTCGAATCGCCCGCGCGCGGCGGCGCCGTCGGCGGCGAGCGTCGTCTCGCAGCCCAGTTGCCGCAGCTGGGAGGCCAGCGCCTGCTGATTGATGGGCGTGTCCTCGATCACCAGCACGCGCGGGCGGGGAGCGCTCGGCGGCCGCGACGCGTCAACGGGTTCCGTCACGCCGCCGACGCCAGACACGGCGCTTGTCACGGCGCCAGCGTTGCTGCCACCGCGGTAACCGCGGTCGCCGCCGGCGGCGTGGCCCGTGTCGTCGTCGGTGGCGGCGAGCGGCGGTTGCGCGGACGGGTCCACCGCCTCGGCCTCGAAGGTCACGGACACGGTCGTACCCTGCCCGGGCTTGCTGCTCAGGGAGATCGCTCCACCCATCAGATCGACCAGGCCGCGGCAGATCGACAGCCCCAGTCCGGTGCCGCCAGCGCGGCGGCCGGCGCCGGCTTCCTGCTCATAGGGCTTGAACAGGCGCGCCTGGGCCTCCGGCGAGATGCCGACGCCGGTGTCGGCCACGTCGATGACCACTCGTGCGAGGCCGGAACGCGTGCCTGGCCTCAGCGCGACGCACAGCCGCACCGTGCCGCCGTGCGTGAACTTGATGGCGTTGGACAGCAGGTTGTGCAGCACCTGGCTGAGACGCGGTCCATCGACCCGCAAGGTCGACGAGCCGCCGGCCGGCGCGTCGAACTCGACGTTCAGCACGGTGCCGTTGGCCTGCGCCCGCAAGCGATGGAGTTCGGCCACGTCGGCCGTCAGCGCCGCGAGGTCCACCGGCGCGAGCGTCAGCGGCAGGCGGCCGGCTTCGATCCTGGAGGCGTCCAGCACGTCGTCCACGAGGTGAAGCAGCGTCTTGCCGCCGGTGTCGACCAGGCGCACGAAGTGCCGCTGCTCCGCGCTGAGCCGCGTCAACGACAGCAGCTCGATGGCCGCCAGCACCGCATGCATCGGGGAGCGGATCTCGTGGCTGACCATGGCGACGAACTCCGCCTTCTCGCGCTCGTTGCGCCGCGCGCGCAGCCGCTGGCGATTGGCCTGCAGGCCGAGCAGCGCCAGCAGGGCCACGATCAGGACGACCCCGGCGATCTCCATGGCGTAGTGACGACCGAGCGCGCTTGCGGACGGCAGGTCCAGGGAATCGGTGTCCAGCCAGCGGTTGTAGACCTCGTGGCTGCGATCGGAAGGCATGGCCGCCAGCGCCTTGCGCACGATCGAGGTCAGCACCGGTGCGTCCTCGCGCGTGATCGCCGTGACCCGCGCCATGCGGTTGCCGAAGACACCGGCGATCTGCAGGCGGCCTTCCATGCGGCGGTAGAGGAAGGGCTGGAACTGGATCTCCGATCCCAGCGCGTAGTCGGCCTTGCCGGCGTCCACGGCCTCGAGGCTCGACAGCGGGCCGGCTTCGACCACCGTCGCGGTGGGCGCGAAGCGTTCGAGCTCGCGGCGCAGCGGCCAGCCCACCGGGATCATCACGCGCTTGCCGTCCAGGACGGCGGGCGTGTCGACGACGGGGGCGCCGCTCGCCGACACCACCAGCATCGCGCCGGCGATCTGCATCGGCTGGTAGCTCAGGCCGCCGGAAGTGGAGGCCTGCTCGTCGAAGGTGATGGCGAAGGTCAGGTCGGCCTGGCCCTGTCGCAGCATGTCCCGCTTGGGCAGCGTGGCGACGGCGACGTGGTCGATCTTGAGCCCGGTCAGCAGCGACAGCTGGCGGGTGTACTCCACGGTCAGGCCCCGCGCGGTGCCGCCGGTCACGTACTCGAGCGGAGGCGCGTCGGGAATGATCGCCATGCGCAGTGTCGGATGGGTGGCGATCCAGGCGCGCTCCGTCGCGTCCAGGCCGATGTCGTCGCCGGATCGGGTCGAGGCGGGCGACGCCGCGGCGAAGAGCGGCAAGATCACCGCGACCACCGCAGCGACTGCGACGACCGCGGGAACGATCGCCACGCGGATCGTGGCCATCGGTCGTGCCGATCGGCGGCGCGGCGCGCCTGGCTGACTCGTGTCGACGCCCCTCATGCGGCGGGCCGCGTGTCGATCTCCGCCATCAGCTTGAACAGGGCCTGGTCCGACGCGACGCCCAGCTTGCGGAACGCGGAGGACTTCTGGGTGCTGACCGTCTTGATGCTGCGGTGGAATTTCTCGGCGATCTCGGTGACCGTCATGCCGGCGAGGAAGCAGCGGATCACCTCCTGTTCCCGGGCCGACAGGCTCGCCAGCGAGAAAGCCTCGGGCGTGTCCGGCGCGTCGGCGGGTGCCGGGGAGGTCTTCGCCTCGCCGACCTCGAAGCCGAGCTTGTCGCTCAGGTAGGTGCGGCCGGCGGCGACGGCACGGATGGCCTTCATCAGGTCGGCGACCGGCTCGCCCTTGCCGATGAATCCCTGGGCGCCGACGCGCAAGGCCAGCGACACGGTGGCCGGCTCCTGGTGGGCGGACAGGACGAGGATCCGGCAATCCGGGAATCGCACGCGCAGCGCGCGGATCAGCGACACGCCGTCGAGGTCGTCGCGGCCGAGCGAGTAGTCCAGCAGCAGGACGTGCGGGGCGCGTTGCGCGAGGTCGCCCATCAGCGCCTTGGCGGTCTCGTAGACGCCGACGACCTCGACCTCGGGCTCCGTCGCGAGGTGCGCGACCAGGCCGTGCCGCACGATCGAGTGATCGTCCAGCAGCGCGACGCGCCATCGGTGAGCAGTGTTCAAGCGGCCTCCCCCAGCAGGTGTTCGGCGGATTCTGGAGAAGGCCCCCGTGGGAGACAAGCGTCGACGCGGAAAAAAGACGGCGCCCCGGGAGGCGCCGCGAAGGGGGATTCCGAGCGTCACCAGGAGACGCTCATGCCGCCGTTGGCCAGGGCGCGGCGACCGTTCTGGGTGCTGATGCCGACCCGCATCTGGACGTTGTGCTTGACCCGCGCGGTGGCGCCGAAGGCGATGGCCGTGTAGCCGGCGTAGTGGCCCAGGCCGACACCGACGGAGAAGCGCTTGCCGGCGTCCGGTTCGGGAATGCCGGCCATGGCGGCGGCCATGGCGACGCCGGTGTACGCGATGCGCGAGGCGTTGGCCATCTGTCCTTGCACTTCGCGCAGCTGGCTGACGTTGACCGCGTCCATCGGCGCGGTGCCGGGCGCGACGTTGGAGACACGGGTGCCGTTGGGCGCCTGGCCGTTGCCGAGTGCCAGGTGGCCGTAGTCGGCGCCGCCGTCGGGGAGCATCTCGTACTGGGCACTGGTCGAGTAGACGGCGGAGGCCGCCGCCTTCACCTGCGCGACGTTGGCGGCGTCGGTATCGGCCGTGCCGGCGGCGACGCCGTTGACCTGGCGCAGTTGCCCGTTGGCCGCGTCGCCGACCGAGACCGCGGCGCGGGTGGCGGTCGTGGCGGCGACGGCGGCCGCCGCGTCCGCGCTCGCGCCCGAGGGGACGTGGCCGGCGACGCCGGGTCCGGTGGCGGCCACGGAACCGGCGCCCAGGGCGACGCCCTCGCTCTGCGTGACCAGTGCGCCGTGACCGAGCGCCGTGGCCCGTTGGATCGCGGTGGCGCGGCTCAGCGGCGTCCCCCCGGCGTCAGCGCCGTCGCCCAGCGCCGTACCGCCGCCGCCCGCGCGGGCATTGGCGCCGATGGCTTGGGAGCCGGTCGCCAATGCGCCGCGGCCGATGGCGACGGCGTGCGCTCCAGTGGCTTGGGCGCCATGGCCCGCCGCGAAGGCGCTGTCCCCGCTGGCGACGGACTGCGCGCCGATGGCGATCGCGTCCCGGCCTTGCGCCGATGCGGCCTCCAGCGTGGAGTTGGCCTTGAAGTAGCGCGGCCCTTCGGTCACCAGCTGGGTGACGGAGGTGCTCAGTTGCGACACCTGGGTGTTGGTGTCGCCCAGGGCGGTCGACAGCGTGTTGATCGAGCCCATCGCGCCGGCCACTTCGGTGGAAAGCGCGGCGATCTGGCTGCCCGTGCGGGCGAAGCCCTGGTTCACGGTCGTCGACAGCGCGTTCAGGTTGCCGCTGGTGGAGGCCACGTCCGTGGCGAGGGATTCGACCTGTTGATGGGTGGCGCTCAAGTCCGAGCCGAGCTTGTCCACCTGGACATTGGTGGCCGCGAGGCCGGAGCTCAACTCGTCGACCTTGCCGTTGGTGGCGGTCAGGCCGGCATTCAGCGTGTCGACGGCTCCCTTGGTCGAAGACAGGTCGGCGGCGACAGCGTCGACGCTGCTCTTCGCGGCCGCGAGACCGTCGTTGAGCGAAGTCGACAGCGCATCCACCCGGCCATTGGTAGCCGACAACCCGGTGCTCAGCGCATCGACCTTTCCATTCGTCGCCGCGAGGCCGGAACCCAGCGCTTCCACCTTGCCGTTCGCCGTCGCGAGGCCGGTGTTCAATGCATCGACCTTGCCATTGGTGGCGGTCAGACCGGCGTTCAGCGTGTCGACGGTGCCCTTGGTCGACCGACGACCGTCGTGGGCTGCGCCGCCTGGTTGCCGATGCTGTCGAGGTTCATCGGCGGCAACGACACCTGGCCCGACGCGTTCACCGTGCCGCCCAGTGCCGCGGCGACGGAGCCGAGGTCGGCCGGTGGCGGCGCGGGACGGGCCTTCAACTCGTCGATCTGGACCTGCATGCCTCGCGCCTTCGCGTCGAGATCGACATCCTTGGCGCCGAGCTTGTTGATCTCCGTGTAGGCCGCGTGCAGCTGCTGGCCCACGACCACGTCGGTGCTGGTGGCGTTGACCGCGCCCGGGCCGACGTTGACGATCTGACGCTTCTTCGCCGCGGAGCCCACGCTGACGGTGCTGCTCACCAGCGACATGTCCGGCGTGTAGGTCGTCCCGTTGAGCGTCACCGGCGCGACGGCGCTCACCGCGCTGCTGACGGCGTTCGCGCCAATCGAGACCGCGCCATCGTGGTCCTTGGCGACGTTGGCGCCGTTGCCGATGGCGATGCCCTCGAGAGATTCCGCCTTGACGCTGCGGCCCAGGGCCACGCTCGAATTCCCGATCGCCTGGGCGACGCGTCCGACCGCGAGACTGCCGGCGCCGGAGCCCTCCGTGCCCGAGCCGATCGAGACGGCCCGTTCCCCAGTCGCGGCGGCTTGGAAACCGATGCCCACGGCGTAGCCCACCTCCGCGCTCCCCGCCGCGGCCGCCGCTCCCGCCTTGGCCTGGTAGCCGATGGCGATGGAAGTCAGCTGCGCGTAGGCCGAATCGCCGATCGCGACCCCTCCATTCCTCATGTCCGAGGAGGTGGCCTGCGCGTTGAAGCCGATCGCGATGTTGTTGCCATTGCTCGCGCTGGCGTTGCGGCCGATCGCCACGCTGCTGACCCCGGTCGACACGGCCTTGGGCCCGAACGCGACGGAATAGTCGCCCTTGGCCGAGGCGCCCACGCCGATCGCGGTCGCCTGCCGTCCGTCGGCCAGCGTCGTGGCGTCGCCGATGCGCATCGACCCCCACACGTCCGAGGCCCCCAGCGGCACCTTGCTCGTCAGCCCGAGGAAGCCACCGTTGACATACAACTCGTCGCCCAGCGTCAGCGACGTCGCCCCGGTGCCGCCCACGGTATAGAACAGCACGCTGTCCTTCTGCGTGGCCTTGCGGCTCGAGTCGCACTTCGTGCTGGTGTCGGCGAACTTGATGTTCTCCTCCCCCACTCGCTGCCAGGTGCCGCCCGTCGCGTAGGCACTCTGCGGATCGCCGATGCTGACGCAGTTGCCGCTTGGATTGGCGTTGATGTAGACGCCGGGCGCGGGACTCTGCGCCCGGGCGGGCAAGGCGAGCAGCAAGGCGCTCGCCAGCAGCGTCAGGCGCAGGGAGACGGGAAGACGGGCGCCGTTCAGCACGGTCGCGGAGATCGAGGACTTCACTTCAGGGCTCACGGAGGGTTGGTTGGAGGCAAACCAAGACTCTAGAAATCGTGAGCCGGCGAGGCCATCGGACCCGTCCTAAAAGCGCCGCCGACGCGGCTGGGCGGCGTCAGTTCGTGAAGGCCCACCGGTCCAGGTCGTTCATCAGGTCGATGACGAAGCCGTAGTCGGCCGCTTCGGTGATCGCCTCTGCCGCCCGCGCGATCCGCAGGTCCGCGCCCGGCCAACCCAGCGGCCTCAGCAGGTTGCGGTCGATCCAGAGTCGCAGCGCCACGCCCGCCAGCGAGAGCGCCGCGGCGTCTCCACCCTGGAACCCGACGAGCTCGGCCTGCCGCAGCGCATGCCGGCCGAGTGCGGCGCGCAGCGGCGACAGCGACGCCAGCCGCAACAACAGCAGCACGAGCGCGGTGTCGCCGTCGGCGGCCTCGTGGCGCGCGGCGGTGCTCGTCTCGATGACCTCGTCGGTCAATGCCTTGAACAGCGCCGCGATGTCGTGGCCGGCCTTCGCCGAGGGCGTTGGAAACAGGGAGGTGGCGGGATGTCGCATCAGGCAGGTCCGAGGGTCGATGGGCCGCGCAGCGTCTCGCGCCCGCCGAGGGCGACCAATCGGACTGGTCCGAAAGTGCGCCGGCGCTCCCGCTTTAGTCCCAGTCCGATGGCCCGCGGAGCGCGCCGTTCCTAGCATTCGCCGCATGCTTCAAGAGGAGTTCCCGATGGCGATCGCTCAACGCCTGACCACTGCCGACACGGCCTCGAATGCCGAGGATTCCGACTCGGGATTCGACTGGGTCGCGTCGATCCGCCGGGTGGCGGATCTCCTCCGGACGGAGCCCGCGCTCGCGCCGTCGGCGGATCTCAAGCCGACGCCGCGCGAGTTCCGGCGCCGCATCGCCGTGCTCAACGAGTTGCAGGCGCGCCTGGATCCAATGTTGCGGGCGCAGGCCAGGACGAAGGTCCCGACCGTCTCGGACGCCCCGATCGACCGGGCGCTGATCCGTGCCCTCGAGCAGGGCGAGGGCTTGCGCGTCGTCTACCAACCGGTGCACGACCTGCTGACGCGCCGGATCGTCAGCGCGGAGGCACTCGTGCGCTGGCGTCATCCCGTGTTTGGCGACATCTCGCCCGCGGTGATGATCCCGGCGGTCCATCGCCTGCACCTGGGCGGCGAGCTGCTGGCCTTCGTCCAGTCGCAGGTGATCCGTCAACTGACGGCGTTGAACGCGCGCCGGCTCGCGGTGCCGATCGCCATCAATGCCTCGTCGAACGTGCTGTGCGCGCCGGGCCTGGCGCGAAGCCTCGCGACCAGCCTTCGCGAAGCGAGCCTTCCCGCGTCGCTGCTGAAGATCGAGATGACCGAGGACGTCGAGACCCCGTCGTTGCCGCACCTCGAGGGCGCGATGGTCGAGCTCCGGTGCGCGCGCCTGAACCTGTCGCTTGACGACTTCGGCAGCGGGCACTCGACGCCGCAGCTGCTCTCGCACCTCGCCTTCGACGAGCTGAAGGTGGACGCCTCCCTGGTTCGGCGCCTGATGACCTGCGAGCTCTCGCGGGCCTTCGTCAAGGAGACCATCGAGTTCGGTCGCGTCTTCGGCATCCAGGTCGTGGCCGAGGGCATCCAGGACCAGGCGAGCGCCTCGCTGCTCTACGCGATGGGATGCGATCGCGGGCAAGGGTTCCTGTTCTCCCGCCCGATGGAGGGCGATCGGTTCCGGGAGCTGCTGAGCGAGGGCTGACCGCGACGAGCCGCGTGGTACAGCGCTTTCGTCGCCTCTCGGGACTGTGCCTTGCACCACGACGGGGGAAGAATCCGGTCATCGATTCCCGATGCCCCTCACCTTCCCCTTCGTTCAAGGAGCTCCCCATGTCCCACCGTCTCGACTACACCCAGATCTCGCCCGCGGGCGTCAAGGCGCTCGGCGGCGTCTACGGCCACGTGATGCAGAGCGGCCTGGCGCCGGCCCTCGTCGAGCTGGTCTTCCTGCGCATCTCGCAGATCAACAACTGCGCCTACTGCCTGGACATGCACACCCGCGACCTACTCAAGAAAGGCGTTCCCATCGAGAAGCTCGCGCTGGTGCAGGCCTGGGAGGAAGGCGGCGTGCTGTTCGACGAACGCGAGCGCGCCGCGCTGGCCTGGGCGGAGTCGGTGACCCGCGTGGCGACGACCGGCGTGCCGGATGCCGATTTCGCGGCCGTCAGCGCGGTGTTCTCCGAGAAGGAGGTCGTCGAGCTGACGATCGCGATCGGCCTGATGAACACCTACAACCGGCTCGCGATCAGCTTCCGCAACGTGCCGCAGGCCGTGGCGATCGCGGAACGCGACGCCGTTCGCTGAGCTCGGATCCGGCCAGGCCCGGCAAAGCGCGGCAAGGCCGCCGGGCGATCAGCCGATCGCCCGTTTCAGGTTCTCCCGCGCGCGGGTCTCGAGCCGTTCGCGCAGCACCGCGGTGCTGTAGAGCACCGGTCGATCCAGGAAGGTCTTCAGGATCTGCTTGCGCTTGCGGCGGAACAGGAAACCCGGCACGTAGCCATACTCGTCGCGGATCTGGCGCTCGTACTCGTCGAAGCGCGGACGCTCGGCGCCGAGGATCGCCAGGTCGATGTCGACCAGCACCTGCTCGTCGGCGCTGACCGGCACGCCGTCGTGCTTGGTCACCAGCACCAGCTGGCGGACCAACGCCGCGCAAGCCTCCGCCACCCCGGCGTCGAGCAGCGCCCGATGCGCCCACTCGGCGCTGCGATCCTCGTTGCCGGAGCCCTTGACCTCGTAGATCGCGTCGTGGAACCACAGCGCCATCTCGACCTCCGCCGGATGCGGCGCGAGCGTGGCGGCCTCTTCAAACAGCGCCAGGCACTCCGCCAGGTGCTGCCGGGTGTGGTACTTCCGCTGCGGCTCGGCGTAGCGCGCGAGCAGCTCGTCGCGCAATGCGATGCCATCGGCGTCGCCGGCCAAGGCGGACCAGGCGCGTTGCCAGGAGCGTTCGAAGAGATCGTTCATGTCGGGGCGGATGGTAGCGGCTCCATGACCGAAGGCATGCGCGGGTGTCATGCCCGGCGGCTACCCTCCGCGCGCCAGTCATGGCGTTTCATTCGAGGAGAAACCGCATGGGGATTCGTGCCGTGTTCGTGGGCGTCGCCCTGGTCCTGACCACCGTCGCCGCCAGCGCGCAGGACGTCAAGGGAGGCAAGGACCATCCGTTGATCTCGCGCTACCAGGGCTCGCGCCTGATTGCCTGGCGGACCGTCCCCTTTGCCGAGGTCAAGCCGCTGAAGATGCTGACCGAGGACATCGCCAAGGAGAAGAAGCTCGATCCCGCGCTGAGCCTCGAGGGCGAGATGACCGAGCTGTTCTACCTCTCCCCCAAGGGCAAGAACGCGCTGGAGGTGCAGCGCAACTACGAGACCGCGCTCAAGCAAGGCGGCGCGGCGCAGATCTACAGCTGCCAGGATGGCTCGTGGGGCTGCTACTCGCGCGGCGGTCCCGCCGGCGACCTGCTGCTCAACCAGCAGGTGCCGCCCAACCAGCAGCAAGGCAGCGGCACGTACGACGCCTTCGGCGCGCTGTCGACCAATCTGCGCCTGTCGGTGTTCAAGCTCAGCCGCGCCGGCGTCGACACCTTCATCACCGTCTACTCGGTGGACTCGCCCAACGACTCCAAGCCTTTTGGCGGCTCCGCGGCGACCTACCTGCAGATCGTGCAGCCCAAGGCGGTGGAGACCGGCAAGGTCAGCCTGCTCGACGCCAAGCAGATCGGCAGCGGGCTGAGCGCCGAAGGCAAGATCTCGCTCTACGGCATCTTCTTCGACACCGGCAAGGCCGACGTCAAGCCCGAGTCCAAGCCGCAGCTCGCGGAGATGGCCAAGGTGCTGCAGGCCAGTCCCGCGCTGAAGGTCTTCATCGTCGGCCACACCGACAACCAGGGCCAGTTCGACGCCAACCTGGCGCTGTCGCAGCGCCGCGCGGAGGCGATCGTCGCGGCGCTGGCCAAGGACTACAAGGTCGATGCCAAGCGCCTGGCCGCGCGCGGCGTGGCCAACGTGTCGCCGGTGGCCAGCAACGGCAGCGAGGCCGGCCGCGCGAAGAACCGTCGCGTGGAGATGGTCGAGCAGTAACCCGGTCCGCGCAGCGCGCGCGCCGAAGGCCGGATGTGTTCCGGCGCGGCGGGGATCGCCTACGATCCCCGCCCATGGCCATCCACCTCACCACTCCGACCGTCCAGTCCGACGCCTTCAGCACCGCCGACCAGCGCGTCTGGCTGAAGCTCGAGGCCCTGCAGCCGAGCGGCTCGTTCAAGCTGCGCGGCATCGGCCACGCCTGCGAGGTCCACGCCGCGCGCGGCGCGAAGCGCCTGTTGACCTCCTCCGGCGGCAATGCCGGCATGGCGGTCGCGTATGCGGGCCGGCGGTTGGGCGTGCCGGTCGTCGTCGTGGTGCCAGAGACCACGCGCGAATGGCCCAAGACGCTGATCCGCCGCCAGGGCGCCGAGGTCATCGTCCACGGCAAGAGCTGGATGGAAGCCAACGACCACCTGATGGCGCTGCGCCAGCCCACCGATGCCTTCATCCATCCGTTCGACGATCCGCTGCTGTGGGAAGGCCACGCGTCGATGATCGCGGAGGCCGCGGCGCAGGCGCCCAAGCCGGACGCCGTGGTGCTGTCGGTCGGCGGCGGCGGGTTGATGAGCGGCGTGCTGCAAGGCATGCAGGCCGCGGGCTGGCAGGACGTGCCGCTGGTCGCGGCCGAGACGCTCGGCGCGGAATCGCTCCATGCCGCGATGGCGGCAGGCGAGCTGGTGACGCTGGACGCGATCACCAGCATCGCGACCTCGCTGGGCGCCCGGCGGGTCAGCCAGCAGGCCTTCGACTGGACGAGGCGGCATGAGGTCGTCAGCGCCACGGTGACCGACGCCGAGGCCGTGCAGGCCTGCCTGGACGTGGCCAAGGAACACCGCCTGGTCGTCGAGCCCGCCTGCGGCGCGGCGGTCGCGGTGGCGCTCCAGCGGTCCGCGCCGGTGCTCCAGGCCGCCCGCGACGTGCTCGTGATCCTGTGTGGCGGCGCCTGCGCGACTTACGAGGACCTGCAGGCCTGGGCCACCGGCCACTGAGCGCCGCCGTGGCGCCCAGGGCGGATGCGCTGACGCGTGGGCGCGGGGCCTCGGCCCGCGCCTGGGCAGCCGCGGGCACGCGGGCTGCCCGACCGGAAGGACCTCGATGACGAGGGCTGGAGCAAGGAGTCCGACGATGTTCGTGATCATGGGCGCCTACGGGCATGTGGGGTCCGCCGTGGTGGACGCGCTGCTGGAGCGGGAGCAGGAGGTCCTGGCGGTGACGCACGACCCCCGGCACGCCTTCCGATGGCAAGGCACCGGCGCGCAGGTCGCGCTGGCGGACGTGAACGATCCCGCCGCGCTGCGGGCGGTCTTCAGGCAGGGCCGCCGCGCGTTCCTGCTCAATCCCCCCGCGCCGGTCGACGGCGACACCGACGCGACGGAGCGGCATTCGGTCGCCCAGTTGCTCGAAGCGCTGCGCGACAGCGGGCTCGAGAAGGTCGTGGCCGAGTCCACCGGCGGCGCCCGCCCCGGCGAACGGCTGGGTGACCTCAACGTCCTGTGGGAGCTGGAGCAAGGCTTGCAGCGCCAGCCGATCCCCGCCGCCATCAATCGGGCCGGCTTCTACATGAGCAACTGGGACGCGCAGCTCGACAGCGTGCGCGAGACCGGCCAGCTCGTCTCGCTGTTCCCCGCCGACCTGGCCTTGCCGATGGCCGCGCCACGCGACCTGGGCGAGACGGCCGCGCAGCGCCTGCTCTCGCCCGTGGACGAGGTCGGCATCCGCGATGCGGAGGGTCCGGCGCGCTACAGCGCCAACGACGTCGCGCAGGCGTTCGCGAAGGCGCTGGAGCGGCCGGTGCAGGTCACGGTCGTGCCGCGGGAGCAGTGGGTCGCGTCCTTCCTCAAGCAAGGCTTCTCGCAGGCCGCGGCCGACTCCTACGCGCGGATGACCGGCGTCGCGATGGACGCGCTCGACCTGTCCGCGAATCCGATCCGCGGCCGCATCACCATCGACGAGTACATCCAGTCGCTCGTGGCGCCGGTGAGCCGCGCGTCGTGAAGCCAGCCCGCGATCGCAAGGCGGCATCGGCCAGACCACGCTCGCCCGCCGACGCCACCGAGCCGGCCCGATCCGCCTCGCCCGGCCCTCGGGCGGAGCGCGCCGCCTTCGTCCAGGTCCGCGGCGCCCGCGAGCACAACCTGAAGAACGTCGACGTGGACGTGCCGCGCGATGCGCTGGTGGTGTTCAGCGGGGTGTCCGGCTCGGGCAAGTCCTCGCTGGCCTTCGGGACGATCTACGCCGAGGCGCAGCGACGCTACTTCGAATCGGTGGCGCCCTATGCGCGCCGCCTGATCGACCAGGTCGGCGTGCCGGCGGTCGATGCCATCGACGGACTGCCGCCGGCCGTCGCGTTGCAGCAGCAGCGCGGCACGCCGAGCGCGCGGTCCTCGGTGGGCAGCGTCACCGGCCTGTCGTCGCTGCTGCGGATGCTGTACTCGCGCGCCGGCCGTTATCCGGCGAAGCAGCCGATGCTGTACGCGGAGGACTTCTCGCCCAACACCCCGCAGGGCGCCTGCCCGCACTGCCACGGCCTGGGCCGCGTGTACGAGGTGACCGAGGCCTCGATGGTCCCCGACGACACGCTGACCATCCGCGAACGGGCCGTCGCCGCCTGGCCGCCCGCCTGGCACGGGCAGAACCTGCGGGACATCCTGGTCACGCTGGGGATCGACGTCGACAAGCCCTGGCGCGCGTTGCCGCGCAAGACGCGGGACTGGATCCTGTTCACCGACGAGCAGCCGACGGTGCCGGTCTATGCCGGCTTCACGCCCGAGGAGACCCGGGACGCGCTGCGCCGCAAGATGGAGCCGAGCTACCAGGGCACCTTCAGCAGCGCGCGCCGCTACGTGATGCACACCTTCGCGACGACGCAGAGCGCGCTGATGAAGCGCCGGGTCTCGCGCTACATGATCGGCGGCGCCTGCCCGGTCTGCGACGGCCGGCGGCTCAAGCGCGAGGCCTTGTCGGTCACCTTCGGCGGGCTGGACATCGGCACGCTGGCGCAGCTGCCGCTGGGACAGCTCGCGCGGACGCTGGCGGACAGCCTCGACGGCGCCGCCGCCGAGCGGCTCAGCGAGGAGAAGCGGCTCGCCGCGCACCGCCTCGTCGACGACGTGCTGATGCGGTTGCGGCCGCTGCTGACGCTGGGGTTGGGCCATCTGTCGCTGGACCGCGCCACGCCGACGGTCTCGCCCGGCGAGCTGCAACGGCTGCGGCTGGCGACGCAGATCTGCTCGAACCTGTTCGGCGTCGTCTACGTGCTGGACGAGCCATCGGCCGGGCTGCATCCGGCGGACGGCGAGGCCTTGCTGGCATCGTTGCGCTCGCTGAAGGCGGCGGGCAACTCGGTCTTCGTCGTCGAGCACGACCTGACGCTGATGCGGGCCTCGGACTGGATCGTCGACGTCGGGCCGGCCGCGGGCGAGCTCGGCGGCCGGGTGCTCTACAGCGGCCCGCCGGACGGCCTGCGCGGCATCGCCGATTCCCGCACGGCGGATTACCTGTTCCCCGGGCGCGACGGTGGGACGGCGAGCGAGGCCGTGGGGCCGGCGCGCCGCGCGCCGACCGGCTGGCTGACGCTCGAGGGCATCACGCAGAACAACCTGAAGGGCGTCGACGCGGCCTTCCCGCTCGGCGTGTTCACCGCGGTGACCGGCGTGTCGGGCTCCGGCAAGTCGTCGCTGGTCAGCCGGGCGCTGGTGGACCTGGTGGGCGCTCATCTCGGCCATGAACCGGTGGCCGCCGATGACGAAGACGACGCCGACACGGACTTGCCGCAGGCGACCGCCGGCCGCATCGCGGGCGGCGTCGAGACGATCCGGCGGCTGGTGCAGGTTGACCAGAAGCCGATCGGGCGCACGCCGCGTTCCAACCTCGCGACCTACACCGGGCTGTTCGACCATGTGCGCAAGCTCTTCGCCGCGACACCGGCCGCGCGGGCGCGCAAGTTCGACGCGGGCCGCTTCTCCTTCAACGTCGCCAAGGGCCGCTGCGAGACCTGCGAGGGCGAAGGCTTCGTCAGTGTCGAGTTGCTGTTCATGCCCAGCGTCTTCGCGCCCTGCCCCGCCTGCCATGGCGCGCGCTACAACGAGGCGACGCTGAAGGTCCGACATCGCGAGCGCAGCATCGCGGACGTGCTCGGCATGACGGTGGACGCCGCGGCCGAGTTCTTCGCGGACGAACCTGCGCTGGCGCGGCCGCTCGGCCTGCTGCAAGGGATCGGGCTGGGGTATCTGCGCCTGGGCCAGCCCGCGACCGAGTTGTCCGGCGGCGAGGCGCAGCGGATCAAGCTCGTCACCGAGCTGCAGCGCTCGCAGCGCGGGCACACGTTGTACGTGCTCGACGAGCCGACCACCGGGCTGCATCCGTCGGACGTCGACAAGCTGATGCGGCAACTGCGCGACCTGGTGGAGGCCGGCCACACGGTGGTGGTCGTGGAGCACGAGATGCGCGTCGTCGCCGCGGCGGACTGGGTCATCGACCTCGGGCCCGGCGCGGGAGGCGCCGGCGGGCGCGTGGTGGCGGCGGGGACGCCCGACGAGGTGGCGGCGAACGCCGAATCCCGCACGGCGCCGCATCTGAAGGCGGCGATCGACGCGCTGATGCGCTGATGCGCTGATGCGCTGATGCGGTGACGCGTTGATCCGCCGCCAGGGCGCGGCGCCCTGCCCGGCCTTCAGTGCCCCGGCTGGAATCCTTCGGGATCGAGCGCGAAGCGCCAGGCGCTGGAGCGCTGCAGCGCGTCCTTCAGCTCGCGCGAGCTGGGGGAGACCAGCGCCGACAGCTCCTGGCTGAAGAACTCGCAGCCGAGCGCGTGGGCGACATCGCAGACGGCGTCGATGAAGCGGTCGGTTTCGTTGGCGCAGGCGTCCAGGCGCGCATGCAGCTCATAACGACCGTCGGGGTGGGACACCATGTCGATGCAGTTGCCGGCGTCGTTGCCGAAGTAGCGCCAGCCCTCCAGCATCGGCGTGCTCGGGCCGATGCGGGCCGCGAGGTAGTGCATGACGTCGTATCGCGTGGACGGCAGCCACGACGCCGCGATGCCGTCCTGCGCGAAGGCCAGGTCGAATTGCCAGACTGACATGACGGGGGAGGCATGAGTCCGAGGAGGATTCGATGCTACGCCTCGGTCCGCCGGTCCGCCATCGCCGCGTTCCCGGCGGAATGCCGCTTGCCGTCTGGTGCTGGTCCCGCCCACGCTTCCGGAGCACGCCAGCATGTCCGCCACCGTCAGCGACCAGATCCTCGAGCGGCTGCATGCCTGGGGCGTGCACCGGGTGTTCGGCTATCCCGGCGACGGCATCAACGGGCTGATGGGCGCGTTCGGGCGGCAGAAGCTCGGCATGGCCTTCGTCCAGGTGCGGCACGAGGAGCTGGCCGCCCTCATGGCCACCGCGCATGCCAAGTTCACCGGCGAGGTCGGCGTCTGCATGGCGACGTCGGGGCCGGGGGCGATCCACCTGCTCAACGGGCTGTACGACGCCAAGGCCGATCACATGCCGGTGGTCGCGATCGTCGGCCAGAGCGCGCGCAGCGCGATCGGCGGCGATTACCAGCAGGAAGTGGACCTGCACAGCCTGTTCAAGGACGTCGCCCATGAGTTCGTCCACACGGCCATGCATCCGGCGCAGGTGCGGCACCTGGTCGACCGCGCCGTGCGGATCGCGCGGGACCAGCGCACGGTGACCTGCGTGATCGTGCCGCACGATCTGCAGGAACTCGACGCGGTGCCCGAGCCGCCGCGGGCGCACGACACGGTGCACACCGGCATCGGCTGGACGGCACCGCCCGGCGTGCCGGACGAGGCGCAGCTGCGCGCGGCCGCCGCGATCCTCAATGCCGGCCAGCGGGTGGCGATCCTCGCCGGCGCCGGTGCGCTGCACGCCGGGGACGCGCTGGTGCAGGTGGCGGACCGCCTGGGCGCGGGCATCGCCAAGGCGCTGCTCGGCAAGATGGCCGTGCCGGACGACCTGCCCTTCGTGACCGGCTCGATCGGGTTGCTCGGCACCCGGCCGAGCTGGACGCTGATGAACGAATGCGACACGCTGCTGATGGTCGGTTCGCACTTCCCCTATTCGGAGTTCCTGCCGAAGGAAGGCCAGGCGCGCGGCGTGCAGATCGACATCGACGGGCGGCGCGTGTCGACGCGGTATCCGATGGAGGCGAACCTGATCGGCGACAGCCGCCTCACGCTGGAGGCGTTGCTGCCCTTCCTCGATCGCAAGGAGGACCGCGGCTGGCAAGACCGCATCGCGCAGGAGGTGCGCGACTGGTGGCGGGTGCTCGAGGCCCGCGCGATGACCGAGGCCAAGCCGGTGAACCCGCAGCGCGTGTTCTGGGAGCTGTCGCCGCGCCTGCCCGACGACGCGATCGTGACCAGCGACTCGGGCACCGCGGCGGGTTGGTACGCGCGTGACCTCAAGGCCAGGCCCGGGATGATGGGCTCGGTCTCCGGCGGCCTGGCCTCGATGGGCTGCGCGGTGCCGTACGCGCTGGCCGCGAAGCTGGCCCATCCGGAACGCCCGGTGATCGCGCTGGTCGGCGACGGGGCGATGCAGATGATCGGCATCAACGCGTTGATCACGATCGCGCATCGGTGGCGCGACTGGGCCGACCCGCGCCTGGTGGTCATGGTGCTCAACAACGCCGACCTGAACATGGTGACCTGGGAGCAGCGCGTCACCGCCGGCGATCCGAAGTTCGAGGCCTCGCAGGACCTGCCGGCGTTCCCGTACGCCGAGTACGCGCGGATGCTGGGGATCGACGGCGTGCGCGTCGACCGGCCGGACGATGTCGCACCGGCTTGGACCCGTGCCCTGGCCGCGGACCGGCCGGTGTTGCTGGAGATGGTGGTCGACCCTGACGTCCCGCCGCTGCCGCCTCACGTCGAGAAGAAGCAGATGCTGCAGTACGCGAAGGCGCTGCTGCACGGCGACGCCGAGGCGCGCGGCGTCATCGCCGCCACGCTGCGGGAGCTGTGGGCGGCGGCGACGAAGAAGCCCTGAGGTTCAGGACGCGGAATCGGGCGCGAGGAAGAACTCGAACGGGCGCAGCAGCCGGTTGACGGCTTCCGGGAACAGCACCGGCGGGCGTTCGCCGTCCGCGAGCAACTGGCTGCGATGGGCGGCCAGCGCGGCGCGCTTGTCGCGCAAGGCCCGCGCCGCCAGCGGCAGGCGGCGCATCCGGTGCCACGGCACGACGACATCGCCGGGCCGGGCCCAGTGCCAGGCCCAGATCGGCATCTCCAGGAGCGTGGCGCCGGCGATGGCCGCCGCGCGGGCACAGGCGCGGCCGGTGGCTTCGTGGTCGGGGTGGCCGTCGAGCCGCCAGGGGGCGAGCACCACATCGCCGCGGCGGAGCCGGTGGTGGAGCTCGATCGCGAGCGGGCCTTCATGCGCGGCCACGGTCCCGTCCGGGATGCCGAGTTCGTCCACGGGCAGATGCAGGCCCAGGCGCCGCAGGCCGGAGAGCCGTTCCTGCCGGCGCTGCGTCGCGAGGCGATCGGTCGTCCAGCGCGAGGAGCCGGGATGGCTCGCCTCGCCCGAGGTCACGCCGATGACCTCGACCGGCGGCGGCGCCATCCGGTCCGGCGGCAATCCGGCGCGGTGGCGCGCGACCAGCAGCGACAGCAGGCCGCCGCAACCGATGACCTCGTCGTCCGGATGCGTGGCGACGACGACCAGCCGGCGCCATTGCGGCGCGAGGTCCTCGAGCGAGACCAGCGGCCGGCCCCACAGCGGCGGCCACTGCCGCCAGGCCCATTCGGGCGTGCCCTGGCCATCGATGCGGCGTTCCGCGGCGGCGGGCGCGGGGGCGACTTCCGCCTCGGCGAAGAACGGCGCCGCGCTGGCCGCGGCCGTCGAGAACGAACGTCGGAGGGTCGGTGCTTCCATGGGGCGTGGGTCCTTGAGGTCAGCGTGGGGAACAGGCCATTCGCCGCCCTTGGGGCGAGGCGGCGTCAACGGTGGGGAGGTTCCCGGTCATCGGTCCATGCGCACCTTGCCGGTTTCGCCGAGGTCGGTCGGTGGCTTGCCGGTCACGGCGGATTTCGCCATCGCGTAGAGCTGCATCAGCTTGGACGACTTCACGTCCCAGTAGCTCGCGTGGCTGATGCGGACCTGGACGAGCGCCAGGTCCGGGTCGTCGATGCCCTTGGGGAACCAGGCTTCGGCGGCCTTGTTCCAGAGCTGCTGGCGCTTGGCGCGGTCCTCGCTGAGCGCGGCGCTGCCGGAGACCGACACGTAGGTGTCGTCGTCACGGTTCGCGAAGGCCACGTTGACCTGCGGCGACGCGACGATGTCGCCGAACGGATCGCCGCTGCGCGACATGAAGAACCAGAGGGACTCGTCCTCATGGAGGTCCTGGTTCTGCAGCGTCATCGGGCGCGAGTGCAGGTGCCCGTTGCTGTGCTGCGTGGTCAGGAGTCCGATCCGGATGTCCTTGATCAGGCTCCAGAGTTTCGCGCGGCGTTCGGACTCGGTCGGCTGGGTGTCGGCCATGGGGTGCTCCTCATTTGCTGGGCTTGGCTCAGCAAGAGGCGCTCCCAAGGACGTCCGGGCTGACGACTCGTCACATCTTTTCGCCGGGCAGCGCGCTCGCGGCGCGCACCCACGCGACGAAGGCCGCCTCGTCGAGCGGCTCCTTCTCGCTCACGTGCAGGTAGCGCGCGTGCGGGGTCTTGGAGTCGACGGGCGGCATCGGATCGAGCGACTTGCCGTTGAAGAAGGCCACCTTCACGTAGCGCGTCATCACATGGATGCCCAGGAACCAGGTCATCCCGTCCATCCCGTACAGCGGCGAGTTGTACTTCACCGCCTTGTGCACGCCCGGCACGGTCTCCACGACGAGCGCGTCGATCCGACGCACCGCGGCCTGCTTCCAATCCGACAACGCGTCGATGTAGGCCTGCACCGGCGCGTCGCCGTGGCCCTTGGGGATCTGCGGATTGCCGCCTGCGAGCAAGGCCATGGGTCACCAGCTTTTCATGTCGTCCAGGACGCCCTTGCGGCGGGACTGGAACTTCTCTTCCGGTGCCAGCGTCGGCTGGATCGCCCGATTGCGGACGAACATGCGGGAAACGGGGCCCTGCGTGCGGCGGTCGACCTCGACATCCGGACCAGTCCCGATCTGGCGGGCATAGGACGGCAACAGGTAGCACATCCAGGCGGAGCCCGGCATCTCCGCCGTGACAGGCACCGTGCTCAGACGATCCGCGATCGGCTCGGCGGCCGCCAGGATCTCCGCCTTGCGCTCCTTCGGCAGCTTGACGAACGCGCGGATCTGCGGCGTCACCGGCCCGTACCACTGGCGCGCGACCTGGATCGACTCGTTGCGCGTCTCGCAGCGTCCCGACTCGAACTGCAGCGCCATGTAGCCGGCCACCGCGTAGAGCATCCCCGTGTCCTGGTCCTCCTGCCGCGGCGACTCCATCAGCAGCGACGAATACACCAGGGCGTAGCGACTGTCGCTCGCCTTGCCGCTGTCCAGGCGGCCCCGTAGCCACGCCAGCACCGGCGCCTTGTCCGGCGGAAGCACTGCCGACGCGGCCGTCGTGAAGACGTCGTGCTTGTGCCAAGTGGATTCCTCGCGTTCCATCGTCTTTACTAGGTCCTCGCCAGTGCCGGCGAAGGCCGCACCGCCCTGCCCCAGCAACGTGACCGCCAGCAGGCCCACGCCCGCCGACCGAATCGTCTTCATCGCATTCATCACGTCCGTCCCTGTGATTCGGCCGCCTGCCCAGCGGCCGCGACCGGCCAGTGTCGCAGGCGTTCCAGGCCAGATCGATAGCGTTTTCGATATCACAGCCGGTGCAAATGTGATTGGCCCGGCATGAACGGGCTCCCTACGATCGCTGTCACCTCACCCGGCGCGCCGTCCTGTCGGCACGACCGACACAGCAACATCAAGAGGAGACAACGACATGAAGACGACGCGTCGTCATCTGCTGGCCATCGGCGCGTCCGCGCTGGCGCTGGCCGGCACCGCGATCACCGCCCTGCCCGCTTTCGCGGCCGACAAGCCGCTCGTCATGGGCTTCTCCCAGGTCGGTGCCGAAAGCGAATGGCGCACCGCCAACAGCAACTCCATCAAGGACGCCGCCAAGCAGGCCGGCGTCACGCTGAAGTTCGCCGACGCGCAGCAGAAGCAGGAGAACCAGGTCAAGGCCATCCGCAGCTTCATCGCGCAGCGCGTCGATGTCATCGCCTTCTCCCCGGTCGTCGAGTCCGGCTGGGACACCGTCCTGCGCGAGGCGAAGAACGCCAAGATCCCCGTCATCCTGACCGACCGCGCGGTCAAGGTCAGCGACCCCTCCCTCTACGTCACCTTCATCGGCTCCGACTTCGTCGAGGAAGGCCGCAAGGCCGGCCGCTGGCTGATCGACTGGGCCAGGAAGAACGCCCCCACCGGCGACGTCAACGTCGTCGAGCTGCAGGGCACCGTCGGCTCCGCGCCGGCGCTCGATCGCAAGCGCGGTTTCGAGGAAGTCCTCCAGGCCGAGCCGCGCCTGAAGATCGTCCGCTCGCAGTCCGGCGACTTCACCCGCGCCAAGGGCAAGGAAGTCATGGAGGCCTTCCTGAAGGCCAAGGACAAGAAGATCCACGTCCTCTTCGCTCACAACGACGACATGGCCATCGGCGCCATCCAGGCGATCGAGGAAGCGGGCCTCAAGCCGTCCAAGGACATCGCCATCGTCTCCATCGACGGCGTGCGCGGCGCCTTCCAGGCGATGGCCGCCGGCAAGCTCAACGTCACCGTCGAATGCAACCCGATGCTCGGCCCGCAGCTGATGCAGCTGGCCAAGGACGTCGTCGCCGGCAAGCCCGTCGCCAAGCGCATCACGACCGAGGAAGGCGTCTTCACCGCCGACGTCGCGGCCAAGGAACTCCCCAACCGCAAGTACTGATGAGCGAGCCGGCACCGCTGCTGCACCTGAGCGGCATCGACAAGGGCTTCCCCGGCGTGCAGGCGCTCTCGGGCGTCGGGCTGCGCCTGTTCGGCGGCGAGATCCACGCGCTGATGGGACAGAACGGCGCCGGCAAGTCCACGCTGATCAAGGTCCTCACCGGCCTGTACGCACCGGACGCCGGCCAGATCCACCTGGCCGGTCAGCCCATCGCGCCGCGCTCCACCGCCGACGCGCAGGACCTCGGCATCAGCACCGTCTACCAGGAGGTCAACCTCGTCCCGAACCTCTCCGTGGCCGAGAACCTCTTCATCGGCCGCTACCCACGGCGCTGGGGCCAGATCGACTGGCGACGGATGCGCGAACGCTCCCGCCAGCTGCTCGCCGAGCTGGAGCTCGACATCGACGTCGACACGCCGCTGGCGCGTTACTCGCTGTCGATCCAGCAGATGGTGGCCATCGCGCGGGCGCTCAACATCTCGGCGCGGGTGCTGATCCTGGACGAACCGACGTCCAGCCTCGACGAGGCGGCCGTGCAGCACCTGTTCCGCGTGATGCGACGACTGCGGGAGCAAGGACTCGCGATCCTCTTCGTCACGCATTTCCTCGACCAGGTCTACGCCGTCTCCGACCGCATCACCGTCATGCGCAATGGCCGCACCGAGGGCGAGTACCCCGCCGCCGGACTGGGTCGACTGGAGCTGGTCCACAAGATGGTCGGGCCGCATGCCGCCGCCGCGCCGCCGCTCGACGCCTGCACCCGCAGCGACGAGATCGCGCTCGCGGCCCATGGTCTCGCGCGCAAGGGCGCCCTGCAGCCGCTGGACCTCGAGATCCATCGCGGCGAGGTCCTGGGCCTGTGCGGCTTGCTCGGCTCTGGCCGCACCGAAGCGGCGCGACTGCTGTTCGGTGCCGACAGCGCCGATGCCGGCGAGATCGAGATTGACGGCCGCCGGCAGCGCTTCGCGTCGCCACGCCAGGCGATCGCGAGCGGCCTGGCCTTTTGTTCCGAGGACCGAAAGCTCGAGGGCGCGGTGCTGGCCTTGTCGGTCAGGGAGAACATCGTGCTGGCCCTGCAGGCGCGCCAGGGCTGGTGGCGCGCGATTCCGCTGAAGCGTCAGCAGGCCGTGGCCGAGGACTACGTGAAGCGGCTGGGCATCAAGACCTCCGACATCGAGACGCCGATCGGTTTGCTGTCTGGCGGCAATCAACAGAAGGCCTTGCTGGCCCGGTGGCTGCTGACGCAGCCACGTCTGCTCATCCTGGACGAGCCGACGCGTGGCATCGATGTCCGCGCGAAGGAGGAGATCATGGACGAGGTCCGTCGCCTGTGTGCCCGGGGCGACGAGGCTGATCGCCGCATGGCGGTCCTTTTCATCTCATCCGAGCTCCCCGAGGTCTTGCGTTGCAGCGACCGCATCGTGGTCCTGCGGGACCGACAGGCGATCGGCAGCTACGCACGCGGCGAACTCGACGAACGCTCGGTCCTCGAAGTAATCGCTGGCGAAGGCAACCCGTGATTGACACCCTCCCCATGAGCAGCGCGCCCCCTGACGCCGAAGTCCCGCATCGACGCCGCGCCATCGCGCTCCTCGCCGAGCACCCGCTGCTGCGCCCGCTTGCCGCGCTCCTGATCCTGTTGCTGGTCGACGTGATCTGCCTGCCAGGTTTCTGGCATCTGGAGATCAAGGACGGTCACCTGTACGGCCCGCTGATCGACATCCTGAACCGGGCGGCCCCGTTGATGCTGGCGGCTCTCGGCATGAGCCTGGTGATCGCGACCCGCGGGATCGATGTGTCCATCGGCGCCGTGGTGGCGATCTCCGCGACGGTGGCGGCGTCCCTGACGAACGCGGACCACTCGTTGCCCATTGCCTACGCGGGCGCCATCGCCGCGGCGCTGCTCTGCGGCGCCTGGAACGGCGTGCTGGTCGCGGGCTTGAAGCTGCAACCGATCATCGCCACGCTGATCCTGATGGTGGCCGGTCGAGGTCTGGCGCAGTTGCTGTCGGACGGCCAGATCCTCACGGTCTACCGCGACGACTTCTTCGTCCTTGGCGGCGGTTACCTGCTCGGCCTGCCGGTGTCCTTGTGGGTCGTCGCCGCGCTGGCGCTGACCACCACGGCATTGCTGCGCAAGACCGCGCTGGGCCTGTTCATCCAGGCGGTCGGACTGAACCCCGTCGCCTCGCGCCTGGCGGGGTTGCGCACCGCCACGCTGATCTTCGGCACCTATGTCTTCGCGGCCGCCTGCGCCGGCCTGGCGGGATTGATGATCGCCTCCAACATCAAGAGCGCCGACGCCAACAACGCCGGCTTGCTGCTGGAGCTGGACGCGATCCTCGCGGTGACGCTGGGCGGCGCGTCGCTGGCCGGCGGCAAGTACCACCTGGCGGGGGCGCTGGTCGGCGCGCTGATCATCCAGACGCTGACGACGACGATCTATTCGCTCGGCGTGCCGCCGGAGATCAACATGGTCGTCAAGGCGGTCGTCGTGTTCCTGCTGTGCATCCTGCAGTCGAGCGAGCTCCGTCCGATGCTGCGACGCCTGTCCCGCCGCGGAGGTGCGCGATGACCCCAATGAATGCCACCGGACCGCTGCGCCGCTGGCTCGCCCATCCCGCGTTCAGCGCGCAGATCACCGTCGTGCTGCTGCTGGCGCTGATCGCCGGCGGTGGCGCGCACTACACCGGCTTCGCCTCTGCGCAGGTGATGCTCAACCTGGTGATCGACAACGCCTACCTGCTGGTCCTGGCCGTGGGCATGAGCCTGGTCATCCTGTCAGGCGGCATCGACCTGTCCGTCGGCGCGGTGCTCGCGTTGTCCACCACGGTGGCGGCCTGGCTGCTGCATCACGCCCACTGGCCCGCCTGGGCGGTGATCGCGCTGGTGCTGGGCGGCGGCGCGGCCTTCGGCGTGCTGCAGGGCGCGTTGATCCATGCCTTCAGGTTGCAGCCCTTCATCGTCACGCTGGCCGGCATGTTCCTGGCGCGGGGGCTGTGTTACCTGATCAGCGTCGACTCGATCACGATCGACGATCCGACCTTCGTCGCCGTGTCTCAGGCGCAATGGGCGGTGCCCGGGGGCTTCGTCTCGCCGAGCGCCGTCATCGCGATCGCCGTGCTGGCCGCCGGCATCTGGGTCGCGCATCGCAGCGCGTTCGGCCGCGCGGTCTATGCGCTCGGCGGCAACGAGCAGTCGGCGTTGATGATGGGACTGCCGATCGGCCGCACCAAGCTGACGGTCTATGGCATCAGCGGCTTCTGCGCCGCGTTGGCCGGCCTGCTCTTCGCGTTCTACATGCTCAGCGGCTACGGGCTGCACGCGCAGGGCGCGGAGCTCGACGCGATCGCCGCGGTCGTCATCGGCGGCACGATGCTCAGCGGCGGCTACGGCCATGTGGCCGGCGCGCTGTCCGGCGTGCTGGTGCTCGGCGTGATCCAGACGCTGATCGCCTTCGACGGCACGCTCAGCTCCTGGTGGACCAAGATCGTCATCGGCGCGCTGCTGTTCGTGTTCTGCGTCGTGCAGCGCGTGCTGGCTCGACCGGCCGGCCAGGCCTGAGGGCCGCTCATGCCGCGCCTGTCACTCACGCGGCGCTCCCGCCGCGCCCGCGTTTCGCGTCCTTGATGCCCGCAGCTCCCCTCACCCGCCATCCCACCGCATGACCGCATGACCGCATTCCCGCTGACCTTCCGCCTCGCCACCGCGCTGGCCGCGACCCTCGCGATCGCCACGCTCTCCGCGACGCCCGCCCGCGCGGCCAACCCGCTGTTCCCGCAGCTCTACACGGCGGATCCCGCGGTGCTGGTCGACAACGGCCGCGTCTACCTGTACGTCGGCCACGACGAGGCCCCGCCCGACGGCAAGGACTTCGTCATGAACGAGTGGCGGGTCTTCTCCAGCTGCGACCTGCGGCACTGGACCGACCACGGCGCACCGATGAAGGCGCTGGACTTCCGCTGGGCCAAGGGCCGCGCCTGGGCCTCGGACATCGCGCGGCGCGTCGTCGACGGCAAGCCGACCTACTTCTTCTACGCCACCGTCGAGCACGCGACGATCCCCGGCTTCGCCGTCGGCGTCGCCACCTCGGACAGCCCGACCGGTCCGTTCAAGGACGCGCGCGGCTCGGCGCTGATCACCAACGACATGACGCGGCAGACGGACATCGCCTGGGACGACATCGACCCGGCGGTCTTCATCGACGACGACGGCCAGGCCCATCTCTACTTCGGCAACACGGTGCTGAAGCACGCCAGGCTGAAGGCGTCGATGACCGAGCTGGCCGGCCCGATCGACGTGGTGCCGGTCAAGGACTTCACCGAGGCGTCCTACCTGCACAAGCATCGCGGCACCTACTACCTGTCCTACTCGCAGCACTTCCCCGAGGAGACGGCCTACATGACGGGCCCCAGCGCGACCGGCCCGTGGACGCCGCGCGGCGTGATCATGGCGAAGAACACGCGGACCCCGACGATCCATCAGGCGATTTTCGAGTTCAACGGCAGGAGCTACATCGCGTATCACAACGCGGACCTGCCGGGCGGCGGCGAGTTCCGCCGCTCGGTCGCGATCGAGGAGCTGCACTACGACGCCGACGGCACGATCCGGTTCATCCCGCAGACCGAGGCCGGTCCGGCGCCGAATCCCTCGCCCGGCTGCGCGGGCTGAGCCCGCGCGTCGACCGCGCTCAATCCTTGTAGAGCTCCCGCCCCACCGCCCGCACTTCATGCAGCAGCGCCCGCGCCCCCGGGGACAGCAAATGTCCCTCGCGCGTGATGATCCCGAACGCGTCCATGCTGCACGGCAGCTCGATCGGCAGGATCGCCAGCGCCCGCAGCGACGCGTAGTAGCGCGCCACCTCGACCGGCATCACATGCAGCGAGTCCGTCTGCTGCAGCAGCGCGGTGATCACCAGCAGCGCGGTCGTGTCGACCGCGTCGGCCGGCGGCTCGATCGCCGCGCGCCGGAACATCAGTTCCCAGCGATGCCGCAGCACGCTGCCCGGCGGCGGCAGGATCCAGGGCTGCGTCGCCAGGTCGGCCAGCGTCAGGTCGTCGCGGCTGAGCAGCGGATGCCCCAGCCGCGCCACCGCGCAGGCGGGTTCGCCGCTGAGTTCCTCGTACTGCAGGCCGCCGGCGCTGTCCTCCTCGAGGATGCGGCCGATCATGAAGTCCAGCAGCCCGCGCCGCAGCTGTTCCAGCAGCACCTTGCTGGTCTCCATCTGCACGCCGATGCGCAGCAGCGGTGCCCGGGCCTTCACCCGCGCGATCGCGCGCGGCAGCAGCGCCATGCCCGGCGTCATGATCACGCCGACCTCGACCTGGCCGGACAGGCCCTTCTTCAGCGCGACGATGTCGTCGTGCGCCGCCGCCAGGCTGGTCAGCGCCATGCGGGCGTGGCGGATCATGGTCTCGCCGAACAGCGTCGGCGCCATGCCGCGCGGCAGCCGCTCGAACAGCCGGACCTCGAGCATGTCCTCCAGGTCCTTGAGCTGCTTGGACGCCGCGGGCTGCGTCATGCACAGCGCCTCCGAGGCGCGATGGATGTTGCGGTGGTCGTCCAGCGCGATCAGCAGCAGCAGCTGGCGCGTCTTGAGCCGCGCGCGCAGGAACCAGTTGGGATTGGGCGCGTCGTCCATGGACGTCTCGTCCAGGGGCGTCCTCGCGTCGCTCGGGTCGTTCGAGTCGTTCGGGTCCATGCGGGTCATCGCGCTCGTGGTCGTGCGGCTTCAGGCCAGGTCGACGATGCCCTTGGCCGACAGCACGCTGCTGAGGTCGTCGCCGGTCTCCTGCAGCTGCACCAGCGTCGCCTGGCGCGCGCCCAGCGGGTCGCGGTTGCGGATCGCCGTGAGGATCGCCTCATGGCGGGGCAAGGACAGCGCATGCGTGTTGGGCAGCTGGCTGCTCAGCAGGATGGACTCGCGCAGCGCCAGCGACAGCATGTTGCCGATGTAGGCCATCAGGTCGTTGTTGGTGGCCTCGGCGATGTGGCGGTGGAAGGCCAGGTCGGGCTCGAGCAGTTCCTCGGTGTCGGTCGCGGCGGACATGCCGCCGAAGGCGGTCTCGATGCGCCGCAGCTGCTCCGGCGTCGCGGCCTTGGCGGCCAGCGCGGCCGCGGCCGGCTCGAACACGCGGCGGACCTCCATCAGCGTGTTCAGGAACTCCTGCTGCGGCTTGGACTGGATCAGCCAGTACAGGACGTCGGGATCGAGCAGATGCCATTCGTTGCGCGGCCGCACGATCGCGCCGGCGCGCTGGCGCGACACCACCAGTCCCTTGGCCACCAGCACCCGCACGGCCTCGCGCAGCACCGGGCGGCTGATCTCGTAGCGGTCGAGCAGCTGTTGCTCGCCGGGCAGGCGGTCGCCGGGCCGGAGCTCGCCGGAGACGATCGCCAGGCCCAGTTCGCTGACGATGCGGCCGTGCTGGCTCTTGCCCTCGGCGCGGCGCGCGCGGGGGCTGTAGGTCGAATGGTCGGCGCGGGTCTTCATATCGGGCGGCAGGCTATCACGGGCGACCCGGCCCGAAACTCGCGACAAATCCTCCCTTGGCGGGCAGCGTCACGCGGTGTTGGCCGCCGCCGCGCAGCGTGTCGAAGCGGAAGTCGCGCGGGCCCTTGCCCTCGCCGATGACGGCGCCGGTGCGGCCGGCGAGGAACCCGAGGTCCAGGGTCAGGTCCCGCGGCGCGTCGCCGGCGTTGATCGCCGCGACGAACCAGCGGTCGCCGGCCCGGCGCGCGAGCGCCACGGTCTCGCCGGGCTGGCCGGCCAGGAAACGCACGTCGTCCCACTGCCGCGGCAGGTCGCGCAGGAAGGCGCGCACCGGCGCGGGCACCCGGGCCATGCCCTGCGGCGTCTCCGCGTAGTGCTGGACGCCGGAGACCAGCAGCACCGACAGCGCCAGCTCGAACCCGTTGCGCGTGGCGCGCCGGATCCCGGGGATGTCGCCGAAGACCACCGGCGTGAAGTCCATCGGATCGAACAGGTTGCGGGTGTACGGCAGCATCGCGAGGTGGCGCGGCACGGCGTCCTGGTCGGCCTGCTCGAAGGTGGCGAACTCGAAGCCCTTGACCGCCTCGGCGGTCATCAGGTTCGGGTAGGTCCGGTTCCAGCCGCGCGGCAGCGTCGCGCCGTGGAAGTTGACCAGCAGGCCGGCGCGGGCGGCGTCCTCGAGGAGGTCGACGTAGTAGCGGATCGAGCCTTGCCCGTCGCCGCCGAAGAAGTCGATCTTCACGCCCTTGATGCCGGCGGCGGCGAGCTTGGCGAACTCGGCGCGGCGCTGGACGGGGTCGATCAGCCGGCCCTTGGGCGTGTACTCGGTCTCGTTCCAGTCGCCCGAGGAGTTGTACCAAAGCCAGATCCCGACGTGCCGCCTGGCGGCATGGGCCACCAGCGCCTGGATGCGGTCCCAGCCGATCTTGCGGTCCCAGTCCGCGTCGATCAGCGTGTAGGGCCAGTGCATGTCGGCGGCGTAGTCGATGAAGCGCCGCTGCACCTCCTCCACCGTGCCGTCGTCCTTCAGCAGCGCCCAGCTCCAGGACGCCGGGCCCGGCTGGACCTTGTCCTTCGGGAAGTCGATCGCCGGCGCGGCCAGGTCGGTGCCCAGCGTCGACTCGACCAGCGTCTTCAGCTCGCCGATCGCCAGCACCCGCCACGGCGTCGTCAGCGGTCCGTCGGCGTTGCCGAAGCGCTCCCGGCCCGGCCAGGTCTCGCCCCATTGGGGACCGTCGAAGTCATAGCCGTCCCTCGACATCGTCGGGCGCAGCCGGGAGGCGTGGTACCGGCCGTCCATCCCGGCCTCGGTCACCGCGATCCAGGTGTCGCCGCTGCGGAACAGCGCGGGCAGCACGAAACCCTCGCGCGCCGGCGCCTCGGCGCCGACCGCCGATTCGGGGGCGTAGTGTTCCTCGTAGGCCGGGTTGGTGGACTTCCAGCCGGTCCGCCAGACCTGCATCGGCTGCAGGAAGGCCCGCGTGCCCGGCGGGAAACGCACGCCGCTGCCGTCGTGCACGTTGCGCTTGGGCGCCGGGTCCTGCAGCACGTAGCGGAACGCGACGCCGTCGTCGAAGGCGCGCCACTCCATCGCGGCGCGTTGGGACTCGCCATTGCGCAGCTCGCAGCGCATCGCGCGATACGGCCGGTCGATGTCGCGCCGCTTGCCCACCAGCGTGTAGCGCTCGCGGCCCTCGGTGGGCGCCGTGCAGTCGACCAGCGACAGCCTGGAGAAGAACTCGGCGCCGTCCGTCGTGATCCACAGCGGAGACGGCCGCACGACCGGCTTGCCGTCACGCAGCACCTCGTAGTTCAGGCCGTCGTTCCAGGCCGCCGAGAAGCGCACGCTGAGTCGGCCGTCGGGACTGGCGAAGGCCGGCGCCGCGGCCGCGTGCGCGACGGCCTCGGACGACGGCGGCGCCGGCGGTGGCGGTCCCACGGGGCTCAAGGCCGTCGCCGCGGGCATGAACGACACGCCCGCCACCGAGGCCGCCATCGCCGCGACCCATCGCCTCAAGCGCTTCCTGCTGACGCTCATGCTCATGCGCCCCACTCCTGCACCGGACCGTCCGGCCGTGGTTGATCGAAGTCCGGCAGCCCGTCGGCCCGCCAGCCGAAGGGCTGGACCCGCGCGTGGCGGTTGGGGTCGTGCAGCGGATCGCCGAGGATCTCGCGATACGTCCGGGCATGGAAGACCAGCAGGTCGGTCCGTCCGTCCGGCGTCGTCGTGAAGCTGTTGTGCCCCGGCCCGTACTGGCCGTTGGCGCTGGCGAAGACCGGCACCGGCGACTTGCGCCAGGCCGAGGCGTCGAGCAGGTCGGCCGTCGCCTCCGCCCACAGCAGGCCCATGCAGTAGCTGGCGTCGGTCGCGGCCGCCGAGTACGCGATCAGCACCCGCCCGTGCCGCTGCAGCACCGCCGGCCCCTCGTTGACCGCGAAGCCGACGCGCTCCCACGGCAGCACCGCCTCGCCGATCAGGGTGGGCGCGCTCTTGAGCGTCCAGGCATTGGCCAGCGTCGCCAGGTAGAGGTTGGTCTTGCCCTGGCGCGACGCGTCCGCCTCGGCCCAGCACAGGTACTGCTCGCCGCCGTGGTGGAAGGTGGTCGCGTCGAGCGCGAAGTCGTCCAGCGGCGTGCGGATCTGGCCGCGCTCGATCCACTCGCCCTGCGTCGGGTCCGCGTGGGTGTTCTCGAGCACGTGCATGCGGATCTTCCAGATGTCCTCGCGCTCGCCGCCGGCGAAGTAGATCAGCCAGCGGCCGTCGACGCGGTGCAGCTCCGGCGCCCAGATGTGCCAACTGGCCGGACCGCGCTCATGGCGCGTCCAGACGATCTTCGGCGCCGCGTGCGGCAGGTCCTCGATGCGGGCGGCGCCGCGCAGCTCGATCGCGTCGAAGCCGGGCACCGACGCGGTGAACCAGTAGCGCCCGTCGTGCAGCGACAGGTGCGGATCGGCGCGTTGGGGAATCAGCGGGTTGGACCAGTTCAGCGACATGGGATCGACGATCAATGGGGTTCGGGACGGGGATGGGGAACGATCGCGGGACGCATCGTCTCAGCGCCTGACCTTCTTCAAGGCCTTGTTGACCTGCTTCTCGACATCGGCCTGCACCTCCGCGACCGGCTTGCCGGACACCAGCAGGTTGCTGACGTCCTCGCCGATCAGCAGCTCGATCGCGCGCTGCGTGGGCACGTTGGCCGGCATCGAGGTGCCGGTGCGGGTGATCTCGGCCAGGTGCTCGCGGAACGGCAGCGCCTTGAACGAGGCGCTGTCGGCCACCGAGCGCCGCACCGGCAGGTGCCCGGTGCGGGCCCATTCCGCGCTGCGCCGCCAGATGAAGCGCAGCAGCTGCAGCGCCGCGGCGTGCTGCGCCGGGGTGGCCGCGCCGCCCTTGAACAGCGCCCAGCTGTGCCCGTCGGCGAAGACCGCCGGGCGCTGGTACAGCTGCGGGAACGGCACGACGGTGTAGCCGCCGCGCAGCGGCGACCCGGGTTTCTTCGCCTCGCGCAGGAACTGGTCGATCGTCCAGGTCCCGACGACGACCACGCCGGCCTCGCCGTTGAGGAAGGCCTGGTTGGCGGCGCCGTAGTCGAGGTCGGGTTTCACCAGCCCCTCGGCATACAGCCGCTGCATCAGCGTCAGCGCGTTGACGACCTGCGGCTGGTGCATGTCGATGCGCCGGCCGTCGTCGCTGAACAGCTTCGTGTCCTGCTGCGCGATCAGCGTCTGGAAGGTGCGGTTGGTCGCCGCCGTCTCCTTGACGATGGCCCAGGCGAAGTACGGCTTGCCGGTGCGTTGCTTGAATTGCCGCGCCATCGCCAGCAGCTCGTCCGGCGACCGCGGCAGCCGCGGCTGGCCGTCGGCGCCCATCAGGCCGGCCTGGCCCATCAGCGTGGTGTTGACGTGCCACAGCCAGGCCCAGGTGTCGAAGGGCAGCGCGTAGACGTGGCCGTCCTGCGTCACGCCGCGGCGGGCGTGGTCGGTGAAGTCCGCCGTGTCGATGCCCAGCGCCGGCAGCTCCGCGTCCAGCGGCTCGATCAGGCGGCGGCGCACGTAGTCGCCCAGCGCCGACTCGTGCATCACCGCCACCGTCGGGATGTCCTTGGCCACCAGCCGCGCCGTCAACTGGTCGTAGTACGGCGCCCACTCGGCCACCTGCGTCTTCACGACGATGCCGTCCGGGTTGGTCGCGTTGAACTCGTTGACCAGCGCGGTCACGATGCCGCACTCGCCCACGCCCTGGCTCGCGTCGTTGACCGCGCCGAACTTCGCGTCGCAGCTGCCGAAGAAGCGCATCAGCGTGATCTCGGTCTTCGGCTTGCCGGCCGGGCCGGTGTGGGGGTCGCCGCAAGCGGCCAGCAGCGCGGCGCAGGCGACGGCGGCGGCCAGCGCCATCGAACGCAAGGTCGCCCTCATGACCGGCCCGTCCCCGCGACGGCCGTGACCAGGTGTTTCTGGAAGAAGAGGTAGATCATCAGCACCGGCGCCCCGGCGAAGACCGCCTGCGCCATCAGGAAGCCCAGTCCCTCGGATTGCGCGAAGTTGGTCTGCGTCGAGGCCAGGCCCCGCGTCAACGTGTACATCTCGGGCTGCGTCGCGATGACCAGCGGCCACAGGTAGTCGTTCCAGCAAGCCAGGAAGGTGAAGATCCCCAGCGTCGCCTGCGCCGGCAGCGTCAGCGGCAGCACGACGCGCCAGAAGGTCTTGAAGCGCGACGCGTTGTCCAGCAGCGCCGCCTCCTCCAGGTCGATCGGCACCGCCTTGAAGTACTGCGTCATCAGGAACACGCCGAACGGCGCCGCCAGCCCCGGCAGCGCCAGGCCCGCGACGGTGTTCTGCAGGCCCCAGTCGGAGAACAGCCGGTGCAGCGGGATGAACACGCTCTGCGCCGGGATCGCCAGCCCGAACAGCACCAGCGGGAACAGCAGGCGGCGGCCCGGGAACTCGCAGCGCGCGAAGCCGTAGCCGGCCAGCGAGGACAGCACCAGCACCCCCAGCGTCTGCAGCGCCGCCACCAGCGCGCTGTTGCCCAGCCAGCGGAACACCTGCGAGGTCTGCAGGATGTCCGCGTAGTTGGCCAGCGTGTACGGCGGCGACAGGAACACGTCGGTGCGCACCATCAGCAGCTCGTTGGGCTTGAAGGACAGGGCCAGCACCCACGCCAGCGGCAGCATCCACAGCGCCGCCAGCACGACCAGCGCCGCCATCACCGCGCGGTCGAAGGCGCCCTTGCGCAGCATCGGGGTCATCGCCGGCCTCCCTGCGCGGCCTCGCGCCGCTCCAGCCACATCTGCACCGACACGCCCAGCAGCATCACCACCAGCAGCACCTGCGAGGCCGCCGTCGCGTAGCCCAGCGACAGCTGCATGAAGGCTTGCTCATAGATGAACTGCACGATCGGCCGGGTCGTGTTGTTCGGGCCGCCGTTGGTCATCAGCATGATCTGCGGGAAGACCTGGAACTGGCGGATCACCTCGATCACCGCCACCAGCGCCACCGTGCGCTTGAGCGCGGGCAGCGTCACGTGCGTCAGGGTGCGCCAGCGGCTGGCGTTGTCCAGCGCGGCGGCCTCGTAGACGTCCGACGGGATCTGCTGCAGCGCCGACAGGAACAGCATCATCGGCAGCCCGATGATCCACCACACCGTCACCAGCGCCAGCGTCGGCAGGGCCAGCAGGTCGCTGGTCAGCCAGGGCAGCTGCGGCAGCCCGAGCGCCGCGCTGCCCTGCGCGACCAGGCCGCGCTCGGGCATCAGCGCCAGCTGCCACACCAGCGTGATCAGCGTCACCGAGAACACGCTGGCGCAGAAGAACACCGCGCGCAGCATCGCCGCGAGCCGGCCGGGCCGGTTCAGCGCCAGCGCCAGCATCAGCGACAGGCCGACGAAGACCGGCACGCTGATCAGCACGAAGCGGATCGTGTTCCACACGACCTGGTGGAAGACGTCGTCCTCCCACAGCTCGCGGTAGTTCTGCAGGCCGACGAAGAAGCTGTCGTTGGACAGCAGGTCATGGTCGTGGAAGCTGATGAACCAGCCCTTGGCCAGCGGCCAGAGCAGCAACAGCACATAGACGATCAGGAAGGGCGCGACGAACAGCAGGTGGGCCGGCCGCGAAGCGCGCAGCCCGACACCCCGGCGCCCCGCCCGAGGCGCTTCGCCCCGGTCCGCTCCCGCGGGCGGGAGCGACGACGACACGGCGCCGCTCACGGGGTCGGTCCTTGGCCGTCGACGGCGTGATGCGCGCGGCCTTGCGCGTCGAACAGATGCGCCTCCGTCATCGCCAGCGCCAGCCGCACCGGCTCGCCGGCGGACGGCGACGCTCCGGCGGCGACCGTCGCGATGGCGCGGGTGCCGTCGACCAGGCGCACATGCGCCAGCGTGCGCTCGCCGAGGAACTCGACCATCTCGACCTGCGCCGGCAGCGGGCCGCTGGCGTCGGTGACCAGGTGCTCGGGCCGGATGCCCAGCGTCAGCTCGCTGCCGGGGACCGAGGCGGCGACATGGGTCGCCATCGCCTGCCCGCCGGGGAGTTCGATGGCGGCCATGCCCTCGCGGTCGGCCAGCCGCCGCACCGGCACGAAGTTCATGCCCGGCGTGCCGATGAACCCGGCGACGAAACGCGTCGCCGGCCGGCGGTACAACTCCGACGGCGGCGCGACCTGCTCGATGCGGCCGGCGTTCATCACGACGATGCGGGTGGCCAGCGTCATCGCCTCGATCTGGTCGTGGGTGACGAAGACCATGGTGGCGCCGAGCCGGCGGTGCAGTTGCGCCAGTTCCAGCCGCGTGCGTCCGCGCAGCGCGGCGTCGAGGTTGGACAGCGGCTCGTCGAACAGGAAGATGCCGGGCTCCTTGACCACCGCGCGGCCGATGGCGACGCGCTGGCGCTGGCCGCCGGACAGCTGCCCCGGCTTGCGGGCCAGCAGAGCGTCGAGTTCCAGCATCCGCGCCGCTTCCTGGATGCGGCGGTCGATCTGGTCCCCGGGCAGTCCGATGTTGCGTAGGCCGAAGGCCAGGTTCTCGCGCACCGTCATGTGCGGGTACAGCGCGTAGTGCTGGAACACCATCGCCAGCTGGCGCAGGCCCGGCGCGGCATGGGTGACGTCCTGGCCGTCGATCAGGATGCGGCCGGCGGTGACCTCCTCCAGCCCGGCGATCATCCGCAGCAGGCTGGTCTTGCCGCAGCCCGACGGGCCGAGGAACACGATGAACTCGCCGGTCGCGACGTCGAGCGACAGGTCGGGGATGACCTGCACCGCGCCATAGCGCTTGCAGATCTGCTCCAGCTTGAGGGCAGCCAACGGAATGTCTCCTGATGTTTTCTTATTGAGGGCGCCGCGGATCTTCTTCGATCTTCCCGGCGCGCCGGGAGCGGGTCGCCACTAGAGCCGCGGCCAGCCGTCCTCGTCCCAGCGGAGTTCGTCCAGCCGGAGCTTGGGCTTGCCGCCGTCCTCGGCGTCATAGGCATGGCGCACGATCCAGCGCCCGACCACGTCCTGGTGACCGGGCCCGATCCAGCGGCCGGCGCCCTGCTCCACCAGCGTGCCGCCGCCGTCCATCAGCGCGCGGCCGTCGCGGTCCAGGAACGGGCCCGTCGGCGTCCGCGACCGGCCGACTCGGATGTTGTAGGTGCTCTTGAGGCCGCGGCAGCAGAAGTCGTGCGAGACGAACAGGTAGACCCAGCCGCCGTGGCGGACCATCGTCGGCGCCTCGATCGCGCCGCCGCCGCCGCCGCCGGCCCCATCCTTCCCGCGGCCGCGCGCGATGAAACGCGCCGGGCCGCGCGGGCGCATCGTCGCGGCATCGAACTCGACCAGGCGGATGCCGCCCCAGAACGAGCCATAGCTGAACCAGAGCCGGCCGTCGCCGCCGTCGGCCTTCGCGTCGATGAACAGGTCGGGGTCGATCGCGTTGAAGTCGTCGGTCTCGACGCTGCGGACCACCAGGCCGTCGTCGCGCCAAGGGCCGTCGAGCGATTCGCTGCTCGTCAGCCCGATCGCCGAGCGGTTCTTGCCGAAGGTCGAGATCGAGTACAGCAGCCAGTAGCGTCCCTGGAGCGCGACCACCTTCGGCGCCCAGACATCGAGGCCGCGATGCGCCGGCACCGCCTCGGCCCACCAGGCGGGCGCCTGGCTGAACACCGGCGCGAGCCGCCGCCAGCCGCGGCCATCCTCCGAGCGCAGGTGCTGCAGGCCCTGGCCCGTCGTGAAGACGTGGAAGACGCCGCCCTGCTCGATCAGCGTGGGGTCGTGCGCCGGGGCCGGGTCCTCGACACCCTGGGCACGGGCCAGCGTCGCCGCCGAAGCCACCACGAGGGCGCGGACAAGCCGGGCGCCGGGGCGGCGGCCATGTCGCGCCTCGGCGGCCCTCCCCTGACGGGCGCCGGCGAGGCCAATGCAGGGCAGGCCCATCGTCAGCCCGGGAAGGTGTAGGCGGTCTTCACCGTCGTGTAGAACTCGCGCGCATGGCTGCCCTGCTCGCGCGGGCCGTAGCTCGAGCCCTTCGTGCCGCCGAACGGCACGTGGTAGTCCACGCCGGCCGTCGGCAGGTTGACCATCACCATCCCGGCCTGCGCATGCAGCTTGAAGTGGGCGGCGTGTTTCAGCGATTGCGTGCAGATCCCGGCGGACAGGCCGAACTCGGTGTCGTTGGCCAGCGCGAGCGCCTCGTCGTAGTCGCCGGCGCGCACGACGTTGGCGACCGGGCCGAAGACTTCCTCGCGGCTGATCGTCATCGCGTTGGTCGTTCCGGTGATCAGCGCGGGGACCTGGAAGAAGCCGCGGGTCTCGCGTTCGACGACCTCGCCGCCGAAGGCCAGCGTGCCGCCCTCGCGCCGCGCGATGTCGATGTAGCGCAGGTTCTGGTCGAGCTGGCGCTGGTCGACGACCGGTCCGATGTCGGTGCCGGCCTTGAGCGCATGGTCGACCTTGAGCGTCTTCATCTTCGCGACGACCGCCTCGACGAAACGGTCGTGGATGCCGTCGGTGACGATGATCCGGCTCGACGCGGTGCAGCGCTGGCCGGTGGAGAAGAAGGCGCTCTGCACCGCCGCGTTGACCGCGACGCCCAGGTCCGCGTCGTCGAGCACGACCAGCGGGTTCTTGCCGCCCATCTCGGCCTGCACCTTGGCCTGGCGCGCGGCGGCGGCGGCGATCAGGCGCCGTCCCGTCGCGACCGAGCCGGTGAAGCTCAGCGCCCGGACCCGGGGCGAGTCCACCAGCGCCTGGCCCACCTGCGAACCCGCGCCCATCACCAGGTTGAAGGCGCCCTTGGGCAGCGCGGTGCGCGAGAGGATCTCGGCCAGGGTCCAGGCGCAGCCCGGGACCAGCTCGGCGGGCTTGAACACGACGGTGTTGCCATGGGCGAGCGCCGGGGCGATCTTCCAGGCCGGGATCGCGATCGGGAAGTTCCACGGCGCGATCAGGCCGACGACGCCGACCGGCTGCCGCAGCACGTCCACCGACACGCCGGGGCGGACCGAGGCCAGCGTCTCGCCGCCGCCGCGCAGCGCCTCGGCGGCGAAGAACTTGAAGATCATCGCGGCGCGGTGCGTCTCGCCCACGCCTTCGGCCAGGGTCTTGCCTTCCTCGCGGGACAGCAGCCGGCCGATCTCCTCGCGGCGCGCGAGCAGTTCGCTGCCCACCGCGTCCAGCACGTCGAAGCGCTGCTGCGGCGTGCTCGCCGCCCAGGCGGGGAACGCCGCCTGCGCCGCGGCGATCGCGGCCTCCGCCTGCGCCGCGTCGGCCTGGGCATACAGGCCGATCACGTCGTCGGTGTCCGACGGGTTGATGTTGGGCCGCTGGTCGGCGCCGGCGACCCACTCGCCGGCGATGTGGTTCTTGAACTCGGGGATCTGGCTCATCACGGTCCTCGGAAAGGGAATCGGCAGCAGCCCGGCGCGGGGCGCCGCGGCGGGATCAGCGCGCCCAGCGCAGCACCAGCGGGTCGAGGCGGCGCGCCGCGTCGAGCAGTCCGGCGCGGACCTGCGGATGCATCGTCGGGAACGGGTGCCGCGGCAGGTCGCAGGCGATGACCCCGCCTTCCTTCATCAGCGCCTTGGCGGTCAGGATGCCGCCCTGGCGGTTCTCGGCGTTGATCAGCGGCAGCCAGCGGCCGTACTCGGCCACGGCGGTCTCGCGGTCGCCCGCGGCGTAGGCATCGACGATGCGCCGGATGCCGTCCGGGTACGCGCCGCCGGTCATCGCGCCGGTGGCGCCGGCATCCAGGTCGGCCAGCAGCGTGATCGCCTCCTCGCCGTCCCAGGGGCCCTCGATCGCATCGCCGCCCAGCTCGATCAGCTCGCGCAGCTTGCTGGCGGCGCCGGCGGTCTCGATCTTGAAGTAGCGGACCTGCTCGATCTCCCGCGCCATGCGCGCCAGGAACGGCGGCGGCAGTGGCGTGCCCGACATCGGCGCGTCCTGGATCATCACCGGGATGTCGATCGCGTCGGACAGGCGCGCGTAGAACGCGTGGATCGCCGCCTCGCCCACGCGCAGCGTCGCGCCGTGGTACGGCGGCATCACCATCACCATCGCGGCGCCCAGTTCCTGCGCCATGCGGCTGCGCTCGGCGCAGATCTGGGTGCTGTAGTGCGTGGTCGTGACGATCACCGGGACGCGGCCGGCCACGTGGTCCAGGATCGTGCGCGTGAGCACCGCGCGCTCGTCGTCGCCGAGCACGAACTGCTCCGAGAAATTCGCCAGGATGCACAAGCCGTTGGACCCGGCGTCGATCATGAAGTCGACGCAGCGCTTCTGGCTCTCGAGGTCGAGGCCGCCCTGCTCGTTGAACGTCGTCGGCACGACCGGGAACACGCCCTTGTACGGACGCGGGAAGCTCAGGCTCATGGTGTCTCCAGAGGTCTTGGGATTCTTGTTGGGTTCGAATTAAAGTATTACTTATTAAATCGCCGTATCGGTGCAAACCCTCATTCAAGGCCATTTGACCGGTCAAATAGTCTGACTTATAGAATCGCGCTTCCGGAGACGGCCGACACGCGGCCGCCGATGCCGGGACCCGACACGAAGAGGCGCGACACTCGCGCCCGCAGCCACGGAGACGACATGACCAGCGCCCTCTATCCCAGCCTGCGCGACCAGCGCGTGCTCATCACCGGCGGAGCCACCGGCATCGGCGCGACGCTGGTGGAACGTTTCGCCGCCCAGGGCGCGCGGGTGGGCTTCATCGACATCGCGGCGCAGGCCGGCCAGGCCTTGGCCGCGCGGCTGCCGGGCAGCGCCTTCGTCGCCGCCGACCTGACCGACATCGCGCAGCTGCGCGCCGCGATCGCGACGCTGCGGGAGCAACTCGGCGGACCGTTCAAGGTGCTGCTGAACAACGCCGCCAATGACAAGCGCCATGCGCTCGAGGACGTGACGCCCGAGTTCTGGGACCAGGCCATCGCCGTCAACATCAAGCACCAGTTCTTCGCCGCGCAGGCGGTGGCGCCCGACATGAAGGCGCTGGGTGGCGGCTCCATCGTCAACTTCGGCTCGTTCAGCTGGATGCTGATGCAGGGCGGGATGGCGGCCTACACGACCTCCAAGGCCGGCGTGCAGGGGCTGACGCGCTCGCTGGCCCGCGACCTCGGGCCGTTCAACATTCGCGTCAACACGCTGGTGCCGGGCTGGGTGATGACGGAGAAACAGCTCGCGCTGTGGGTCAACGACGAGACGAAGCAGGAGATCGACGCCAACCAGTGCCTGAAGCAGCCGCTGATGCCTGATCACGTCGCGGCGATGGCGCTGTTCCTGGCGGCCGACGACAGCGCGATGTGCAGCGCGCAGGACTACATCGTCGACGGAGGCTGGGCATGAGCGCGGTGGCGGCGATCGCCGGCCAGGCGCCGGAGGCCCGGGTGCATGTCGACTGCCGCGAGCGGCTGGGCGAATGCGCGCTCTGGTGCGACCGGGAGCAGGCGCTGTACTGGACCGACATCGACAGCCACCGGCTGTCGCGGTGGCAGGCGTTGGAGGGATCGGGCGACGGACGCGTCACGCACTGGGCGATGCCGGAGCCGCTGGGCAGCTTCGCGCTGTGCGACACGCCGGGATTGCTGGTGCTCGGCCTGGCCTCGGGCGTGGCGCTGCTGGATCTCGCCAGCGGCGAGATCGGTCCGCTGGCGCCGGTCGAGCCCGACGAGCCGCGCACCCGCATCAACGATGGGCGCTGCGATCCGCAGGGCCGGTTCGTGTTCGGCATGTTCAACCCGCACGGGGCGGCGGTCGGCGGCTACTACCGCGCGTCGATGACCGGCGTGGGCATCGGCCGCGGCCTGCACGTGGAGCGCCTGCCGTTGCCGCCGGGCATCGTCGGGAACGCGCTGAGCTTCAGCCCCGACGGGGGGACGCTGTACTACACCGACTCCCCCACCCGGACGATCTGGGCGATGGACTATCACGCCGATGGGCGGCTGGGCGAGCGACGCGTGTTCGTGCAGCTGCCGATGGACGGCGGGGAGCCGGACGGCGCGGCGGTCGACGCGGATGGCGGCCTGTGGTCGGCGATCTGGGGCGACGGCGTCGTGGTCCGGTTCGACGCGCAGGGACGCGAGACGCTGCGGCGGCCGCTGCCGGCCTCGCAGCCGACCTGCCCGGTGTTCGGCGGTCCGGCGCTGGACCGGTTGTTCGTCACGACCGCACGCAGGCAATGCGAGCACGAGGCGCTGGCCGGCGCGTTGTTCGAGCTCGACCCGCAAGGCCATCGCGGCCTGGCGCCTCACCGGTTTCGCGCATGAAGCCGATTCAACGACGGGTCTACGGCCACCTGCCCGACGGGCGTCCGGTGCACGAGTACGTGATGGACAACGGCCGCGGGCTGCGGTTGTCGGCGATCACGCTGGGCGGGATCGTGACGCGGCTGGAGGTGCCCGATGCGCGCGGCGAGGTCGCCAACGTGGTGCTGGGGCTGCCGACGCTCGAGGACTACCTGCTGCGCAATCCGCATTTCGGCGTGATCGTCGGACGCTACGGCAACCGGATCGCGCAGGCGGCCTTCCGGCTCGACGGCGAACGCCATGCGCTGGTGGCCAACGACGGCACGAACTGCCTGCATGGCGGCACACGCGGATTCGGCTGGCTGCTCTGGCGGGCCGAGGCGGAAAGCGACGACTGCCTGCGCTTCGATCTCGACAGCCCGGATGGCGACCAGGGCTTCCCGGGGCGGCTGCGGGTGGCGGTGCGGTATCGGCTGGTGGAGGACATGGGGTGGCAGATCGAGTACGAGGCCACGACCGATCGTCCGACGGTGGTGAACCTCACGCATCACGACTACTTCAACCTCGCGGGGCGCGGGTCGGCGCTGGGGCATGAACTGCAGATCGCGGCGAGCCGCTATTGCGAGGTGGATGGCGGCCTGATCCCGACCTCGATCGCGACGGTGGCCGACACGCCCTTCGACTTTCGCGAGGCGCGGGTCATCGAATCGCGCTTGCGGCAAGCGCATCCGCAGTTGCAGCGGGGCAAGGGCTACGACCACAACTGGGTCCTGGATGCGCCCTTCGACGGCCGGATGCACCTCGCGGCGCGGCTGCGCGATCCGGTGTCGGGGCGCGCGATGGAGGTCCTGACGACGGAGCCGGCGATGCAGTTCTATTCGGGGAACTTCCTCGACGGGAGCTTGCTGGGCAGCGGCGGGGAGTTCCATCGCCAGGGCGACGGGGTGTGCCTGGAGACCCAGCACAACCCCGACTCGCCGAACCGCACGGTCAGCGCGGACTGGCCATCGACGGTGCTGCGCCCCGGCGAGACCTATCGGAGCGCGACGCTGCACCGGTTCTCAAGTCCTTAGGCCGACGACGTCTCCATGGGTCTTTGTGATGGGGATCGTCCCGGACGATGCAGCGGACCAGGACGTTGGTATCGATACCGGCCATCAGCGAAATGGGCTCATTGCTTCGATGGAAACGCGACTGCCGTTCCGTGTTTCGAGGATCCCGGTCAGATATCGGTCTCTCCACTCTCTGGATCTTCGGAATCGGGCGGCAATTCCTCCACCCGGGGTCGCTTCGTCTTCGCCAAGACTCTGATGCTCCCGTCCTCCTGGAGTTCCCAGATGAACCGCGTCCCGAGCTTGGCACCCACGGCCTTGCGGATGTCCTTCGGGATGACGATCCGGCCGTTCATTTCCATCCTCGACATCGACACCGCACTCTCCTTGCGAAGCGAGGTCCTCACTGTAGGAAGACCCCGCGCCCGGTTCCATGACCCGGACCTGTCGCGCTGCGCTCAACTCGACTCGGACGAGGCATCGAGCTCCCGGGGATGAGTCGTGTCGCCCGACAACCGCAACGCCAGCATCTCGTCCACCTGCGTCGCCAGGTGCAGGTTGACCCGCACCGCCGTCCATGCCTCGCGCCCTCGCGTGTAGACCCGCCCGTTGGACGCTTCCTGGATCTCGTGCTCGCCCCACAGGCCGCGCTCGCCGAACGACGGCGCCGCCTCGACGATCGCCAAGGCTGCCTCGCGATTGGCCTCGTCGCTGGTCTCGCGGCGGCGCCGCTCGAAGCGCCACTCGCCTTGCCACGGATAGTCGATGCGCACCAGCCCCGGCGTGAGCTCCGGCCCGGGCTCGCTCGGCGCATGCACCGCGCCGTGGTCGCCGTAGTCCACGACCGGCCAATCCCCCAGCCGTCGGTGCAGCTCCCGCTCCAGGATCGCCAGCCGTCCCGAGCGCGGCATCTCCCCCACCGGCGGCTTGCCCACCCACTGCGCGGTCGCCGGGAAGCTGTTGCCCATCGCCACCACGCGCAGCCCCGGCCACCGCGCCCGCCAGCGCGCGATGAGCTCGCGCCCGGTGCCCGCGCAGCCCAGCAACCACTCCCGCTCGGTCGTGAAGTCCATGACCACGATCGCCCGCGCCGGCGCCATCAGGCCGTCGATCGCGCGTTCCATCGTCGCGGTCAGCGGCACCGGCCCGCGCAGCCGGAACACGGCCAGGCCGAAATCGCGCTCGATCCACGCGGCCTGCTGCGCGATCGCGCGATCGCCCGCGCCATCGGTCAGCTGCACGACCGGCACCGCCTGCCGGTGTCCCCGCGCGAACTCCCGCCAGGCGCGGAACCCCAGCGACGGATCCGCCAGCCGCCGCCAGGCCAGCGCGTGCTGCAGCGGCGCGCGGCCCAGGTCGATCAGGTGCGGCAGGTCCTGCATCACCTCCCCCGCCTGCGAGGCCGCGCGGCGGAAGTCGCCCAGCTCCGGGATCCGCGCCGCCGGCACCAGCGTCATCAACGGCAGCATCCGCCGCTTGCGCGCCCGGTCGAGTTCATGCAGCCCACGCAACTCCGCGGACAGCGTCCGCAGCGACGGAAAGTAGACGACTTCATCCAGCGACAGATCGATCATCGGAACCTCTTTCGGGCCTGTGCCCCCTGGCTCCGGACGCCCCATGCGCCCGGAGCGGGCAGGCTAGGAAGGCGGGACCCGCAAAGCCAGGGGGCCGATTGATCGATGTCAGAGATCGGGTTTGTATGTCCATGTATCGGACGGCGCTCCAGCGACGGCGCCATGCAATCCGCCTCCTGATCGACAAGCCGGGGATACATCGCGCGGGTCCACTGCACAGGTCCCCACCACATCCCGAGACCCGACATGACCGACACCACGCTCCCCCGCCGCCAGTTCCTCCGCCTGGGCGCCTCGCTGGGCGCCGCCGCCTCGGCCGCCGCGGTGCTGCCGCTGGGCGGCCTGCTGCCCGCGTCCGCCCTCGCGGCGACCGGCCCCGCCGATGCCGCCGCGCTCGCGATCACGCCGGCCTTCGGCACGCTCAAGCACATCGACGCCGGCGACCTGCGCGTCGGCTACGTCGAGGCCGGGCCGGCCGACGGCCCGCCGGTGCTGCTGTTCCACGGCTGGCCCTACGACGTCCACACCTACGAGGACGTGACGCCGCTGCTCGCGGCGGCCGGCTACCGCGTCATCGTCCCGTACGCGCGCGGCTACGGCTCGACGCGTTTCCTGTCGGCGGACACGCCGCGCAACGGCCAGCAAGGCGCGCTGGCGCGCGACGCCATCGCGCTGATGGACGCGCTGCACATCCCGAAGGCCATCGTCGCGGGCTGCGACTGGGGCGCGCGCACCGCCGGCATCCTCGCCGCGCTGTGGCCGGAGCGCTGCCAGGCGCTGGTCTCCGTCAGCGGCTACCTGCTCGTGAGCCGCAAGGTCAACGAGCAGCCGCTGCCGCCCGCGGCCGAGCTGCAGTGGTGGTACCAGTTCTACTTCGCGACCGAACGGGGCCGCCTCGGCTACGAGAAGTACCGCGCCGAGTTCTCCAAGCTGATCTGGCAGCTGGCCTCGCCGCAATGGCGCTTCGACGACGCCACCTTCCGCCGCAGCGCCGTCGCCTTCGACAACCCGGACCACGTGGCCATCGTCGTGCACAACTACCGCTGGCGGCTGGGACTGGCCGACGGCGAATCCCGTTTCGACGACATCGAGGCCCGCATCGGCGCCGCGCCGCGGATCACGCTGCCGGCGATCACGCTGGAGGGCGACGCCAACGGCGCGCCTCATCCGGAGCCGGCAGCCTACCGGGCCAAGTTCGCCGGCAAGTACGAGCACCGCGACCTGACCGGCGGCATCGGCCACAACCTGCCCCAGGAAGCGCCGAAGGCGTTCGCGCAGGCGGTCATCGACGTCACGCGTCTGTGAGGCGAATCGGCTTCGGCGCCGCGCTGCTTCCGGCGCGCCCATGAAAGCGGGGCTCCCGAATGGGAGCCCCGTTGCTCGAAGTCGGATGACCGTTCGTTCCTGGTCGGGTCATCCCACGTCCATCCTTCGGTCACGAGGGCCGGCACTGTCTCGCTCGGACCCGACTGGCGGACCGTCGCGGCCGATGCCAGGCATCGGGAGCGTTCAAGGACTCGACGAATGCGCCGCCTCGAACTCCGGCGCATATCCCTGCTCGCTCCACATCCGGTCCAGCGAACCGTCGGCGCGAGCCTGTTCCAACTCCTCGATCACCTGGGCGCGCGTGCGGCCGCCCGCGGCCGGCGCCGAGAAGTTCACCTCGGTGCCGGTGTCGGCGGACATGCCCACCGTCACGTCGGCATCGGCCTGGTGATTGGAGTACTGCACATCCATGCCCTTGGCCTCGTCGAAGTCGGGCGCGTAGCTGTGCTCGCCCTGCAGCTTCTCGAGCGACCCATCGGCACGGGCCTGTTCCAGCTCGGCGACCACCTGGTCACGCGACTTCGGGCCGGACATGATTTCCTCCTCGACCTGCGCGATGGCCGGCAAGGCCAGCGCGGCCGCCATCGCGGCGACGCCGATCGGGATTGACAGCTTCTTGAGGTGACGCATCTGAATCTCCTTCGATTGAAAAGTGGTCCTGCACGCGGGTGAGCCTTCCTGCTTTCGACCGACCGGTCGGAGCCGGTATCCCGCTGCGTCGGCGCGCGTTTCAAACGCCTTGGAATCCACTCTACGAGGGTGAACGCGACATGAGACGGACACGGGGATGACCGTTTCGTCATCTCTGCCGCCCCGCCTACACTGCGGCCCGCCCTTGTCCTACACGGCGTCCTTTCCTGGCCGCTGCTCGCACCCTGACACCCATGACCGACCGCCTGCTTTCGTTCGTCCAGCACCCCTTGGGTCGACGCGTCGCGCGTGCGCTCAACCTGCCGCAACCGGTGCCGTTGCCGCGGCGACAGGACGCGTGGAACGACCACGAACTCGCGGGCCGATCGGTGCTCGCGATCGCCCCCGGCGGCGCGACGCCCCTGCCCTCGTTGCTGGCGGCGATCGCCGCGGAAGGCGGCGGGGCCAGCGATGGCGCCGCGATCGGCGCGCTGATCGTGGACGCGACCGGATGCCGCGATGTCGCGGCGCTGCGCGCGCTGTTCGAGCAGACGCAATTCGCGCTCACGCGGCTCGCGCCCGGCGCGCGCGTGCTGGCATTGACCTCCGCCGCCGCGGCCAGCGCCGCCGAGGCCGCCTGCCTGCAGGCCGTGCAAGGTTTCATCCGCGCGTTGGCCAAGGAGATCGGTCGCCGCGGCGCCACCGCCAATGCGCTGGTGCTGCAGGAAGGCGCGGCGTCGCCCGCGTCGCTCGCGGGCGCCCTGCGTTTCTTCGCGACGGATCGCTCGGCCTATGTGTCGGGGCAGGTGCTGTCGTGGCGCAAGCCTGCCCAGGACGGCGCGGGCGACCTCGCGCCGATCGCGGCGCGCGCTCGCGTGGCCCTGGTGACGGGCGCTGCCGGCGGCATCGGCGCCGCCACGGCGCGCAGGCTGGCGCTGGACGGGATGCGCGTGCTGTGCGTCGACGTGCCGGCGGCGCGCGCGCCGTTGGAGGCCCTCGCGCGCGGGATCAACGGCTCGCTGCTGGCGGCCGACCTGACGGCCGCGGGCGCGCTCGACGAACTGACCGACGCGGCGCGGCGCCTGGGCGGGCTCGACGTGCTGGTGCACAACGCCGGCATCACCCGCGACCGGACGCTGGCGCGGATGACGCCGGCCGAATGGGACGCGGTGATGGGCGTGAACCTCGCGGCGATCCTCGCGATCGACGCGCGGCTGGATGAGGCGGGCCTGCTGAACCCGGGCGCGCGGGAGGTCTGCCTGTCCTCGATCAGCGGGATCGCCGGCAACGCCGGGCAGACGAACTACAGCGCCTCCAAGGCCGCGCTGATCGGCTACGCGGCCGCGCGGGCCGCAACGCTGGACGGACTGGGCGGCACGATCAACGCGGTCGCGCCGGGCTTCATCGAGACCGCGATGACGCGCCGCATGCCCCTGATGGTGCGCGAGGCCGGTCGCCGGCTCAACGCGCTCAAGCAAGGCGGCACGCCGGCGGACGTGGCGGAGGCGATCGCCTTCCTCGCGTCGCCGGGTGCTGGCTCGCTGACGGGCCAGGTCCTGCGGGTCTGCGGCCAGTCGCTGCTGGGCGCCTGAACGGCGGGCGCCACGGACGCCGCCCCCGACATCGGCGGGTCGGCGCGCGCGGCCTACCGGGTCCCGTGCGCCGTCAGATGTAGCCCATCAACAGCAGGATGATCAGGATCAGCACGACCAGCCCCAGCCCGCCGCTGGGGTAGTAGCCCCAGCCGCGGCTGTGCGGCCAGGTCGGCAGCGCGCCGAGCAACAACAGAATCAAGACGACGAGCAGGATGGTGCTGATCATGCGGATCTCCGTGATCTCGTGAATCGGTGCCCGCGGGCGGCTTGACGGCGCATCGCGGGCGGCATGCCGGGATACGGCAACCCGGGTGCCCGCTCTGAGAACACGGCGACGGCGCCATGGGCACGACGCCTGGGCCGGTGGGCGCACCGTTTGCTCTGGAGCGCGGTCCCTCCCCCTTCCCGCGGGTCCATCACACGCCTGCGGACACGCCGCCCTCATGCCGTCACGCCGCCGTCCTCCGTCCGAAAAAACCCTCCAGCAGCAACTGCGGCGCTTCGGGCTTCGCGCCTGGCGGCCGGGACAGCGGGATGTCATCGACCGCGTGATGCGCGGCCTCGGCACCCTGGCGGTGATGCCCACCGGTGCGGGCAAGTCGCTGTGCTACCAGTTGCCCGCCGCGCTGTTGCCGGGGCGGACCGTCGTCGTGTCGCCGCTGATCGCGCTGATGAAGGACCAGTGCGAGCGCCTGGGCCACCTGGGCATCGCCTGCGCGCAGGTGCACAGCGGGCTCGACGCGGCCGCGCTCGCGGCGGAGGAAGCCGCGGCGCTGGACGGGACCGCGCAGGTCGTGCTGCTGACGCCGGAGCGGCTCGCCGACGGCGACTGGCTCGACCGCCTCGCCGAGCGGCCCACCGACCTGCTGGTCGTGGACGAGGCGCATTGCATCTCCGAGTGGGGACACGATTTCCGCCCCGCGTTCCTGCGCATCGGCGAGGCGCGCGAGCGCCTGGGCCGGCCGACGGTGCTCGCGCTGACGGCGACGGCCAGCGCGGAGGTCGTCGAGGACATCGCCCGGCAGCTCGACATCCCGGCCGCCGGCTGCCTGGTCGGCGGCAGCTACCGGGCCAATCTCCACTACCGCGTCGAGCCGCTGGTGGACGAGGACGACAAGCGGCGTCGACTGCTCGAGCTGCTGCTCGAAGACGCAGATGCGGCGGAGCGCGGGGACCCCGGAGAGCCCGTTGCGCCTGAGGAGCCCGCGACGATCACGCCGGGCGCGGGGATGCCATCGACGATCGTCTACGCCGCCACGGTGAAGGCCGCCGAGGCGGTGCACGACGCGCTGCTGGGCGCGGGCGTGGCCTCGGCGCTGTATCACGGCCGCCTGCGCGCCGCGCAGCGCCACGAGGCGCAGGACCGCTTCATGCGGGGCGAGGCGCGCGTGATGGTCGCGACCAACGCGTTCGGGCTGGGCATCGACAAGCCCGACATCCGGCGCATCGTGCATTACCAGCTGCCGGCCGGCCTGGACGTGTACTACCAGGAGTCCGGACGCGCGGGCCGCGACGGCGAGCGCGCCGATTGCACGCTGCTGTTCGTCGCCGGCGATCGGGCGGTGCAGCAGTTCTTCCTCAACGGCCGGTATCCGCTGCCGGCCGATGCGCAGGCGGTCGTGAACGCGCTGGCGACGGCCGCGCCCGACGACGCCGGCTGGACCATCGACGCCCTGCACGCCCGGCTGGGCCGGCCGCGCAACAAGCTCAAGGTGCTGACGGGCCTGCTGGTCGAGGAAGGCTGGATCGCGGCGCGGGAGGCGGCCTTCCTGCCGGTCGATCCGCCGCCGGGAGATGCCGACGCGCTGGCCGAGGCGGTGGCCCGCTACGAGGCCAAGGCGGGACAGGACCGGCAGCGGCTGGAGCAGATGGTGTCGTACGCGCAGAGCGGGCGTTGCCGCTGGCGACTGATCCTGGAGGCTTTCGACGAAGCCGCGGGCTTCGACCGCTGCCATGGCTGCGACAGCTGCGAGCGCATGGACGCGCATGAGCGCGCGGCGGCGAAGGCGGCCTGATCCCGCTTGATCGCTGCAGGACCGCCACCGCCGGTCGAACAACTCCCCCCTTTCGATGGCCCCCTCCGGCGCCCCGTTCCGGGCGATGCGCCGCGGGGCCGACGCGCGCAGCATGACGACGTCGCCCGAGGAGTTTGAGCCACGTCAACAGGTCTTCAGATTTCCGGGTCGGCACCCGCCGGCTGGCTTGCTTCGGCATCTCGTCGACGCCAGCATGCTCGCCATTCGCGACTTTCAACATGGATGACTTCATGAGGCTCATCGATCACTCTCCGGCTCCGCCGAACCCCTGTCTCACCGAAGCGCTCAAGATCCCCGGATGCCCCCACGTCCCGCTGCCCGACAGGGCGGATGGGCTCGACTTCCAGGCGCGCTGGAGCCGCAGCCATCGCGATCGACTCTCGGATCCGGACCTGCTGACCGTGGCGCAGATCTCGACGATGACCGAGCTCGCCGAGGCGGATGTCCTGGCACTGATCCAAGACGGCCGGGCACTCGCGTTGACCGACGCGTCGGGAGAGCTCCGACTGCCCTACTGGCAGTTCTTCGAACCGCTGTGGTCTCACCTGCCTCTGATCAAGGCGGCACGCCGGCACTACACGCCCTATGGCTTCCTCAGGTTTCTCGAAAGCGCCTCGGAGGGTCTCTGGGGAATGACCCCGAGGGCGGCGATTGAACGGGGCCACCTGGAGTACGTCCTGGCCGATGCCGAATGGGGTCACAGGTAGATCCGCATGACCCTGTCCGACTTTCGACAGCTGACCGTCCACACAGTGCCGGCGGGATCGACGCTCTACCGCGTGCAGCTCTCCGAGGTTCGTGCGATGACGATCCAGCGAGGACCGCTCAAGATGTATGGCGGGTCAACACTGTCCGGTCGTTTCGACCTGGGCGACCGTCCCATTGCGTACCTGGGACAGCGACCGCAGACGGCCCTTTACGAGGCCGTGTTCCGCCGGGAGCTGGTGGAGGTGCTTGTCGACGACCTGGTGGCGAAAGAACTGATTGCGGTGAAGACCTGCCATCAGTTGCGCGTTGCCGACCTTCGCCCGTTTCCGGCGCATTTCCCCGTACTCCAATCGACGCGCATTCAGGAGACGCAGCAACTGGCGGCATCCATCGCCGAGCTTGGGCTCGACGGCGTGGTCTATCGCTCCGCCCAGCAGGCCGAGCATGACTGCCTGGTGCTTTTCGATCCCTCCGAAACACTCGTCACGCTGCTGTGGCAAGTCCCACTCGTCGCGGAAAGCGGGAAGTGGCACGACTGGGTCTTGGCGGCGACGGCGTGCGCGAGGCTGAACGTGAAGACGGTGGCTAACGCCCCGCCTCCCCCACCATCCTCATGAGCACCCCCGCCGTCCGCTGCATCAACGGCGTCGCCCGCTTGCTGGTCGGCGTGACCAGGCAGAGCGTGCTCTGGATGTCCGCCCGCGCGAACGGCGTCGTGACCAGACGCTCCGGCCTTTCGTAGATCCGCAGCGCGTCCTCGCCCAACGCGGCATGGCCGATGCCCGCCGCGACGCAGTCCAGGATCGCCGGCACGCTCGCCACCTCCCATCGCACGTCGAGCTGCACGCCCGCCATCGCCGCCGCTTGCTCCATCAGCGACCGGAAGATGTGCCCCCGCTGCGGCATCACCAGCCGATACCGGGACAGTTGCGACAAGGTCGGCGGCCGCGCCGGCGCCTGGTCCTTGGGACTGACCAGGCACAGCCGCTCGCGCCGCAGCGGCAGGATCTCCAGCGCCGGCATCGGCTCCGGGTTGTAGACCAGCGCCAGGTCGGTCCGCCCCGTCAGCAGCCATTCGGTCAGGTGGACCGAGAACCCCTCCATGATGGTCAGCCGCGCCTGCGGCATCTCCGCCTGGAACGCCCGGATCAGCGCCAGCGTGTGCAGCCGCGCCAGCGTCGGCGGCATCGCGATCGTGATCTGCCCGACCGGCTCGCTGCGCCGCGAGCGCAGGTCGTCCTTCGCATGGCTGACCAGGTTCAGGATGTCCTGCCCGTGCTGCAACAACCGCCGCCCCGCCTCGGTCAGCTCGACGCCGCGCCCATTGCGCAGCAGCAGCGTCTCGTGCAGCTCGGTCTCCAGCGCCCGCACCTGCCGGCTCAGCGCCGGCTGCGCCACGCCCAGCACCATCGCGGCCTTGCTGAAGCTGCCGTGTTCGGCCACGTGGACGAAGGTCTCCAGTTGGGTCAGGTTCATGCGCCGATGCTCTCACGAACCGGCATGGCTGCTCCATCCGGGCCATGCCCGATCGGAATATCAGCTAGTGGAAGCTAGAACTGGATCGTCTGGCCCGACCGGACCAGAATCCGCCGCAATTCGACGCCCTCCTCCCTGGACCCACCCGGACCACCCCGTGATCGCACCCCTCGCCGGCATTTCCTCGATGGCCACCCGCGCGCTGCTGGCGGCGCTGTCCGCCGCCCACACCGCCGCGCACGGCCTGGAGATCCGCTTCGAGTCGATCGGCGGTGTCGACGCCGCCCGCCGCGTCGAGGCCGGCGAGGACCTGGACCTCGTCGTCCTGGCCGAGGACGCGATGCAGCGCCTGCTCGCGGCCGGCCGGCTGCGGCCGGGCTCGCTGCGCGCGATCGCCGATTCGCCGATGGTCGTCGCCGCCCCTGGCGGCCGCACCGCGCCCGCGGTCGACACGGCGGAAGCCTTGCGCGCAGCTCTGCTCGGCGCCGGCGCCATCGGGTACTCCACCGGCCCGAGCGGCCAGGCGCTGCTGAAGCTGCTCGACGGCTGGGGCCTGCGCGAACGCCTCGGCGATCGCCTGCGCCAGTCGCCCGCCGGCGTGCCGGTCGCGACGATGCTCGCCCAGGGCGAGGTCGACCTCGGCTTCCAGCAGCTCAGCGAGCTCCAGGGCCAGGCCGGCGTCGCCGTGCTCGGCCCGATGCCGCCCGGGCTGGAGATCGTCACCCGCTTCACCGCCGGCGTCGCCACGACCAGCGGCGAACCCGCCACCGCCCAGCGCGTCGTGGACGATTTCGCCTCCCCGGCGCACGACGCGCTGCGCCGCCGGCTCGGCCTGTTCGTGCCGAGCGCCTGACCCGCTCCACCAGAAGGAACCCGCCATGTACGAACTCGGCGTCGTCTACCGCACCATCGCCCGCGCCGACCGCGCGGCCGCCGACGCCCTCGGCCGTTTCGGCGCGGCCACCGTGCACGAGGCGATGGGCCGCGTCGGCCTGCTCAAGCCCTACATGCGGCCGATCCAGTCCGGCGTCGCCGTCTCCGGCACCGCCGTCACCGTGCTGCTGCAGCCCGGCGACAACTGGATGCTGCATGTCGCGGCGGAGCAGATCCGGGAAGGCGACCTCGTCGTCGCCGCCGTCACCGCGGAGTGCACCGACGGCTACTTCGGCGACCTGCTCGCGACCTCGTTCAAGGCCCGCGGCGCGCGCGCGCTGATCATCGACGCCGGCGTGCGCGACGTCCGCACCCTCAACGAGATGGGCTTCCCGGTCTGGAGCAAGTGCATCTCCGCCAAGGGCACGATCAAGGCGACACCGGGCTCGGTGAACATCCCGGTCGTCTGCGCCGGCGCGCTGGTGCATCCGGGCGACGTCGTCGTGGCCGACGACGACGGCATCGTCTGCGTCCCCGCCGCGATGGCGTCGAAGACCCTGGAGGCCGCCGCCGCCCGCGAAGCCAACGAGGGCGCCAAGCGCGAGCAGTTCGCCGCGGGCGTGCTCGGCCTGGACCTCTACAAGATGCGCGAGCCGCTGGCCAAGGCCGGACTGCGCTACATCGACTGACCGCTAGAAACCAGAAGTCAGAAACCCGGAGACAACAACGATGACCGCTTCCATTTCCCGCCGTTCGCGCCGGCTGCGCCTGGCGCAAGGCCTGACCCTCGCCGCCGCGTTGCTGGCCGCCGCCCTGCCTCGCCTGGCCGCGGCGCAGGCGGCGCCCGGCGCCGACTGGCCGACCAAGCCCGTGCGCATCATCACGCCCTTCCCGCCCGGCGCGGGCCCGGAGACGGTCGCACGCGTCGTCGCGGAGAAGCTGTCCAAGAAGTGGGGCAAGCCGGTGATCGTCGAGAACAAGCCCGGCGCCAACGGCTTCATCGCGATCGACGCCTTCAAGCGCGGCGCCACCGACGGCCACGACCTGATCCAGCTGGACAACGTCCACCTCGTCGTCTATCCGCACCTGTTCAAGAAGCTGCCCTACGACCCGGTCAAGGACTTCGATCCGATCGCGCCGCTGTTCAAGACCTATTTCTTCGTCGGCGTGCCGGCCAACAGCAAGTACAAGACCGTCGGCGACATCGTGGCCGACGCCAAGGCCCGCCCCGGCGCGCTGAACTACGGGTCCTGGTCGGTGGGCAACCCGGTACACCTGGGCGCCGCGCAGCTCGAGGCGATGACGCACACGCAGATGACGCACGTCGTCTACAAGGAGACGAGCATGCTCTACACCGCCGTGGCCAACGGCGAGCTGAACTTCGCGCTCGGCTCGATGGCCACCGCGGGCCCGCTGCAGCGCGCGGGCAAGATCAAGTTCATCGCCGTCACCGGGCCGAAGCGCCATCCCGCCTTCCCCGACCTGCCCACCGTCAGCGAGTCCGGCGGCCCCGCCGGCTACGAGGTCACCGGCTGGACGACGATCGCCGCGCCGCGCGGCCTGCCCAAGGCGGTGCAGGAAAAGATCCAGCGCGACATCGAGGCCGCGCTGGCCGAGCCCGACATCCGCGAGCGCTACGCCACCTTCGGCTACGACCTCTTCCCCACCACGAAGGAGCAGTACATGACCTTCATCTCGTCCGAGTCGGCCAAGTACGCCGACCTGATCAAGCGGCTCAACATCGCGCTGGACTGACATGAGCGCGGCAGTCCCGGACCCGAAGGACGCGCAGGACCTCAAGGACCTGCGCATCGGCCTGGTCGGTTATGGCGAGGTCGGACGCCTGCTGGCGGAAGACCTGCGTGCCGCCGGCGTCGCCGTCAGCGCCTACGACCTGAAGCTGGAATCGCCGTCCACCGACGCCGACCGGATGCGCGAGCACGCGGTCGAGTTCGGCGTCGAGCTGATGACGTCCGCCACGATGGTCGCGACGCCGGCGGACCTGGTCGTCAGCGCGGTGACCGCGAGCCAGACGGTCGACGCCGCGCGCGCGGCCGCCGCCGGCCTGACACCGGGCACGGTCGTGCTGGACTTCAACTCGGCCTCGCCCAAGGCCAAGCGCGAGGCGGCCGAGGCGGTCCATGCGCGAGGCGGCCGCTATGTCGAAGGCGCGGTGATGACCAGCGTGCCGCCGTACCGCATCAAGGTCCCGCTGCTGCTCGGCGGCCCGCATGCCGCCGCGATCGAGCCGCTGCTCAAGCGGCTGGGCTTCGCGCCGACCGTGGGCAGCGCCGAGCTGGGCGTCGTCAGCGCGACCAAGATGTGCCGCTCGGTGATGATCAAGGGCCTGGAGGCCATGGTCATCGAGAGCCTGACCAGCGCGCGCCATTACGGCGTCGAGGACGCGGTGCTGGCCTCGCTGCGGGAGACCTTCCCCGGCATCGACTGGGAGAAGCAAGCGGCCTACTTCTTCCAGCGCGTGATCCAGCACGGCCGGCGCCGCGGCGAGGAAGTGCGCGAGGTCGCCGAGACCGTCCGAGACGCCGGCCTCACGCCCTGGAGCGCCGAGGGCACCGCCGAGCGCCAGGCCTGGATGGCCGACCTGACCGAGGACGGCGTCTTCGGCGAGCGCGCCGATGCCGGCTTCGGCCGCAGTCCGGACTGGCGCACCGAGGCTGACCGGCTGCTCGCGCACCTCGCGCGCCCCAAGACCTGATCTCGACCAAGGACCCCGCGATGACGCTTCCCACCACCGGCGGTTTCGACAAGACGCCGGGCTGGCTCGACTGGTACCAGGATCCCTCGGTGCCCCGCTTCCAGCTGCCCGACGGCGCGGTCGACGCGCACTGCCATGTCTTCGGCCCGGGCGCCGAGTTCCCCTACGCGCCCGAGCGCAAGTACACGCCCTGCGACGCGGGCAAGGACCAGCTCTTCGCGCTGCGCGACCGGCTGGGCTTCAGCCGCAACGTGATCGTCCAGGCGACCTGCCATGGCGACGACAACCGCGCGATGGTCGATGCCTGCCGGGCCTCCGGCGGCCGGGCCCGTGGCGTGGCCACGGTGCGGCGCGCGGTGACGGACCGGGAGCTCGAGGCCTTGCACGAGGCCGGCGTGCGCGGCGTGCGCTTCAACTTCGTCAAGCGGCTGGTCGACTTCACGCCGCGCGACGAGCTGATGGAGATCGCGCATCGCGTCAAGGCGCTGGGCTGGCATGTCGTCCTCTACTTCGAGGCGCCGGACCTGCCCGAGCTGTGGGACTTCTTCAGCGCGCTGCCAACCACGGTGGTCGTCGACCACATGGGACGGCCGGACGTGACGAAGCCGGTCGACGGCCCGGAGTTCGCGCTGTTCCTGCGCTTCCTGCGCGAGCACCCGTTCGTCTGGAGCAAGGTGACCTGCCCGGAGCGGCTGTCGGTCGCCGGGCCGCCCGCGCTGGCCGGCGAGCGCGAGCCCTACCGCGACGTCGTCCCCTTCGCGCGGCGCGTCGTCGAGGATTTCCCGGACCGCGTGCTGTGGGGCACCGACTGGCCGCATCCCAACCTGAAGGACCACATGCCCGACGACGGGCTGCTGGTCGACGTGATCCCGCGCATCGCGCCGACCGAGGCGCTGCGCCAGCGCCTGCTGGTGGACAACCCGATGCGGCTGTACTGGCCGGAGGCCATCCGCTGATGCGTGGCACCGACACCCCGAGGAGACCGCAGGAGACCCCCATGCCGCTCGACAAGCCCTACCGGGACATTCCCGGCACCACGATCTTCGATGCCGACCAGGCGCGCAAGGGGTACTGGCTGAACCAGTTCTGCATGTCGCTGATGAAGGCGGAGAACCGCGCGCGCTTCAAGGCCGACGAGCGCGCCTACCTCGACGAATGGCCGATGACCGCCGCGCAGAAGGAGGCCGTGCTGGCACGCGACCTGAACCAGTGCATCCGGCTGGGCGGCAACATCTACTTCCTGGCCAAGATCGGCGCGACCGACGGGCGCAGCTACCAGCAGATGGCCGCCGGCATGACCGGCATGAGCGAAGGCGACTACCGCGACATGATGCTGGCCGGCGGCCGCCGTCCGGACGGCACGCCCCGCCGCGCGCCGGTGACGCCGCAGGCGGCCGCGGACGCGACCGGCGCCACGGCCGGCGACACCCGGCAGGACACGCGACACGACACGAAAGGACCGCGCCGATGAGCACGCATGCGCGCATCAGCGCTTCCGTCTACACCTCCCACGTGCCGGCGATCGGCGTGGCGATGGACCAGGGCCGCACGGCCGAGCCGTACTGGGCGCCGCTGTTCGCCGGTTATGCGCCGTCGCGGCGCTGGATGGCCGAGCACCGGCCCGACGCGATCGTGCTGGTCTACAACGACCATGCCAACGCCTTCAGCCTGGACATGATCCCGACCTTCGCGCTGGGCACCGCCGACCGCTACGAGCCGGCCGACGAGGGCTGGGGGCCGCGCGCGGTGCCGCCGGTAACCGGCCACGGCGAGCTGGCCGCGCACCTGGCGCAGAGCGTGATCCAGCAGGACTTCGACCTGACGCTGATCAACCGCATGACGGTCGACCATGGCCTGACGGTGCCGCTGTCGCTGCTGTTCGGCGAGCAGCCCGTCGACGCGCCGACCTGGCCGGTGCCGGTGATCCCGCTGGCGGTCAACGTCGTGCAGTACCCGGTGCCGTCGGGGCGGCGCTGCCTGCAGCTGGGCCAGGCGATCCGGCGCGCGGTCGAGTCCTTCGACCAGCCGCTGAACGTGCAGGTCTGGGGCACCGGCGGCATGAGCCACCAGTTGCAGGGCCCGCGCGCCGGGCTGATCAACCGCGAGTGGGACAACGCCTTCGTCGACCGCCTGATCGCCGACCCGCGCGGCCTGTCCGAGCTGCCGCACCTGGACTACGTCCGGGAGGCCGGGTCCGAGGGCATCGAGCTGGTCATGTGGCTGATCGCGCGCGGCGCGATGGGCGACCTGGCCGGCGGCCCGGCCCCGCGCGTGGCGCACCGCTTCTATCACGTGCCCGCGTCCAACACGGCGGTGGGCCATCTCATCCTCGAGGACGCATGAACGCACCCCTTCGCATCGCGCTGGCCGGGGCCGGCGCCTTCGGCCAGAAACACCTGGACGCGCTGCGGCTGATCGACGGCGTCGAGGTCGTGTCGCTGATCAGCCGGGACCTGGGCAAGACCCGCGAGACGGCGGCGAAGTACGGCATCGCGCACGCCGGCACCGAGCTCGACGAGGCGCTGCGGCACGACGACGTCGACGCGGTGATCCTGTGCACGCCGACGCAGCTCCACGCGAGCCAGGCGCTGGCCTGCCTGGACGCCGGCAAGCACGTGCAGGTGGAGATCCCGCTGTGCGACGTGCTGGCCGACGGCGAGGCGGTGGCGCGGCGCCAGCGCGAGACCGGGCTGGTGGCGATGTGCGGCCACACGCGGCGCTTCAACCCGAGCCATCAATGGGTGCACCGGCGCATCGCGGCCGGCGATCTGCGTATCCAGCAGATGGATGTGCAGACCTATTTCTTCCGGCGGACCAACATGAACGCGCTGGGCGAGCCGCGCAGCTGGACCGACCACCTGCTGTGGCACCACGCGGCGCACACGGTGGACCTGTTCGCGTACCAATGCGGCAGCCCGGTGGTGCAGGCCAACGCGCTGCAGGGGCCGGTGCATCCCGAGCTGGGCATCGCGATGGACATGAGCCTGCAGCTCAAGGCGGCGAACGGCGCGATCTGCACGCTCTCGCTGTCGTTCAACAACGACGGGCCGCTGGGGACCTTCTTCCGCTACATCGGGGACACGGGCACCTACGTCGCGCGCTACGACGACCTGATGACCGGCAAGGACGAGAGGATCGACGTCAGCCAGGTGGACGTGTCGATGAACGGCATCGAGCTGCAGGACCGCGAATTCGTCGCGGCGATCCGCGAGGGCCGCGAGCCCAACGCGAGCGTGGCGCAGGTGCTGCCGTGTTATCGGGTGCTGGAGGGGTTGGAGAGGCAGTTGGGCCGCGGTTGATCGCCCGATCGGCGAGGCGTTTCAGCGCGCCTCAGCCCAGCTGGTAAGGCGTGCCGGCAAAGCCCGCGGCCACCAGTTCCTCCGGCGTGCGCAGGTAGCGATTCGAGGCTGGCTCGATGCCGCGCAGGAAGGCCGACAGCTGCTCCGGCGCGGCCTCCTTGCCGAACTCGGCCGTCGTGTCCACGGCTTCGCGGGGCACGGGCTCGCCCTTGACGTCGGTATCGACCCTCGGATAGATCGCGTTCAGGCGCGCGATCGACGCCTTCACCCAGACGTCGAACGGCTTGGTGTCCGGCACGACATGCCGCGCCAGTTGATAGAGGTAGACGGTCTTGCCGAACAGGTTCTTCGCGGAAGGCGTGTTGTAGGACCGGAGCGCGCTTTCGAGCAGGTCCTTCGTCGCCAGCAGGACACCGTCCACCGGGCCGCTGCGCTCGGCGAACTCGTACTCCGTGGGGATCTTGACGTAGCGCGCGTCGAGCTGCGCGACCCAGGCCGCCTCGATCATCTGCAACGGCGCGCCGAAGTCGCTCCGGCCCTCGAGCCGCCAGACGACCCATTCGGCCAAGCCGGCCGCGAATGCCAGGCAAGCCCTGGCGCTCATCGTCACGAGTTGCTTGGCGAGCTTCTCGTTCTCCTTGTTGAAGTCGGCCGTGCCGCGCCATTCATAACCGATCGCCTGATCGGCGGCGCCGGATTGCCGGATGTACGCGGGAGAGGTGAGCGTGGGCATGGTGATCCAAGGGAAAGGGGTTGAAGTTGGCGACACGTTCCGGCGTGCCACCGCCGCGTGACTTTGGTCGCTATTGCCCTCGGGCGGCTGCCAGTACCGTGACCCGGTACTACCAAAGGCAAGCATATGAGCGGCAGAGAGCCTTTCGAAACGGGCTGGACCCCAGCGGCGGCGGTCTCCGGCCTGGCTGTCCAGGTGGGTGAACTGGTCGCCCTGGCGGATCAAGGCGCCACGCCCATGGTGATCGATCCGAGCCTGCCGCTCGGATCGGCCTTGCGTGCCCGGAGCGTCGTCGACCTGCACGCCGACCACATCGGCACGAAGGTCCTTCTGGCCTTCGAAGGGGGCGATCCTGCCAAGCCCATCGTGATCGGCGTCCTGCGGGGCCAGGAGGCCTGGCCGCTCAGGGAGCGGCCGGATGAGGTGCAGGTGGACGCCGATGGTCAACGCCTGGTCGTCAGCGCGCAGAAGGAGATGGTCCTGCGCTGCGGCAAGGCCAGCATCACGTTGACCCGGACCGGCGAAGTGTTCATTGAAGGCAGCTACGTCTCGACCCGCTCGACCGGCGTGAACCGCATCCGCGGTGGGTCGGTGCAGTTGAACTGACGCGTCGACCGGCGTCTCCGCGGCTGGCGCGCCTACCACTCCCAGCGGGCCTGCCGATCCTCCGCCAGGCTGAAGCGATAGGGCGTCCGCTTGAAGCCCTGCGCCACCATGACCTCCGGCGAGTTCATGAACGGGTTCTGCCTGCCCTCCAGTCCGCGGATGAACTCGGCGAGCAGCGCCTCCGCGTCGTCCAGTCGCGCGTCATGCGCCGGATCGGCGAACTGCCAGGGCACGGGATCTCCCAGCGAATCGCCCTTCTTGAACGGATAGAGCGCCACGAACCGGTCGATGATCCGGTCTCGCCAGGCCAGGTAGGGCGTGGCATCGGGCAGCACGTGCTCGATCAGCTTCGACAGCCGGCAGGCGCTCCACTCCGGGTTGCCTTCGACGTCGGCCTGCCGCAAGGCGAACTTGACCCGGCGAATCGCGGTCCCCATCGGCCCTCGGACCGGTCCCCGCCATTGATCGGTATCGACGTCGAAGTGCGTCGAGTAGTGGAAGTCGCAGAGCTGGGCCCAGGCGGCTTCCAGATACTGGCGCGGCAAGGTGTCGCTCGCCAGGCCGGAGAACCGATGGATCAGCCACTCGCTGGCCCCGATCGTGAAGGCGGCCACCGCGCGTTGCGACATCGCGGCCAGACGTGCCTGCAGCGCCTCATCGACCGGCATGTCCACCGCCTCGACGTTCCAGTCATCCCATCGGAAGCGGATCTCCGGCGTGCCGATGCCCTCGATCCGGACGTACGAAGGAATGGGCAGCGTCATGGCGTCGGCGAGCCGTTCGCGGGCCAGCGATAGGGTTCTCCTTCGAAGCCGTCGGCCTTCATCTCGTCAGGCTTGCCCAGGTACGGATTGGCTTGCCAGTCCAGCGATGCCAGGTAGGCGGCAATCCTTTCGCCGTCCCGTGGCTCGGAATTGGCATAGGTCGGATTGACGATGTCGCGCGGCAGTGCGTGACCAAGTCTGGCCGAGTAGTCCTTGGGATCCCGCTCGATCAACCGGTCGATGGTGACGCGGCGCCAGGACTTGAATGCGTCCGGCACGCCGCAGACGCGAAGCGCCACCTCGGAGATCGAGACCGGATGGTGGATGAAGGGCTTGTCGTCCCGGGCATCCGCGAAGGCCTCCTCGAGGCAGAAGAACGACGCGGCGAGCGGCCCGGCGATCTCGCGGTCGAAAGTCTCCTCCCAGGGAAAGTCGATGAAGGCATCGAGATAGCGCCAGTCGACGAGGCCCGCCCAGGCGGCATCCAGGAACTGGAACGTCCGGTCGTCGGGCAGCGCCTTGTGCAGGCGCCACAGCGTCCATTCCAGCGCGCCGAGGGAGAACGCCAGCGCCGCGCGGGCCGACATCTCACCGATCCTGTGCGCGATGCGAGGCTGGTGGAACAGGACTTCCTCGCTGGTCTGGTGCGTCCAGGGGTAGTCCGGCGGCGTGAACGGCACGCCAGCTTCCGCGATATGGGGAGGGGGTCGACGATTCATTTGTGTTTGGTCCAGCGCTTGGACTGCCACTTGTGGGATTGGGAGCCGTCCTTGTGGTTGACGGTGTGGCAAGGGGCCTTCTGCTTCTTCATATTGTCAGGCGGCCCGTTGCACAGGTAGATCTCGACATCGCAGCTGGCTGCCGCATCGCATAACGACCCCATGCAGGCGCCGCACGGACTGTCCGACAGGGCGCCGTCGGTGTTCCAGTTGATCCGCATGGTGATCGATCCGCCACCGCTCATGCCCTCGCCGCTGGCCTTGTGCAGGATCTTGCATTCGCAATGATCGCGATTGCCCTGCGAATTGGAGTTGTGCGCCTTGCCGTCGCAGGGGTGGTTGGCTTCTCCATGCGGCTTGGCGTACCCGGCGGCCTTGCCGGAGTGAATGATCTGCGCATTGTCCGGCTGGACCGCCTTGTAGAACGCTCCCCCGGAAGTCTTGCTGTTCACCAGCGCGACGTTGCCGGGGATCTCCTTGTCGACGAAATCGTCGGTGACCGCCTGCCGCGCCATCTTCTCCAGCTCCACGCACTCGGCGTCCCCGCCTGGCGCGGCCATGCTCGCGATGTCGATGCCAGGCACCGAACCCGGGTTGGAGTGGTTCTGCGTGGTCATGTCCATGTGCCGGATCACGTTCTGACCCTCGATGCGCACGTCCATGGACCAGGCCGCGTGCTTGAGCGGACCCTGGATGTTGTGGCTGATCACGCTCATGCCGAACGACTTCGTCGCGGCCTCGTCGCCGGTGCTCTTCTTGTAGGTGGAGACGTTCTTCAGCCCGACCTCGCCGCCGCCGATCTTCACGCTGCGGGATCCCCCGTCGGTGTCGCTCGCCTGCGCGGTGTTGGGATACGGGATGGGAATCGGACCGGCCGGCGGGCCGGGGGGCGACAGGCAGACGTCCGGCATGGAGCAGATCGCCTTGTTGTCGTCCTTCTTCGCCGAGATCTCGCGGCCGTTGGCGTAAACCTTCCTGCTCATCTCGGACTCCCGGCCGGAAGGTGACCCGCCAGTCGGCGAAAGCGCGTGACGACGCAGGCCCTGGCACCGTCGTCGTTGGACAAGGTGCACAACGCGGTCGATCCGACGCCGTAGTCCCTCTGCCCCGCATGCAGCGCCACGGCCAGCAGCAGCGGGCCGATCGCCGCGCCCACTTCACCGACGTGCTCGACGGGATGCCACAGCTCGTTGAGCAGAGGCCGGGGGTGACGCTCGTAGCGCAGCATCGCGAACGTCATCTCCTTGAAGCGATCGTGCTCGCCATTCAGGTCGGAGATGCGGAAATGCGACTCCTGCATCGACAGGCCGCTCGCCTGGAGCGCTTGTCCGATCGCCTCGATCAGCCCGTCGCCGCGCAGGGGCACCTCCGAATCCGGCGTCGCGGGCTCGTGGCCGGAGCCCCACCCGAGGATCTGGAGCTCGTCGGCGAAACCGTGGCCCTCGCGGCCGACGAGCACGGCGGACGCCGCCTCTCCCGGCGAGAAGCCGTTGGAGTTGTCCCCGCTGAGAATGCGCCGGCGGCTCAACAGCTCGTCGACGAGCTTCGGTTCGATGAGGCTGTCGACGCCGGCGATCACGCAGTACGGCTCGGCACTGTCCGACAGCCACTGCCGGGCCGCGACCAGCGCCGAGACCGTGGCCGCCCGGTCCGCCGGGAACAGGCGACTGTCGGGATGCAGCGGCAGACCCAGCTTGAAGCCGATCTCTTCCAGCAGCCGCTCGTCCAGCCGCGCCTGGAGATGGGGGCGATCGGGGCGCGGCAAGACAAGGAACAGCGGGATGCGCCTGGCCTCGGTCCGCGTGGCGTCCGTCGCGGCCTTGAGACATTCGCCGATGGCCGGCGCCACCAGGTCGGCCAGCTTGCCGGCGCCGGGCCACCACTGCGGCAGGTCGACCTTGCCCGCCGCCACGTACTCGCCGGCGGAGGCATCCCAGAGGTTGGTGAGCCGCACGTGACGGACGCCGGCCCGCATGGCCGCGAGGCTCGCCGGGCCGTTGAAGCCGAGGCAGGTCACCAGGCCGCTGGCCAGGACGGAGAGCGCCGGCAGGGTCGACGCGCTCATGATCGGCGGCTCCTGACCAGATCGGCCAGGCTCCTGTAGTAGGGCTTGTTGCCAAGACGGCGTGCGCGGAACCACGCGGCGGTGGGTTCGCCCGCGATGACCTGGCGCAGGTCGAAGCAACTGCGGCGCATCGTCTGGCTGGCCCGGTAGGTCATCGTGAAGCGCCCCTCGTCAGGTTCGATGACGAGCGTGTCGATCACGGCGGCCATGAGTTGCTCGCGACCCTTGTGCGGCACGAAGCGCACCGGCATCGGCATCCTCGGCAACGCGAACGCGACATGACCATCCGGCGTGAGGTGGCGCAGCGTCACCACCTCGCCGCCGACGGGATGGGCGATCTGCTGGTCCTGCGGCGCCGACTGGAAGTAGCGATCGTCGAAATCGGCGGGCCAGAACGGCGCGCGACGATCTCGCCAGGCGTCGTCATAGGTGCCCGCCAGCGCAGCCCGGGGCGACCAGCTCCGGCCGATCGGACCGAAGGACATCGGCCGGTAGCGGCCGTCGGTCTCGGTCACGGGAGCGTCGAGCTCCTCGGTGACCGGCATCGGCGTGCCGTCGATGCCGTGCTGGTACGGCCGGTAGCCGAGGCCCACCGGGTTGGTCCGGTAGGCCTTGACCGGTCTGGAGTCCTCGGCGGAATCGGTGCCGCCATAGGCGTTGTCGTAGCTGATCGCCGCGCGGGTGAACGCCTCCGGCTGGCCCGGCGTGATGCCGAGCACCCCTCGGCGCCATTGCCGCGGCCCGGTCACGATGAAGGCCTTGCTCATCGTCGACACGCCGACACCGACGACGACGCGCGAAGTGCCCTGCCCTGCCGCGTAGGCGCTGCCGTGGATCAGCACGTCGCATCGGGGCTTGCGATGCGCGAAGTCCACTTCCCTCACCGGCGCGCTCCAGCCGGGATCGCCGCTGAACTCGTCGGATTCGATCAGCGGCACCTGCACCGCGGAGAGCATCGGCGCCTCGCCGGCGCGCGGAATGTCGAAGGTCGCCTTGATGGCGACCACGATCAACTCGCGACCCTCGCGATCGAAACCCAGGGTCCATCCGGCCTGCACGCCGGTTTCGTTCACGAACTCCATGGCGCCATCCGTTTCCTTTGCAGACGTCCGCGCGCGCGGACGTCGAACAGCACCGTGGACGGTTCCAGCAGCGACAGCTCGAGTGCCGCGGCGGCCCGATCGCGCTGACGGCCCTGCTTCAGGACACGCCGGGCCTGGGCTGCCGACACCGGTTGCCCGCACAGATGGCGCTGTCCGGGATGAAACTCATCCCGGTGCTGGTCCCACCAGGCCTTGAGCTTGTCCACGTCCGGCCAGGGCAGGCTGTCCTGGTGACGAGGCGGCATCGCCGCGATGTCGTCGTCCACCGCGTCGGACGCCTGCGCGTCGTCGGCGGCCTGCGCGTCATCGATGTCCGGGGCGTCCTTCGACAGGTCGTCCCGGTCGAGATCGACGCCGGTGATCCCGCTGAATGCCTCGCCGGCGACGCGCGCCACGGCCGGATCGTTCATCTGGCCCAGCAACCACGGCAGCGCCTGCGGGTCGCCGATGACGCCGGTGGCGCCGATCACCAGCGCTCGCGCGAACGGCGCCCCGGCCAGCCGGCGCGCCAGCTCCCGACCTCGTTCAAGGGAAAGCACGCGCAGGCTCAGTTCGATCGCCCCCCAGGCGACCGCCGGGTGCTCGCAGAATGGAATCAGGGCGGCGAGACCATCGGCATCGTGGAGCAAGGTCAACGACCAGGCGGCCCGGAACCGGCAGAGATCGTCAGCGTCCCGGAGGAGCGCACGCAGCGCCCCGATCGCACCTTCCAGGCGGCATTCACCGGCCGCTCGGGCACCGGCGGCGCGGACGTGCGCGTCCCGGTCGGCGAGGGCATCGAGCACCTCGGCGACGGTCGTGCTCCGGCACAGACGCGACGCGTCCATGGCGACGCGGCGGGCTTGCGGGGAAGACGACGTCAGCAGGCGGTCGCGCCAGCGCCGCGAAGCGGCATCGTCCTGCCACGCCAGGGCGCTCGCCAGCGGCCGACGGCCGTCCGGCAAGCCGCTGGCGGCCGCGAACGCGTCACGGACCCGATCTGGCTCATCGCCCTGGAACGCCAGCGCGCCCACCATGAAGACAGTCCCGGCGTCCAGTGTCGCCAGGGCCCTTCGGGCATGTCGCGCGCCGGCGCCGGCATCCACCTGCAGACCCTCCAGATGCGCCTGCACACGGTCATCCAGGCGCACGAGCGCGTCGAGCGTGTAGTGGGCAGCCTGGACGGCGTGATCGCGCGACGCCCAGAGGAAGGGAGCTTCCTCGGCGTGCATCGCCAGCACGGCCTCGTTGGTCATGGCCGTGACTTCCCATGGCCTGAATCCAATGGCCCTGTCCATCCGCAGTGATTCCCCTGATCACCCGGTGCTCGACGGTCTTGTCCGTCGAAGGCCCAGGCGTGTTGGTCGTGTCTGGCAGGCACGGTAGGTGACCACCACCGGTGGCAGCCAGTGAACAAAGTCACGAGCTTGTATGTCCCGGTTACGATGGCCGCTTCGCCCGCGCGCCCTCCGATGGAACGTCCCTCCTCCTACGCCCCCCGACCGTTGACCCGGCTGGCCCTGTGGCTGGCGGCGGGCAACCTCGTCATCGCCGGGGCGATCGTCGCGGCCACCTGGCTGGCGTTGCAGGCCGGGCGCGAGTCCGACCTGACCCGCGCCCGCGAGACCACCGAGAACCTGGCCGCCAGCCTCAGCATCGAGATCGGCGCCGAACTCAAGCAGGTCGACAACGCGCTGGCCACGCTGGCGCTCCAGTACCGCCGCACCCCCGGCAGCCCCGAGCAGCTCAAGCGCGCGATGGAACGCGCCCTGGCCGACCAGCGCAGCCTGCTGCCGCAGGTCGACGCGATCCGCATGACCGACGCGCGGGGCCAGGTCATCTACGGCCTGGCCGGCGAGGAGAACTCGGTCAACGTCGGCGACCGCGACTACTTCCAGCGCGCCCGCAACAGCGACGCCGCCGTCATCTCCGAACCGCTGTTCGGCCGCGTGCTGCGCAAATGGGCCATCGTCGTGGCCCGCCGGCTCGAGACCGAGGACGGCGTCTTCGCCGGCGTCGTCTACACGTCGATGTCGACCGAGCACTTCATCGAGAGCTTCAAGGGCCTGACCATCGGCGCCGAGGGCGCGATCTCGCTGCGCACCCGCAGCCAGCGCCTGATCGCGCGCTACTCGGCGGCGGAACCGCACTCGATCCGCGGCGTCGGCGACGTGATCGTGTCCGAGGACCTGATGCGCAAGATGGCGACCAACCCGCAGCAGGGCTGGTACATGACCAAGACCAAGCTCGACAACATCGAGCGCATCACCTGCTACCGCCAGGTGCGCGGCTACCCGCTGACGATCTTCACCGGCGCCAGCACCGCCGACTTCCTCGCCGCCTGGCGCGGCGAGGCGCTGCAGCAGAGCGCGCTGGCCGGCCTGGTGATCCTGACGGTGCTGGGCTGCTCGGCGCTGGTGTTCCTGCAGCAGCGCCGCGACCGGCGCGCCGCCGCGGGCCTGCAGCGGCTGGCGCTGGAACAGGCGCTGATGCTCGACAACGACATGGTCGGCATGATGCGGCTGCGCGACCGCACCGTGGTCTGGAAGAACCGCGCGCTGGCCTCGCTGTTCGGCTACGCGCCCGGCGAGCTGATCGGCCAGCCGACCCGCCAGCTCTACCTGGACGACACCACCTTCCGCGAGGTCGGCGAGGCCGCCTACCCGGCCATCGAGTCCGGCCGCCGCTACCGCCGCCAGCTGCGCATGCGGCGCAAGGACGGCACGCCGGTGTGGATCGACCTGAGCGGCGCGTCGGTGTCGGCCCAGGAGTCGCTGTGGATGATGGTCGACATCACCGCGCTCAAGGAAAGCGAAGCCACCGCGCAGCACCTGGCCGTGCACGACGCGCTGACCGGCCTGCCCAACCGCGTGCGCTTCACCGAGCGGCTGGCCGGCGCGCTCACGCTGCTGGGCGAGCGCGTCGGGCTGGTGGCCGTGTGCTGGGTCGACCTGGACGGCTTCAAGGACCTGAACGACGAGTTCGGCCACGAGGCCGGCGACGTCGTGCTGCGCGTCGTGGCCCAGCGGCTGCTCGGCGGCGTGCGCAACCACGACCTGGTCGCCCGCATGGGCAGCGACGAGTTCGCGATCCTGCTCGGCGCGCTGCGGGCCGAGCACGAGGCCGAGCCGGCGCTGCGCCGCATGCTGGAGGCCGTCGCGGAACCGGTCCGGCTGCCCGACGGCGCCCATGCCAGCATCACCGCCAGCATCGGCATCGCGTTTGCCCCGCACCATGGCCGCCAGTCCGAGTCGCTGATGCGCCTGGCCGAGACGGCGATGACCATGGCCAAGCGCGCCGGCAAGCGGCGTTTCGTCTCGGCCACCAGCATCCCGGGGAACGCCATGAACGCCACGAACGCGCCGTCCACCTCCGTCGGGTCCGACGCGCCCACGCCCGTCGACGCGATCGACACGCCCTCCGGCCCCGCGCCGGCGCCCGGCACCGAGGGCGCCCGCCCCGCCCCGCCCCGGCCGCACGACCCGGGTCCGCCGGCCGTGCCCGACCATTCGTTCGACGAATCGGTCGCCGGGGAGGAAGATCCCGGGGCGACGCTCGACGGCGAGGACAGCAGCCGCGTGCCGCCGTCGCGCAAGCCGGCCTGAGGCGACGCGCCCCTGGCGCGAACGGCCGGGACCCGATGACATCAGGGAGATCGTCATGACCGAGGAAACGTCCAGCCCGCACAGCAGCGACCGGCACCGCGTCAACGTGCAGGACGACTACGAACTGCGCTACTGGGGCGAGCGCTTCGGCGTGTCGCCGGAGCTGCTGCGGCACGCGGTCGACGCCGTCGGCACCAGCGCCAAGTCCGTCGAGGAATGGCTGCAGGCGCATCGCTGAGGCGTCAGCGCCAGTCCCCCGTCACGACGAAGGGGGCCCACAGGCGCATCGGCGCGAAGGGCCGCATCGCGTAGTCCGGCGGCGCCAGCGGATCGCCGACGTCGGCCAGCAGGGCCAGGTAGTGGCGCGCCTGGGCGTGCTCGGCGGGCGCGAGGTCCTCGTCGGTGTCCGCCAGCAGCCGTCGCAGCGTGGCGCCAGCCGCCGGCAGGTCGCCCGCCCGCACCTGCTCGACGGCGATGTGCCGGAGCAGCCGCGCCCGCCGGTCCTGCGGCAGCTCCGCGGCCAGCGCCGCCTCGGCCATCGCCACGACGTCCGCGACCGTGAGCCCGCGCAGCCAGTGCTGCGCGCTTGCGAGGGCATCGGCCAGCGGCTGCGTGGCCATGTCTCGGTGGCATCGCTGCATCAGCAGTTGCGTGGCGGTGTCGTCGACGCGCCAGATGCCCGCCACCACGGCCCCCGCCCCCGCCGCGAGCAAGGCCCGCGGCATGCCGAAGACCTCGGTGCGTGTGGGGCCGTCCGCGACCGCCAGGTCGCAGGCGCTCAGGAACGCGCGCGTGCCGGCCAGCGCGGCCCCGCCGAGCGCGGTCACCGTCAGCCGGCCGTCGTCGGACGGATCCTCCGGCGCCAGCAACAGCGCCGAACGGGTGCTGTCGACCTCGTCCACGTCGCCATGGCAGGCGAAGTGCAGCAGCGCCGGCGCCTGGCCCGCGAGCGCCGCGGCCACCGCGCCGAGCGTGGCCTCGCCCCCGAGCAACGGCGTCACGCCCAGCGCCTCGGCGATCGCGCGCGCCTCGTCGCGTCCGCGCGGCAGGTCCCCGGTCGGATCGCCGATCACCAGCGCGGCGCCGTCGGGCCGCGCCTGCGACAGGCAGCGCACCAGCACCGTCGCGTTGGGCGCCTGCGAGATCACGTTGCGCGCTCCCCAGGGCCGGCCATCGGCCAGCGGCAAGGCATGCCAGGGCACGCGCGAGGCCGGCGCCGTCGTGCACAGCACCACGCGATCGCCCGGCGCGATGTCCGCCAGCAGCGGATCGACGACCGCCGCGGCCAGCGCGCGCCCCAGCCCGTCATCGAGCATGTCGGGCAGGTTCGGATCCGCGGCCAGCTCGTCCAGCGACGGCAGTTCGTCGGGCAACTGGATCGAGGCCGACAGCCGTGGCTCGGGGTCGTCCGAGGCGACCCGCAGGATCGCCAAGGTCCTACCGAACACCAGCATCTGCACGAACACGCAGCGCGGCCCATCGGCGCTCGCCGTCGCGAGCGCCTGCGACAGCATCGCGGGCGTGGTCTCCGTCGGCGCGGCGGCCGCGCCGGCGCCGGTCGCGTTCGCGCTGGAGCCGGGTCCGTTCCGTCTCGCACAGCGTCAGGTAGTGGTCGATCGACTCGGACCGCACGCGCGCACGGTCCGGCGCGCCGGGTTCAGGATCCGGCGCGGAGGCCGGCTCGCGCTCGAAGAGCGACAGCTTGGGGTCCAGGTCGCGCAGCCGCGCCAGCGCGACCGTGTCGCGATAGTCCGGCCCCAGCCGCTCCAGGCCGCGGCGCAGCCGGCGCAACAAGGCGTCCATGCGGTCGAGCCGGTCGATCTGCCCGTCCAGCGCCAGGTCCTGCTCGCCCGGCGTCTCGGAGCGATGCAGCCGCAGTTCCTCCCAGGAGCGGGCACGCAGCGATTCGACGGCCGCGAACACCTCGTGCGGGCGCTTCGACATCACGAGCACGCGCAGCACCAGGTCGATCTGCTCGCCATGCTCGCCGGCCAGCTGCTGCCGGTCCTCGATGCGCGCGAACGCGTCGCGCATGCGGAAGAAGGCCGCCAGCACCTCGCGCGCATGGCCGACCGCCAGGTCGAGCCGTTCGAGCATCGCCTGGATCCGCATCGCCAGCGATTCGATGATCAGCGCGAAGCGGTCCGAGGCCCGGGGCTTGGCCAGCACCGGCGCCAGCAGCTCGAGCGCGCGCCCGGGCCGATCCTGCCGGGCATGCAGCTCCGCGAGGTTGAACAGCAGGCCGTCGCGGTGTGCCTCGTCCTCGGCGGTCCGGGCCAGCATCGCCTCGAACCAGTCGATCGCCTCCGGCTCGCGATCCTGCGCCATCAGCAGGGTGCCCCGGAAGAAGTCCAGCTTGACGCCCAGGAGGTCCTGCGCCAGCGGGCGCGCCTTGTCGATGACGGCCAGGGCCCGCGCGTGCTCGCCGGCCTCGCGCAGCAGGATGGCGATGTTCTCGGCGCCGGGCAGCACCCGCGCCACCACGCCCGCGTCGCCCTCGAGCAGCTCGCGCTCCAGCGGTTCGATGACCGCCAGCGCATCGCGGGCACGTCCCAGCCGCGACAGCAGTTCGGCCTTCATGATCGTCCGGTTCACCGCGTAGGCCGTCGCCGCGATCGTCTGGACATGCATGAACTCCATGTCCAGCGTCCGCACGGGAGCGAGCGATCCCGCGTGTTCGTCCTGCATCTGCTCGACCACGGGCCGCAGGGCCGGCGAGAGCGGCCGGTAGCAGACCCGGTCGAAGCCGCGGTCATAGGCGGCGAGGTGGTCGCCGGCCTCCTCCAGCTCATGCAGGCGGATCAGGTTGTCCGCGATCCACAGGTGGCAGGTCATCGCCAGCGTCAGCAGGCCCTCGGCCCGCAGGCGCGCCTGCACCTCGGTCAGCTGGGTCGCGGCCTCCCGGTGGCGCTTGCGCACGCCCCGCCATTTGGTGTCGCGCAGGTCCCGCAGAGCCTGGGCGACCGCGGGCGAGACCGCCGTCGCGCCCCACGGCGCCCGCGTGAGTTCCGTGATCAGGCCCAGCCACAACGGCTCGCAGGCGAGGCGGTCCACCAGCCACAGCCAGGCGAGCCGGATCTCGGCGTCCTGGGGGTCCAGCACCGCCGCGGTGCCGATGTCCTTCAGCGCGTCGTGCAGGTCCTCGGGCATGGACGGACGATCCGCGTCGGGGAACGATTCGGCGCAGCAGCGGGCCAGGCCCCGCCGGAACAGCGCGAGCGCATCCGACGGTTCCGCCTCGGGGATCTCCTCGAGCAGCGCGAGCGCCTCGGCCCGCTGCCCGCTGCCGGGGATGGCCAACAGGCAGCCCAGCGCCTTGCGCACGCCCTCGTGGCCGGGCATCGCGGCTCGCATCTCGCGCAGCAACGCTTCGACGTCCTCGGCGTGCTCGCCCAGACGGACCGCGCGCTCGAGCTGCCGCAGCGCCTCGTCGGTCCGGCCGAGATCCCAACGCCAGCGCGCGCCCAGCGCCAGGAACCCGGCGGCATCGAGGCCCTCCTCGATGAGGGCGTCCAAGCCCTGCAGCGCCGCCTCGTGCTCGCCCTGCTCCCACTGCAGCAGCGACATCCGGCTGCGTCCCGCCAGGCGCGCGGGCTCGTCCTCGTCCCGCATCAGATCCTCGGCCTGGCGCCGGGCCAGATCGGGCCGGTCATGCGTGCGCATCTGGTCCAGCACGATGACCCGCATCGTGAGGATCTGTTCCCGCAACGTGCGCCGCTCCTTGCCCTTGCCGGAGAAGCGCCGGCGGTCGACGGGCGCGACCCGGTCGTCCTCGAGCACCATCCGCGCGCATACCGGCAGCGCGCGCCGGGCGGCGGCATCCGCCTCGTCGAGCCGGCCTTCGTCCGCCAGCGCGCTGGCGTGATGCAGCGCGTAGAGCGCGTCGCCGGGCACGAGCGAGACCGCGAGCGCGAACGCCTCCGCGGCGCCCGTCGCGCCCGGGATCGCCGTCAGGGTCGAGCCGAGGTTGAACGCATCCATCCCGCTGGCCTCCCCCGTGTCCACGAGTCGCCGCAGCGCGTCGCGCGCCAGCTCGTGCTGCCCGAGCCGCATGTGCACGATGGCCGAGAGCCGCGTCGGCTCGGGCAGGTCGGCCAGCCGCCGCGCGGCCGTCGTGAGCCGCAGGACCGCCGCGGGATCCCGTTCCGCGTAGTAGCCGGACCGGGCGGCCCCATAGAGATGGTTCGCCATGACCTTGCGCGCCGACGTGGGGAAGACCTCCTCGGGTTCGGCGGCGATCTCGGCGCACCGGATCGCCAGGGCATCCGCGGTGGCGTCGATGCGGGCCCGGTCGCCCCGGTCCAGCGCCTCGTCCAGCCGCCACCATTGCACATGCGCGGCGATCATCGCGTGCCCGTCGCGCAGCGCGAGTTGCTCCAGCTCGGACAACGCCGTCTCGACACGGGCGTCGCCCGCGGGCAGCTGGCGCAGCCAGTCGAAGGTCAGGTTGGCGTAGCGCGCCAGGTGCTCGGGCTCCTGCGGCGCGGTCACCCGCAGCACCGCATGGGCCAGTTCCTGCAGCTCCGGCGTCTCGGCGGCCGCCGCCAGCAAGGCATCGATGAACGCCAGGCGGCGGTAGCCCGGCACCAGCCGCACCAGCCGATCCCGCTCCGCCGGCGGCGTCTTCACCAGCCGGGTGAGCAGCGCGACGAGATCCCCGCCGTCCTCGACCGTCACGCCGGCACCGTCTCGACGTTCAGGGTGAATTCGCGCCGGGGCGACTGCCAGTGCCGCGTGCCCAGCAAGCCGCCGAACAGGCCCTGCCGCCGCACCCAGGTGTCGACCTCGAAGGTCAGCGTGCGCGTGCCGCGGGGCACCAGCAAGGTGTGCATCAGGCGGTGATAGCGGTCGATGCGCCGGCCCTGGCGGTAAAGGTTCCAGCGCACGCCCCCGCTGCCGACCGGCCCGGCCTGCACCTCGACGGCCGACCATTCCAGCTGCAGCGACAGCGCGAACCCCTGCCGCGTGCTGGCGCCGCCGGCCAGCCCGGCGGCCAGCGGCAGCGCCGGCCCGGCGCCGGCCTCGGGCACGCCGGCCACCATGCGGCCATGGACGTCCAGGTCGATCGCCAGCGTCTGGTTGACCTCGATGGCCTTGATCACCCGGTCCGAGGGTTCGAAGGACACCGTGCGCGCCGCGTCGCAGTCCTTGGGCACCGCCGAGTACCCCATCCCCCAGATCTCCTGCGGACGGGCGCCCTCGGCATGGAAGGGCGTGAGGCCATGGAGCACGATCAGCGCCTCGTGCTCGCCGACGGTCGCCTGGATCTCCGGCGGCATCGGCGCGCCGCTGAGCTGCAGCAGCTTGGCCAGGGACAGCGCCCGGGGCGCTTCCGGCTCCAGGTCGTAGGGGGCGGCCGGGGTGTCGGACGCCGGCTTCACCGCCCCGTGCCGGTCCCCCTGCAGGCCCATCGCCTCATGCAGCCGGTCCCGCGCGCGGAGCGCGTCGTTCCATCGCGTCATCGCCGGATCGTCCACCGGCACGCCTTGCGGATCGGTCATCGGAACTCCCTCCTGGTGTTCGTGTCGTTCTTCGGCGGGCTCGGGGCCCGAGGCGATCTTGCGCGATCGCGGTCACCGCGGACCATCCCCAGATCCTCAACCCGGGGGATGACACCGACGCGGCAGGCGCCCGATCGTCCGCCATTCGCCCAATCCGGGCCTCGACGCCGGCGCCGCCTCGGCCGCGGGCATCGGGATTGCCGCCCGTGGGATTCGCCCCTCCCCGCCCAGCCAGGAGCCCCCAGCATGGACCTCGCGTCTTCCCTGTCTCCCCCCGAAGCCCGCCCGTGCGACGCTGACGCCGGCGCGATCTCGCGCCGCGGTCTGCTGATCGCCGGCGCGGGCGCGGCGGCCGCCACCGGCGCGCCGCTCGAGGCCGTCGCGCAAATCCCGTCCCGCCCCGGCGCGCCCCCTCAGGAGAACCTCGTGGCCAGCACCCGCGTCACGCTCACCGTCAACGGCCAGCCGCACACGCTGGTCGTCGACAACCGCACCTCGCTGCTCGACCTGCTGCGCGAGCACCTGCAGCTCACCGGCACCAAGAAGGGCTGCGACCACGGCCAGTGCGGCGCCTGCACCATCCACCTCGACGGACGCCGGGTCAACGCCTGCCTGACGCTGGCGGTGATGCACGAGGGCGCCGCGATCACCACGATCGAGGGCCTGGGCACGCCGGAGAAGCTCCATCCGATGCAGGCCGCCTTCGTGCGGCATGACGGCTACCAATGCGGCTACTGCACGCCGGGCCAGGTCTGCTCAGCGGTGGCGGTGCTCGACGAGATCAAGGCCGGCATCCCCAGCCATGTCACGCCGGACCTCGTCGCGCGCCCCCTGCTCTCCCTGGACGAACTGCGCGAGCGCATGAGCGGCAACCTCTGTCGCTGCGGCGCCTACTCGAACATCGTCGACGCGATGGCCGAGGTGGCCGGCATCCCCGCCCCTGGCGCCAGCGACCGGAGGCCCGCATGAAGCCCTTCACCTTCGAACGCGCCGCGTCGCCCGCCGCGGCCATCGCGGCCGCCGCCAGGCAGCCCGGCGCGCGCTTCATCGCCGGCGGGACCAACCTGCTCGACCTGATGAAGCTGCAGATCGAGACGCCCGCGCACCTGATCGACGTCAACGGCCTCGGCCTGGACCGCATCGAGCCGACGGCCGACGGCGGCCTGCGCATCGGCGCGCTGGTGCGCAACACCGACCTGGCCGCCGACGCGCGGGTGCGGCGCGACTACGGCGTGCTGTCGCGCGCGCTGCTGGCGGGCGCCTCCGGCCAGTTGCGCAACCGCGCGACGACCGCCGGCAACCTGCTGCAGCGCACCCGCTGCCCCTACTTCTACGACACCGACCAGCCCTGCAACAAGCGCCAGCCCGGCAGCGGCTGCTCGGCCATCGGCGGCATGAGCCGCCAGCTGGCGGTCATCGGCGTCAGCGATGCCTGCATCGCCACGCATCCGAGCGACATGGCGGTCGCGATGCGCGCGCTCGACGCCACCGTCGAGACAATGCGTCCGGACGCCCAGCCCAGGCGCATCCCGATCGCCGACTTCCATCGCCTGCCCGGCGCGACGCCGCAGGTGGAGACGGCCCTCGAACCCGGCGAACTGATCACCGCGGTGTCCCTGCCCAAGCCGGCCGGCGGCACGCAGCTGTATCACAAGGTCCGCGACCGCTCGTCCTACGCCTTCGCGCTGGTGTCGATCGCCGCGATCGTGCAGCGCGACGGCGGCGGGCGGATCGCCGTCGGCGGCATCGCGCCCAAGCCCTGGCGGGTCGAGGCCGCCGAGCCCTCGCTGCGCCAGGGCGCGGCGGCGACCGCGCGCGCGTTGCTCGCCGGCGCCACGCCGACCGCCGACAACGCCTTCAAGCTGCCGCTGGTCGAGCGCACGCTCGCCGCGGTGCTGGCCCAGGCCAAGGCCGGGAGGACCGCATGAAATTCGACACGCCCGCCACCACCAACCCCATCGACCAGGGCCGCGTCGTCGGCAAGCCGACCGACCGGATCGACGGCCCCCGCAAGACCACCGGCACCGCGCCTTACGCCTACGAACGCCATGACGTCGCGAAGAATCCCGCCTACGGGTTCGTCGTCGGCGCCGGCATCGGCAAGGGCCGCATCGCGAGGATGGACGTCGCCGCCGCCGAGCACGCGCCCGGCGTGCTGGCGGTCGTCACCGCGGAGAACGCCGGCAAGCTCGGCAAGGGCAGGATGAACACGGCCGCGCTGCTGGGCGGACCGGACATCGCGCATTACCACCAGGCGATCGCCGTCGTGGTCGCCGAGAGCTTCGAGCAGGCCCGCGCGGCCGCGGCGCTGATCCGCGTCGACTACGCGCCCGAGGCCGGCGCCTTCAGCCTGGCCAAGGCCAAGGACCAGGCCAAGCCGCCCAAGGCGGACGACGGCCCCGGCGGCACGCCGGCCGAGACCAAGGTCGGCGACTTCGACGCCGCCTTCGCGCGCGCGCCGCTGAAGATCGACCAGACCTACACCACGCCCGACCAGTCGCACGCGATGATGGAGCCGCACGCGACGCTGGCCGTGTGGGAGGGCGACCGGCTCACCGTCTGGACCGCCAACCAGATGATCGACTGGGGCCGCGGCGACCTGGCGCGCACGCTGGGCCTGCCGCGCGACAAGGTGCGGCTGATCTCGCCCTTCGTCGGCGGCGGTTTCGGCGGCAAGCTGTTCCTGCGCGCGGACGTGCTGATGGCGGCGCTCGGCGCGAAGGCCTCCGGCCGGCCGGTCAAGGTCGCGCTGCAGCGCCCGCTGATGATGAACAACACCACGCACCGGCCCGCGACGATCCAGCGCATCCGCATCGCCGCCGGCCAGGACGGCAGGATCGCAGCGATCGCGCATGAGAGCTGGTCCGGCGACCTGCCCGGCGGCAGCCCGGAGACCGCCGTCGCGCAGACGCGGCTGCTGTATGCCGGCGCGAACCGGATGACGGCGATGAAGCTGGCGGTGCTGGACCTGCCCGAGGGCAACGCGATGCGCGCGCCGGGCGAGGCGCCGGGGCTGATGGCGCTGGAGATCGCGGTCGACGAGATGGCCGAGCGGCTGGGGATGGACCCGGTGCAGTTCCGCATCGTCAACGACACGCAGGTCGACCCGGAGAAGCCGGAGCGGCCCTTCTCGCAGCGCCGGCTGACCGAGTGCCTGCGCACCGGCGCCGAGCGCTTCGGCTGGAGCCGCCGCGGCCGCCCCGGCCAGCGGCGCGAGGGTCCGGGCGGGCGCTGGCTCGTCGGCATGGGCGTGGCGGCGGCGTTCCGCAACAACCTGGTCATGAAGTCCGCGGCGCGCGTGCGGCTGGACCGGCGCGGCATCGTCACCGTCGAGACCGACATGACCGACATCGGCACCGGCAGCTACACCATCCTGGCGCAGACCGCGGCCGAGATGATGGGCGTGACGCTGGAGCAGGTCGTGGTGCGGCTGGGCGACTCGGCGCTGCCGGTCTCGGCCGGATCCGGCGGCCAGTGGGGCGGCAACAGCTCGTGTTCCGGCGTGTACGCGGCCTGCGTGGCGCTGCGCGAGGCGGTGGCCCGCAAGGCCGGCCTGGACGCCAGGGACGCCGTCTTCGCCGACGGCGAGATCCGCGGCGGCGGCAAGCGGATGCCGCTGGGCGAGGTGGCCGGTGTCGAGGGCCTCGCCGCCGAGGACCGGATCGAGTTCGGCGACCTCGACAAGAAGTACCAGCAGTCGACCTTCGGCGGCCACTTCTGCGAGGTGGCCGTGGACGCGTACACCGGCGAGGTCCGCGTGCGGCGGATGCTGGCCGTGTGCGCGGCCGGGCGCATCCTCAATCCGAAGTCGGCGCGCAGCCAGGTGATCGGCGCGATGACGATGGGCGTCGGCGCGGCGCTGATGGAGGCGCTGCACGTCGACGAGCGGCGCGGTTTCTTCGTCAACCACGACCTCGCCAGCTACGAGGTGCCGGTCCATGCCGACATCCCGCACCAGGAGGTGATCTTCCTGGACGAGACCGACCCGATCTCCTCGCCGCTCAAGGCCAAGGGCGTCGGCGAACTGGGCATCTGCGGCGTGGCGGCGGCGGTCGCCAACGCGATCTACAACGCCACCGGGGTGCGGGTCCGCGACTACCCGGTCACGCTGGACAAGCTGTTGAAGGAGCTGCCGAAGGTGGCGTGACCGCCAACCCCTCATCAAGGGAGGGGATGCCAGGACGGGAGGCGCTCGGCATCATCGCGCGTCGAGAAGGAGGCGCGATGAACAGCATGCATGCCGTCCTGGCCGTCGGACTACTCGCCGCCATGAACGGCGGCACGGCGTTCGCGCAGGCGGAACCCGCCGCCCCGCGGGTCGAGGCCTTGCCCGCCGCGCCGGTGCCGGCCTCCGGCGCCGTCGCGACGCCCACGGTGACGCCGCCGCCAGTGACGCCGTCCACGACGACGAGTTCGACCGCCCTGTCCAACCCGTCCCCGGCCACGACAAGCGGCACGTCGACCCCGGCCGTGAGCTTCGCTGAACTCCAGCTCAAGACCAGCGCCCTGGCGGCCGTGGCGACGACATCCACGGTCAACAACGACATTCCGGCGGATGCGCAGCAGAAGCTCGACAACGCCTATCTCCTGGTCAAGGACATCTGCACGAAGACGTTGGCGAGCCTGTCGGGCGACGCCAAGGAACGCGCGCGCTACTCCGTCTGGATCGCATTGACCGGCGCGCTGGCCGGCAGCGTGATCGCTCCCGGGATTCTTTCCGGGGGCGGCAGCAAGGTCACCGCGGCGCTCTTCAGCGGCGTGTCCGGGGTGGCGAACACGGCACAGACGGTGGTCGCGGAACAAGGCCTGACGGCCCAGTCCTCGAGGACCTCCCGCGAAAAGGTCGTGACGGCCGTGAGGGCGGCGCTGTCCGAGTACGGCGCCGCCATGAAGGACACCAATGCCGACGCGTCCACGCGGCTGATGCGCATGAAGGCCGCGCTGTTCCTGGCCGACATGGAGTGTTTCCTTCGGCCCGAGTGAGCCCTGCCCGCCCAGAGGAGCTGCCCACCGTGCCTGCCTCGCGAATCGTGCTGGCGAGCCTGATGCTCGCGACCTGCGGCGCCGCACTCGCCGCCGAATCGATCGTCGCCCGCCTGCCTCGCTACGAGCGCGACGGGCAGGTCCGCCCCTGGTCCCTGGTCGACAGCCGCTGGGGCTACCTGTCCCGCTACAACACGGCGCTCGCGCAACGCCTGGACCAGTGCCCGGCGGCCGATCCCAGCCTCGCCGCGATGGTCCGGATCGCGCCCGAGCGCTTCGGCGCCACCACGATGGACGCGATGAAGGCCTTGAGCACTTGCACCGGCGCCCCGTCGGCCGATCCGGCCGCGCTCGAGGCGGCGTACGCCCAGCTGCTGCCGCAGGACGAACCCACCGTGCCTGAGCGCGCGCGGATCCTGTACATGCGGGCGTCGCCGCTGACGCCGGACTACGACCGCAGCTTCTGGGACATGAGCGGCGACGGCGAGCGACGCAGCGCCGATCCGGATTCGCTGTTCACCTGGGGCCCGTTCCGCGCGACCGCGGGTCGAGGCTGCACCCTGCAGAAGGTCCTGAAGGTCCTGGCGGCCGACGCGTCGTTGAGTCCGGCGCTGCACGAGGCGCTTCTTCCCGAACAGCCCCTGTTCGCGGCGCTGATGGGCGCGCGCGGTTGCGAGGACGCCAGGCAGCTCCTCCAACCGTTGGCGAGCGATCCCGCGCGACGCGACCGCTTCCAGCTGATCTTCGCGCAACTCGCGGAGCAGCCGCGAGCGCGCCTGATCTACGACCAGTTCTTCTATGGACCCGGCGGCAAGCGGCTCGGAGAAGTCGCGGACTACGTGGCCGCCTGGAAGGCGGCGGGGCGCGCCACCGTCACGGAGATCGACTTCGCGTTCTTCGTCGAGCGCTCCCTGCAATATCCGCGGCTCGACCGCGCGCTCGTCGCCCGGTTCGTCAAGGCGGTGCCGGCGGACGCCAAGCCCTGGCAGGTCAGGAAGGTCGCCTCGGGGATCTTCAACCTGACCCAGCCCGGGTCGCGCAGCTACCTGTCCGGGCGGGATGCCACCTACTTCATCGATGGCGACGACCAGCTGCGCCAGGACCGCGGCGCCCTCGCCGGCTGGATCGCCCAGAGCCGTGTGCGCGCATCCGACGTCGGTCTCTCCGACCGTCCCTTCGACATCTGCGGGGCCATGCCCGTCTGCCCGGGACCGCAACGATGAAACCAGCCCTCCTCCTGCTCTGCGTCGCCTCGCCGCTGATGGCCGCGCCCGACCTGGATCAACTGAAGACCGCCTGCACCCACGCCGCCGGGGCGCCGGCCTCGCCGTTGGCCCAGGGCCTGGCGAGCTTCGCCGAGGCGGAGTGGGTCCGCTTCGGGCGCGGCAAGATCACCGAGGCCGCCGACGACGACCTGGTGGCCGAGACCCCGACCAGCCACCTGCTCAGCTGGGACAAGGTCTATCAGTACTGGGTCGCGACGAACAGCGTGAGCGTGCTTTCCTATCCCTACGCGGTCCAGCAGGGGACGCCGCCGGCCAAGCGCATGGCCAACGCGCAGAACGAGATCGCCGCCGTGTCGGCCGCCTTCGTCGGCGATCCCGACCGGCTGGCTAGGATCGTCGCTTCGCTGAGGCGCTCGGCGATCAATTCCACGGCGTGGTCCGCCGTCTTCATCAGCACGATGTTCAAGATCAACGGGTTGGACGCCAACGAGTTCGAAGGGTCGCCCTCGCACGCGATGTACATGCGCAGCGCAATCGACCATGTCGGGCGGCCCGACACGACCTATCGGCAGCTCCCTTGCGATCCGGGATGGATCAAGCCCCGCGTCGGCGACCTGGTGTGTTACTCGCGCACGCCGCGGGTGCGCAGCTTTGCCGACGTGATGTCGCGGTACGACGGCGATCGAGGCCTGTACCCGTTCGATTCGCATTGCGATGTCGTCAGCAAGGTCAGCCCGGATGGCAAGACGCTCGAATCCGTGGGCGGCAATGTCGGCAACTCGGTGACACGGACGCGGCGCAAGACGGCGACCGGCAAGATCGACGAGAGCCGGACGGAGAGCGGATCGTCCAACGACTGGGTGATGGTGCTCGTGCTGACCCGATAGCGCAGCGACCCTGTCCGGGCGCCATGGCGCGCGATTTGCCGGAGCACGCCAACGCTTGCTTTGAACATCACGATGAAACTGCTCGTCATCGAGGACGAGGAAGCCCTGTGCGACTACCTGCGCAGCGGCCTGACGCAGGAGGGGTTCGTCGTGGACGTGGTCCGCGACGGCGTCGACGGGCTGCACCTGGCCAGCGAGTCGCCCTATGACCTGGTGCTGCTGGACGGCGTGCTGCCCGGCATCGACGGCCTGGCCGTGCTGGCCGCGCTGCGCCAGCAGGACCACACCCGCGCGCTGCCGGTGCTGATGCTGACCCCGCGCCCCGAGGTGGAGGACCGCGTGCACAGCCTGCAGGCCGGCGCCGACGACTGCCTGGTCAAGCCCTTCGCGTTCTCCGAACTGGTGGCGCGCATCCAGGCGCTGCTGCGCCGGGCCAATGGCGCGCCGCCGCCGGCCGAGGCGACGGTCCTGAAGATCGCCGACCTCGAGGTCGACCTGCTGCGCCGCAAGGTCCACCGCTGCGGCCAGCGGCTGGACCTGACGCCCAAGGAGTTCAGCCTGCTCACGCTGCTGCTGCGCCGCGAGGGCCAGGTCCTGTCCCGGACCGAGCTCGCCGAGCAGGTCTGGGACATGAACTTCGACAGCAAGACCAACGTCGTCGAGGTCGCCGTGCGCCGCCTGCGCGGCAAGCTGGACAAGCCCTTCGGCGAGCCGCTGCTTCACACGGTGCGCGGAATGGGCTACGTGCTCGAGGCGCGCGCGCCCGCCGCCGGCTGACGCCGGCGCCAGGCCAGCAAGGCGCCCACGCCGGCGATCGCCAGCGCCCAGCTGGCCGGCTCCGGCACCGGCGCCGCGAGCTGCTCGAACGCCAGCTGCTGCATCGTCGTCACCTGCGCCCGCGTCAGCCCGAGCTGGGCCGCCGCCGTCTCGCCCGCGCCCAGGCTGCGCGGATCCAGGCCGGTGATCTTGCCGAAGACGGTCAGCGCCTCCAGGTAGCTGCCGTAGACGCTGGCGTGGTAGTTGTCGCTGGCCCAGAGCTTGACCTTGCCCGGTTCGATGCCGTCATACGGGTTGGTGTCGGCGAAGCCCTGCGCCATCGCCCGGTTCCAGGCCAGCCCGACCGGGATCACGCCCTGGATGCGGTCGGACGCCAGGTCCGCCTGCCGGTAGCCGGCGTACACGTCCTCGGCCATCCGGTAGATCGACTGGCCGTACCAGGCGCCGCTGGGCGGATAGGTCTGGTCCGCGCGCGACCAGGTCGCCATCAGGTCGATCCTCACGTTGGCGTTGCGCGCGTGCAGCGCGTCGGCCAGCAGGCCGGAGTACTTGATCAGCGTCGCCGGATCGCCCGGATGCGCCGCGTCCAGCGTGCTGTAGCTCTGCAGCACGACACGGTCCCACGGCTTGTCGATCAAGGCCATCTTGGTGTTGTAGTGCAGGTCCAGCCCGCTGCCGCCGACCGTCTCCAGGCTCACGTCGTAGTCCAGCCCCGCCTGCACGGTGAAGGCCTTGAACAGCGCCGGGATGCCGCCGATGTTGGAGCCGTTGAGGTCGGTGACCGACCCCGGGCTGAACTGCATCACCGCCGAGCCCTGCGCGTAGGTGAAGCTGTTGCCGACGAACAGGATGCTCTCCGCGCGCGCCGCGCCGGCGGACAGCGCGAGCGCCAGGCCCGCGACGCCGGCCTGCAGCGCGCGGGGGAACCGGATGATCGATCGATTCATGGGTCTTTCCTCGGTCGTTGGTGGGGGATGAAGAAACCTCTTGGCACACCTGTCACGACGGCGTGATGCCAATGGGCACGGGGATTGCCATGGGTTTCGGTTGGAACAGATGTCCCGTTCCAGGAGCGATTCGATGTCCCTGTCCCTTGCCGCAACTCCTTCCGCGTCGTCCCCGCGCGCCAACCAATTGCTCGCGCAGATGCCGCCGGAAGACCAGGCGCGCTGGTCCGGCCAGCTCGAGACCGTCGAGCTGCTGAAGGGTCGCGTGCTGTTCGAGGCCGGCAGCCCGGCCCTGCATGTCTACTTCCCCATCACCGCGATCGTGTCGCTGATCCACACGACACACTCCGGCGCCTCGGCGCAGGTCGCGATGATCGGTTCGGAAGGCGCCGCCGGCCTGGCCGCGGCGATGGGCGGGGAGTCCCCCGCGTGCCGCGCCGTGGTGCAGCGCGCCGGCCTGGCGTTCCGCATGCGCGTGCCGATGGTGCGCGAGGAGCTGACCCGGGGCGGCGCCGCCACGCAGCGCCTGCTGCGCTACCTGCAGTCCCTGCTCACGCAGGTCGCGCACACGGCGGTGTGCAACCGTCACCATTCGCTGGAACGTCAGCTGTGCCGCTGGCTGCTGCTGTGCCTGGACCGTCAGCATGGGCATTGCGAGTTGTCGGTGACGCAGGAACTGATCTCCAGCCTGCTGGGCGTGCGCCGCGAGGGCGTCACCGAAAGCGCCCAGCGCCTCCAGGCCGCCGGCCTGATCCGTTACTCCCGCGGACATATCGCGGTGCTGGACCGGCCGGGGCTGGAGGCCCGGGCTTGCGAGTGCTACGCCCTGCTCAAGCAGGACTTCCTTCGCTTGCTGCCCCAGGACCCGGACGGCGCGAACGCGGCCACCTCTGCCACCTTCGCGTCCGCCGCCGTGCAGGCCTGAGGACCACAAGCCCCGGGACTTCGGGCACCCGCATGCCCTTGTGACGTCCCGGCGCTTGCCTTGAACCGGCCTCTCGTCGAGGCCGGTCCCGCGATCACTTCTCCGACCGGGTGCGGCGACGCGCCACGAAACCGATCGCGCCCAGGCCGGCGATCAGCATCGCGTAGGTCGAGGGCTCCGGCACCACGGCCGCGGCGAAGTTGATCGAGCCGCCGCCCTGGCGGATGCGGAAACCGCCCGCGAAGGGCTCCACCTGCGACGTCGTGTTCGAGAACGACGTCAGCGCGATGTTGTACAGCGGCAGCGAGGTCTGGAAACCGTCCACCAGCCAGTTCATCGTCAGCTTGGCGTTGGCCGAGGGGTTGAACGTGCCGTCGCCCAGCGGCGTGGTCGCCACCGTGCCCAGCACCAGCTGGCCGGAAGCCAGCGCCACTTCGCCGGAGGCGCTCTCCGTCGGGGTGTTGCCGGTGAAGCCGAAGGTCGAGGTGCCGTTGTAGCCGTACAGGGTGTAGGTCAGCGAGGTCAGGGTGCCGCGCGTGGACACCGAGCCCGGGTTGCCGTTTTCCTGCAGCGTGCCGGCGCCGCTGAACTGGATGTAGAACCCGTAGTCGGAGTTCAGGCCGTTGGAGGGCAGCGTCAGGCCGCCGAGCTGGGCGGCGCTGATCGCCAGGTAGCCCGACTCGGTGAACGAGTTGCCGGCCCCGAAGGTGATCGTCGAGTAGTTCGACACCAGCAGGTTGTCGGCGGTGAACGCGCTACCGTTCAGGCCGGCGACGCCCGGGTCCCAGGTGAATTGCGGCAGCGCGGACGCGCTGGCGCTGGCAGCGGCCAGGGCGAGAGCCAGCAGGGTGCGCTGGAACGCCACAGGCTTGCGGGAGAGCAAAGGCAGGGTCATGGTGGTTGCTCCGATAGAGAGATGTCCGCACATCGCGGACGCCGAAGTTCACCACCCCCTCCAGAGGGAGTCTGTGCGTCCACCCACATAAAAACGGGCCCCGCCGCCGATGTACCGCGAAGGTGCGACGAATCGACCCGGGCGTGCCTGGAACGACCCCGCATTCAAGGGGGCCGGCCACCACGCTGAAAGGCCTTTCACTTCGATGGCGACGGCACGAAAACCGGATCGGGTGGACGCGAATTACTGCGCTTGGCGAGCGCTTTTCGAACGCATCGCGAGCGGAGGCCGACGGGACAATCGCGCGTCGCCTCCCGCAACGTCGCCCCGAGTCCTCGTCATGTCGCCCTCCCCCCGTTCCGCCGCCGCTTCCGCCCTCTCCTCCACCGCCGCCTCGGGCGTGGCGGGCCTCATGCTCGGCCAGATCGTGCTGGCGCTGGCGGCGCATCACGGGCGGTCGGTCGAGGGACTGGGCTTCGCGCTCGTGTTCCTGCTGGCCGGCGGCGCGTCGGTCACCTGCTTCCTCGCCCATCGCCATCAGCAACGCCGTCCGCGCAACGAACCCGCGCCGATGCGGCTGTGGCTCGCGGCGCTCGCGCTGGGCGTGCTGGCGTCGATCTACGCGGTCGGCGCGGCCTGATCGCAGGCCCTGCAGGCCCGATCGCCGGCCTGATCGCAGGCCTGATCGCAGGCCTGATCGCAGGCCTGATTGCAGGCCTGGGCAAGGGCCCTCCTGGGCACAGTGCTTGCCATCGTTGCCGCGATGCCAGCCATTCGCCACATCGCCACCTCTGCCGTCGACCTGCCGCTCGCCCGTGAGTGCGCCTCGTCGCCGACATCCCGGTGCGGCGGATGGACGGCCTCGCCGCGCCGGGCCCGCACCCGTCGCGGCTGAGCGGCGCCGGCGGCGCGCGGGCGCTGCCGGCAGCTTCTCTCTCACTCCTGGCCCTCTCCCCGCAAGCGGGGCGAGGAAGTTCGAGGAGCGGGAGCGGCCCCACAGTGAGCCAGTGAGCCGCCTGCCAGTTCGTCGCTAGCGCTGACCGTCGTCGTCCTCGGCTTCATCGGCGTCATCGGCATGTTCCGGATCCGGCCCCGCCGACGGGTCGTCGCCGCTGGCCAGGTCCTCCACGTCGATCGATGCGTCGATGTCATCCGCCGACGGCTCGCGGCTCACGCGGTCGGGCAGGATGTCCGCCGCGTCCGGCGTGCTGCCGGGTGTCGCCGAGGCGCGCTCGCCGGTGCCGAAGCGATCGGTGTCGCTGCCCTTCTCCGCCGGCGTCGCGCCGAGTTCATCGGGATCGTCCGCGCCCGTGCTCATCTGACGTTCGCCCAGCACGTCGCTGCCGCTGTCCGAGCTGTCGCTCGGACCGAGCGCGTCGGTGCCGTGCCCCTTGGACTGCTCGGGGGCCGGGGTGCCGCCGAGGATGCTGCTGGTCGCCATGAGGTGCTCCTTTGCAAGGACCGGAGGGTCCGTTGCAGGAGATTCGGCAAGCTCGGGGCCCACGTCCGCACGCGACCTCAGAGGCCGAACCGCTCGTGCCAGCGACGCGGCACGACGGCGTCGACCACGGCCGCCACCAGCATCGACGCGCCCAGCAGCGGATACACCAACCCGAGCCCCGCGCCGACGGCGATCGCGCCCCAGGCGGCGCGGTCGCCCGCGCGCCGCGGCGGCGCCGCGAGGCGGCCGCGCGGACGGCGCTTCCACCACATCGCCAGCGACGACACGCACAGCAGCGCGATCGCCACGCAGCCGCCCAGCATCACCAGCCGGTTCACCGCGCCGAACTGCCGTCCGGTGTGGATCTGGATGCCCCACTCCACGGCGCGACCGGCGATGCCGTAGTCCCGGTAGCCGACATCGGCCAGCACCGCGCCGGTGTAGCGGTCCAGGTGCACGACGCGCTGGCCGGTGACGTCGTCGGGCATCGACATCGCGGTGTACACGCCCTTCGGGCCTTGCGGCAGGCCGATCGGCGTTCCCTGCGGCAATCCCAGCCGCGCGAAGAGGCCCATCGCCTGGTTCAGCCCGATGGTGGGCTCGACGTAGGGGGTGGCCGTGCCTCGCCCACCGCCGCCGTCGCGCCCACCGCCGCCGTCGTGTCCGCCATGGCCGTCGTGTCCTCCGTGTCCGTCACCGCCGTCCGGCGACGCCGGCAGCCGCGCCTGCGCCAGCGTCCACGGCGTGTCGCCGAGGTCCGACAGCAGCGGCGTCGAGGCCGGTTTCGCCCACAGGTAGCGCGGCAGCCCGACGCCCCAGTCGTTGGTCAGGCGGCTGAACTGCTGGCCCCAGAACGCCGACCAGGGCATGCCCGTCATCGCCAGGAACACGATCGCCACGGCGGCGATCGCGCCAGTGACGGCGTGCAGGTCGCGCCACCACAACCGCTGCGACGGCCGCCCGCGCACGGACACGACGCCGCCGGCGCGGCCGCGCGGCCACCACAGGAACAGCCCCGACACCACCAGCACCACGGCCCATCCGGCCACGATCTCGATCCAGTGGTTGGCCAGCGGCCCGGCGATGGCCAGCGAATGAACGCGCTTGATCAGCGTCATCGGCTGGCGGTCCTCGCGCCGTTCGCCAAGCACCGTCCCGCTGGCGGGGTCCAGGTAGACGGAGACGGTGCCCTTGCCGGTTCGCACGACCACTTCGGCGCTCCGTCCCGGCGCTGGCGCCGGGATGAGCTTCAGCGCGTCGCCGGGCCGCGCGGCGAGCGCGCGCGCCACCAGCGATTCGGCGTCCAGCGGCACCGCTGCCGCGGTTGCGGTTGCGGTTGCGGTTGCGGTTGCGGCCGCCGAGGCTCCTCGCGTCGCCGGAGCCGGTGTCGGAACCACGCGCAGGTCCGCCTGCAGCCACGCCTCGATCGGATCCTTGTACAGGTAGAGCGCCCCGGTCACCGCCAGCAGGAACAGGAACGGCAGGCAGACCAGTCCCGCGTAGAAGTGCCAGCGCCACACGCGCCGGTACAGTGACGAGTCCGTCGCCTGCCGCGCGTCGCGCGCCGGGCCGTCCCGGACCGCGCCACCGCGATCGAGGGCAGGCGCGGGCTCAATGGGCATGTTCGCCATGCCCGGCCTCCTTGTCGGCCTTGGGCGCCATCGGCGCCATCTTCATCGTCGCGTTGAGCGCGCGCACCGGCGCCTTCACCTCGACGCTCTGGCGCGCGCCGGTCTTGTCCTCGAAGACCAGCGTCAGCGCGACGGTCTCGCCTGCCTTCACCTGGCGCGGCAGGTCCAGCAGCATCACGTGATAACCGCCCGGCTTGAGCGCCACCAGCTGGCCGGCCGGCAGCTCGACCGCCGGCACCTGGCGCATGCGCATGACGTTGTCCTGCATCGCCATCTCATGGACCTCGGCCTTGGGCGTCAGCGGGGTGGTGACCGCGACGAGCCGGGTGTCCTTGGCGGCGACCAGTTGCATGAAGGCGCCGGTGGCCTTCTGCTGGGCGACGGTGGCGCGGATCCAGGGATCGGTGACGGTGACCTGCGCCTGGGCGGCGCAGGCGAGCGTGGCGCCCGCGACGATGGCGGCGAACTTGGCGCCCTGGGCGATTGCGGGAACGAAGCGGAAAGCGGTGGTCAGCATGGTGGGTCCTTGTCGACGAAAGACGTCGAATGCGAATGAATGAAACAGGGATGAAGGCAATGCGCGGGAAGGCGCGGCGCCGGAGCACCGCGCCCGCTCGCGGCGTCAGGGAATCAGCAGCTGCCGCACGTCCTCGGTGACGTCGGCGGCGCTCATCTCGTGCCGCACGGCCACGCGCAGCCGTCCCTGCGGATCGAACAGGAAACTCAGCGTCGAGTGGTCCAGCGTGTAGCTCGAGCCGGTCGGCATCTTCTCGAAGTAGACCTTGAAGTCCTTCGCGACAGCCGACGTGCCCGGCAGGTCGGTCCACAGGCCGAGGAAGCCGGGATCGAAGGCCTCGGTGTAGCTGCGCAGCACCTCGGGCGAATCCCGTTCGGGATCCAGCGTCACGAACAGCACCTGCAGGTGATTGGCGTCCTTGCCCAGCAGCTGGCGCACCGCCGCGGCGCGGGTCAGCGCGGTCGGGCAGACGTCGGGGCACTGGGTGAAGCCGAAGAACAGCAGCACGACCTTGCCGCGGAAGTCGGCGAGGTGGCGCGTGCGGCCATCCGGGTCCTTGAGCGAGAAGTCGCGCCCGTACGGCGCGCCGGTGAGGTTGACGCCGTGGAACGGCGGATCCTTGGCCTGGCAGGCAGCCACGGTGGCGAGCGCCGCGAGCGCGCTCAGCAGCGCGGCGCGACGGCTCATGTCGGTGTTCAACATGGAAATGTCCGGTCGGAACTCGGGGCCCTGGCGCGCGCGGCGACGCGCGTCCGCGCTCAGGGAATCACGGCGAGGTCAGGCCAGGACGGGCGGTCCGCGCGCGAGCGACGGCGCCCACGCGAACAGCGGGCGCGGCGCGGTCAGGAAGAGCCGGGGTTGCGCGAACTTCAGCGCATCGGGCGGCGTCCACGCGACCGGGGCCGGCGGCAAGGCCGGCGCGCCGTGGTGGATGGCGCAGTACGGGCAGTCCATCGACGCCTTCGTCGGCGCCGGGGCGTTCCCCGCGTCGGCGCCGGCATCGGCGCCGAGGTCGACGAGCACGAACTTCGCGCCGGTCGCCGAGCAGATCTCGGCGTAGGTGGCGCCCTGCTTGGCGAGCACCGCGTGCGACAGCGACGGCAGCATCGCCGCCAGCAGGATCGTGGCGACCACGAGCCATGCCAGGCGCTTGATGGAGGTCCGCGTCGCTTGCATGGGGCGCGATTCTAGGGGCCGGCGGATCACCCGGCGCGCTTCTGGTAGATCCGTTCCTTCGCGGCGATCTCCACGTACGCCGGCGCGTGCGGCGAGAAGCGCAGCGTCTCGCGCGCGCCCAGGCCGAGGAAGCCGTTGCGGCACAGCGCCTCGGTGAAGAGCCCGAAGGCGCGGTCCTGCAGCGCGCGGTTGAAATAGATCAGCACGTTGCGGCAGGACACCAGCTGCACCTCGGCGAACACGCTGTCGGTGGACAGGCTGTGGTCGCTGAAGACGATGCGGTCCTTGAGCGACTTGTCCAGCAGCACATGATCGTAGGCCGCGGTGTAGTGCTCCGACAGCGAGCCAATGCCGCCCGCGGCCCGGTGGTTGGCCGAGAAGCCCGGCACCAGGTCCATCCGGTACACGCCGGCCTGCGCCTGCGCGAGCGCCTCCTGGCTGATGTCGGTCGCGTAGATCAGCGTGCGCTCCAGCAGCCCCTCCTCCTTCATGAGGATGGCCATCGAGTAGGCCTCCTCGCCGGCGCTGCAGCCCGCGACCCAGATGCGCAGCGACGGGAAGGTGCGCAGCACCGGCACGACCTGCTCGCGCAGCGCCAGGAAGTACTCCGGGTCGCGGAACATCTCGCTGACCTGCACCGTCAGCTCGCCCAGCACCGAGCGGAACACCTCCGGCTCGCGCAACAGCCGGCCCTGCAGCTGCGACAGATTGGCGCAGCCGAAACGCTGCGTCGCCACGCGCAGGCGTCGGCGCAGCGAGGTGCCGGCGTAGTCGCGGAAGTCGTAGTGGTAGCGCTCGTAGATCGCCTCGAGGATCAGCCGGACCTCGATGTCCTGTTCCTGCGACGAGCCGTGCGACGTCATCGGCCGGCGCTCCTCAGCGCGGCATCCAGACGCGGACCAGCGAGAGCAGCTTCTCGATGTCCAGCGGCTTGGCGATGTAGTCGTTGGCGCCGGCGGCCATGCAGCGCTCCTGGTCGTCCTTCATCGCCTTGGCGGTCAGCGCGATGATCGGCAGCCGCTTGAGCTCGGGCCGCGCGCGGATCTCGCGCATCGCGGTGTAGCCGTCCATCTCCGGCATCATGATGTCCATCAGCACCAGGTCCACCGCCGGCTTCGCGTCCGGCCCGGACAGCGGCGCGGCCAGCCGCTCCAACGCCTCGCGGCCGTTGCGCGCGATGTCCACCTTCACGCCCTTGGGCTCCAGCACCGCCGACAGCGCGAAGATGTTGCGCACGTCGTCCTCGACGATCAGCACGCGCCGGCCCTCCAGCATGTTGTCCCGCGCGCGGACCTCCTTGAGCATGCGCTGGCGCTCCGGCGGCAGCTGCGCCTCCACCTGGTGCAGGAACAGCGTGACCTCGTCGAGCAGCCGCTCCGGCGAGCGCGCGCCCTTGATGATGATCGAGCGCGAGTAGCGCCGCAGCTGCTGCTCCTGCTGCGGCGACAGCGTGTGCCCGGTGTAGACGATTACCGGCGGGAAGGCCACGTCCTCCTGCAGCGCCATCTGGTCGAGCAGGTCGTAGCCGCTCATGTCGGGCAGGTTCAGGTCCATGACCATGCAGTCGAAGGTCGACGCGCGCAGCGCCGCCAGCGCCTCGGCCGCGGTGGCCACGCCCTGGATGCGGACCTCGTCCGCGGCCAGCAGGTGGCGGATGCTGTCGAGCTGGCGCGCGTCGTCCTCCACCACCAGCACCGTGCGCAGGCGCTGCGAGAACTTGGCCTCCAGCTTCTTGAGCGCCGACTCGAGCTCCTCGCGCTGGACCGGCTTGAAGGCGTAGCCGATCGCGCCGCGCTCCAGCGCCTCGTGGGTGTAGTCCGCCACCGAGATCACGTGCACCGGGATGTGCCGGGTCAGCGGCTCGCGCTTGAGCCGGTCCAGCACGCCCAGCCCGGAGTGGTCCGGCAGGTTCATGTCCAGCAGGATCGCGCTGGGCGCGTAGCGCTGCGCCACCGACAGGCCGTTCTCCGCCGTGTGCGCCATCAGGCAGACGAAACCCATCTCGCGGATCAGGTCGCGCAGGATCAGCGCGAAGCGCTGGTCGTCCTCGATGACCAGGATCGCGCGGTCGCCGGGCACCCAGGACAGGCGGTCGTCGTCGAGCTGGGGCAGCCGCGGCTCGGGCGCCGCGGGCGCGGGCTCGCGCAGCAGCGACATCGTCTGGGCATCGCCCCGCTCGCCGGATTCGCCGGCCTCGCCGGCCCCGTCGGGCAGCACCGCGTCGAACGCCGGCGGCACCGGCAGCGGCGCCTGCGCCGGCGACAGCGGGCGGGGCCGCGTCTCCTCGGACGGCGCCTCATGGCTCACCGGCAGCACCAGGCTGAAGGTCGAGCCCTGCCCCGGCTGGCTCTGCAGGTGGATGTCGCCGCCCAGCAGCCGCGCCAGGTCGCGCGAGATCGACAGCCCCAGCCCCGTGCCGCCGTACTTGCGGTGGGTGCTGCCGTCGGCCTGTCGGAAGGCCTCGAAGATCAGCGCCTGCTGGTGCGGCGGGATGCCGATGCCGGTGTCGCGCACCGAGAAGGCGACGCGGCCGTCGGAGGTCGCGCCGACCTCCATGCGGACCGAGCCGCGCTCGGTGAACTTCAGCGCGTTGGACAGCAGGTTCTTGAGCACCTGGCCGAGCCGGGCCTCGTCGGTCTCGATCCACTCCGGCGTGCCCGGCGCCAGCTGCAGCCCGAAGGCCAGGTTGCGCTGCGCCGCCACCGGCGCGAAGACCTGCGTGAGCTGCTGCAGCAGGCGCGGCAGCGAGACGCGCTCGATCTGCATGTCGACCTTGCCGGCCTCGATCTTGGACAGGTCCAGGATGTCGTTGATCAGCGCCAGCAGGTCGTTGCCGGCCGAGGTGATCGTCTGCGCGAAGCGGACCTGCTCGTCGCTCAGGTTGCCGTCCTTGTTGTCCGACAGCAGCTTGGCCAGGATCAGCGTCGAGTTCAGCGGCGTGCGCAGCTCGTGGCTCATGTTGGCCAGGAACTCGCTCTTGTACTGGTTGGAGCGCTCCAACGCCTCGGCCCGCTCGGTCAGCAGCGCCTGCGCCTGCGTCAGCTCCGAGCGCTGCAGCTCCAGCTGCCGCGCCTGCTCCTCGAGCTGCGTGTTGCTCTCCTCCAGGTCGGTCTGCTGGCGCTCCAGCCGCAGCTGCGAATCGCGCAGCGCGTTGCCCTGCTCCTCCAGCTCCTCGTTGGAGGCGCGCAGTTCCTCCTGCTGCATCTGCAGCTCCTCGGCCTGGCGGCGGCTTTCCTCGAGCAGCGCCTCCAGCCGGCTGCGGTCCTTGGCCGAGCGCAGCGCCATCGCGATCGGCTCGGCGACGCGGGCGAGCAGCTCGCGCTCCGCCTCGCCGACGCGGTGCAGGTAACCCAGCTCGATCACGCATTGCACGCGGCGGTCCACGCCCGCCGGCGCGATCAGCAGCTCGGTCGCGTCGCCGCGGCCCAGCGACGAGCTCACCGGCAGGTAGTCCGCCGGCAGCCCCGTCACATGCAAGGGCCGGCGGTCGCGCACCGCCTGGCCCACCAGCGTGTCGCCGCCGCGCACCGACGGCGGCGCGCCGTCCGCGGCGATCGGCAGCGCGTAGCCGCCCACCCGCAGGAAAGTGCCGTCGTCCTGCGCGACGTAGAAGGCGCCGACGCGCGCCTCGGTCCAGCGGGCCAGGAAGCTGGTGGCGATGTCCGCCAGCCGCTCCACGTGCGGGTCGCCCTGCAGCTCCACGCCCAGGCCCGCCTGGCCGGCCTTGATCCATTCCTCGATCTTCGCGGCCCGGTAGGCGCGCGAACTCAGCACCGCGGCCACGGCCGTCAGCACGAGCAGCAGCGCCGAGCCGCCCCAGATCACCATCACCGTCTGCTGCACCGAGGCATCCCACAGCGCGCGGCGCTCGCCGGCGCGGTCGCGTTCCTCGCGCTCCATCTCGCCCAGCAGGGTGCGGATGCGCTCCATCAGGATGCGGCCGCGGTCGCCCTGCACCGTCTTCACCGCCGCCTCGGTCTCGCCGCGGCGACGCATGGCGATGGACTCCTCCATCTCCGCCAGCTTGGCCTTGAAGAGCTGTTCCGCGGTCTCGAGCCGGCCGAGCTGCGGGCGGTAGTTCTGGAAGCTGGCGCGCAGCCGCTCGGTGGCCGCGGGGATGGTCACCTGGGCGGTGTTGAAGGGCACGAGGTAGGTGTCCGTGCCGGTGATCAGGTAGCCGCGCTGGCCGGTCTCCGCGTCCTTCATCGCCGAGCCCAGCGCCTGGATCTGCTCCTGCACGACCAGCGTGCGGGCCATCGCGTCGGCGGAGTCGGACTGCGCCTGCTGCGAGCGCCACGAGAACATCGCGCTGACCACGATCGTGATCACCGCCAGCGCGAAGCCGAGCAGCGTGGGCAGCGGCAGCCAGTCGTGGCGGCGGATGCCGTGCACGCCATGGAGATCGGTGCCGGGGGGGCTCT
>NZ_JAOCCU010000020.1 GCF_029840635.1 Mitsuaria sp. GD03876 | reverse complement strand
GGGCGACACCACCTGGATGATGGTCTCCACCCTGCTGGTGATCCTCATGACCGTCCCCGGCCTGGCCCTGTTCTACGGCGGCCTGGTCCGCAGCAAGAACATGCTGTCGGTGCTGATGCAGGTGATGGTGACCTTCTCGCTGATCCTGGTGCTGTGGGCCATCTACGGCTACAGCCTGGCGTTCACCGAGGGCAACAAGTTCATCGGCGGCTTCGACCGCCTGTTCATGAAGGGCATCTGGGACAACGCGGCGGGCACCTTCGCCAACGCGGCGACCTTCAGCAAGGGCGTGGTGATTCCGGAAGTGGTCTTCGCGGCCTTCCAGGCGACCTTCGCGGGCATCACCTGCTGCCTGATCGTGGGCGCCTTCGCCGAGCGCATCAAGTTCAGCGCGGTGCTGCTGTTCATGGTCCTGTGGTTCACCTTCAGCTACGCGCCGATGGCCCACATGGTCTGGTTCTGGATGGGCCCGGACGCCTACACCTCGGCTGCCGTCGTCGACGAGATGAACGGCAAGGCCGGCCTGATCTGGCAGTGGGGCGCGCTGGACTTCGCCGGCGGCACGGTGGTGCACATCAACGCCGCGGTCGCGGGCCTGGTGGGCGCCTTCATGATCGGCAAGCGCATCGGCTACGGCAAGGAGGCGTTCACGCCGCACAGCCTGACGCTGACGATGGTCGGTGCCGCGCTGCTGTGGGTGGGCTGGTTCGGCTTCAACGCCGGTTCCGCGCTGGAAGCCAACGGCTTCGCCGCGCTGGCCTTCATCAACACGCTGTTCGCGACGGCCGCCGCGGTGCTGGCCTGGTGCGTGGGCGAGGCGCTGCTCAAGGGCAAGGCCTCGATGCTGGGTGCCGCGTCGGGCGCGGTGGCCGGCCTGGTGGCGATCACCCCGGCCGCGGGCAACGTCGGCATCGGCGGCGGCCTGGTGATCGGCCTGGTGGCTGGTTTCGCCTGCCTGTGGGGCGTGTCGGGCCTGAAGAAGCTGCTGGGCGCGGACGACTCGCTGGACGTGTTCGGCGTGCACGGCGTGGGTGGCATCGTCGGCGCGCTGCTGACGGGCGTCTTCAACTCGCCGAGCCTGGGCGGTCCGTCGGCGGTCGGCGACTGGGTGACGGCCGCGGCCATCGCGCCGGATGCCTACTCGATCGGTTCGCAGGTGCTGACGCAGCTCAAGGCGGTGGTGCTGACGATCGTGTGGTCGGGCGTCGTCTCGGTGATCGCCTTCAAGATCGTCGACCTGGTCATCGGTCTGCGCGTCACCGAAGAGGAAGAGCGCGAGGGCCTGGACATCTCGTCCCACGGCGAGACCGCGTATCACAAGTGATCGAAGCCCGGGCTCGCACGCCCGGGACCCTAGGCCAAGGCCCGCACACCCGGGCCCGCACGCCAAGGCCCGCACGCCAAGGCCCGCGAACAGCGTGCGTTGGTGGGGCCGGAATGATGCGGGGGGTTCCCGGAGGGACGCCCCCCGCGTCGTGAAGAGCCCGCGCCTGGCCGAGGCATGCAAGCCGCCCTTCGGGGCGGCTTTTTTCTTGCCTTTCATAATCCCGCGCCATGAATCTCCGTTTCGTCGAAGCCTTCCACTGGGCTGCTTCGCTGCGCAGCGTGACGCGCGCCGCGGAGAAGCTGCACCTGACGCAATCGGCGTTGTCGAGCCGCATCGCCTCGCTCGAGGAGGAGTTGGGCGTGGTCCTGCTGGATCGCCGGGACAAGCAATTTCGCCTGACGGTGGCGGGCCAGCGTTTCCACACGCTGGCGCAGCGCTTGCTCGAGGTGCAGCGCCAGGTGAAGGAGGAGATGGGCGGTGGCGCGGGCGGCGCGGGCCGGCCGGTGGTGCTGCGGATCGGGGCGATCGAGTCGGTCGTGCACAGCTGGCTGACCGGGTGGTTGCAGGAGATGCGTGCCGCCAATCCTGATTTCGAGCTGGAGCTGACGGTGGAGACCTCGCCGGTGCTGGTGGACCAGGTGAGGCGGGGGGCGCAGGACCTGGTGTTCGCGGCGATCCCGGCGGCCGATGCCGGTGGCGTCCGCACGCGCGCGATGGCGTCGATGCCGATGGGTTTCGTCGGCCGGGCGGACCTGCACACGAAGCGGCGCTATGGCCTGTCGGACCTGGCGGGCCACGACCTGTTGACCTTCCAGCGCGGCTCGCAGCCGCACCAGGCGCTGCTGCAGATGTTCCAGGAGTCGGGCCTGCCGCTGCCGCGGGTGCACGCGATCTCGTCGATCTCGGCGATGGTGCAGCTGGTGGAGGGCGGTTTCGGCATCGCGACGCTACCGGTGGCGGTGGCGGAGCAACTGGCCAAGCGCCTGTCGCTGCGGGTGCTGCGCAGCGACACCGACCTGGTGGCGCTGCCCATCCATGCGAGCTACCGGGAGGATCCGAGTTCGCAGCTCACCGAGACGGTGCTCGAGTCGGCGCTGGACTACGTGGCGCGCCAGCGCGGCGCGCGCGCTTCCGGGAAAGCCCGCATGGCGCCGGAGGCGTCGCGCGGCTAAGCGGAAGGGCTGCTGTGCTCATCGAAAAAATCGATGAGCCGACGCGCAAAATTTGCGTTGGATCGCGACCCGGCCGGGCTCCCACAATGCGCCGCATCGACAGCTCGCCAGCGCGACAAGCCCGCGATCCAGCCATGCCTTCCTCGACCGCTTCCCTCGATCTCGATGCCGCCTCCAGCGCCCTCGACGTGCGCCTGGCCGCGCGCCACGGCGGTTTCGCCGGGCACACCAGCGGCCTGGCCGCGGAATACGTGCAGGGCAACCTGGCGATCCTGCCGGCGGCGCTGGCCGACGACTTCCGCCGCTACTGCGCGCTCAACCCGAAGGCCTGTCCGCTGCTGGGCGTGAGCGAGCCGGGCGACCCGACGCTGGCGGCGCTCGGCGCCGACCTGGACCTGCGCACCGACGTGCCGCGCTACCGCGTCTGGCGCGACGGCGTGCTCGTCGACGAGCCCACCGACCTGACGCGCTGGTGGCGCGACGACCTGGTCGCCTTCGTCATCGGCTGCTCGTTCTCGTTCGAGCACGCCTTGCTGGCCGAGGGCATCCCGCTGCGCCATGTCGAGCAGGGCCGCAACGTCGCGATGTATCGCACCAGCATCGAGACCCAGCCCGCCGGCGTCTTCCACGGCCCGACGGTCGTCTCGATGCGTCCGATGACCGCCGCCGACGCGATCCGCGCGGTGCAGATCACCTCGCGGCTGCCGCAGGTCCACGGCGCGCCGCTGCACCTGGGCGATCCGTCGCGCATCGGCATCCGCGATCTCGACCGGCCCGACTACGGCGATGCCGTCGAGGTCCGCGACGGCGAGCTGCCGGTGTTCTGGGCCTGCGGCGTGACGCCGCAATCGGCGATCGCCACGGCGCGTCCGCCGTTCTGCATCACCCATGCGCCGGGCTACATGCTGGTGACCGACCTGCTCAACCGCGACCTGATCGCCGCCTGATTCCTTCCCCGCAGTACCGTCCCGGCCGCCGACAGAGACGACGGCGGCCGTCTCCGCCCCCATCGCCGGCGTCCGCGCCGGACCGAGAAGAAAGACGACGACACCATGTGGCTCCGAGACACGACACCGACCGAGCGGCGCACGCTCACCGCGACCTTCGCCGGCTACGCCGTCGACGGCTTCGACTACATGATCTACACCTTCCTGATCCCGACGCTGATCGCCGCGTGGGGCATGAGCAAGGGGGAAGCCGGCGCGATCGCCACCGGCGCGCTGCTGACCTCGGCGGTCGGCGGCTGGGCGGCCGGCGTGCTCGCCGACCGTTTCGGCCGGGTCCGCGTGCTGCAGTGGACGGTGTTGTGGTTCGCGCTGTTCACCTTCCTGAGCGGCTTCACCACCTCCTTCGAGCAGCTGTTCTTCACCCGCGCGATGCAGGGCTTCGGCATGGGCGGCGAGTGGGCGGTGGGCTCGGTGCTGATCGCCGAGACGATCAAGGCCAAGCATCGCGGCAAGGCCGCCGGCCTGGTGCAGAGCAGCTGGGCCATCGGCTGGGCCGCCTCGGCGCTGGCGTTCTGGGGCCTGTACTCGGTGCTGCCGCCGGAGACCGCCTGGAAGGTGCTGTTCTGGATCGGCATCCTGCCCGCGCTGCTGATCCTGTACATCCGCCGCAACCTCGACGAACCGCCGGTCTACCTGGCCGAGCAGGCGCGCGCCAAGGCGCAGGGCCAGCGCGCCAACTTCCTGCGGATCTTCTCGCCGGACCTGCTGCGCAACACGGTGCTGGCCAGCCTGCTGGCCACCGGCATGCAGGGCGCGTACTACTCGGTGACGACCTGGCTGCCGACCTTCCTGAAGACCGAACGCCATCTCTCGGTGCTGGGCACCAGCGGCTACCTGCTGGTGCTGATCGCCGGCTCCTTCGCCGGTTACCTGACCAGCGCCTGGCTGTGCGACGCGATCGGCCGGCGCCGCTGCTTCATGCTGTTCGCGCTGATGGGCGGCGTGCTGGTGCTGGCCTACACGCAGATGCCGATCACCGACGGCCTGATGCTGGTGCTCGGCTTCCCGCTGGGCTTCTTCCTGTCGGGCATCTTCTCGGGCATGGGCGCCTTCCTGGCCGAGCTGTTCCCCAGCGACGTGCGCGGCTCCGGCCAGGGCTTTTGCTACAACATCGGGCGGGCGCTCGGCGCCGCGTGCCCCGCGTTGATCGGTCATTTCAGCACCCAGTACCCGCTGGGGCAGACGCTGGGCTGGATGGCGGCGCTGTGCTACGGGCTGGTGATCGTGGCGGCGCTGGCGCTGCCCGAGACCCGCGGCCGCGAGCTCGCCCCGGCCGCCGCCTGAGTCCCGTCCTCCGCTTCGCTTCCGACCTTCCCTCGACTTCCGGATTTCACGATGCAAGCCACCCCTAGTCCCGATCGCTGGCAGTTCTGGATCGACCGCGGCGGCACCTTCACCGACCTGGTCGGCCGCGCGCCGGACGGCACGCTGCGCACGCTCAAGCTGCTGTCCGAGAACCCCGAGCACTACCGCGACGCGGCGGTCGAGGGCATCCGGCGCCTGCTGGACCTGAAGCCGGGCGAGCGCATCACCGCGGACCGCGTCGACTGCGTGAAGATGGGCACGACGGTGGCGACCAACGCGCTGCTGGAGCGTCGCGGCGACCGCACGCTGCTGGTGACGACGCGCGGTTTCCGCGACGCGCTGCGGATCGCGACGCAGGCGCGGCCCCGGCTGTTCGAGCGCCACATCCAGCTGCCCGAGCTGCTGTACGAGCGTGTCGTCGAGGCCGACGAGCGGGTCGACGCGGGCGGCATCGAGCTGGTGCCGCTGGACGAGGCGGCGTTGCGCGGCGAGTTGCAGGCGGCCTTCGACACCGGCCTGCGGGCCTGCGCGATCGTGTTCCTGCACGGCTGGCGCGCGCCGGACCATGAGCTCGCCGCCAAGCGGCTGGCGCTGGCCATCGGTTTCACGCAGGTCTCGGTCTCGCACGAGGTCAGCCCGCTGATGAAGCTGATCCCGCGCGGCGACACCACCGTCGTCGACGCCTACCTGAGCCCGATCCTGCGCCGCTACGTCGACCAGGTCGCGGCCGAGATGCCGGGCGTGCGGCTGTTCTTCATGCAGAGCTCCGGCGGCCTGACCGAGGCGCGGCGCTTCCAGGGCAAGGACGCGATCCTGAGCGGCCCGGCCGGCGGCATCGTCGGGATGGTGCGCACCGCGCAGGCCGCGGGCCACGACAAGGTGATCGGCTTCGACATGGGCGGCACCTCGACCGACGTCAGCCATTTCGCCGGCGAGTTCGAGCGCGCCTTCGACACCGAGGTCGCCGGCGTGCGCATGCGCGCGCCGATGATGAGCATCCACACGGTGGCGGCGGGCGGCGGCTCGGTGATCGCCTTCGACGGCGCGCGGCTGCGCGTCGGGCCGGCCTCGGCGGGCGCCAATCCCGGTCCCGCCAGCTACCGCCGCGGCGGGCCGCTGGCGACGACCGATGCCAACGTGATGCTCGGGCGCATCCAGCCGGCTTACTTCCCGAAGGTCTTCGGCCCCGGCGCGGACCAGCCGCTGGACGGCGAGGTGGTGAAGCAGCGCTTCGCGGAACTCGCCGCGCGGATGGCCGAGGCGGGCAAGCCGATGACGGCGGAGGACGCCGCCGCCGGCGCGCTGCAGATCGCCGTCGGGGCGATGGCCAACGCGATCAAGCGGATCTCGGTGGCGCGCGGCTACGACGTCACCGGCTACACGCTGCAATGCTTCGGCGGCGCCGGCGGCCAGGCCGCCTGCCTGGTGGCCGACGCGCTGGGCATGACGCGCATCCTGGCCCATCCGTTCGCCGGCGTGCTCAGCGCCTACGGCATGGGCCTGGCGGACCAGACGGCGATGCGCGAGGCCTCGATCGAGCGCCCGCTCGATGCCGACGGCCTGGCCGCCGCGCGCGAGACCGCGGCCGCGCTGGCCGCGCAGGCGGGCGGCGAGCTCGCTTCGCAGGGCGTGCCGGCCGGCGCGTTGCGCACGGTGGCGCGGGCGCAGGTCCGCTACCAGGGGACCGACACCGCGCTGACCTGCCCGCTGCCGCTGGACGAGGCCGCGCCCGCGGCGATCGCCGCGATCCGCGAGGCCTTCGAGCAGGGCTATCGCCGCCGCTTCGCCTTCCTGATGCCGGACCGCGCGCTGGTGATCGAGGCGGTGTCGGTGGAGGCGCTGGCCGCCGGCGCGTCGCTGGACACGCCGGCCGAGGCCGCGATCGCGAGCACGCACCGTCCGGAGCCGGCCGACCGCGTGCGCATGTACTGCCTGGCCGACGACCAGCCGGCCGGCTGGCGCGACGCCGAGCTGCACCGCCGCGAGGACCTGCGCGCCGGCGCCCGCATCGACGGGCCGGCGATCCTGGCCGAGCGCAACGCCACCACCGTCGTCGACGCCGGCTGGCGGGCCGAGCTGCAGCCCTCCGGCGACCTGCTGCTGACCCGCGTGCGCGAGCGCGCCCGCAGCCGCGCGCTGGGCACCGAGGCCGACCCGGTCGTGCTGGAGGTCTTCAACAACCTGTTCATGAACATCGCCGAGCAGATGGGGCTGCGGCTCCAGAACACCGCGCACTCGGTCAACATCAAGGAGCGGCTGGACTTCAGCTGCGCGCTGTTCGACGCCCAGGGCCAGCTGATCGCCAACGCGCCGCACATGCCGGTGCACCTGGGCTCGATGAGCGAGTCGATCCGCTCGGTCATCGACCGCAACCCGGCGATGAAGCCGGGCGACGTCTACGTGCTCAACGACCCGTACCACGGCGGCACCCATCTGCCCGACATCACCGTGGTGACGCCGGTGTTCCTGGACGAGGACGACGCGCGGCCTGGTTTCTTCGTCGCCAGCCGCGGCCACCATGCCGACATCGGCGGCATCACGCCGGGCTCGATGCCGCCGTTCTCGCGCGACATCACCGAGGAGGGCGTGCTGATCGACAACTTCCAGCTGGTCGAGCAGGGCCGGCTGCGCGAGGCGGAGCTGCACGCGCTGCTGCGCTCGGGCCCGCATCCGAGCCGCAATCCGGCGCAGAACCTGGCCGACCTGCGCGCGCAGGTGGCGGCCAACGAGAAGGGTGTGCAGGAGCTGCAGGCGATGGTGGGCCAGTTCGGCCGCGCCACCGTCGAGGCCTACATGCAGCACGTGCAGGACAACGCCGAGGAATCGGTGCGCCGGGTGATCTCGGTGCTCAAGGACGGCGCCTTCACGCTGCCGCTGGACAACGGCGCCCGCATCCAGGTCGCGGTGACGGTGGACGCGGCGGCGCGCCGGGCGAGGGTGGACTTCACCGGCACCAGCGCGCAGCAGCCCAACAACTTCAACGCGCCCAAGTCGATCACGATGGCGGCGGTGCTCTACGTGTTCCGCACGCTGGTGGACGACGCGATCCCGCTCAACGCCGGCTGCCTCAAGCCGATCGAGGTGATCGTGCCCGAGGGCTGCATGCTCAACCCGCGCTTCCCGGCGGCGGTGGTGGCGGGCAACGTCGAGACCTCGCAGTGCGTGACCAACGCGCTGTACGGCGCGCTGGGCGTGATGGCCGCCGGCCAGTGCACGATGAACAACTTCACCTTCGGCGACGCGACCCACCAGTACTACGAGACCATCTCCGGGGGCTCCGGCGCCGGGCCGGGCTTCGACGGGACCTCGGTGGTGCAGACCCACATGACCAACTCGCGGCTGACCGACCCGGAGGTGCTGGAGTTCCGCTTCCCGGTGCGGCTGGACAGCTACGCGATCCGGCAGGGCTCGGCCGGCGCGGGCCGCTGGCACGGCGGCGAGGGCGGCGAGCGCCGCGTCCGCTTCCTGACGCCGATGACGGCCTCCATCCTCAGCAACGGGCGGACCGCCGGCGCCTTCGGCATGGCCGGCGGCGCGCCGGGGGCGGTCGGGGAGAACCGGGTCGAGCGCGCCGACGGCCGGGTGGAGACGCTGGGCCACATCGGCCAGGTCGAGATGGCGCCGGGTGACGTCTTCGTCATCCGCACGCCCGGCGGGGGAGGGTACGGCACCCGGTGAGGGGCCCCCTTGAGATGGGGCGGATGACCCTCATGTGGGCGTGCCTAGAATCAGAAGACCCGCCCCACAGGCTGTCCAGGCGCCGCTCATCATGGTCCCTCACCTCATCACCGCCCTGACCGGGCCCATCAATGAACTGGAGCAGCGCGTGCTCGAGTCGATGCCGGCGATCGAACGCTGGTTCCGGCTCGAGTGGATGGAGCACACGCCCCCGTTCTACAGCTCCGTCGACCTGCGCAACGCCGGCTTCAAGCTGGCGCCGGTGGACACCAACCTGTTCCCGGGCGGCTTCAACAACCTGACGCCCGAGATGCTGCCGCTGGCGGTGCAGGCGGCGATGGCGGCGATCGAGAAGATCTGCCCCGAGGCCAAGAACCTGCTGCTGGTGCCGGAGGCGAAGAACCGCTCCAGCTTCTACCTGTCCAACCTGGCCACGCTGGTGCGCATCTTCTCGATGGCCGGGCTGAACGTGCGGCTGGGCTCGCTGGACGAGTCGGTCAAGGAGCCCACGACGATGGCGCTGCCCGACGGCGGCGCGCTGACGCTGGAGCCGCTGGTGCGCCAGCGCTCGCGGCTGATGCTCAAGGACTTCGATCCCTGCACCATCCTGCTCAACGACGACCTGTCGGCCGGCGTGCCGGACGTGCTGACCCACCTGCACGAGCAGTACCTGCTGCCGCCGCTGCACGCGGGCTGGGCCGCGCGGCGCAAGAGCCAGCACTTCCGCGCCTACGAGGAGGTGTCCAAGAAATTCGCCAAGCTGCTGGGCATGGACCCGTGGCTGATCTATCCGCACTCGGTGGCGGTGGACGGGCTGGACTTCGCCACCGGCGCCGGGCTGGACGCGCTGCAGGCGCAGGTGGACGCGACGCTGACGCGCACGCGGCGCAAGTACAAGGAATACGGCATCCCGGAGAAGCCCTTCGTCGTCGTCAAGCCGGACGCCGGCACGCACGGCCTGGGCGTGATGACGATCCGCGACGCCAAGGACCTGGACGCGCTGGCCATCAAGGCGCGCGACAAGCTCGCGAAGCTGGAAGGCGTGCCGGCGCTGTCGCAGGTGCTGGTGCAGGAAGGCGTGGCCACGCACGAGCGCATCCACGAGGCGGTGGCCGAGCCGGTCGTCTACATGATGGACCGCTACGTCGTCGGCGGCTTCTACCGCGTGCACGCCGACCGCGGCGAGGACGAGAACCTGAACGCGCCGGGCTCGCGCTTCGTGCCGCTGGCCTTCGCGCATTCGTCGCACCTGCCCGCGCCCGGCGAGAAGCCCGGCGCCAGCGCGCCCAACCGCTTCTACATGTACGGCGTGATCGGCCGCCTGGCGATGCTCGCGGCCAGCTACGAGCTCGAGACCACCGACCCGGACGCCGAGGACTACGCCTGAGGCACGGCGTCCTCCGCCGCCACCCATCGCCGCGTCGACCCGGGACTGGCCTGGGTCTCCGACGCGGGGAACAGGCAGCGGCAGTAGAAGTGGAACGCGCACAGGCTGCCCAGGTCCCTGTCGGAGAAGCGGGCATGCGGCGCCAGCGCCGCGCAGGCCGGCAGCAGGGTGTCCTCGTGATCGAAGGCGAGGCGGCCGGCGGCGGCCTCGTCGAGCACCCGGCCCGCGACGGCGAGCGTCTCCTCCAGCCATGAGTCGAAGGGCGCGCGCACCAGGACCTCCTCGCCGCGCCGCTTGGTCTCCCGGATCAGCTTGAGCAGGTCATGCAGCTGCGGCGGCGCCATCGCGCCGTCGATCAGGCCGACCGAGACGAGCGGGGCGCGGGGATGGCGGGCATGCGCGTGGGCCTGCGCCAGCCGGATGCCGTAACCCGGGCCGGCCTCGATCACCAGGCCGATCGGTCCGCGCCGGTCCTGGGGGCGGGGCAGGGCCGGGGTCGGAGCTACTCGGGTCCGGCGGCGCTGTCGGTCCAGCGCGTGGCCGAGCTGGGCGCCCGTGCACCGGAATTCGTCGAGGAGGGTGGCCGCGGTGCGTTCGACCCGCCGGGCGGCGACGGCGGCGCCGTCGTCGTGGGGATGGAGGAAGCGGGCAACGCAGTGCGGCAGCGCAAGCAGGGACATGCTCGAAGGCGGTTTCCGCGGGACCTCCCCGCGGTTCTGGGGCGGTCAGTGTCCGGCCCCCGTGGAGGGGCTCCCACCGGTTTCGGGTGGAATTCCCGGCTTCAATCGCAACCGGCTCCAAGCGCAACCGGCGCCGCGCGTCAACCCCGGTCCCGCAACGGCGGGAGGTGCCCATTGACGCACCGCACAATGAAGCGCAGACAATAGGCGCTTTCGACTTCCGGCGGCCCCCCTGTGGCCGCTCGCGCTTTCGTGAGTTCACACCACGCGCCCCGCTCGCCGACCGTCCTGGCCGGCCTGACCATCGGCGCCCTCGGTGTCGTCTACGGCGACATCGGCACCAGTCCCCTGTACGCGCTCAAGGAAGTCTTCCACGGCGCGCACGTCCCCATGACGCACGACAACATCCTCGGGGTGCTGTCGCTGCTGTTCTGGACCATGACCATCGTGGTCTCCCTCAAGTACGTGCTGCTGATCCTGCGCGCCGACAACAACGGCGAGGGCGGCCTGATCGCGATGCTGGCGCTGGCCACCACCGCGGTGCGCGAGAAACCGTCGCTGCGGCGCGGCCTGATGCTGGTCGGCCTTTTCGGCACGGCGATCTTCTTCGGCGACGCGGTGATCACGCCGGCCATGACGGTGCTCTCGGCCGTCGAGGGCATCGAGGTCTACGCGCCGCAGTACCACGACGCGGTGGTGCCGATCTCGCTGGTGGTGCTGGCGGGGCTCTTCGCGGTGCAGCGCTTCGGCACCGGCGGCGTGGGCAAGGCCTTCGGGCCGGTGATGCTGGTGTGGTTCACCTCGCTGGCGCTGCTGGGCATCCCCAAGATCGTGGGCAACCCGCATGTGCTGCAGGCCATCAACCCGATGTGGGCGATCGAGTTCTGCACCCATTACGGCTGGATCGCCTTCGTCGCGCTGGGCGCGGTGGTGCTGGTGGTGACCGGCGGCGAGGCGCTCTACGCCGACCTCGGCCACTTCGGCAAGCAGCCGATCCGCATCGCGTGGTACGGCTTCGTGATGCCGGCGCTGACGCTGAACTACTTCGGCCAGGGCGCGCTGCTGCTGGACCGGCCCGAGGCGATCAAGAACCCGTTCTTCCTGCTTGCGCCGAGCTGGGCGGAAATCCCGCTGTTCGCGCTGGCGACGCTGGCGGCGGTCGTCGCCTCGCAGGCGCTGATCACGGCGGCGTTCTCGGTGACCAAGCAGGCGGTGCAGCTGGGCCTGCTGCCGCGCATGCGCATCATCCACACCTCGGTGCGCGACACCGGCCAGATCTACGTGCCCTTCGTCAACTGGGGCCTGTTCGCCTTCGTCGTCGTGGCGGTGGCGTTCTTCGAGTCGTCGAGCCGCCTGGCCGGCGCCTACGGCGTGGCGGTGACGATCGACATGACGATCACCACGGTCATGACCTTCTTCGTGATCCGCTTCGGCTGGCGCTACCCGCTGTGGCTGTGCGTGGTGGCCACCGGCGCGTTCTTCCTGATCGACGCGACCTTCCTGGCGTCCAACCTGCTGAAGGTGGCGCACGGCGGCTGGTTCCCGCTGCTGATCGGCTTCGGCATGTTCACGCTGATGCTGACCTGGAAGCAGGGCCGGCGGCTGCTGTCGGACAAGCTGCGCGAGGACGCGATCGACCTCAAGAGCTTCCTGGAGGCGGTCTTCATCAACCCGCCGACGCGGGTGCAGGGCAGCGCGGTGTTCCTGTCGGCCGAGCAGGGCGTGACGCCCAACGCGCTGCTGCACAACCTCAAGCACAACAAGGTGCTGCACGAGCAAAACCTGTTCGTCAGCGTCCGGCACCACGAGGTGCCGTGGATCGGCTTCGAGAAGCGCTGCGAGGTCGAGAGCCTGGACAACGACTGCTGGCAGGTGACGCTGCACTTCGGCTTCAAGAACGAGCCGGACGTGCCGGACGCGCTCAAGCTGCTGGAGCAGCGCGGCGTGCACCTGGACGAGATGGAGACCAGCTACTTCCTGTCGCGCGACATCGTCATCCCGACGATCGGCTCGGGCATGGCGCTGTGGCGCGAGAAGCTCTTCGCGTCGATGCACCGCAACGCGGCCGCGGCCGCGGACTTCCTGCACCTGCCGACCAACCGGATCGTGGAACTGGGCTCGAAGGTCGAGATCTGAGACCGACGTAAGCTCCGCGTCCATGAAACGCTGGCTGCAAGACCTGTCCCTGTCCGCCGTGGTCGCGGGCTTCGTCGCGGTGCTCGTGGGCTTCACGAGCTCCGTGGCCATCGTGTTCCAGGCGGCGCAGGCGCTCGGCGCCACGCCGGCGCAGGCCAGTTCCTGGATCTGGGCGCTGGGCCTGGGGATGGGGCTGACCAGCCTGGGCCTGTCGCTGTGGACCCGCCAGCCGGTGCTGACCGCCTGGTCCACGCCCGGCGCGGCGCTGCTGGCCGGCGTCTCCGGCGTGTCGATGCCCGAGGCGGTCGGCGCCTTCATCGTCTGCGGCGCGCTGATCCTGGTCGCCGGCGCCACGCGCTGGTTCGAACGGATCATGGACCGCATTCCCATCGCGATCGCCTCGGCGCTGCTGGCCGGGGTGCTGGCGCGTTTCGGGCTGGACGCGGTGCTGGCGACGAAGACCGCGCCCGCGCTGGTGCTGACGATGGCGCTGACCTACGTGCTGGCGCGTCGCTTCCTGCCCCGCTACGCGACGCCGCTGGTGCTGCTGGCCGGCGTCGCGGTCGCCGCGTCGCAGGGCCGGCTGCACCTCGAGGCGGTGGTCTGGGAGTGGGCGACGCCGGTGTGGGTCACGCCCAGCTTCTCGGTGACCGCGCTGGTCGGCGTGGCGCTGCCGCTGTTCCTGGTCACGATGGCCTCGCAGAACCTGCCCGGCGTCGCCGCGCAGCGCGCCTCGGGCTACCAGACGCCGGTCTCGGCCAGCATCGCCACCACCGGCCTGGCGTCGATCGTCTTCGCGCCGTTCGGCGGCTACGCCTTCAACCTCGCGGCGATCACCGCCGCCATCTGCATGGGGCGCGAGGCGCACGAGGATCCGGCCCGCCGCTACATGGCCTCGGCGATGGCGGGTGTGTTCTACCTCGCGATCGGCCTGGCCGGCGGCGCGGTCGTCGGGCTGCTGACGGCGTTCCCGCGCGAGCTGATCGCCGCGGTGGCGGGCCTGGCGCTGCTGGGCACCATCGCCGGCGGCCTGTCCGCGGCGCTGAAGGACGAGCGCCACCGCGACGCCGCGATCCTGACCTTCCTGGTCACGCTGTCGGGGCTGAGCCTGCTGGGCATCGGCTCGGCGTTCTGGGGCGTGGTCGCCGGTGCGGTTTCTCTTTTGGTGCAACACTTCCGCGCTCAGCCGAAGACGTCGTGACCACCCCCGCCGGTGGATCCGTCGATCGTCCTGCCGATGGCCCTGTCCGAAGGGCCGCCTGACTTCCTGCCGAAAGCCCCTCATGAAACTGCTGTTCGTCGCCGATCCGCTGTCCGCGTTCAACACCTACAAGGACTCCACCTTCGCGATGATGCGCGAGGCCGCCCGGCGCGGCCATGAGCTGTGGGTCTGCGAGGTGACGGACCTGCTGTGGGTCAGCGGCGGCCGGGTGACCGCGCACGCGGCCAAGCGCCTGGCGCTGACGCCGGAGGCCATCGCCAGCCAGGCCGGCACGAAGCTGGACGTCTGGCACGAGATCGCCGAGACGCAAGACCTGGCGCTGGCCGACGCCGGCGCGGTGCTGATGCGCAAGGACCCGCCGTTCGATTCGGAGTTCTTCTACGCCACCCACCTGCTGGAGCAGGCCGAGCGCGAGGGCGCGCGGGTGTTCAACAAGCCGGCCGCGCTGCGCGACCACCCGGAGAAGCTGGCGATCCTGGAGTTCCCGCAGTTCATCACCCCGACGCTGGTGACGCGCTCGGCGGCGGCGATCCGGGCCTTCCATGCCGAACACCAGGACATCATCCTCAAGCCGCTGGACGGCATGGGCGGGATGGGCATCTTCCGCGTCAAGGCCGACGCGCTGAACCTGGGCAGCATCATCGAGACGCTGAACAAGAACGGCGCGCAGTCGGTGATGGTGCAGCGCTTCGTGCCGGACATCGTCAAGGGCGACAAGCGCATCCTGCTGATCGGCGGGACGCCGGTGCCGTACTCGCTGGCGCGCATTCCGCAGGGGACCGAGGTGCGCGGCAACCTGGCCGCCGGCGGCAAGGGCGTGGCGCAGCCGCTGACCGACGACGACCGCCGCATCGCCGAGGCGCTGGCGCCGGTGCTGGCCGCGCGCGGGCTGCTGCTGGTGGGGCTGGACGTCATCGGCGACAAGATGACCGAGATCAACGTGACCAGCCCGACCTGCTTCCAGGAAATCATGCAGCAGACCGGGTTCGACGTCGGCGCGGTGTTCGTCGACGCGCTGGAGGCGGCGGTGGCCGCGGCGCGCTGAGCCGCGCCTTGCCGCGTCTGCCTTCGGGAATCGACATGAGCTTCGAACTGATCAGCGAGCACGGCTCCTTCGGCGGCGTGCAGCGTTTCCACCGCCACGACTCGGCCGAGATCGGCCTGCCGATGCGCTTCGCGCTGTTCCTGCCGCCGGGCGGGGCGCGCGCGGCGAAGGGGTTGCTGGTGTTCCTCGCGGGGCTGACCTGCACCGAGGAGACCTTCACGATGAAGGCCGGCGCGCAACGCCGGGCCGCCGAGCTCGGGCTGGCGCTGCTGATGCCCGACACCAGCCCGCGCGGCGACGCGGCGAGCGCCGTGCCGGGCGCGACCGCGTCGTGGGACTTCGGCATCGGCGCGGGCTTCTACCTGGACGCGACCGAGGCGCCGTGGGCCACGCACTGGCGGATGGAGAGCTACCTCATGAAGGAGCTGATCCCGCAGGTGCAGGCGTTGCTCGGACTGGACGCGTCGAGGACCGGCATCGCCGGGCATTCGATGGGCGGGCATGGCGCGCTGACGCTGGCGCTGCGGCATCCAGGGGCGTTCGCGTCCGTGTCGGCGATCGCGCCGATCGCGGCGCCGAGCCGCTGTCCCTGGGGCGTGAAGGCTTTCACTGGCTACCTCGGCGAGGACCGCGACGCCTGGCCCGCGCATGACGCGAGCGCGCTGATGCAGGCGCAGTCGCGGGCGCCGTATCCGCGGGGCATCCTGGTCGACCAGGGCCTGGCGGACAAGTTCCTCGCGGAGCAGCTGTATCCGGAGGCGTTGGAATCGGCCTGCGCGTCGGTGGGGCAGCCGCTGACGCTGCGTCGCCACGACGGCTATGACCACGGCTACTACTTCATCGCGTCGGTGATCGACGACCACCTGCTGCATCACGCGCGGCAACTGCCTGGCTGATCGCCAGGCGCCGCGCCGCCACCCGAAAGGCCGCCATGCGCATCGCCCTGCTGTCCGACATCCACGGCAACCTGCTGGCCCTCGAGGCGGTGGTGGCGGACGTCCGCCGACGCGGGGTGGACCGGATCGTCAACCTGGGCGACATCCTGTCGGGGCCGCTGCGCCCGCTGGAAACGGCGCAGTACCTGATGGCCGAAGGCTGGCCGACGATCGCCGGCAACCATGAGCGGCAACTGCTGGCGATCACGCCGGAGAAGCCCGGCGGACGATCCGACGGCCACACGCGGCAGCGGCTGGGCGAGGCGGAACTGGGGTGGTTGCGGTCCTTGCCCAAGACCCTTCAACTGACCGACGAGGTTTTCCTGTGCCACGGCACGCCGCGCCGGGACATCGAGTACTTCCTCGACACGCAGGACGGCCCGCGGCTGCGCATGGCGACGGCGGCCGAGGTGGCCGATCGCCTCGGCGAGGAGCGTTCATCGGTCGTGTGCTGCGGCCACACGCACGTGCCGCGCGCGATGCGCGGCGCGCGGGGCCAGTGGCTGGTGAATCCCGGCAGCGTCGGCCTGCAAGCCTGGGACGACGACCATCCGATCCACTACGTCGCGGAGAACGGCTCGCCGGATGCGCGTTACGCGGTGATCGAGCGCACGTCGCAAGGCTGGTGGGTCGAGTCGATCAGCGTGCCCTACGACCACGAGGCCGCGGCGCGGATGGCCGCGGCGTCTGGGTTCGACGATTGGGCGAGGTGGTTGAGGACGGGATGGGCGACATGAGCGCGCCAGGTCTGTGTTCTCTCAGGGCACGGGTGTGTCGGTGACAGATCAGGATGACGCGAAAGAAGCCTGCTTCGAGTGCTCATGAGGCATCGAACAGGCGGCCACGCGAGACAGCCAGGTGTTTCAGTTCCTTTGCCGCGACTCGCTGCCGAGTTCGGCATTGATTGGAGAAGTCAGCCAGCGCATGTGCAGGGTTGTCCGGCAGGCTCGGATGACCGAGCACGGGATCCTCGAAGCACGGAATGTCGCACGCCAGAAAGTCCGCGACGGTCAGTCCGTAGACGGCTGCCGATGCCCTGCCATTGCACGTATAGAGCTGATGAGCGCCCTCGGCCGTCGTGATGGATGAGCGGTCCACCGACAGTTGACCGAGGTCCGACTTCGAGGGCATGAAGCAGGAACTGCAGGGGCATCCGGCCTCCAGCCCGCTAGGATGGATCTGCCGGAACAGGAGTTCGTCCGCGTCGTTCAACCTCATTGCCATCCTGGACCTCCCATCGCATCGAGCACATCGAGAAACTCGGCGTCGAGACTGGGATAGGGGCGCGGATACAACTTGAGCGTCCCGCCGATCTCGAAGCCGAAGATCTCCAGGCTGCCATCAGCGTTGATCTCCACGGTGAGGTCCCAATGGCCTCGGACGTACTCGATCAGCACGCCCCCATCGGGAGATGGGAAGAGGACACCCAATCCGATGAGCGGACGACGATGCGCCAGAAGCTGCCGGGTGACATGCAGGGCCGACGCGGAGATCGGTGGTGAACCTTCGTCATTCCAGTTGGCTGGCAGGGCGGCCAACTCGTCCAGGCGCTTCTCGACGGCGAGCCACGGTGCATCGATCCGATGCGTTGGCTGCGCTCCGACGACACGGGCTGGCGGCACGAGAGGTGGTTTCGGCTTGGAGGGCATCAGGCGGTCCGAATATGCATAGGCCATTCATTGCTCCTATTCGGTGGTGAATGAAGCAGTGATTCTTCGAACTCCAACCCTCGTCGTCTCTCACCTCGATCAGCGTGAAGTCCCTTCGAGACCCCGGATCCAGGGCGCCGTGGTGACCGAAACGAGGTAGACGGTTCCCGCCCCTGCGGCGACGGCCGCGAGGCACGCGGGACGGGTCACGCAGCGGCCTGACCGCTGGGCGCCATGTGCGCGTAGATGACCTCGGCGGGGACGGTCAGGTCCAGGGACTGCAAATGCAGCGGCGCGTCGCCGATCGAGGGATGGCGGGACCAGCTGCCGTCGGCCTCCCGGCGATGAAGATCGATGTGGCGGCGGACATGGTCGACCAGCACGTACTCGCGCAAGGACGGCAGGCAAAAGTAGGCCCGCGCCTTGTCGGTCCGGTCGTAGCGCTGGGTCGACATCGACAGCACCTCGATCACCAGGACCGGCGCCTCCAGCCACCACTGTTCCGCGCAGAGCGATTCGCAGGTGACGACGACGTCGGGATAGAAGTGGGACGAGGCCAAGGGGATCCGCACGGCGGCGTCGGCGGAGAAGACGCGGCACGGGGTGCCTGCCAGGTGGCGATGGAAGGTCGTGGCGAGGTTCATGCACGTCGTCCCGTGGTTCACCCGGGCGCCAGTCATCGCCACGATCCGGCCGTCCAGGAACTCGTGCTTGCCGACCTGAGCCTGGTCCCAGGCCCAGAACGCCTCGAAGGTCAGCGACGGATCGGGCTCGTCCAGTCCGACGAAGACGTCGGACACCGGGAACGCGATCTCGAGCGTGCTCAGGCGCACCGTTGCGCCGGCTTCATGGCGGACTCGCACCCACGTGCCAGGGGCCTCCCTGCGCTCCACCGTCACGGCGCGCGCCTGGCGGTCCACGATCACGAGTTCCCGCAGCGTCTCGACGCGTCGCAGCGCGTCCAGGCGCCTGCCGTCGACGGCGCCACCCGTCGTCGTGAACAAGCAGGCCAGTACCGGCGGCGAGCGCTCGACGCCACGGGCCACGAAGGCGTCCGGGCGGAGCACGTCGAACGCATTGGCCACCAGCGGATCGGCGCCCATGAAGGTCGCCCACGGGGCATCGCCCAATCCATTCGTGATCGCGGTCGTCAGGTTCACGAGCAGGCGGAAGAACACCAGGTCGCGCGCCGGCACCGGGTGACACAGCCCGCCAAGCAGCTCGTGCGGCACTTCCTGGCGGTCCTGCCAGGCCAGGAATTCATCGGCGGTCATCAGCTGCTCGACAGGCATGTAGGACATTCGCCACTCCTGCAACGTCGTGAGGGAAGGTGGCGATTTTTCGGAGACCGATGCCGGGCGTCTGCTACCTCGATCCGTGTGAAATCGAGCCCCGGCCCCAAATCGAAGGCGCCTGGGTGACCGGGACGAGGAGGGCGGTTCCCGCCCCTACGCCGCAGGCGGCGCGACCGGCGTCTGCCGATGCCCGGCCGCCGCCTTGTACCGCTTGACGAAGGCATCCACCTCCGCCGGATCGATCACGTCCTCCAGCCGCGCGAAGCCCTCCGGCGCGCGCTCCTCGACCATGTCGAGGATGTAGTCCAGCCCCTCCTGCCGGTTGAGCTCGACGATGCGCGCGCACATCGGCCGGCGCTCGGCCTCGTAGGCCGCCAGCGCCGTCTCCACGCGCGGTTCCTCCCGCAGCGCCTGCGCGATCGCGGCCGCGTCGAGGATCGCCTGCGTCGCGCCGTTGGAGCCGATCGGATACATCGGGTGCGCCGCGTCGCCCAGCAGCGTGATGCGCCCGTGCCGCCAGCGCGGCAACGGATCGCGGTCCACCATCGGCCACTCCAGCAGCTGCGTCGCGCCCTGGATCACGCCCGGCACGTCCAGCCACGGGAAGCGCCAGTCGCCGAAGGTCGGCAGCAGGTCGTCGAGCGATCCCGGCTTGCTCCAGTCCTCGCGTCCCGGCGCGGTCAGCCCGCCGCCGAGGCCATCCTCCCTCAGGCGCCGGTCGCAGATCCAGTTGATCAGCTGCAGCCCGTCCGCGCGCGGCGGCGCGATCGGATAAACGACGAACTTCGCGCGCCGGTGCCCCGCCTGCACCATGGTCCGTCCGTCGAGGAACGGCCGCGCCAGCGACGTGCCGCGCCACATCATCATCCCGTTCCAGCGCGGCGGCCCCTCGTCGGGGTAGAGCTGCCGGCGGATCGCCGAATGGATGCCGTCCGCCGCGATCAGCAGGTCCGCGCGCCGCTCGACGACGGCGCCCGACGCGTCCACGCCCTGCGCGACGACGGCCTCGCCCTCCAGCTGCGCGCCGGTGATGCGCCAGCCGCTGACCAGGTGTTCGGCGCCGAGGCGCTCGGCCGCCTCGCGCCACAGCATCAGCTGCAGCTCGCCGCGGTGCACGCTGAACTGCGGATGGCTGTAGCCACCCGCCAGCCCGCGCCGGTCCTCGTAGATCGTCTGCCCGTGCCGGTTCGCGAAGATCAGCGCCGAGGTCGGCACCGCCATCGCCCGCAGCGCGGGCAGCAGGCCCAGCTCGTCGAGCACCGCCACCGCGTGCGGCAGCAGGTTGATGCCCACGCCCAGCGGCCGCAGCTCGGCCGCCGCCTCGCAGACCGTCACGCGATGTCCGTCGCGGCGCAGCGCCAGCGCCGCCGTCAGTCCGCCGATGCCGCCGCCGGCGATCAGGATGTCCAGGGCCATGCAGAGTCTCCCGGGGAGTCGATGAAATCGGGGATCGACGCGATCCTTCCGGGTCAGGGTAAGCGAGATAGTTGCGCTATGCAACAGGTTCTAAGCTGATCCCGATGACCCGAACCAAGACGCCCGCGCCCGCCGCCGAACCGCCCGAAGCCCCGTTGCTGCCCGTGCCCGGGCTGGACTACGGCGTGCTCGACGCGCTGCTCGGCTACGCGCTGCGGCGCGCGCAGAACGCGCTCTACCTGGACTTCTATCGCGCCACCGCGGGCTCCGACGTCAGCCCGCAGCGCTTCGCGGCGCTGGTGCTGGTGGGCCGCAACCCGGGCATGCGCCAGGGCCTGCTGGCGCAGGCGATGGGCCTGCATCGCAGCGGCGCGCTGCGCCTGACCGACTGGCTCACCGGTCGCGGCTGGGTGGAACGCCGCGACGACGCGGAGGACGCAAGAAGCTGGGGCCTGTTCCTGACCGCGGCGGGCAAGCGGCGGTTGACCGCGCTGGAGCGCCAGGTGCGCGCGCACGACCAGGCGCTGATGGCCGGCCTGGGCGAGCGCGCCGCGGCGCTGAAGGCGGATCTGGAGCGGCTGGCGGCGGTCGCCGCCGCCCGCGCCGGCACGAACGACAACGACGGAGACAAGCGATGAACGACGACCGGACCTTCACCCGCCGCGACGCCGGCCTGCTGCTGGGGGCCGCGCTGGCGGGCCTGGCGGGACCGCTGCGCGCGCAGTCGGCGGCGATGCCGCGCATCCTGGTCGGTTTTCCGGCCGGGGGCTCGGTCGACGTCAGCGCGCGCCGCGTCGCCGAGGCCTGGCGCGGCCGGCTCGCGGAGACGGTGCTGGTCGAGCAGCGCGTGGGTGCCGGCGGCCGCCTGGCGGTGAGCGCGCTCAAGGACGCGCCGCCCGACGGCGGCACGCTGCTGATGAGCCCGTCGTCGATGTTCACCATCTATCCGCATGTCTATCGCAAGCTGGCCTACAAGCCGGACAGCGACGCGATCGCGGTCTCGCCGATCGCCAACGCGACCTGCGGTTTCGGCGTCGGGCCGATGGTGCCGGCGACGGTGAAGACGCTGGCCGACTTCGTCGCCTGGGCCAAGGCGCATCCGGAGCAATCCGCCTACGCGACGCCGGCCGCCGGCGCGATGCCGCATTTCCTCGGCGACCAGTTCAAGCGCGCCGCCGGCATCACGCTGACGCATGTGCCGTACCGCGGCGCCGCGCCCGGGCTGCAGGACCTGATGGGCGGGCAGATCGCCTCGGGCTGCTTCATTCTGGGCGACTTCCTGCCGCACCTGGCCAGCGGCCGGCTGCGCATCCTGGGCGTCACCGACCACGAGCGCTCGCGCTTCGCGCCCGAGGTGCCGACCTTCGGCGAACAGGGCTTCAAGGGAATCATCGGCGTGGAGACCTACGGCCTGTTCCTGCCGCCGAAGACGCCGGCCGCGATCGTGGACAAGGTCTTCGACCTGGTGCGCGTCGCGCTGCGCGAGAAGCAGGTGGTCGAGGGCCTGGCCAAGCTCGGCTTCGAGCCGCTGTCGATGGCGCCGGCGGACTACGCGCGCCGGCTCGCCGCCGAACGCGCGCAATGGGGACCGATCGTGGCGGCGTCGGGGTTCTCGTCGGACGATTGAGCGGGCCCGGCGGCGTCAGGGCGTCGCCGGCACCGCGGTGTTGAAGCGCAGCTCGCCCAGCGTGTGCTGGCCATCGCAGTTCTCGTCGAGGTCCAGCGCGAGGCGGTCGACCGAGCCGTTCGCCGCCAGGTTGAAGTCCCGCACCTGGATGGTCATGGTGGACGTGCCCAGGCAGGCACCGCCGCGGCTCGGCGCGATGAAGAAGTAGCTGCCGCTGGCCGGCAGGCCGAAGCTCCTGCCGGTCGCCCAGTTGGCGGGCGAGGTGCCCACCAGGAGCCGGCCGCTGTCGATCAGCAGGTCCAGCGTGCCGCTGGCCGGCAGGTAGGTCACGTGGGTCGAGCCGCCGGCCGCGGCGTAGAGCGAGGTCCAGGCGGCCGCGCCGGCGGGCTTGCTGCGCAGCAGGTAGCCGGCGCCGCCGTTGAAGACTTGCAGCGTCAGGCGCGTCAGGTCCTTGTCGCCGGCGGCGTTGCGGACCTCCAGTTCGACGACCGCCAGCCCGGAATCCGCCGCCTGCGGCCCGACCTGCACGACGGCCTTGTCCGTGGCGCTGAAGGCCAGGGCGGGGCCGGAGACCTGGCGCCAGAGATAGACCGGCGCGCCGCTGGCCGCCGTCGAGGCGCTGGCGTCCAGCGTCGCGATGGCCGAGGCGCCCGTCAGCGGCGCGGTGGCGGAGCTGGTCGCCTTCGCCGACACCGTCGCCCGGGCGGTGCCCTTCCAGTTCGGCGCCGGCGCGCGTTCGGTCTCCGCCTTCGGCGTGGCGGTCGCGGCCGAGTCGACCATGTTGGTGGAGGGCCAGTTGGACAGCTGGTACCCCTGTCCGGGTGCCAGCTGTTCCGCGGGTGTCGCGGTGATCCATGCGCCCTTGACCTGCCAGTTCAGCTTCATCGCGCCGCGGCCCCATGCATCGAGGCCACTGGGGACCGAGGGCAGCAGCGTCAGGTCCGATGCCGAGGTCGCGGCGATCGGCTTCGTGTACTGCCAGGTCAGCGTGCCCGACGGATCGACCGTGTCCCCTGGGACCAGCAGCAGCCCGAAGGACTCGAAGGGCGCCTTCAGCGCGTAGAGCCCGTTGTCGTTCGGCTCGGCCAGGCCCTTGGCGGAGAAGGCGAAGGTCGGCAGCAGCTCGGTGATCGCTTCGGAGCTCGTGGCCGCCCCCATCGCGAAGTTCAGCGCGTTGGTCGACACGGTGGCCCTCGCGGCCTGTCCGGCGGCACCGGTGACCGTCAGCTCGCCGGCGTCGGGAAAGGCGTTCAGCCAGGAGGCCAGCGGTGTCGTCGTCGCGAGAACGACGCGGCCGCCGACGATGTCGCTCGAGGCGGTCACCGCGAGCCAGAGCCGGTTGCGGGCGCCTTCGCGGTCGAGTTCTCGCCGGACGTCGAGGCCGGTCAGCACATCGGTGGCGGTCTTGCCGCCGGCGGCGCCGATGACGGACAGCGGCGTCGCGCCGTTGCCGACGTGCAGCGTGCGCAGCGTGGCGGTCGTGGCGTAGTCGAACGCGAGCGACCCCGACAGGCGCACGCCGACACCGCCGCTGGCGATGGGACCGAACGTGGCGCCCGCCGTCACGATGCCGGCCCATTGCGCGCCGGGCGCGGGCGTGCCCAGGTCGATCGACAGCATGCCGGTGTAGACGTCCTCCAGCCCGTCGACCCAGCAGCCGGTCAGCGCGACGTCGAGCCGGTCGCCGGCGCTCGGGCGGTTGTTGGCATCGCGGTCGTTCAGCGTCAGGGTGAAGCTGCCGCCGTTGCGGCAGGTGCCGGAGGCGCTGGTCGCGCGAGCGCCGTCCAGCGACGCGAGCCAGTCCACCGTCGCCTGTCCCACCGACAGCGCCGTGCCCGCGTAGCCGACCGCGATGGACGCGGCGTCGTGCAGGTTGGCCGCCGACAGCGCGAGCGGCTTGTCGCGGGCGGCGGTCTCGACCGGCGGGGGCGCGGCGTCGCCGCCGCCACCTCCGCCGCCGCCGCAGGCGGTCATCAGACCGGCCAGCATGACGGGCATGAGCGCGGCCAGCACGGCGCGCGCCGACGCGGTCGTCGACCGCGATGGACGTTGTCGCATGAGGATCCTCCCTGGCGGCACGCGGTGTTGTGAGGGCCCGCACGTGCGCGCGGCGGATGCTAGCCGCCGGGTCCGTCAGGGGTCGAGGCGGGAAAGCCCGGGCGGCCGGGGGGACGGGGCGATTCGCGCACCGGGCGAGCCGGCAGGCGCCAGCCCCCGCCACGCGAAGAGCGCCAGCGGGATCGCCGCCAGCGACAGCGCGAGCGACAGGCCGCCGGCGGCGCTCCAGCCCCAGCGCTCGACGACGGCGCCCATCAGCGGCGGTCCGAGCAGCGCGCCCGAGGCGCCGAACTGCGTCAGCCGGCCGCTGGCGAGCGACAGCCGCTGCGGTGTGCGCGCGGCCAGCGGCAGCAGCGCGAAGACCAGGCTCGGGAACACGCCCGAGGCGGCGTTGATCGCGATCGCCAGCGCCGCCTGCAGCGGCGCCGCGCCGCCGTCGCGCAGCGTGGCCAGGAACAGCGCGCCGGACAGCGCGAGCGACAGCCCCATGCCCGCGGCGATCGCGCGCGAGGCCGCCCCATGGCGGCGCAGCAGCCAGGCGCCGAGCGCGCTGGCCGGCACGTTGGCCAGCGCCGCGGCGGCGGTCCAGGTGCCGGCGGCGCTCAACGGCATGCCGCCTTGCGTCAGCAGGCTGGGCAGCAGCGCGAGCAGGCCGACCTCCGCGATCGCGTAGGCGCCGAACGCGGCGACCAGCGCCCACAACCGCGCGCCGGTCCTGCCGGGAGGCGGGTGATCGTCGTCGGCCGCGCCGGCGGCGTCGGCGGGCACCGACCGCAGCGCGAGCCACAGGACCACCCCGCCCGCGACGCTGAGCGCCTGCGCCGCGCGCCAGCCGGTCCAGGCGGCGGCGTGCGCATAGGCCCAGGCGCCCAGCGCCATGCCGACCGGCACGAAAGTGCTCCACAGCGCCATGGCCGCCGCCTGGCGACGGCCTTCGGCCTCGCGGGCGATCAGCACCGGGGCCGCCACGACGATCGCGAGGTAACCGAGGCTCTCCACCAGCCGCGCCGCCGCGAGCAGCGCGACCTCGTGCGCGAAGGCCGCGCCCGCCGAGCCGATCGCCAGCGCCAGCACCGCCATCGACAACGAGCGCTTCAATCCGAAACGCGGCAGCCGGTGCCCGGCCACGCCGCCCAGCGTCGCGCCGCAGACCTCGAGCAGCGAGGTCAATGCCGCCATCGCCGCCAGGCCGAGGTGCAGCTCGCGCGCGATCGGCGGCGACAGCGCCGCGAGCTTGCCCAATTGGGCCGCGGCGAACACGCCGCACAGGTAGTACAGGACAATCCTCATCTCGATCCTTTGAGCCCGAGCCCGAGCCCGAGCGAGCCGGTGTTCCGCGATTCGTCCATCCTCATGGCCGCGACCGCCGTCATCGTCCCGTTGCCCACCGTCCGCTTCTCATCGCCATGAACGATTCGCCGCTGCTGTCCTGCGATGCCCGCCAGCTCGGCCGCAGCCTGCGGCTGTGGCGCTCGCTGCGTCGCCTGAAGCAGGGCGCCGTCGCGCTGGAACTGGGCGTCTCGCAGACGACGGTCTCGCGTTGGGAATCGGGCCTGGTCGCGCCCTCGCTCGACGAGCAGCAGGCGCTGCGCCGGCTGATGGCGGCGCGGCTGGACAGCGCGGCGGACTTCGAGCTCGGCCGCCTGGTCGAGCGCGCGCCGGTGCCCATCCACCTGATCTGCGACCTGAGCCACCGGCTGCTGGCGATGTCCAGCGCGCGCGAGCGCCACTGCCGCCTGCCGCGCGCCGAGCTGATCGGCCGCGCGCTGTGGTGCTACGCGACGCCCGAGATCGTGGCGCAGGAGGAACGGTTGGACGCGCTGGGCTGGTACGAGCCGCAGCCGGCCGCGGTCGAGTTCGACACCGGCGCCGCGGTCGAGCAGGACATGCCGATCCTGCCCAGCCGGATGCGCTGGGTGCGGATCCAGCTGTCGGATGGGAGCTTCGTGCGGTTGACGGAGACGATCGCGATGGCGACCGGCTCCGAGGCGGCCGGCGCGGGGGCGTGACGGGCTCATGCCCGGCACCCTAGGGGGCGAACCGCCGGGCGTCCATGAATGAAAAATTCCGCGCGGGCGGACAGCGCCGCGCGCGCGGGAAACACCGCGTCGACCCCTGGGCGCGACGTGGCGCGAACGACCTCAGCGCGGAAGCAGGCGCAGCCGCAACGGATGCCTCGGCCGCAGCGTGATCTGAAGCACCGGCTCCGGCGGTGGCGCGTCGGGCACCGCGCCGAGCCCGAAGCGTTGCAGCACCATCGCCGCGACCAGCGTGATCTCCGTCAGCGCGAAGTGGCTGCCCAGGCACACCCGCGGCCCCGCGCCGAAGGGCATCCACGCGCCGCGCGGGATCTCGGCGTGACCGCTGGCCGGATCGAAGCGCTCGGGACGGAAGTCATCGGGATCCTCGAACCAGCGCGGATCGCGCTGGATCACGCCGGGCGTGATGCGCAACAGCGCGCCGCGCCGCAGCGTCAGGCCCGCGATCGACAGCGTGTCGCTCGCCTGGCGCGAGAACAGCGCCGGTGCTGGCGGGTACAGCCGCAGCGTCTCCTTGATGCACAGGCTCAGCCACGACAGGCGCGTCAGGTCCGCGGCCGTCGGCGCGCGTCCGCCGAGCACCGCGTCGACTTCGTCGGCCGCCCGCCGCTGCGCCTGCGGATGCGCGGCCATGCACCAGCCCCACCAGGTGAGCGCCGCGGCTGTCGTCTCGTGGCCGGCGAGGAAAGTCGTCATGCACTCGTCGCGCAAGGCGGTGTCGTCGAGGCCCTGGCCGGTCTCGTCGCGCAGCGACATCAGCAGCGCCAGCAGGTCGCCGCCCGCTTCGGCCGGCTCCGCCGCGCGCCGTCGCGCGACATGCCCCCGGATCAGTCCGTCCAGCGCCTGCAGCGCGCGGCGCTTGCCGCGTTTCCACGGCGCCCACAGCGGCGCGCTGACCGGCACGTACATCTCGCCCATCGCCACGCGGCCCAGTTCATGCACCGCCCAGGCCGCCTCGGCCGAGGCCTCGCCGCGTTCGACGCCGCTGGTGGCGAACAGCGTCTGGAGGATCACGTCCATCGTCAGCAGCGTCATCAGCCCTTCGAAGTCGACCTCGGCCGCCCCGGCGCCGGCCGGCACCGCGCGGTCGAGCGCCTGGCGCGACGCCTCGACCATCAGCGGCACGAAGCCCTGCACCCGCTGCGGCGAGAACCCCGGCTGCAGCAGCTTGCGCTGGCGCTGCCAGGCCGGGCCCTCGGCCACCAGCACGCTCTGGCCGTGGGCGTCGGCGAAGACCTGCGTCGCGCGCTGCCAGCGGATCATCCCGTCGTGGCTGGCGATCAGCAGCTCGCGGACATGGTCCGGGTGGAAGAAGTTGTAGTCGTCCAGCCCGAGCAGCCGCTGGTGCACCACATCCCCGTGGCGCTGTTGCAAGCGCCGGAAATGGCCGAGGTAGTCGCGGCGCATCGAGAGGACCTCGGGCAGCCCGGCCCAACGCGGGCGCGGGCCGGGGACGGTGTCGGGGATCGCAAGGACGTGGCTCATGGCGGCGGATCGTCCGCGCGGCGCGGCCCGGCGTCTTGAATCGAAGCGACATCCACGGGGACAAGCCGCTCGGGCGCGCGGCCGCGGGCGAGGGCGCCTAGACTGCGCCGCCATGGACGCTCCGCTGCATCCCGCCACCGTCGCGCGACTGCGCATCCCGCCGCGCGCGCTGGACGGCTGCCTCTACGCCTACCTGTGGCGCGACCTCTCCGCCGCCGCCACGCAGGGCCACGCGCTCAGCGACGCCCAGTGCCAGAGCTGGTTCCCCGCGACGCCGCTGTGCGGACTGAGCTGGACGCTCGCCGGCCGCGTGCGCGAGCTGACCCTCGAGGGCGCCCCGGGCGACTGGCTGCCGGCGGGGGTGATCGGCGGCCCGCGCAGTGGTCCCCGGCGTTTCCAGGCGACCGCCGACACGCGTGTCTTCATGGTCGCGATGCGGCCGGAGGCCCTGCAGGCGCTGACCGGTGTCGACCTCGGCCTGCTCAAGGACCAGATGCTGCCGATGTCGGTCCTCGACGACCCGGACTGGCGCGCGCTCGACGCCGCGATGCTCGCCGCGCGCGACGAACACGAGGCCCGCCGCACGCTGGAGGACTTCCTGCTGCCGCGCTGGCGCGCGGTGCGCGACCGCGTGCGGGAGGACGACCCCGCGCCGCGCGGTTACGCCGGCTGGATGCAGCACCTGGCGCTGCGCGCGATCGCCGCCGGCCACGGCCGCAGCGTCCGCCAGGCCGAACGCCGCATCAAGCAATGGAGCGGCCAAAGCCTGCGCGCGCTGCGGCTGGTCAGCCGCGCCGAGGCGGCGTTCCACGACGTGCGCCGGCAACAGGAGGACGAGGGCGAGGTGATCTGGAGCGCGCTGGCCCAGGACCACGGCTACGCGGACCAGGCGCACCTGTGCCGGGAAACCCGCCGCCTGAGCGGTTTCAGCCCGGAGGAACTGCGCCGGCGCGTCGACCAGGACGAGGCTTTCTGGGCCTACCGCGTCTGGGTGTGAGGCCCCGCGACGCCACCTGAACGACCCCCTCGCCCCCGGGAGGGGGAGAGGGCCGGGGTGAGGGGGTGTTTCAGCCATCGAGGACAATCGCCCGATGGCTGTCCTCTCCCTCTCCAACGCCCACCTCGCCTTCGGCCACGTGCCGCTGCTCGACGGCGCGAATTTCTCCCTCGAAACCGGCGACCGCGTCGGCCTGATCGGCCGCAACGGCACCGGCAAGTCCTCGATGCTGAAGATCCTCGCCGGCATCGAGAAACTCGACGACGGCCTGCTGCAGCTCGAGAAGGGCCTGACCAGCGTCTACGTCCCGCAGGAACCCGAACTCCGCCCCGAGGCGACGATCTTCGACGTCGTCAGCGAGGGCGTCGCCGAGGCCAAGGCGCTGCGCGAGCGCTACGAGGCCCACGACGAGAACGACGACCTCGCCTGGGTCCAGGAGCGCATCGAGCAGATCGGCGCCTGGAACTGGGAACAGCGCGTCGACGAGACGCTGCACCGCCTCGGCCTGGACGGCCAGCGCAAGGTCGGCGAACTCTCCGGCGGCCTGAAGAAACGCGTCGCGCTGGCCCGCGCGCTGGTCGCGCAGCCCGACGTGCTGCTGCTGGACGAACCCACCAACCACCTGGACCTGGACGCGATCCGCTGGCTCGAGGAGCTGCTCAACGGCTTCAAGGGCTCCCTGCTGCTGATCACCCACGACCGCGCCTTCCTGGACAACGTCGCCAACCGCATCGTCGAGCTCGACCGCGGCCAGTTGCGCGGCTATCCCGGCAACTTCGCCGCCTTCCAGGCCGCCAAGGCCTACGAGCTGGAGAACGAGGCGCTGGCCAACGCCCGCTTCGACAAGCTGCTGGCGCAGGAGGAGATCTGGATCCGCAAGGGTGTCGAGGCCCGCCGCACCCGCAGCGTCGCCCGCGTGCAGCGCCTGCACGAGATGCGCAACGAACACGCGGCCCGCCGCGACGTGCAGGGCAAGGTGCGGCTGGACATCGCCACCGGCGAGTCCAGCGGCAAGATCGTCGCGGAGCTGGAGAACGTCTCCAAGCGCTTCGGCGACCGCGTCATCGTCGACAAGTTCACCGGCACCATCCTGCGCGGCGACAAGGTCGGCCTGATCGGCCCGAACGGCGCCGGCAAGACGACGCTGCTGAAGATGATCCTCGGCGAGCTGCCGCCCGACAGCGGCACCGTGCGGCTGGGGACCAAGATGTCGGTCGCCTACTTCGACCAGATGCGCGACGCGCTCAACCTGAACGCGACGCTGGCCGACACCATCAGCCCGGGCAGCGAGTGGATCGAGATCGGCAACCAGCGCAAGCACGTCAAGAGCTACCTGGGCGACTTCCTGTTCTCGCCGGCTCGCGCCGAATCGCCGGTGTCCAGCCTGTCCGGCGGCGAGCGCAACCGGCTGCTGCTGGCCCGGCTGTTCGCGCGCCCGGCCAACGTGCTGGTGCTGGACGAACCGACCAACGACCTCGACATCGAGACGCTGGAACTGCTCGAGGAACTGCTGGCCGAGTACGACGGCACCGTGTTCCTGGTCAGCCACGACCGGCGCTTCCTCGACAACGTCGTGACCTCCACCATCGTCAGCGAAGGCGAGGGCAAGTGGCGCGAGTACGAAGGCGACGTCGAGGACTGGCTCAAGCAGTCCCAGCGGGCGGCCGACCTGAAGGCGCGTCAGGCGCCCGTCGCCGCGGCGGCACCGGCCCCCGCGCCCGCCCCGGCCGCGGCCGCGGCACCGGTGGTCGCGACCAAGCGCAAGCTCAGCTACAAGGAACAGCGGGAACTCGACGAGATCCCCGGCAGGATCGGCGCGCTCGAGACCGAGCAGAAGCACCTGCAGGCACTGCTCAACGGCACCGAGCTCTACCAGCAGGGTGCCGCCAAGATCAGCGAAGTGACCAACCGCAGCGCCGAGATCGACGATGAGCTGCTCGTGCTGATGGAGCGCTGGGAAGCGCTCGAGGCGAAGTGATCGGCTGACCTGCCGGACTGCCAGCACCGGGCTTGGCACTGCCAGGGCATGGGGGCTCCCTCCAGGACCCCCAAGCCCTGTCCGCGCCCCGCTACATCACCGCCCTGCGACGGTTTTGCGACCGAGGACGCCGGATCAGGTTCGGACCGAGAGTTCGCCCAGGCCCGGATAGCGCGCGGTGACCGTCGCGCCCTTCGACAGCTTCGTGGCGACGCGCCAGGAGCCCGTCGTCACGACACTCCCCGCCGGCACGGTGAGGCCGGTCCGCGTCGCTTCCTGAAGCCATCCGGCGACGACCCAGGCCGGATCGTTCAGGCCGTGGCCGCCGATGCCGCCCATCGGCGGCTGGTCGCCGACGATCAGCTCGCAGGACTGGTTCGCCCAGTCATGGCCCGGCTTCCACGCCTGCCACGGGCCCAGCGCCAGCGCGCCATGGGTCTGTGCATCCGCCAGCCGCAACAGGTTGTCCGTCGCCAGGCCCCGCTGCCAACGCGATCCCAGCCATTCGACGGCCACGCACATCGCGTCGATCAGATGCTCGGCCTGGCCGGGCACCAGCGCGGCCGCCATCTCCGGCGTCACGTCCTGGCCGACGCGCAGCGCGATCTCCGCCTCCGCGCCGATCAGGACCAGGTCGCTGAAATCACCGCCGTTGCGCAGGCCGCGGACCTCGCGCGCGCGCATCGGCGGCAGCGGCGAATGTCCCAGTGCGCCCTCGCGCGACGACCCGCCGCATTTCCAGAACTGCGTCCGGCCGGGCGACAGCCAGTCCAGGCGCCGGGCCAGTTCGGCCTGGGCCGCGTAGGCCGCGGGTTCGTCGGGCAGCGACCAGGCGGTGTCGTCGAGCAGCGTGTCCGAGGTCCACGCGTCGGCGAGCGCGGCGCCCAGCGCGGCGGGGGAGGAGGTGGTGGCGTTCATGGGCGACGACTGTAGCCGCCGCGCGGTCACCGCCGGGCGCCGCCCGATCGCGCCGGCGCGCTCAGCGCTTGAGCGCCTCGCGCGCCCGGGCCATCGCCTGCCAGAACTTCGGATCCTGCGAGGTCGCGAAGTTGATCCGCATCAGCGTGCCCGGCGTGCGCGTCGGGCTGAACAGGATGCCCGGCGCGATCAGCCAGCCCTGGTCCATCATCACCGGCGCCAGCCGCTCCGTATCCACGCCCGCGTCGACCCAGCCGAACAACCCCGCCGGCGTCGCGGCGAAGCGGCAGCCCGCGTCCTCGACCAGCCGCACGCAGCGCTGCCGCGCCGCCACGAGCCGCGCCGAGATCCGCTCCGCATGCTTGCGCAGCAGGCCCTGCTCCAGGCACAGCGCCACCGCGCGGTCCATCAGCGGACTGGTCGTCAGCGAGGCCAGCAGCTTCAGCTCGGTCAGCCGCGCCATGCGGTCCGGGCTCGCCGCGACGAAGCCGACCCGCCAGGCCGGCGACAGCATCTTCGAGAAGCCCGAGACGTAGATCGTCCGCCTCAGCTGGTCCAGCGCCGCCAGGCGCGGCGCATGGTTCGGCGCGAACAGCGCGTAGGTGTCGTCCTCGACGATGAGCAGGTCGTGCTCGTGCGCCAGCTGCAGCACCTGGTGCGCGTGCGCCAGGTCCAGCGTCGCGCCCGTCGGGTTGTGCAGCACCGACACCGTCACGTACATCCGCGGCCGGTGTTCCTCGATCAGCCGCCGCATCACCGCCATGTCCGGTCCCTGCGCGCCGCGCGGCACCGGCAGCAGCCGCATGCCGGCCTGCGAGAGCCGCGCGTACTCGATCGCCCAGCCCGGGTCGTCGACCAGCACCGCGTCACCCGGTTCCAGGAAGGCCCGCGTGATCAGGTCCAGGCCGTGCGTGGCGCCCACCGTGCTCATGATCTGGTCCGGCGCCGCCTGGACGGCGATGTCCAGCAGCCGCCGCGACAGCGCGCGGCGCAGACGCTCGTCGCCCAGCGGCTCGCCATAGCCCGAGAGCAGGGCGTCGTCGGCGTTGGCGGCCAGCCGGCGCAGCGTCGACTGCAGCAGCCCCAGGTCCAGCCATTCCGCCGGCAGCGTCCCCAGGCCCGGCGAGCGCCGCGCGTCCGCCTGGAACATGCCCCGGATCAGCGCGCTGGCGTCGACCGGCGGCGGCAGCGGCGACGCCGTCGGCATTTCGGCGACGGCCGGCGCGCGCGTCGGCACCACGCGGGTTTCGCGAACGAAAAACCCTCGCTTCTTGCGGGCTTCCAGCAGGCCCTGGGCGAGCAGCTGGTCATAGGCCGCGACCACCGTGTAGGGGCTCACGCCGTGGTGCCGCGCGCAGTCCCGCACCGAGGGCAGCCGCGCGCCCGGCAGCAGCAGCCGCTGCTGGATCCGCGCCGCGAAGCGCTGCGCCAGCTGTTGCGCCAGCGGCTGGCTGGCGTTGCGGGAGAGGGCGACCGGTGCCACATTCGCGCTCGACGAGGCGCTCATGCCGGCGTTCACTGTGCTGCTGTCCATGCCGATACAGAGGATGCGGTGGTATGGCCAAGTGTATTGGTTCTGTGCTGGTCGACGCACTAGACTGGGCCGCTCAACCGGAGACAACCCCCCATGAACCGCAGTCCCTGGACGCAAGCCCGCCGCGCCGCGCGCATGAACCCGTCCATCATCCGAGAGATCCTGAAGGTCACCGAGAAGCCAGGCATCCTGTCGATGGCCGGCGGCCTGCCCAGCGCGGACACGTTCCCGGTCGAGGCCATCAAGACCGCCTGCGACCGCGTGCTGACCCACAACGCCAAGGAAGCGCTGCAGTACGCCGCCAGCGAGGGCTTCGCGCCGCTGCGCGAGTGGGTGGCGGCCAAGGTCGCGTCGCTGGGCCTGAAGGTGTCGCCGGACCAGGTGCTGATCACCAGCGGATCGCAGCAGGGGCTGGACCTGGTGGGCAAGCTGCTGTGCGACGCCGGCGCGCCGGTCGCCGTCGAGACGCCGACCTACCTCGGCGCGCTGCAGGCCTTCACGCCCTACGAGCCGATCTTCGCCAGCCTGGCCAGCGACGACGAGGGCCCGCTGCCCGCGGCGATCGAGGCGCTGCCGCACGACGCGCCGGGCACCCGCTTCGCCTACCTGCTGCCGAACTACCAGAACCCGACCGGCCGCGTGATGAGCGCCCAGCGCCGCGAGGCGGTCGTCGCCGCCGCGCGCAAGGCCGGCGTGCCGATCGTCGAGGACAACCCCTACGGCGACCTGTGGTTCGACCAGCCCGCGCCCCCGTCGCTGAGCGCGCTGTGGCCCGAGGGCAGCGTGTACCTGGGGTCGTTCTCCAAGGTGCTGACGCCGGGCTTCCGCCTGGGCTACATCGTCGCCCCGACCGAGCTCTACCCGAAGCTGCTGCAGGCCAAGCAGGCCGCCGACCTGCACACGCCGGGCTTCAACCAGCGCGTGGTGCACGAGGTCATCAAGGGCGGCTTCCTGGACGAGCACGTGCCCAAGATCCGCGCCCGCTACAAGGCCAACCGCGACGCGATGGCCAAGGCGCTGGCCGAGTGCCTGCCCCCGGGCTGCGAATGGCAGACCCCGGAAGGCGGCATGTTCTTCTGGATCCGCCTGCCCGAGGGCCTGGACGCGATGGCCCTGCTGCCCCGCGCGGTGGACGCCGGCATCGCCTACGTGCCGGGCGCCGCGTTCTACGCGCACCAGCCCGATCCGCGCACGCTGCGCCTGTCCTTCGTGACGCTGACGCCGGACCTGATCGCCGAAGGCGTCGACAAGCTCGGCCGCGTGCTGCACGAGGCGCTGGCGCTGACCACCGCCGAAACCGCGCCCTGAGCCCCCCCGGCCGCGCGTCGCGCGCGTTGATCGCGTGATGCCCGCGCCGGGCCCAGCCGCCCGGCGTGTCCCCTGTTCCTGGCACCGTCACCGCCCCGTCAGCCGGGCGCGGTCGACTTCGCCCTGCCGCCACGAGGTTCCCGATGTCCGAACTCCGCCGATTCGTCCAGGTCGATGTCTTCACCGCCGAGGCCCTGAAGGGCAACCCGCTGGCCGTCGTCGTCGACGGCGCGGGCCTGGACGAGGCCACGATGGCCGCCTTCGCGCAGTGGACCAACCTGTCGGAAACGACCTTCCTGCTGCCGCCGACCGATCCGGCCGCCGACTACCGGGTGCGCATCTTCACGCCCGGTGGCGAGCTGCCGTTCGCGGGCCATCCGACGCTGGGCTCCGCCCACGCCTGGCTGGCCGCCGGCGGCGATCCGAAGCAGCCCGGCGAGGTGGTCCAGGAATGCGCGATCGGCCTCGTTCGCATCCGCCGCGACGGTGGCAGGCTCGCGTTCGCGGCGCCGCCGCTGCGCCGCGAAGGGCCGGTCGAGCCCGCGCTGCGCGCCCAGGCGCTGAAGGCGCTGCGCATCGCCGAGCCGGACCTGCTCGACCTGGTCTGGGTCGACAACGGTCCGCAGTGGATGGCCGCGCGGCTGTCGTCGGCGGAGGCGGTGCTGCGCCTGCAGCCGGACTTCGTGGCGATGGCGGGGCTCAAGCTCGGCGTCGTCGGCGCCTATCCGGCGGGGTCGCCGCAGCAGTTCGAGGTCCGGGCCTTCGTGCCCGACATCGGTGTCACGGAAGACCCGGTGACGGGCAGCCTCAACGCGGGTCTGGCACTATGGCTGCAGGGCGCCGGTCTGGCGCCCGATCGCTATGTGGCCGCCCAGGGCGCCGCCCTCGGGCGCGCCGGCCGGGTCCACGTCGCACGCGAGGGCGGACATTGCTGGATTGGCGGCGATGTCACGCCGTTGATCCACGGTCAGGTGAGGTTGTGAAGCCATGAACATGGAAGTCGATCATCTCGTTGTCGCCGCGAACACGCTGGAGGAGGGCCGCGCCTGGTGCGAACGCGTCCTCGGCGTCGCGCCCCAGCCCGGCGGACGCCATGCGCTGATGGGCACGCACAACCTGCTGCTGAACATCAGCGCGCCGCCGGCCTATCCGCGGTGCTACCTGGAAATCATCGCCATCGACCCCGAGGCCCCGGATCCCGGCCGGCCGCGCTGGTTCGACCTGGACCAGCCCGCCGTGCGCGACCGGCTGAAGGACGGCCCGGCGCTGCTGCACTGGGTCGCGCGGGTGCCGAACCTGGACGCGACGCTGGCCATCTGGCAGAGCGAGGGCATCGACGCCGGCGAGGCGGTCGAGGCCGCGCGCGGCGACCTGAGCTGGCGCATCGCGCTGCGCGAGGACGGCCGCCGGCTGCGCAAGGAGCGCCTGCCGGTGCCGATCGAATGGAAGGGCGACGCCCATCCGACCGACAAGCTGCCCGAGAGCGGCGTGCAACTGCTCGGCTTCGAGGCCCGCGACGGCCTGCGCGCCGAGCTCTCGACGCCCAAGGGCACGGTCGAGCTGGAGGCGATCGAGGGCGTCTTGTCCGACGAGCCGACGCAGTCCGGCGACCTCGACGACGTCCTGCCTCGATGAGCACCCAGGACCTGTTCCGCGAGGACGCGCAGTTGCGCGAGTGCGAGGCCATGCTGCTGCGCGCCGACGAGCGCGGCCTGCTGCTGGACCGCACGGTGTTCTATCCGCAAGGCGGCGGGCAGGCCGGCGACGCCGGCACGCTGACGCTGCCCGGCGGCCGCGAGATCCGCATCGCCGACACCCGCAAGGGCGAGGGCGGCGAGATCCTGCACCTGCCCGCGCCGGAACAGGACCTGGGCGGCCTGGACGCCCTGGGCGGTGGCCTGCCGGTGACCGCGCGCATCGACTGGTCGCGCCGCCATGCCCACATGCGTTTCCACACCGCGACGCACCTGCTGTGCGCGCTGGTGCCGCATCCGGTGGACGGCTGCTCGATCACCGCCGGCTACGCGCGGCTCGATTTCCACATGACCGACGCGCTCGACAAGGACGCGTTGACCGCGGGCATCGCCCGGCTGGTCGCCGAGGCGCATCCGGTCAGCCACAGCTGGATCAGCGACGAGGACCTCGACGCCAACCCCGGCCTGGTGCGCAGCATGAGCGTGCAGCCGCCGCGCGGTTCGGGCCGCGTGCGGGTGCTCAAGATCGACGGCGTGGACCTGCAGCCCTGCGGCGGCACGCACGTGGCCAACACCGCCGAGATCGGCGCGGTGGTCGTCACGAAGATCGAGAAGAAGTCGGCGAAGACGCGGCGCGTGGTGCTCGGCTTCGCGAGCGACGCCGCCTCCGCGCCCGCGGCATGAGCGGGCTGCGCGTGCTCGGACGCGCGGCGTCAATCAACGTGCGCAAGGTGCTGTGGACCGGCGTCGAGCTGGGCCTGGACCTGGCGCGCGAGGACGTCGACGTGAAGGCCGACGCGTTCCGCGCGCTCAACCCGAACGCGATGATGCCGGTGCTGATCGATGCCGATGCGGCCGCGGACGGGGCCGCCTTCTCGATGTGGGAGAGCAACAGCATCTGCCGCTACCTCGCCCGCCGCGAAGGCCGTGACGACCTGCTGCCCGAGGCGCCGCGGCGCCGGGCGCTGGTCGAGATGTGGATGGATTGGCAGGGCGGCGAGCTCAACAACAGCTGGCGCTACGCGTTCATGGCCACGGTGCGCAAGAGCGCGCTGCACCAGGATCCGGCGCAGATCGAGGCCAGCATCGCGAACTGGAACCGCCACATGGCGATGCTCGACAGGCAGCTCGCGCGCTCGGGCGGCCCGTTCGTGCTGGGCGACGCCTTCACGCTGGCCGACGTGGTGCTCGGCCTGTCGGCCCATCGCTGGCGCGCCGCGCCGATCCCGCATGTCGAGCTTCCCGCCGTCCAGGCCTGGCTCGAACGGCTCTCGCGACGTCCCGGCTTCGCCGCGCACGGCCCCGCCGCCGGGCCCTGAACGGCCGCGCGTGGAGGCGGGTCCCTAGACGCGCGCCTTGCCGCCAATTCCCCGCTCGCTACACTCGCCCGCTGTGGATACCCCTGAGATACGACTGATCTGCCCCGATTCACCCACGATGTGGGAAGAAGCGCGCGCGATCATGCGCGAATACGCGCAGACCCTGGACATCGACCTGGACTTCCAGAACTTCGAGCAGGAACTGGCCTCGCTGCCCGGCGAATACGACGCGCCGCAAGGCGCGATGCTGCTGGCGCTGGTCGACGGCCAGGTCGCCGGTTGCGGCGGCTTCCGGCCGATGGCCGATTCGGACTACGCCAACGCCTGCGAGATGAAGCGCCTGTTCATCCGCCCCGCGTTCCGCCGCTTCGGCCTGGGCCGCACGATGGCGCAGGCGCTGATCGACCGCGCCACCGGCGCCGGCTACTCCAGCATGCTGCTGGACACCCTGGACGACATGGAAGCCGCGCGCGGCCTGTACGAGAGCCTGGGCTTCGAGGAAATCCCGCCGTACTACTTCAACCCGATCGCCGGCGCGCATTACCTGAAGGTCGACCTGGCCTGATCGCCGCGGGGGCATCCGGTTTCGCCGGGTTACCGGCATAGCATCGCGGGATGACCTCGCCGCAAGCCTCCGCCTCGATCCCCGCGTCCCCGGACGAGCATTTCCGCCTCGAGCCCGCGTCGACGACGCCGGCGCTGTTGGGCGAATCGCCGTTCTGGCATCCGGTAGAGCAATGCCTCTATTACGTCGACATCCCGGGCAAGGCGTTGTTCCGGCTCGACAACGGCGCCGGGGCGCCCACCCGCTGGGCGCTCAATGACGAGCCCGGCTGCGTCGTGCCGCTGGAAGGCGGCGGACTGCTGATCCCGCAGCGCAACGGGCTGTGGCGCTTCGATCCGGCCACCGGCGCGTACGAGAAGCTCCTCGATCCCCCCTATGACGCGTCCAAGCGGCGTTTCAACGACGGCAAGGCCGACGCGAAAGGGCGGCTCTGGGTCGGCACGATCGACGACGCGCGCCAGCCGGTGTCGGCGCTGTACTGCCTGCGCGATGGCGCCTTCGTCGCGATGAAGGACGGCATCACCACGTCCAACGGCCTGGGCTGGAGCCCGGACGGCGGCACGATGTACTGGTCCGACACCAAGGCCCACGAGATCTACCGGATGCGCTTCGACGCGGAGACCGGCGCGCTCGGCGAGCGCGAACCGTTCGCGCGCTTCGAGCCGCGCGGCGCGGACCAGCCGCTGGACACCTACGGCGGCCGGCCGGATGGCGCGGCGGTCGACGTCGAGGGCGGCTACTGGGTCGCGATGATGGAAGGGCAGCAACTGCTGCGGCTGTCGCCCGCGGGCGAGGTGCTCACGCGCGTCGAGCTGCCGGTGCGCTGCGCGACGATGCCGGCCTTCGGCGGCGCGGACCTGCGCACCATTTTCATCACCACCGCACGGGAAAAGCGCAGCGAGGCCGAGCTCGCCGCACAACCTTGGGCCGGCTGCGTGCTCAAGATGCGGGTGCCGGTGGCCGGATTGCCGGTGCGGTTCGCCCGCTGGCCGGGCTGAACCGGTCGTCGCCACATGACTTGCGGCACGGCCCGCGCGGACTGAACGCAATCCCGAGCGCGGTCCAGGGGGCAGGTGTTGCGCGCGCACCTCGCGCGCCGGAGCGCCGGGACGGGGCGTTCCAAGCGTCCAGCCCCCATGAACAGGGCGCGGCACGGTCCTATGCGCGCTTCGCACAGGCTGTCAAGTTGAGGCGGATGGGCCGGCGACTCGGGCTGTTAAGGGTCTGTCAGGCCAGTACCCCTATAATCCCGTGGTTTTGCCGCTCGCCCCCCGACGCCGTGAACCCCGATCCTGCGCGCGCACCCGATGCGCCGCCCGCCGAGCCGCCCAGGCGCGTTCAAACGAACGCCCCAGGCACCGCCAGCCAGGATCCCTGGGACGATGGAATCGAGGGAGATACGGGCGACGAAGCGGCTTTCAAGCCCCTGACGCGAGAACAAGCCCAGGACTTGCGAGCCCGGCTTCCGGTGGTGTCGGCCTGGTCGTTGTTGACCTGGCAGGCGGCGGCGGGGGCCGTGATGGTCGCGCTGTGGGGACTGCTGTCCCTGGAGGGCGACAAAACCTGGTCGGCGCTGTTCGGTGCCGTCTCGGTGGTCGTGCCGAACGCCCTGATGGCGTGGGGCATGACCCGGCGCCCGGCGATGGGCGGCGGCACCGCGGTGCTGTCGTTCATGGTGTGGGAGCTGATCAAGATCATTCTGGCGGTCGCCATCCTGGTGGCGGTCGCCGTGGGGTTCAAGGCCTTGAGTTGGGCAGCGCTGCTGTCGACCCTGGTCGTGACCCTGAAGGCAAATTGGCTGGCCCTGCTTCGGCGGGGTCGATTCAAAAAATAGCATCGGAAAGCAACCATGGCAGCAGAAGGACACGCGCCGACCTCGGGTGAATACATCACCCACCACTTGCAGCACTGGCAAAAGAATTTCCAATTCGAGGACGTCAAGCAGACGAGCATCGTCGACTTCAACGTCTTCAACTTCGACTCGCTGCTGTACACCTCGGTCCTCGGACTGATCGCGCTGTTCTTCCTGTGGCGTGCCGCACGCAAGGCGCATGCCGGCGTCCCCGGCCGCTTCCAGGCCGCCGTCGAGATCCTGGTCGAGATGGTCGACAACCAGGCCAAGGCGCTGATCCACAACGAGAAGAGCCGCCGGCTCGTCGGCCCGGTCGCGCTGACCGTGTTCATGTGGATCTTCTTCATGAATGCCATGGACATGCTGCCGGTCGACTGGCTGCCCTCGCTGTGGACCGGCTATGTCGCCTCCACCGGCCATGATGCCCACCACGCCTACATGCGCGTCGTCCCGACCGCGGACCTGTCGACGACGCTCGGCCTGTCCACCGGCGTGCTGCTGCTGTGCTTCTTCTACAACATCAAGATCAAGGGCCTGGGCGGCTGGGCCCATGAGCTGATCTCGGCGCCGTTCGGCGACCACTGGGCCCTGTGGCCGTTCAACTTCCTCATGCAGGTCATCGAGTTCATCGCCAAGACGGTGTCTCATGGCATGCGACTGTTCGGCAACATGTTCGCCGGCGAACTCGTGTTCATGCTGATCGCCCTGATGGGCGGCGGCTGGGCCCTGACCGGCACCGGCATCGGCCTGGCCATCGGCCACGTCATCGCCGGCACGGTCTGGACGCTGTTCCACATCCTGGTGATCACGCTGCAGGCCTTCATCTTCATGATGCTGACGCTGATCTACCTGGGCCAGGCGCACGACGCGCACTGATCCGGCCGGACAGTCACGATCCTTCGATTTCCCGATTCCTTTTCCCTTTCCTTTTTATCTAACTCTCTCAGGAGCAAAACATGGAAAACATCCTCGGTCTGGTCGCTCTGGCTTGCGGCATCATCGTTGGTCTGGGCGCGATCGGCGCTTCCATCGGCATCGCGCTGATGGGCGGCAAGTTCCTGGAGTCCTCGGCCCGTCAACCCGAGCTGATGAATGAACTGCAAACCAAGATGTTCATTCTGGCCGGCCTGATCGACGCCGCGTTCCTGATCGGCGTCGCCATCGCCCTGCTGTTCGCCTTCGCCAATCCGTTCGTGCTGCGTTAATCCGCCACGCCCCTTTCACGTCTGAAAGGATCGTGCCGTGAATATCAACGCTAGCCTGTTCATTCAGTGGATCCCGTTCATCGTCCTCGTGTTCGTGACGATGAAGTTCATCTGGCCGCCGATCGTCAAGGCGCTGGACGAACGCGCGGACAAGATCCGCACTGGCCTGGCTGCCGCCGACCAGGCGAAGGCCGAACTGGCCAACGCCAACAAGAAGGTCGACGAGCAACTGGCGCAGACCCGCAACGAAACCACCAAGCTGCTGTCCGACGCTGAGAAGCGCGGCGTGGCGATCGTGGACGAGGCGAAGAAGCGCGCGGAAGACGAGGCTGCCAAGATCATCGCCGCTGCCAAGGCTGAAGCCGAGCAGCAGTCGGTGCGTGCCCGCGAGGCCCTGCGCGAGCAGGTCGCCGCGCTGGCCGTCAAGGGCGCCGAGCAAATCCTGCAGCGCGAGGTCAATGCCAGCGTGCACGCCGAATTGCTGAACCGTCTCAAGACGGAGCTGTAATCATGGCTGAACTCGCAACCATTGCCCGTCCCTACGCTGAAGCGCTGTTCCAGGTCGCGTCCTCCCAGGACCTGAAGGCCTGGAACGAGCAGCTTGCCGCGCTGGCGCTCGTCGCCGGCGACAGCCAGCTGCGCCAGTTCGCCGAAGACCCGAAGGTGGGCACCGAGCAGGTGTTCCAGGTCATGTCGGCGGCCAGCAAGCAGACGCTGCAGCCTGGCGTGCAGAACTTCCTGCGCGAGGTGATCGCCAACGGCCGCCTGTCGGCGCTGCCGGCGATGGTCCAGCAGTTCCACGAACTGGCCAACGCCGCTTCCGGCGTGTCCGATGCGCACATCTACAGCGCGTACCCGATCGAGCCGGCCCAGCTGGCCGACGTGGTCGCGTCGCTGGAGAAGCGCTTCGGTCGCAAGCTGCAAGCCCATGTTGAGCTGGAGCCTGGCCTGATCGGCGGTATCCGTGTGGTGGTCGGCGACGAGGTGCTGGACACCTCGGTGAAGGCCCGCCTGGAACGCATGAAAGTGGCGCTGAGCGCTTGAGGCCCCGGCCTCAGGCACCAGTCCCGACTGCCAAGATCCCCCCGATTCACCCTGGTGTCCCGCTTCGGCGGGATGCCGTTGGGAGCAAGCAATGCAACTGAATCCCGCTGAAATTTCCGAACTGATCAAGAGCCGCATCGAAGGCCTTGGCGCGTCCACCGACGTGCGCAACCAGGGCACCGTGGTGTCCGTGTCCGACGGCATCGTGCGCGTGCACGGCCTGTCCGACGTGATGCAAGGCGAAATGCTGGAGTTCCCGGCCGCCGCCGACGGCTCGCAGACCTTCGGTCTGGCCCTGAACCTCGAGCGCGACTCCGTCGGCGCCGTGATCCTGGGCGCCTACGAGCACATCGTCGAAGGCGACACCGTCAAGTGCACCGGCCGCATCCTGGAAGTGCCGGTCGGCCCCGAGCTGATCGGCCGCGTCGTGAACGCGCTGGGTCAGCCGATCGACGGCAAGGGCCCGATCAACGCCAAGATGACCGACGTCATCGAGAAGGTCGCCCCGGGCGTGATCGCGCGCCAGTCCGTCGACCAGCCGGTGCAGACCGGCCTGAAGTCGATCGACTCGATGGTGCCCGTCGGCCGTGGCCAGCGCGAGCTGATCATCGGCGACCGCCAGACCGGCAAGACCGCCGTGGCGATCGACGCGATCATCAACCAGAAGGGTCAGAACATGACCTGCGTGTACGTCGCGATCGGCCAGAAGGCTTCGTCGATCAAGAACGTCGTGCGCGCCCTGGAAGCCGCCGGCGCGATGGAATACACCATCGTCGTCGCCGCCTCGTCGTCCGAGTCCGCCGCCATGCAGTACGTGTCGGCCTACTCCGGCTGCACGATGGGCGAGTACTTCCGCGATCGCGGCCAAGACGCGCTGATCGTGTACGACGACCTGTCCAAGCAGGCCGTCGCCTACCGCCAGGTCTCGCTGCTGCTGCGCCGTCCCCCGGGCCGCGAAGCCTTCCCCGGCGACGTGTTCTATCTCCACAGCCGCCTGCTGGAACGCGCCGCCCGCGTCAACGCCGAGTACGTCGAAGCCTTCACCAAGGGTGAAGTCGAGGGCAAGACCGGCTCGCTGACCGCGCTGCCGATCATCGAGACGCAAGCCGGCGACGTGTCCGCGTTCGTTCCGACGAACGTGATCTCGATCACCGACGGCCAGATCTTCCTGGAAACCAACCTGTTCAACGCCGGCATCCGTCCCGCGATCAACGCCGGTATCTCGGTGTCGCGCGTCGGTGGCGCTGCCCAGACCAAGCTGATCAAGTCGCTGTCCGGCGGTATCCGTACCGACTTGGCCCAGTACCGTGAGCTGGCCGCGTTCGCGCAGTTCGCTTCCGACCTGGACGCCGCGACCCGCAAGCAGCTCGACCGCGGTGCCCGCGTGACGGAACTGCTGAAGCAGGCCCAGTACAGCCCGCTGTCGATCAGCCTGATGGGCGCGTCGCTGTACGCGGCCAACAAGGGCTTCATGGACGACATCGAGGTCAAGAAGGTCCTGGCCTTCGAGCACGGCCTGCACCAGTTCCTGAAGACCTCGCACGCCGCCCTGCTGACGAAGCTGGAAAGCGACAAGGCCATGGACAAGGACGCCGAAGCCGAACTGAACGCCGCGATCACGTCGTTCAAGAAGTCCTTCGCCTAAGCAACCATGACCGGGTCTCGCTGAAGTCTGGCAAGACCCGGCCCTCACAGGAGAAATCATGGCAGCAGGCAAGGAAATTCGCGGCAAGATCAAGTCGGTCGAGAACACCAAGAAGATCACCAAGGCCATGGAAATGGTCGCCGCTTCGAAGATGCGCAAGGCGCAGGATCGGATGCGCGCGGCCCGTCCGTACGCGGAGAAGGTCGGCAACATCGCCGCCAATCTCTCGAAGGCCAACCCCGAGTACCGTCATCCGTTCATGGTGCCGCACCCCGACGCCAAGACGGCGGGCTTCGTCGTGGTCACGACGGACAAGGGGCTGTGCGGTGGTCTGAACACCAACCTGCTCCGCGTGACGACGGCCAAGCTCAAGGAACTTGAGACGGCCGGCCAGAAGGCGGAAGTGGTGGCGATCGGCAACAAGGGTCTGGGCTTCATGAACCGGATCGGCGCCAAGGTCGTCGCGCATGCGACGCAGCTCGGCGACAGCCCCCAGCTCGAGAAGCTGGTCGGCCCGGTCAAGACGCTGCTGGACGCCTACGCGGAAGGCCGGTTGTCGGCGGTCTATCTCTGCTACACCCGCTTCGTCAACACGATGAAGCAGGAGCCGGTGGTGCAGCAGCTGCTGCCGCTGACGGCCGAGTCGCTGGAGACGGATGCCGCGGGTCACGCATGGGATTACCTGTACGAACCCGACGCCCCGACGGTGATCAACGAGCTGCTGGTGCGCTACACCGAGGCCCTGGTCTACCAGGCCGTGGCCGAGAACATGGCGTCGGAGCAATCCGCGCGCATGGTGGCCATGAAGGCCGCGACCGACAACGCCGGGACGCTGATCGGCGAGCTGAAGCTGGTCTACAACAAGACCCGCCAGGCCGCGATCACGAAGGAACTGTCGGAAATCGTCAGCGGCGCGGCCGCCATCAGCGGTTGATCTCGCGATCGATCGCAGGCAACAGATTTGAATTGAAGGAACGAAAAAATGGCTAACACTCAATCGGTGGGCAAGATCGTTCAGTGCATCGGCGCCGTCGTGGACGTGGAGTTCCCGCGCGACAAGATGCCGAAGGTGTTCGACGCCCTGAAGATGGAAGGCTCGGCCCTGACGCTGGAAGTGCAGCAGCAGCTGGGCGACGGCGTGGTCCGCACCATCGCGCTGGGCTCGTCCGACGGCCTGCGCCGCGGCACCGAGGTCTACAACACCGGCGACATGATCAAGGTCCCGGTGGGCCAGGCGACCCTGGGTCGCATCATGGACGTGCTGGGCAACCCGATCGACGAGCGCGGCGAGGTGTCCTCGGCCCAGACCGCCCCGATCCACCGCAAGGCCCCGGCCTACGACGAGCTGAGCCCGTCGCAGGAGCTGCTGGAAACCGGCATCAAGGTCATCGACCTGATCTGCCCGTTCGCCAAGGGCGGCAAGGTCGGCCTGTTCGGCGGCGCCGGCGTCGGCAAGACCGTCAACATGATGGAGCTGATCAACAACATCGCCAAGGCTCACTCGGGTCTGTCGGTGTTCGCGGGTGTCGGCGAGCGTACCCGCGAGGGCAACGACTTCTATCACGAGATGTCGGACGCCGGCGTCGTGAACCAGGAGGACCTGAGCAAGTCGAAGGTCGCGATGGTCTACGGCCAGATGAACGAGCCCCCGGGCAACCGTCTGCGCGTGGCGCTGACCGGCCTGACGATGGCCGAGTCCTTCCGCGACGAAGGCCGCGACGTGCTGTTCTTCGTGGACAACATCTACCGCTACACGCTGGCCGGCACCGAAGTGTCCGCGCTGCTGGGCCGCATGCCGTCCGCGGTGGGCTACCAGCCGACGCTGGCCGAGGAAATGGGCCGCCTGCAGGAGCGGATCACGTCGACCAAGGTCGGCTCGATCACCTCGATCCAGGCCGTGTACGTCCCCGCGGACGACCTGACCGACCCGTCGCCCGCCACGACCTTCGCCCACTTGGACGCCACCGTCGTGCTGTCGCGTGACATCGCGTCGCTGGGCATCTACCCGGCCGTGGACCCGCTGGACTCGACCTCGCGTCAGATCGACCCGAACGTCATCGGCGAAGAGCACTACACGACGACCCGCTCGGTGCAGTCGGTGCTGCAGCGCTACAAGGAACTGCGCGACATCATCGCGATCCTGGGCATGGACGAACTGTCGCCGGAAGACAAGCTGGCCGTGGCGCGCGCCCGGAAGATCCAGCGTTTCCTGTCGCAGCCGTTCCACGTCGCGGAAGTCTTCACCGGCGCCCCCGGCAAGTACGTCCCGCTGAAGGAAACGATCCGCGGCTTCAAGATGATCGTCAACGGCGAGTGCGACCACCTGCCCGAGCAGGCCTTCTACATGGTCGGCACGATTGATGAGGCTTTCGAGAAGGCCAAGAAGATCCAGTAAAGGCCTTTCGAAGGTGCGCCGCCACGGCGACGCGCCTTCGATGCCTGAACGGACTTCTCACCTCTCGATCAAGGAAACGCAATGGCAACCCTCCACGTGAACGTGGTCTCGGCGGAAGAGCAGATCTTCTCGGGCGAGGCGAAATTCGTGGCGCTGCCGGGCGAAGGCGGCGAGCTGGGCATCCTGCCCAAGCACACCCCGCTGATCACCCGCATCAAGCCGGGCGCGGTGCGCATCCAGCGTCCCGACGGCGACGAGGAATTCGTCTTCGTCGCCGGCGGTCTGCTCGAAGTGCAACCCGACATCGTCACGGTGCTGGCCGACACGGCGATCCGCGGCAAGGACCTCGACGAGGCCCGCGCCGAAGCCGCCAAGAAGGCCGCCGAGGACGCGATGAAGAACGCCAAGAGCGACATCGACTTCGCCAAGGCGCAAAGCGAATTCGCCGCGATGGCCGCGCAGATCGCGGCCCTGCGGAAGTTCCGCGCCAAGCGCTGAAACCCCGCACGCGGCGAGGCCTCGAGACGTCGAGGCCTTTCCCCCGCGACGACAATCGACGGCAGGCCGTGCATCCCGCACGCCTGCCGTTTCTCATTGGGCCGCCAGCCTCCCTGTCGGCCCCGCCAATCCCGCATGAGCACTCCGATCTCCATCACCCGCCACCAGGGCCTCGAGGCCATCGAACTCCGCGCGCCCGACGGCGCCCGCGCGACGCTGCTGCTGCACGGTGCGCACCTGGTGTCGTGGGTGCCGGCCGGCGCCGATGAGCAGCTCTATCTCTCGCCCAAGAGCGCCTTCGCCTCCGGCCAGGCGATCCGCGGCGGCGTGCCGGTGATCTTTCCGCAGTTCGCCACGCGCGGTCCGCTGCAGCGCCACGGCTTCGCGCGCGGCAAGCCCTGGCAACTGGTCAGCGCCGAGGCCGGCAAGGACGACGCGCTGGCCGTGCTGCGCCTGACCGACGACGGCGCGACCCGCATGGTCTGGCCCCACGCGTTCGAGGCCGAGATCAGCCTGCGCATCGCCGGCCGCGTGCTGGAGATCGAGCTCGCCTGCGAGAACAAGGGCGACGCGCCGCTGTCCTTCACCGCCGCGCTGCACACCTACCTGCGGCTGACGCAGATCATGTCGGCCTCGGTGCAGGGCCTGTCGGGACTGGCGTACTGGGACTCGGCCGCCGAGCGCGCCGGCACCCAGCACGAGGACCTGCTGCGCCTGGACGGCGAGATGGACCGCATCTACCAGGACGCGAAGCACGACCTGACCCTGCGCGATGCCGACCGCCGCGTGGCGATCCGGCAGCAGGGCTTCGCCGACGCGGTGATCTGGAATCCGGGCGAGGCCAAGGGCAACGCGCTGGCCGACATGCCCGAGGGCGGGTGGAAACAGATGCTGTGCATCGAGGCCGCGCAGGTGCTGCGCCCGGTCGAGCTCCAGCCCGGCGAGACCTGGGCCGGCATGCAGACGCTCGAGCTGCTCTGACGGGCCCATCGCCGAGGTAAGCTGGTCCGTTCCTCACTGAACGGAGCCAGCATGGGCGACAAGAAGGCAGGGAAGCCGGGCGACGACGCCAAGGCCGGGAAGGCGCAGAAGCCGCAAGGCGCCGGCAAGAACGGCAACGGCACCAAGCTGTCGAAGTCCGACTACCTCGAGCGCCTGCAGCCGATGCAGGTCGAGCTCAACAACCTCGCGCGCTGGCTGCAGCACAGCCGCAAGCGGCTGCTGGTGATCGTCGAAGGCCGCGACACGGCCGGCAAGGGCGGCGTCATCAGCGCGATCTCCGAGACGCTGAACCCCCGCCAGTGCCGCACCGTCGCGCTGGGCAAGCCCAGCGAGCGCGAGCAGGGCGAGTGGTACTTCCAGCGCTACATGACGCACCTGCCGAGCGCCGGCGAGGTCGTGCTCTTCGACCGCAGCTGGTACAACCGCGCCGGCGTCGAGGCGGTGATGGGCTTCTGCACCCCGAAACAGACCGACGAGTTCCTGCACCAGGCGCCGCTCCTGGAGCGCCTGCTCGTCGAGGACGGGCTGCTGCTGTTCAAGTACTGGCTGACCGTCGACCAGAAGCGCCAGGAAGAGCGCTTCGCCGAGCGTGCGCAGGATCCGCTCAAGCAGTGGAAGCTGTCGCCGATCGACCTTGAAGCCCGCCAGCATTACGACGATTACGGCCGCGCACGCGACCGGATGCTGGAGCACACCCACACGAAGCACGCGCCCTGGACGCTGGTCGACTTCAACGACCAGCGCCGTGGCCGGCTCACGCTGATCCGCCATCTGCTGGACCACCTGCCGGATGTGTCGGTGCCGGAGAAGGCGCTGAAGTTCCCGCCGCTGAAGGACGGCCCGAAGCAAGAGCGCTTCGACTGGAAGCTCAAGCCGATCAAGAGCCTCTGAGCCTCTGAGCGTCTGCGCCCCTGAACTCCGAACGTCTCCCGAGCCTCATCCTCTTGAGCCCCTCTCCCGCACTGCGGGAGAGGGGTTGGGGTGAGGGTCGTGGCACACCTGAGCGGATCGACGACCCTCACCCCCCCCGCCCTCTCCCGCGGTGCGGGCGAGGGAGCCGCGTGAGACCGCTATAAGACGACGACCGCGTCCGGCAGCTCGTTGCGCGGCGGCATGCCGGCATCGGGCGGGAAGTGCTCGGCGAGCAAGGCCTCCACCGCGCGGATCGCCTCGATCAATCCCTGCTCGAACTGCCCGCCGCGCAGCGACTGCCGCAGCCCGTCGACGATCGGCGCCCACTGCGCCGCGCTCACCCGTCGATTCAACCCGCGGTCCGCGACGATCTCGATCGCGTGCTCCGCCAGCAGCAGGTAGATGAGCACGCCGTTGTTGTGCTCCGTGTCCCAGACGCGCAGCTTGCCGAACAGCGCCAGTGCGCGCTGGCGCGCCGACAGTCCGCGCCACAGGTAGCTGATCGGCAGGCTGGCCTCGACGCACAGGCGGATCTCGCCGGTGTGGCGCAACTCGCTCTCGGTGACGCGCGCCGACAGCCGCGCCAGCGCCGCCGGCGGCAGCACGCGCCGCACGTCGGCCTCGTCCCAGAAGCGATGGCGGAAGAACCGGCCCAGCCGGCTCGCGTCACCGCTCTGGCGCGCGTCGTGATCGGTCTGTCGGGTCATCACCAGTCTCCCGAGGCGCCGCCGCCGCCGAAGTCGCCGCCACCGCCGGAGGAGAAGCCGCCGCCATCGCTGCCGCCACTCCAACCGCCGCCACCGCCGCCCCCACCGCCGCCGCCCCAGATGATCGGCGGCACGACGCCGCCCGAGCCATGCGCGCTGCGGCGGTAGTCGCCGAAGGACGAGCCGGCGCTGCGTCTGCGCGCCGCGCCGATGCCCAGCAGGCCGACGAGGATCAGCGACCCGATCGCCGCGCCCGCGCCCAGCAGCAGGCTGCCGCTGAGTCCCCAGCCGACGGCGCCCGCGCCGGCGCCGGTGAACAGGCTGCCGACCTTGCGTCCGAAGATCGAGGTGAGGAACACGCCCGCCAGCGGCACGCCGAGGAAGGCGATCATCGCGATCTCCCCGATGTCGATGCCATGGCCACCGGTCCGGGCGGGCCGCGGCGCCGGCGCGGGCAGGTGCTCGCCGCGGATGCGCGCCTGCAGCGCGTCGATGCCGCGGTTCAAGCCGCCGGCATAGTCGCCGGCCTTGAACGCGGGCGTGATGTCGCGCTCGATGATCTGCCGCGCGGCCAGGTCGGGCACCGCGCCCTCGAGCGCCTTCGCGGTCTGGATGTTGATGCGGCGATCGTCCTTCGCGACGACGATCAGCAGGCCGTCGCCGACGTCGCGGCGGCCGATCTTCCACTGGTCGCCGATGCGCTGCGCATAGGCCGCGATGTCCTCCGGCGCGGTGCTGCGCACCATCAGGATCACGATCTGCGGACCGGCCTCCTGCTCGAAGGCGGCGAGCTTGGCCTCGATCGCCTGTCGCTGCGCCGGGGCCAGGGTCCCGGTCTGGTCGACGACGCGTCCGCTGAGCGCCGGCACCGGCTGCACGTCCTGCGCGCGGGCCCGGGGCAGCAGCCCCACGCCGATCAGCAGCCCGAGCACCGCCAGCGCCACGAGGCGCCAGAGCCCGCGCCAGCCGCCGCGCACCGCCATGGCCGCCCGCATCGGCGCGGCCTCAGTTCGACGCGGGCGAGGCCGCCGGCGCCGGCGCCGTGGCGGGCGCCGCGGGCTTGTCGAAGTTCACCGTCGGCGGCGCGGAGATCGCGGCCTCGTTCTGCACGGTGAAGTTGGGCTTGGTCTCGTAGCCGAAGACCTTGGCCGTCAGGTTGGTCGGGAACTTGCGCGTCAGCACGTTGTAGTCCTGGACCGACTTGATGTAGCGGTTGCGCGCCACGGTGATGCGGTTCTCGGTGCCCTCGAGCTGCACGCGCAGGTCGCGGAAGCCCTGGTTCGCCTGCAGCTGCGGATAACGCTCGCTGACGACCATCAACCGGCTCAGCGCGCCGGAAAGCTCGCCCTGCGCGGCCTGGAATTTCTGCAGCGCGGCCGGGTCGCGCGCCAGCTCCGGCGTGACCTGGATGCTGGTGGCCTTGGCCCGCGCCTCGACGACCTTGGTCAGCGTCTCCTGCTCGAAGCCGGCTTCGCCCTTGACCGTGTTGACGATGTTGGGGATCAGGTCGCTGCGGCGCTGGTACTGGCTCAGCACCTCGGACCAGCTGGCGTTGACCTGCTCGTCCAGGCTCTGGAACTCGTTGTAGCCGCAGCCGGTCAGCGCCATCGGCGCGCCGACGATCAGGGCGGCGGCCGCGGTGGCGCGGACGGTGGCGAGCAAGCGGGTCGGGGTCGTGGTCATGGGCGGGTCCTCCTGGTGCGCTGGCATATCGCGTGCCAGGCGCGGGATTTCAAGGGCATGGGCCCGAGGATAATCGCCCTCCCATGAGCGCCCCCCTTCAGAACGACGTCTTCCTCCGCGCCTGCCTGCGCCAACCCACGGAATACACCCCCGTCTGGCTGATGCGCCAGGCCGGCCGCTACCTGCCGGAGTACCGCGACACCCGCGCCAAGGCCGGTAGCTTCATGGGCCTGGCCACCAACACCGACTACGCCACCGAGGTCACGCTGCAGCCGCTGGAGCGCTACCCGCTGGACGCCGCCATCCTGTTCAGCGACATCCTGACGGTGCCCGACGCGATGGGGCTGGGCCTGTCGTTCGCGCAGGGCGAGGGCCCGAAGTTCGAGAAGGTCGTCCGCGACGAGGCCGCGGTGAACGCGCTGGCCGTGCCCGACCTCGACAAGCTGCGCTACGTCTTCGACGCCGTGTCCTCGATCCGTCGCGCGCTGAACGGCCGCGTGCCGCTGATCGGCTTCTCGGGCAGCCCGTGGACGCTGGCCTGCTACATGGTCGAGGGCGGCGGCTCCGACGACTACCGCCACGTCAAGAGCCTGATGTACGCGCGTCCGGACCTGATGCACCGCATCCTCGAGATCAACGCCGACGCGGTGGCCGCCTACCTGAACGCGCAGATCGAGGCCGGCGCGCAGGCGGTGATGGTCTTCGACTCCTGGGGCGGCGTGCTGGCCGACGGCCAGTTCCAGCAATTCAGCCTGGCCTACTCGCGCCGCGTGCTCGCGCAGGTGAAGGGCGAGCACGACGGCCGCCGCATCCCCAAGCTGCTGTTCACCAAGGGCGGCGGGCTGTGGCTGGACGAGATCTCCGGCGCCGGCGCCGACGTCGTCGGCCTGGACTGGACGATGAACCTCGGCCGCGCGCGCGCGCAGTTGCAGGACCGCGTCGCGCTGCAAGGCAACCTCGATCCGAACGTGCTGTTCGCGCCGCCGGCCGCCGTGCGCGAGCAGGCGCGCCGGGTGCTCGACAGCTTCGGTCCCCCGCAGCGCGCCGATGGCGGCTGGGGCGGCCACGTGTTCAACCTGGGCCACGGCATCAGCCAGTTCACGCCGCCGGAGAGCGTGGCCGAACTCGTCGACGAGGTGCATCGGCACTCGCGCGCGCTGCGCGCCGCCGGCGCGTCGAAACCCACCTGAATCAGCCGGCCGAAAGGGGTCGCGCCGCGGTCCCTGGCATGAACCCGGCGCTTCAGTTATCCCCAAATTCGTGCATGTCACCAAAACGCAGCACATGCGCGCGGCCCGGGCTAGGGCTTTCCCCGATGGGCGGCTAAGTCGTTGATTTCAAAGGAAGCTCACGCGGTCCGCGAAATTTGACGCCGCGAGGCGCTCCGGGCGGCAATCCCGGCCGGGGCGGAAAACCCGGGCCGTTTCCCACAAAGTTATCCACAGGCTTTCGACCCCGTTGTGAACACCCTTGGAAATCAGGCACTTGGCGCGCTTTCCTCATGGTTCCTTGAGGGGGGGGAGGCCGCGCGGTTCGTGCATGCGAGAGGTCCAGCGCGGGCACGCCACAGGGCATGGGGCCTCCCTCCGGGAACCCCAAGCCCTATTCCGGCCCCAGCACCACTCGCTGCCCGCGGGTCCGGGCGCCTCGCCAGATGAGCGAGCTGCCGTTGCGTCGCGTGCGGGTGGCCGTGGAGGCCCCCCAACACAGCGGGTTGACCGGGCCGCTCGACTACCTCGGGCCGCAAGACTTGACCCCGGGGACCCTCGTTCATGTGACGCTGGGACGCCGCGACGTGATGGGACTGGTCTGGGATGACCCCGCCGAGGGCCAGGACTTGCCCGACGCCGACCGCCTGCCCGAGTCCGAGCTGCGCGCCGTCGGCGAGGCGCTCGACGCGCTGCCGCCGCTGTCCCACCGCTGGCGCCGCCTGCTGGACTTCGCGGCCGGCTACTACCAGCGCAGCGTCGGCGAGCTCGCCCTGGCGGTGCTGCCGCCGCAGCTCCGCGACCTCGACGCCAAGCAGCTGCAGGCGCGGCTGAAGAAGCTCGACAAGGCCGATGCCGAGGCCGCGAAGGCCGCCGCCGAGGCGCCGCCCGCGGACGCCGTCCGCCCCGCGTTGACCGCGCAGCAGCAATCGGCGCTGGACGCGATCCTCGAGCTGGCCGGCCGCGCCGCGCCGCCGCCCGCGCTGCTGTGGGGCCTCACCGGCAGCGGCAAGACCGAGATCTACCTGCGCGCCGCCGAAGCGGCGCTCGAGCGCGGCCAGCAGGTGCTGGTGCTGGTGCCCGAGATCAACCTGACGCCGCAGCTCGAGGCGCGCTTCGCCGAGCGCTTCGCCGGCCATTCGATCGTCTCGCTGCACAGCGCGCTGACGCCGGCGCAGCGGCTGCGCCACTGGCTCGCCGCCCACCTGGGCCGCGCGCAGCTGGTGCTGGGCACGCGGCTGGCGGTGTTCGCGTCGATGCCGCGGCTCGGGCTGATCGTCGTCGACGAGGAACACGACCCCTCCTACAAGCAGCAGGACGGCGCGCGTTACTCGGCCCGCGACCTCGCCGTCTATCGCGGCCACCTGGAGAAGGTGCCGGTGGTGCTCGGCTCGGCGACGCCGTCGCTGGAGAGCTGGCAGCACGCGCTCGGCGGCCGCTATCGCCGCATCGACCTGACCGAGCGCATCGGCGGCGGCGCGCTCCCGCAGGTGCGGCTGTTCGACATGAACCGGCTCGAGCGCAAGAAGGGCGTGACGACGGCCTTGTCGACGCCGCTGGTCGACGCGCTGCGCAAGCGGCTCGAGCGCGGCGAGCAGAGCCTCGTGTTCCTGAACCGTCGCGGCTACGCGCCGGTTCTGCACTGCGACCAGTGCAACTGGAAGAGCGACTGCCCGCATTGCAGCGCGCACCAGGTCTTCCACAAGGAGGACCGCACGCTGCGCTGCCACCACTGCGGCGTGACGACGCGGGTGCCGCGCGCCTGCCCGTCCTGCGGCAACCCGGACATCGCGCCGCTGGGCCGCGGCACCGAGCGGCTGGAGGAGCAGCTCGCGCAGGCGCTGCCGGGCGCGCGGGTGGCGCGCATCGACGCCGACACCACGCGGCTCAAGGGCAGCCTGGAAGAGCAGCTCGCGGCGGTGCACGAGGGCGAGGTGGACATCCTCGTGGGCACGCAGATGGTGGCCAAGGGCCACGACTTCCGGCGCATCACGCTGGTGGCGGCGGTGAACCCGGACGGCGCGCTGTTCAGCAGCGACTTCCGCGCGCCGGAACGGCTGTTCTCGCTGCTGATGCAGGCCGGCGGCCGCGCGGGGCGCGACGCGGCGCAGGCGGCCGCGAGCGAGATGTGGGTGCAGACCTGGTATCCCGAGCACGCGCTGTACCAGTCGCTGCGCGGGCACGACTACGAGGCCTTCGCCGCGAACCAGCTGCATGAGCGGATGTCGGCCAACCTGCCGCCGTTCGCGCACCTGGCGCTGGTGCGCTCGGAAGGCCGGACCGTCGAGGCGGCGCGCGATTTCCTGGTCGCGGCGCAGGAGGCGGCGCAGGCGCTGCCGTTGTCGCTCGGCTTGATGCTGTATCCGCCTGTGCCGATGGCGGTGGCGCGGATCGCCGACACCGAGCGCTTCCAGATGCTGATCGAGGCCGGCAGCCGCGCGCAGCTGCAGCGCTTCCTGCGCGCCTGGCTGCCGGAGCTGCATGCGCTCAAGCGGCGCCAGAAGGGCCTGACGCGCTGGGCGGTCGACGTGGATCCGCTGGCGATCTGACGCGGCGCGTCAGAGCAACTGCGCGAGCGCGTCCTCCAGCACCGGCCAGGCGGCGCGCACCGCCGCCAGGGCGTCTTCCGAGCCCGCGGCCGCCAGTTGCGCGTCCTGTTCCAGCTGTCGCGCGACGCCCGCGGCCTCGGCATGGCCCAGCGTCAGCAGCACGCTCTTGAGGCTGTGCGCGAGGTGCCGCAGCTTGACGTGCTCCCCTTGCTCGCAGGCGACGCGGCCGGCGGCGATGTCGAGCGGGAACTGCACCCGGCAGCGCGCCAGGAAGGCCTGGTACAGCGCGGCGTTGCCGCCGAAGTACTGCTCGATCGCGGCCTGGTGGATCGACGGCATCGCGCTGGCCGCCGATGCGCCGCTCAGGCCGTCCAGGCAGGACTGCAGGTCCGCCAGCGAGCACGGCTTGGACAGGAAGCGGGTGACGCCCAGCGCCTCGAGCTGCTCGCGCACCGCCGGATTGAGCCCCGCGCTGAACACGGCCAGCCGGGCGTGGCCGCGCAGTTGCGGCCGCTGCTTGAGCGTCTGCAGCAGGTCCAGGCCATGGCGGCCCGGCAGCATCAGGTCGCTGATGACGAGGTCGAAGCTCTGCGTCGCCAGCGCCAGCAGCGCCTCGTCGACGGAGATGCACGCCTGCAGGCGCACCTCGTCGTCCTCCAGGGCCATGGCGACGAAACGTTGCAGGGTCGGATCGTCCTCCACCAGGAGGACCCGGACGCGGGCCGCCATGCTCAGCCGGCGAATTGCGGCTGACGGGCGCGAATGCGCTGGACGGCGGCGCCGAGCAGCGGCGGCAGGTCGGTCACGAGGCGCGGCTTGTGCACCAGCGGCAGGCCGGCGAGCGCGAAGGCATACGGCGCGCGTTGCTGCTCGTCGAGCGCGGTGACGAAGATGAGTTCGCTGCTGGCGAACTGCGGCTGCGAGCGCAGGCTGGTCACCAGCGCCGCGCCGTCGATGCCGGGCAGCAGGATGTCGACCAGCAGGATTTCCGGCTGCAGCTGCCCGTACATCACCAGGCCGCCGATGCCGTCGTTGGCGGTGTGCAGGTCCAGGTCGGGGAACTCCTGCTGCGCGAGCAGCATGACCAGGTTCTGGTAATGAACGGAGTCCTCGATCAGCGGCGCCTTCAGCCGCTGCGGCGCGCCGTCGGCGGGCGCCAGGTCGGCGGGCTTGGTCGGCGCGAGGCCCCGGCCGGTCAGCCAGGCGTCGAGCGAACTGCGCAGGATCCGGCGGTGGCCGCCGGGCGTGCGCCACGCCTGCAACTCGCCGCGGTCGACCATCAGCTGCACCGAGCGGACCGCCATGCCGAGGCGCTGCGCGACTTCGCGCGTGCTGAAGTCCTCTTGCATATCGTCAGGGGTCCGGGCAATGGCTGTCATAAGTCGATTTTGCCGAATTTCCTAAATGTTTAGGTGGGCAATATCCCCACTTATAAGCGATAAAACTGATATTCGATGTGACTTCGTTTGGGGATCGGGGCTTCCCTCGCGATCGGGCGGGGGAACTCTGGTGCAATCCGGGTGCGAGGAGACGTGATGACGAAGCGAAACAGCGGACCTGGCGCCTGGGCCGCGGCAGCCGCCATGGCCGTCGCGGCGTCGCTCGCGCTGCCCGTGCGCGGCGCCCCGGCCGGCCCGGCGTCCGCCCCGGACGGGTCGGTGCTGCGCCGCGTCGCGTCGTCCGGCGTGCTGCGGGTCTGCATCTGGCCCGAGTACTACGGCATCACCTACCGCCACCCGCGCGACGAGACGCTGAGCGGCCTGGACATCGACCTGTCCAACGAACTCGCCAAGGACCTGGGCGCGCGGCTGCGGTATGTCGAGTCCTCGTTCCAGCGGCTGACCGCGGACCTGGAATCGGAGCGCTGCGACGTGGCGATGTTCGCGGTGGCCGTGCTGCCGCAGCGGCGCGCGACGCTCGCCTTCACGCAGCCTTACCTGCAGAGCGACATCTACGCGATCGCCAGCCGCGCCAGCCGCGTGGTCAAGCGCTGGGAGGACATCGACCAGCCCGGCGTCGTGGTGGCGGTGCAAGCTGGGACCTTCATGGAGCCGGTGATGCGCGACGCGCTCAAGCGCGCGCGGCTGCGGGTGGTGGAACCGCCGGCGACGCGCGAGCGCGAACTCGAGTCCGGCCGCGCCGATGTCTTCATGACCGACTACCCCTACAGCCGCCGGCTGCTCGACAACGCCGACTGGGCGCAGCTGATCGCGCCGCCGCGGCCCTTCCACATCCTGCCGTACGCCTACGCGGTCAAGCGCGGCGACACCGCCTGGCTGGCGCGGCTGGACGACTTCGTCGCGCGGATCAAGCGCGACGGCCGGTTGCGCGCCGCCGCCGAGCGCCACGGCCTCGGCGCGATCGTCGTGCCCTGACGCGGAGCCGCCACGATGCTCGGTCCCGCCGTCCGGTCCCTCCAGCGCCTGCGCCGCGCCGCGCTGTGGGCGGGCATCGCCGTGGCGGCGGGGACGCTGGCCGGGCTGATCGGTCCGGCCTGGGTCGGCCGCCAGGAGGCGATCGACGAGGCCCGCACCCGCGGCGCGCTGCTGGCGCAGGTGCTGGAGAGCGACGCGAGCCGCACGATCGAGACCGCCTCGCTGTCGCTGCATGCGATCGGGGACGGGCTGATGCGCTCGGTCGACGACGAGGACGAGGTGCTGCACCTCGGCGACCATTTCAGCCACGTGCTGGTGGGGCTGCCGTTCATCCGCAGCGTCTCGCTGCTCGACATGCGCGGCCGGGTGCTGATCAGCACCGATCGCGACGAGGTCGGGCTGGAGGTGTCGCTCGACGACTTCGGCCGGCTGCCCGGGCCCGATCGCGACCTGCTGATGCCGCTCCAATCCGGGCGCGGGCTGGCGGACCTGGCGAAGGGGCGCGGGGCGCGGGGATCGCCGGTCGGCATGCTGCCGCTGCTGCTGCAACTGCCCTTGCCGCCGGACGCGCCGGCGAGTGCCCCGTCCGCGCCGGCCGGCACGGCGCCTGGCACGCGCGACAAGGAGCCGCGCTGGCTGCTGGCGCTGATCAATCCGGATGCGCTGACGCAGGTCCAGCAACGCGCGCTGCCCACGGGGCACAGCGCCGCCTGGCTGGCCTCGACCGACGGCCAGTTGCTCGCCGCGATGGAGTCCCTGCATCAACTGCCCGGGCAGCGGCTGGACGGCCATCCCGCCTTCGACGCGCTGCGTCGCGGGCGCGAGCATGGCACCTACATCGGCGCGGGCGCCTTGCCCGGCGAGGTGATCGTGGCCTACCGCGCGGCGCAGCGGCGGCCGCTGATCGTCGGCGTCGAGCAGTCGATGGAGGAAGTGCTCGCGCGCTGGCATGCCGGGCTGCGCTGGCTGCTGTTGATCGGCGCGCTGGCGCTCGCGGTGATCGCGCTGGCCACCGCGACGGTGCGGCGCAGCCTGCAGGCGCGGGCCGAGGCGATGGAGGCGCTGGAAGGCGCGCACGAGCAGCTCGCCGATCGCGAGCGCGACATGCGCGTGCTGCTCAAGAGCGTCCAGGAAGTGATCTTCCGGACCAATCCGGCGGGGACGCTGACCTTCGTGAACGCACGTTGGACGACGCTGCATCGCGGCCGGCCGGACGAGGCGGTGGGGCGCCGCCTCGCGGACCTCGCGGAACCCGCGGATCGCGAGGCGGTGGCCGGCCTGTTCGATGGCGACGAGGGCGTGCGCAGCGTCGAGGCCACGATCCGCAACGGCGAGGGCGCGCCGCGTCGCTACCAGATCGCGACGGTGCCGCTGCGCCGCGATGGCGAGTTGCTCGGCTACGCCGGCAGCGCCGTCGACATCACCGAACGCGCCGCCGCCGAGCGCCTGACCCGCCAGGCGCGAGACGCGGCGGAGGAAGCCTCGCGCACCAAGACCGAATTCCTCGCCAACATCAGCCACGAGCTGCGCACGCCGCTGCAGTCCATCCTCGGCTTCTCGGAACTCGGCATCGCGCGCAGCGGCGGGCAGGAACGGCTGCAGGCGATGTTCGCCGACATCCACGGCTCGGGGCAGCGGATGCTGGCGCTGGTCAACGACCTGCTGGACGCTTCCAAGCTCGAGAGCACCGTCGGCGCGCTGGAACTCCGGATGCAGGACCTCCGCGAGCCGGTCAGCGCGGTGTTGCGCGAGCTCGCGCCGCTGATCGCCAAGCGCCAGCTGATGGTCAGCGCCGAGTTGCCCGCGTCGATGCCGGCGCGCCTGGATCCGCTGCGCATCCAGCAGGCGGTGCGCAACGTGCTGGCCAACGCGATCAAGTTCGCGCCGCAGGGCGGCACCATCGAGCTGATCGGCGATCGCGTGTCCGACGGGACGCTGCATCTGCGCGTGGCCGATCGCGGTCCCGGCATCCCGGTCGACGAGCTCGAACGCATCTTCGACCCCTTCGTCCAATCGACCGCGACCAAGGACGGCTCCGGCGGGACGGGACTCGGCCTGCCGATCAGCCGCCGGATCGTCGAGATGCATGGCGGCCGCCTCTATGCGGCCAACCGCGAGGGCGGCGGCGCCGAATTCCACCTGATCCTCCCCGCCGCCGACATGGACGGCGAGGCCCAGGCGGCCGACTGACGCGCCGCCTTCCTGTCCCTCGATCGTGGGGGAACACGCGCACGCGCGGCGCCGTCCGACACCACCGTCACGCGCGCTGTGCCATGCTCAGCGGATGTTCGAGCCGGACTCCCGGCTGCCAAAGGAGCACACCATGAAGTGGGAAGGTCAGCGCGAGAGCGACAACGTCGAGGATGCACGCGGCGGTGGCGGCGGAGGAGGCGGCGGCGGCCTGCCGATGCTCGGCGGACGCGGCATCGGCATCGGCGGCATCGTCATCGCGCTGCTCGCCTCCTGGGCCTTCGGCATCAACCCGCTCACCGTCCTCGGCGTGCTCGACGGCTCCACCGTCCAGACCGGCAACCCGCAACAACGCGACGTCGCCCCCACCCACCCGCAGGACACCCCCGCCAAGTTCGTCAGCGTCGTCCTCGCCGACACCGAAGACGTCTGGACCAAGCTCTTCCAAGCCGGCGGCAAAACCTACCAAGCCCCCAAGCTCCGACTCTTCGAAGGCCGCGAACCCACCGCCTGCGGCATGGGTCAATCCGCCATGGGACCCTTCTATTGCCCCGGCGACAGCAAGGTCTACATCGACCTCAGCTTCTATCAAACCCTCCGGGAGCGCCTCGGCGCACCCGGCGACTTCGCCCAGGCCTACGTCATCGCGCACGAAGTCGGCCACCACGTTCAGCACCTCCTCGGCATCACCGAGAAGGTCGACGCGGCTCGCCGTCGTCAATCCGAACAAGCGGCCAACGCGACCAGCGTGCGCGTTGAACTCCAGGCCGATTGCTTCGCCGGGGTCTGGGCGCATCACTCGCAACAAGGCAAGGGCTGGCTGGAAGCCGGCGATATCGAGGAAGCCCTCAATGCCGCCGCCCAGATCGGCGACGACACCCTCCAACGCAACGCAGGGCGCGGCGTCGTGCCGGAAAGCTTCACCCACGGCACCTCGGAACAGCGTCAACGATGGTTCAAGCGGGGGATGGCCCAAGGAGACCTGAGAGACTGCGATACGTTCTCGGCGAAACCGCTCTGAATCCCCGCCTTCAACGAGCAAGCCGTCAATTGACCGGGGCCGCCGGCGACGCCGAAGCCCCGGCGCTCAACTCGGGCCGCTCACCTTCGGCTCGCTACCCTCAGACAGAACGCGCCTGGTCAGTCATTGAAGGCTTCGGCATCGCCGGCGGCCCCGGCCAATCGACGGCCCGAGAGGCTCCCTCACGGCGAGGAGCCGGCAGGCTGGCGAGGCTTGGCCTCGGCACGAGGGTCGCCCACGCATCCCTTCAACCACTGGCTCATCTCCCATTGCACCTGGCCCGAGGACTCGCGGGAGGTGTAGCCGTGGGCCTCGAAAGGCAACAACACATAGCGGGCAGTGCCGCCCAGGCCCGCCATGGCCTGGTACAGGCGCTCGCTTTGCATCGGGAACGTGCCCGAGTTGTTGTCGGCCTCGCCATGAATCAACAACAACGGATCCTTGATCTGGTTCGCGAAGAGGAAAGGGGACAGCTTCAGGTAGACATCCTTCGCATCCCAGAGGGAACGACGCTCGCTCTGGAATCCAAACGGCGTCAGCGTGCGGTTGTAGGCACCACTGCGGGCAATGCCGCATCGGAAAAGCTTCGTGTGCGCCATCAGGTTCACCGCCATGAAGGCCCCGTAGCTGTGACCGCCAATCGCGATCCGCCTCGGATCCACCGTGCCCAACTCCTCCGCCTTGTCCACGATCGCCCGCGCATTCGCCGTGATCTGCTCGACGAAACTGTCGTTCATGTTCCGCGAGTCCCCCACCACCGGCATCGTCGCGTCCATCAGCACCACATACCCATCCATCAGCAAATTCAACGCGCTGATGCCCGAGAAACTCATGTACCGGCCCGGCGACCCGCTCAACTGCCCGGCGATCGCCGCATCGTTGAACTCCAGCGGATACGCCCACACCAGCGCCGGCCGCTTCTCACCCTCCCGCTGGTCCGGCGGCAGGTACATCCAGAACGACATCTCCACGCCGTCGGCCCGCTTGAACGTCACCAGCTCCCGGCGCACCGCCTTGAGCTGCGGCGTCGGGTCCTTGATCCGCGTCAGCGGCGTCGCCTTGCCGTTCTCGCGCAGCACCAGGTTCGGCGGCTCGTGCTCCGTCTCGCGCTGCGTCACCAGCCGCCGATCCTCCAGCAGCGCCACCGGCGCCTCGTAGACCCCCTCCGCCGACTGAAACAGCCGCTGCACGCTCAGGTCCTTCAGCGACAGCTTGTCCAGGAACGGTCGGTCCCCCTTCGGGCTCGCGCCCTGGCCCGACAGCAGCAGGTCCCCATTGAGCGTCTGCGCCACCTGGTGCCCGTTGGGCAGCGTCCGCATGAACGGGAAGCCCGGATGCCGGTAGCGCTCGCGCACCGAGTGCTCGAACAACGGCCGGCTCTGCGTGCCGCGCAGCGGCAGCAGGTAGGTCCGCGTCCAGCCGCGCGAGCGGTCCTCCTCGGTCAGCAGACCGTGCACGCCGTCGTCGAGGAAACGCAGCCGGGTGAAGCGGTAGGGCATGCGCTGCACCTCGAAGGGCTCGCCGGTGTAGGGCGGATCCAGTCGCATCACGCGATCGCGGAACGCCGCGCGCGTCGCCGGATTGCCGCCGTCCAGCGCCTCGACCCAGTAGATCGACGCGTCCTTCGTCGGCGACGGATAGAACACCCGCGGTCCCGGCAGCGCGCCGTCGATCGCCACGCCCTGCTTGAGCGGCATCTTCGCCAGCTCGCGGATCACCTTGCCGTCGCGCTGGCGCACCTCGACCACGGTCGGGAAGTCGTCGAAGGTCAGGTTGTAGCTGAAGGGGCGCGCCAGCCGCTCGGTGAGCAGCGCCTGGCCATTGCCGACGCTGGTCACGCTGGTGAACAGCCCCGGCGTGCCGATGTCCTTGCTCTGGCCGCTGGCGATGTCGATCAGCGTCAGCTGCGAGCGCGCGTAGTACTCGAACAGGTCCTCGTCGCGCGGGTTGCGCAGCAGGTCCGGATAGGTCCGTTCCGGCGACGCCTTGCCATGCGTCTCCTGGATCGACGGGCCCGCCTGGTGGCGGCTGGGCGCCGGGCCGCGCCCGTCGGGCACCGTCAGCACGATCGCCTCGCGCGGGTTGAGCCACGCGATGTCGTCGGCATCGACGGCGTTGTTGAGCCGCACGTTGTAGATGCGCCAGAGTTGGCCGTTGGACGCCGCGCCGGCCCACAGCTCGTCGGCCGTGTCCGTGCGCCGCGACAGCAGGAAGCGTTGCCCGTCCGGTGCCCAGACGAAGTTGTGCCAGGTGCCGCCGGCCGGCAGCTCGACCTCGCGTTCGGTCGCCTCCGGCTCGAGCAGCGAGCGCAGCCGCACGCGCTGCACCGCGACCAGGTTCTGCTGGCTGGCGTTGCGCGGATCGAAGCGGGCGCCGGCCAGGCGCAGGCCCGGCCGGGCGAGTTCCTCGAGCGGCGTGTAGCGGCGCTGCTCGACCAGCGCCAGCGACTGCCGGTCCGGCGACGGCAGCAGCCGGGGCAGGGCGGGGGCGTCCAGCAGCTCGCGGATCGCCGCGGACGGCTGCTTGTACGGCGACGGCGTCGCTCGTGCCGGCGCGGGGGCTGCCGTCAGCGCCCCCAGCAGCGTGACCGCCGCGGCGGCGGCAAGCGCCGCGCGGGCGGCGACGGGCGGGCGGCTCTGGCCGACGGAGGGGACGCGCGAGGACATGGGGCCGAAGTATCGCTGCGCTAGGATTCGCGCCCATGATCGAGCCGCCCGCCCCGCACGCGTCTGACTTCCGGGCGCCGCACGACCCGCTCGCCGCGCATGACGGCGCCGCGGGCGGCGGCGGGCCGGGCCGCGCCGTGCCGACGCTGCCCGCCGTGGGCGAGCGGCTGGGCGTCTGGCGCGTCGCCGCCGAGCTGTTCGAATGCGCTTCCGGCTTCTGGTTCCGCGTCGAGCACGGCAAGGCGGCCGCGCAGGTCGGGCTCGCGCTGGTCTACCGGCACGAGGCGGATGCGCAGGCGGTGCTGATGCGCTTCGCCGAGGACTCGGAAGCGCTTGCGCGTTTCCAGCACCCGACCTACGGCGCGCCGCTGGACAGCGGCCTCAGCCCGGTCGGATTGCCCTACCTGATCGTGCCGGCGATGGAAGGCGCGCCGCTGCTGCGCGTGGCGATGGCGCTGCCGCTGAAGCGGCGCATGCAGCTGCTCCTGGACCTGGTCGAGATGCTGGACGCCGCGCACGCGCAGGGCCTGGTGCTGCATGAGCTCGATCCCGGCACGCTGTGGCTGAGCCCCGCCCAGCAGCTGCACTGGCTGGGCCAGGGCCTCGCGCCCCGCGACAGCCAGGCGCCCGCCGCGCTGGTCCGCGCCGCCGAGCCGCTGGCCAACGCGCGCCAGCGCGCCGGCGGCCGCCCCGACGCCAACAGCGAGACCCACGCGCTCGGCCGCCTGCTGGGCCTGCTGGTCAACGGCCGCCTGCCGCGCCGCGACGCGGCGGAGGACGCGGTCGACGAGGCGCCCGAGCCCGGCGCGACGCCGGTGGCCTCGCTGCAATCGTGGCTGTCGCTGACGGCGGCGCAGCGCGAGAGCCTGGACCAGTTGCTCGACCGGGCCATGATGGACGGCCGCTCGTTCACCGACCGCGAGCTGCTCGCGCAGGCGGTGCGCGACTGGATCGAGGTCGAACCGCCGGCGCCCGCGCGGCCCGGCGCGGCCGCGGGCGCGCAGGGACCGGCCTCGGCGCCGATGCCCCTGCTGCCGCCGCCCCCGCCGCTGGAGGCCGACGCCGACGAGCGCGTCCCCGCGCCCGGCACGCCGCTGGCGGAACGGTTGGCCGGCCTCGCGCTGGTGCTGGCGCTGGCGGCGCTCGTCGCCTGGCTGCTGCTGCGTTCGAACTGAACGCCCGACTTCGCTGGCATCCGCCGCGGTCGGCGCGAGCCCAGGCGCCGCCGCGCGTCGCCATGCCCCGCAGGTGCGAGACGGACGCACCGCCGCGGCCATCGGTCGCGGACCGGCCTCGATGAGCTAGTTCCCTCACGCAGGTCGGCGGAGGGGCCCGAGAAACACCCTGGCGAATCGACAACTTCGCGGCGCCGATCGACCTCGACGAGTCACGCGCAGGCCGATGGAGGCGAATTGTCCGGGCCGGGGGCCTCTGCCTACGATCCTTGTCTGCCGCCATGAGGGCGGCGCGAGGAGAAGTGCGTGAGTTTCCAAATCCGGCCGATGTCGGTCACGGACTGGCGGTCCTGCTGGCGGGACGCGGTCACCGATCCCGAATGCTCGCCGTGGCTGCGCGGCGTCCTCGACAGCTGCATCGACGCCAAGAACGCGCACTGGATCCGGTTGCCGGTGCGCTGGGCCGTGGACGCGGTGACCGGCGACTACCTGGTCCGCCTGCCGTCGCTGATCGGCCGGCAGATCACCGACCAGTTCTGCGCCCGCGTCGGCGAGCGGCTCTACGGCCTCTGCGGCCTGGGCGTCGGCGATCCCAAGGTGTTCTTCGCCGGCGGCTCGTCGCCGCCGTACGAGACGATGGCGCAGGTCCACGCGGTGCTCACCGCCGCCTTCGGCGTCCATGGGTCCTATGCCGAGGACATCGGCCGCGACCCGATCCGCGAGCCCGTCTTCATCCCCGGCGCGCTGATGCCCGAGGAACTCGCCGCCGCGACCCGCGGCTACTGACATCGGACCGCGCGTCGGACCGCGCGCCGCGGTCGGGGCGGGCGCGCAACCCCGCGTCGCGGGGCTGCCAGCGCGAGGGGCCCGCGCCTATCATCGACGCTCACATGAACGCCCTTCGCCGCCATCTGCTTCGACATGCCGCGTGGGGCGCGCTGGGCGCGACGACGCTCGGCGCGACGGGCCGCGCGGTGGCGCTGCCCGCACTCGGCGGCTCGCCCGCCGGCCCGGGCCGGCCGCGCTCGGCGCAGGTGCTGATCGCCGGCACCACCTTCGCCCGGCTGTTCGAGCCCGCCACCGACGGCGGCCGGCCGCGCGGGCTGGCGGTCGACCTGCTCGACGCGATCCTGCTGCCCGCCGGCCACCAGCCGCGCTACGAGTTCTATCCCTGGCTGCGGGCGCAATCGATGATCGAGCACGGCCCCGCGCAGATCCTCGTCGGCCCGTACCGGACGCCGGAGCGCGAGCGGGTGATGCGTTTCTCCCGCCAGGCCTTCTACGAGGACGCGCTGGTCTTCTACGCGCGCCGTCGCGAGGAAGGGCTGTGGTGGGGCGACTTCCAGGCGCTGCAGCCGCTGCGGATCGGCTCGGTGCAGGGCTGGGTCTACGGCGAGCGCTTCGAGCAGGCGCGCGCCGCGCTGAACGTGACCGCCGTGCGCGACCTCGCGACCGCGCTGCGGATGCTGCAGCTGGGCCGGCTGGACCTGATCGCGGCCAACCAGCGCAATTCGGAACCGGTGATCCAGGAGCTCGGCATGGGCGACCAGGTGACGCTGTGCGCGCCGCCGTTCGCGCAGCTCAAGGGCCATTTCGCGTTCAGCCGGGATCCGGCCGGCGAGCCCTGGGCCGCGCTGATCGACGCCGGCATGCAGCGCCTGCGCGCCAGCGGTGAGCTGCAGCAGATGGCCGCCCGGCGCGGCGTCGCGCTGCCGGACTGAGCGAGCGCCGGACCGGCGGCGCCGGTCGTAGCCCGCTTCTGGCGCGGGAAGCGCTCAGCTCAACAGCAGCAGCGCCAGGCCGATCGCCGCGGGGATCGCCTGGATGTAGAGGATCTTGCGGCTCGCGGTGGCCGCGCCGTACAGCCCCGCCACCAGCACGCAGGCCAGGAAGAAGACCTTCACGGGTCCACCCGCCGCGCCCATCACGAGGCCCCAGATCAGGCCCGCGGCGAGGAAGCCGTTGTAGAGCCCCTGGTTGGCGGCGAGCACCTTGCTGGCCTCGGCGAACTCGGGGGTGAGCCCGAACGCCTTGCGCCCCTTGGGCGTGGTCCAGAGGAACATCTCCAGGATGAGAATGTAGACGTGGATCAGCGCCACGAGGGCGACGACGATGTTGGCGGCGAGGGCGGTGGTGTTCATGGTTCGCACTGTACGTCCCGCTATCATCCTCGGCCCCCTTGCCGTTCCCTGTCCCGCACGTTCCACCATGTCCAAAGCAGCCACGCTCAACCCGGCCCAGTTGGCGGCCGTGCATCACCTGGCGGGACCCTGCCTGGTGATCGCGGGCGCGGGCTCGGGCAAGACCAGCGTCATCACGCAGAAGATCGCCAAGCTGATGTCCGAGGGCTACCGGCCGAAGAACATCGCCGCGATCACCTTCACGAACAAGGCGTCGCAGGAAATGCGCGAGCGCGCCAGGCACCTGGTGGGCAACAAGGCGGGGTCGGAGCTGGTGATCTCGACCTTCCACTCGCTGGGCGTGCGCATCCTGCGCGAGGACGGCCGCCACCTCGGGCTCAAGGAGCAGTTCTCGATCATGGACTCGGACGACGTGCTGTCCGTGCTGCGCGACGCCGGCGGCACGACCGACGCGGCGACCGCCAAGTCCTGGCAGTGGACGATCTCGCTGTGGAAGAACCAGAACCTGAGCCCGCAGCAGGCGCTGGCCTACGCCAAGGACGACATGGAACGCGCCGCCGCCGTGGTGATGCAGCGTTACCAGGAGCGGCTGACCGCGTACCAGGCCGTCGACTTCGACGACCTGATCGGCATGCCGCTCAAGCTGCTGCAGACCAACGAGGAAGCGCGCGGCAAGTGGCAGGAGACGCTGCGCTACGTGCTGGTCGACGAGTACCAGGACACCAACGCGGTCCAGTACGAGCTGCTGAAATGCCTGGTCGGCGAGCGCGCGATGTTCACCGCCGTCGGCGACGACGACCAGTCGATCTACGGCTGGCGCGGCGCGACGATCGAGAACCTCAAGAAGCTGCCGGTCGACTTCCCGCAGCTCAAGATCATTCCGCTGGAGCAGAACTACCGCTCGACCAGCGCGATCCTGCGCGCCGCCAACAACGTCATCGGCTCCAACCCGAAGCTGTTCCAGAAGACGCTGTGGAGCGAGTTCGGCGAAGGCGACCCGATCGTGCTGATCGAGGCCGACGGCGAGGAGCACGAGGCCGAGCGCGCCGTCGCCCGCATCCAGTCGATCCGCGCCAACCACCCGACGACGCAGTTCTCCGACTTCGCGATCCTGTACCGCGCCAACCACCAGGCGCGGATCTTCGAGCAGGCGCTGCGCCGCGCCGAGATCCCCTACAAGGTCTCCGGCGGCCAGAGCTTCTTCGACCGCACCGAGATCAAGGACCTGTGCGCCTGGCTGCGCCTGCTGGTGAACCAGGACGACGACCCCGCGTTCCTGCGCGCGGTGACAACGCCCAAGCGCGGCATCGGCCACCAGACGCTGGGCCACCTCAGCGACTTCTCGGCCAAGTGGAAGCTGTCGATGTTCGAGTCGCTGTTCGCCGAGTCGCTCAAGGCGACGCTGTCGAGCAAGGCGCTGCACGGGCTGCACGAGTTCGGCCGCTACGTCGTCGACCTCGAGTACCGCGCCCGCCACGCCGTCGGCGGCGAGGAGGGCAAGGCGCTGATGATGGAGTGGCTCAAGGACATCGGCTACGAGCAGTACCTCGTCGACCAGGAGGACAACGAGAAGGTCGCGCAGGCCCGCTGGGGCAACGTGCTGGACTTCGTCGACTGGGTCGCCAAGCGCTGCGGCGGCGAGATCACCACCGACGGCGGCATCACCACCGAGAGCCCGCGCCAGTCGCTGCTGGACGTGGCGCAGACCATCAGCGTGATCCTGTCGCTGGCCGAGCGCCAGGAGGAGCAGGACCAGGTCGTGCTGACGACGCTGCACGCGTCCAAGGGCCTGGAATGGCCGCACGTGCTGCTGGCCGGCGTCAACGAGGGCCTGCTCCCGTTCAAGGCCGACAACGAGGACCTCACGCCCGCGCGCGTCGAGGAGGAGCGCCGGCTGATGTACGTCGGCATCACGCGGGCGCGCCGCACGCTGGCGGTGTCCACGCTGCGCCGGCGCAAGAAGAACCGCGAGACCGTCGTCGGCGTGCCCTCGCGGTTCATCGCCGAAATGAAGCTCGACGAGGGCGGCCTCAAGGAGGACCCGCGCGAGAAGCTCAAGCGCATGCGCGAGCAGTTCGCGGCCAAGGCCGCCGCCTCCGCGGAGAAGCAGGCGCAGGCCGCCCGGGACGATCGCTGAAGCCGGTCACCCGAACAGCGGATCCCAGGCGTGGACGAACGTTTCCTACTGGTTCGAGTCATTTCCCGGCGGCTTGCGCATTCCTAGCATCCGGTCCCTCAGCGCCTCGCCGAGGAGACCGTCCATGTCCGCCGTCCCGTCCAATCCCCACCCGCCCACGCGCCACCCGTCCGGGCCCGAACCGTCCGGTGCCGATGCGTTCGTTTCGGAGGCGCCCGGCTCGGAGGGGTCCGGGCCCGAGCCGTCGGGTCCCCCTGTCGTCAGGTCGCGTCCGTTCAGCGACTTCCGGACCCCGGCCGAGATCGCCGCGCGGCACCGCGAGATCGACGAGGTCGCCGACCGGCTGCGCCGCGCGCACTGGGACCAGGCCACGCTGCCGGTGTGCGCGCGGGACCTGGCCGAGGGCGCCGGCGTCGAGGTCCGCGCCCGCGGCGGTCCCGACGAGCCGATGTATCCCTATCGCGGCCGGCTGCTGATGCTGGACGACCGCCCGGTGATCGAGCTCAACCTGGCCGTGGAACCGATGCGCCGCCGCCTGGTGCTGGCCCATGCGCTGGGCCACCACCTGCTGGACCACGGCCCCGTGCCGCCCGAGACCCTGCCCACGCTGTCGATGCAGCACCCGCGGCGCATCGAGCAGGAAGCCAACCACTTCGCGCTGGAACTGCTGATGCCCGACTTCGCTCTCTACCGGCTGATGAATCACGGCATGGTCAGCGCCCGCAAGCTGGCGCAGAAGTTCTTCGTCCCCGAAGCCGCGATCCACGCCCGGCTGCAGACGCTGGAGACCAAGTGCGGCTACCTCTGAGGCACCCGGCGCAGGCCGGTCCGGCCGATTCGTGTCGAACCTGTAAGGTCTGCCATGTCACCGGGTCCGGGGCGATGGGCGTCAGCGGCAACCGGCAGAATGCGGGCGCTATGAGCGCCTCCCCCGCCAAGTCCACCGCCGTCCTGTCCCTGCTGGCCGTCCTCAGCGCCGCCGTCGCCATCCTGGCGCTGTCCCAGCCCGCGCAGCTGCCGCCGGCGCTGGGGTTCGTGTTCAAGCCGCTGACGACGATCCTGATCCTGGCCTACGCCTGGCGCCGCGGCGCCGCCGAGCCGCGCCTGGCGCGCTGGCTGCGCGCGGGGCTGCTGTGCTCGCTGGTGGGCGACATCGCGCTGCTGTGGCCCGAGCAAGGCTTCCTGCCCGGCCTGGTGAGCTTCCTCGTCGCGCATGTCTGCTACATCGCCGGCTTCTGCACCCGCAAGCGGCTGGGCGCGGTGCGCTGGCCCTTCCTGATGTTCGGCGTGATCGCCGCGGCGGTGCTGGGCCGGCTCTGGCCGAACATCCCGGCCGCGCTGCAGGCGCCGGTGGTGGTCTACGTCGTGTGCCTGGCGGCGATGGCCGCGCAGGCCTGGGCCTGGTGGCGCGGCAGCGTCGGCCAGCCCGACGAGCCGCTGGCGCGCTGGGCCGCCTGGGGCGGCACGCTGTTCGTGCTGTCGGACGCGATGCTGGCGATCAACAAGTTCGCCGGCCCGCTGGACATGGCCAGCTTCTGGGTGCTCGCCAGCTACTGGCCGGCGCAATGGTGCATCGCCAGCAGCCTGGGACGGCCACGCGCATGAAGTTCGTCCTGCCCAGGCGCTCCTCGTCCCTGGCCGCGCTGGCCATCGGCGCGGCCTGCGCCGCCGCCGGCGGCTGGCTGGCCCATCACTATCCTGTCGAGCCGGTCGCCGCGACCGCGCTGTGGGCCGCGATCGCGGTCGCCGCCTTCTTCGGCTGGCGCGTGCTGCCGCTGCTGCTGCCGGCGCTGGTGCCGGTGATCGGCTTCGCGCCCTGGACCGGCTGGATCACTTTCGAGGAACTGGACCTGCTCGTGCTCGCGGTCGCCGCCGGCGGCTACGCGGCGATCGCGCTGACGGTGCCGGCGGTGAAGCCGGTACCCTGGCGCTACCGCACGCTGCGCTGGCGCGCCGCGGTGCGGGTGCTGATGGCGGTGTTCGGGCTGTCGGTCGGCATCGCGGTGTGGCGCGGTTTCGAGAGCGCCGGCGGCCTGCAGTTCGGTTTCTGGCAAGGCTTCCAGGAGCCGATGAACAGCCTGCGCGCCGGCAAGAGCTTCGCGCTGGTGCTGTTGCTGCTGCCGCTGTGGCAGAAGGCGTCGGACCTGCGGCCCACCTCGGTGCAGCGCCTGTCGCGCACGGCCTGGGTGCTGGTGCTGCTGCTGACCTCGCTCGGCGCGCTGTGGGAGCGCTGGGTCTACACCGGGCTGCTCGACTTCTCGACCGACTACCGGACCACCTCGCTGTACTGGGAGATGAACGTCGGCGGCGCGTCGCTGGACGGCGCGCTGGCGCTGAGCCTGCCGTTCGCGCTGCTGTGGGCGCTGCGGGAGCGCCGCCCGCTGCGCTTCGCCGCCGCGCTGGCGGTGCTGCTGCTGGCGTCGTACGCGTCGCTGACTACCTTCTCGCGCGGCGTCTACCTCGCGGTGCCGGCCGGCCTGGGCCTGTGCGCGCTGCTCTGGGCGGTGCAGCGTCGCGAGGGCCTGGACGCGCCGCGCGCCGACGAGTCGCCGTCCTATGTCTTCCCCGGTGCCAGCGGCTCGGTGCCGCTGGGCTGGTCCGTCGGCGTGGTCGGCGGCACCGCCGTCGCGGCCTGGGTGCTGTTCGGCGCGGGCGGGTACCGCGCGCTGCTGGCGCTGGCCGGCAGCGTCGCCGTGCTGCTGGCGATGCCGGCCTCGCGCGCCGCCTGGCCGCGCGGGCAGCAGCGCGCGCTGCTGATGCTGTCGCCGCTGCCGGCGGTGCTGCTGGCGCTCGGTGGCGGGCTGCTGATCGAGTTGCTGCCCAAGGGCGCCTACCTGATCGACGGCGCGGTGGTGCTGCTCGGGCTCGGCCTGGGCTGGCTCTGGCGCGGCGGGCTGACGCAACCGGCGCAGGCCTTCGCGCTCGCCGTGGTCTGGATGGCGACGCTGGCGGGCGCCGGGCTGGTCGCCGCGCAGTGGGGCGGCGGCCGCGATCTCGGGCCGATCGCGAGCGTGCTGGCGGTGCTGGCCGTCGCCTGGATCGCGACGCAATGGTCGCCGCGTGTCGGCGCGGACCTGCGCACCGCCGGCTGGCGCGTGCGCGGACTGGTGTGGACGGCCTGCCTGCTCGCCTGCGCGGTGGTCGCGGCGCTGGGCGGCGGCGCCTACATCGGGCAGCGGATGTCGACCGGGCAGCAGGACTTCGAAGGCCGGCTCGAGCATTGGCGCGTCGGCCTGGGCCTGCTCAAGTCGATGGACGAATGGCTGCTGGGCAAGGGCAGCGGCCGCTTCCCGGCGAGCTTCGCCAACGGCGGGCCCTTCGACGAACGGGTCGGCGACTACCACCTGAACGCGCCCCGCGACGAGCTGCCGGCCTCCGGCCTGCCGGGCACCGAGGCGTTCCCCGGACCCACGGTGACGCTGACCAGCGGCCTGCACCAGGTGGGCAACGGCGAGATGTTCCGGCTGAGCCAGCGGGTGCCGGCGGTGGCCGGGGAGGTGGCGGCGACGGTGGTCCTGCGCACGCAGTTCAAGACCCGGCTGCGCGTGGAGATCTGCGAGAAGTTCCTGCTTTATCCGCTGCGCTGCGTCGACCGCGAGACCGAGGTCCAGCCGATGAACGGCGCCTGGCAGACGCTGCCGCTGAAGCTGGGCGTGGCGCCGCCGGACTTCGGCGGCCCGTCGTGGGCGCCGCGGCGGCTGGTGGCGTCGGTGACGCAGAACTGGCGCGGCGGGGTGCTGGAGATCGCGTCGGTGTCGATCGCCGACAGCGTGCATGGCCCGCTGCTGCGCAACGGCGATTTCAGCGAGGGCCTGGCGCGCTGGTTCTTCACCAGCGACCGGTATCACATGCCCTTCCACATGAAGAGCCTGCCGGCGCACGTGCTGTTCGAGCAGGGCCTGTTCGGGCTGGCGCTGTGGACCAGCCTGCTGGTGACGGTGCTGTGGCGCTGCACCTTCGGGGCGGGCCGGCGTCATCCGCTGGCGCCGGCGGTGGTGGGCGGGTTGGCGGCGTTCGTCGTCGTCGGACTGTTCGACAGTCTCATCGACGCGCCGCGGATCGCCTTCCTGTTCTACGCGCTGATGGCGTTGGGCCTGGGCCTGCGCACGCCGTCGCGCAGACCGCGCCGCCCGGGCGACGACGACTCGGGGCTGGGCATGGAGACGGAGTTGCCGGAACTCGATTCCGACTTCGAGGACGCGCCCGAGGTGCGCCGCGCGATGGCGGCGGCGGGCGTGAAGCTCAAGGGCCCGCTGCGCTAAACGAACGAGGGCCCGAGGCGGGTGCCGCGCTAGGCGCAAACCGCAGCCATAGCAGCGCTATGGCGAGGATTTGCAACAACGCGCGGCGCCCGCCTCGGGTGCTCGTTACATGCCTTTGAAGAGGTGGGTGTAGGAGCGGCTGACTTCCAGCTTTTCATCGAGGCCGCGCACGCCGACCAGCTGGCGGCCGCGGAAGTCGCGGCTGATGCCGTTGATGGCCTTGACGTTGACCAGCGTCGAGCGGTGGATCTGCCAGAACAGCTGCGGATCGAGTTCCTCGACCAGCTCCTTGATCGGCTTGCGGATCAGCGCCTCGACGGTCGGCGTCTGCACCCGGGTGTACTTCTCGTCGCTGATGAAGAACAGCACCTCTTCCACCGGGATCATCTGGATCGTCTGGCCGACCGAGGCCTGGATCCACTGCAAATACTTCGGCGCGCCGCCCGGATTGACCCGCGCGGTCAGCGAGTGCAGCAGCTGCTGCAGCGTGCCGGTGCTGGGGCCGTCGGGCTCGGCCTCGCCGCTGCGCTGGGCCAGGCGCTTCTTGATGCGCTCGACGGTGACCTGCAGCCGGTCGCGCTCCGCGGGCTTGAGGACGTAGTCGCAGACGCCCTGCTCGAAGGCCTCGACCGCGTACTGGTCGTAGGCGGTGATGAAGACGATCTCGGGCAGCGCCCAGTCCTCGTCGTCGGGCAGCTGCGCGATCTGCTTGGCGGCCTCGACGCCGGTCAGGCCCGGCATGCGGATGTCCAGGAAGACCAGGTCGGGCTTGTGTTCCTTGACCAGCTCGACCGCCTCGAGGCCGTTCTTGGCCTCGCCGACGATCTGCAGCTCGGGCCAGACCTCGGTGATGCGGGCGCGCAGCTGCTCGCGCATCAGGCGTTCATCGTCGGCCAGGACGGCGCGGGGGGCGGTGGGGGTGTCGCTCATGAGGGGCGATGTTAGGTCAGGCGTGCAGCGAGGGCTCGGCGGGCGCCGCGGGCAGCGGGGCGGGCGGCGCGACGGGGGACGCCGCGGCGCGCGACTTGCGCGGCTTGTCCCGCACCAGCAGCCAGACGATGAAGCCGATCAGGATCAGCGGCGAGCCCACCACCGCGCCCACGCCCAGCAGCGCCGCGATGCCGGCCAGCGCCAGCGCGCCCAGGATCAGCAGCGGCAGGCCCAGGCCCAGCAGCAGGATCAGCGGCACGACCAGGCACATCACGCCGATCGCGATGATCATGCCGAGCCCGGCGCCGAACGCGTCGGCCAGGCCCAGGCCGGACCAGATCACCTCGTCGCCGTCGATGGTCAGGTGCACGCCGGGCACGTCGCCGACCAGGTGGACGACGCCCCAGCCGAGCAGCGTCGCGCCCAGCACCAGCACCAGGCCGAGGATCAACAGGGTCTTGAACAGCGTCTTCATGCGTGTGCTCCTTGTTCCGGGGCGTGGTGGGCGGACGTCCGATAGGGGACGGTGATGGTGACGACGGTGCCGCTGGGCGCGTTCTCGGCCACGGTCAGGCTGGCGGCCTTGCCGTAGAGCAGCGACAGCCGCTCGCGGATGTTGGCCAGGCCGACGCCGGTGCCCGAGGTCGCGGCGCGGCCGAAGCCCAGGCCGGTGTCGGCGACGGTGACCTGCAGCTTGCCGTGCACGATCTCCGCCTTGAGGGCGAGGCTGCCCCCCTCGGCCTTGGGCTCCAGGCCATGCTTGATGGCGTTCTCGACCAGGCTCTGGATCATCATCGGCGGGAACTCGGCCGAGAGCAGGCCCTCGGGCACTTCGATGCGGGTCTGCAGCCGCTCTTCCATGCGCACCTGCAGGATCTCCAGGTAGGGCCGGATCACGGCCATCTCGCGGCCCAGGTCGCGCACGCCGCCGTTGGCGTTGGCCTCGCGCATCGTCGGCATCGAGGCCCGCAGCAGCGCGATCAGGTTGCGCTGCATCTGCGAGGCGCGCGGCGGGTCGGTCTCGATCAGGTGGTCGATCGAGGCCAGGGTGTTGAACAGGAAGTGGGGCTCGACCTGCGCCTGCATCGCGGCCATGCGGGCTTCGACGACCTGGCGGCGCAGCGATTCGGCCTCGGCGGTCTCGGTGGCTTTGGCGGCCTTGACCTCGGCCTGCAGCCGGCCCTTGTAGGTCGCCTTCAGCAGCGCCGACGCGAACACGATCAGCAGCGCCAGCTTGTCCAGGAAGTCGCCCAGGTGGACGGTGCGGTAACGGGTCTTGCGGGAGGTCTCGCGCTGGGCCTGCTCGAGCTCGTCGCGCGCCTCCTCGGCGTCGGCCTTGGCCTGGCGGGCTTCCTCGGCCGCCTCCTCCAGGGCCTGCTTGGCCTTGTCGACGGCCACGCGCACCGCCTCGCCGACGGCCTCGCGCTGCTTCTCGTTGGGGATGCGGATGTCGACCGACGGGAGCGTCGTGTCGGTGGTCTCGGCCTCGGACGCGCCGCCGGCGGGCGCGCTGGCCGCGGCCAGCGGCTTGCGCGGCACGATGCGCACGCCGTTCTTGTCGATCTGGACCTCGTAGCGCAGGCCCTCGAGCTCATCGGCGCGGACGCCGCTGGCGGCGGAGGCGGCATGCTCGCCGTCCGCGTGTTCTTCCTCGGACCCCTTGTCGGCCTGCCGGGCCTTCTCCGCCTCGACCCGGGCCTGCTCCTTGGCCTTCGCTTTCGCCTTCTCCTTGTCGGCCTTCTCGCGGTCACGGTCGCGGTCGCGGCGCAGGTCCTTGGGCGGATGGATGATCTCGGTGGTTTCGACCGGCAGCTGCCAGCTGAACGAGAACGGCGGCAGCGTCTGCAGGATGTTGGCGCCGATGATCAGCATCACCGACAGCAGCGCGAAGCGCTTCCAGGTGATCGACACCAGCCAGCTGCCGTAGGCGTGGAAGCCTTGCTCGGCGGACTGGCGGAAGCTCTGCCAGCGCTGGCGCGGGGTGGGGGAAGCGGGGGACGGCGCGTTCATGGGGGGACCTGTCGTATGGGGCGCACTGTACGCAAGTCCCCTGGCCCGTCAGGGAGCCGGACGACGCACCGTCCGGAGGGGGGGATGGACTGCATCGGCCCGCGACAGGCCGGGGAACCGAACGGGGCTCGCGGGCCACCCGCGCGGCGGTCCGCCCCAATGGGAAAGGCCCGCTTTCGCGGGCCTTCCGGGGGAATCGTGATGGATTCCCGGGGGGATTACTGCTTGATCGCCTCGACCTGGATGACGACCTTCACGTCCTTCGGGAAGCCGTACTGGACACCGTAGTCGGCGCCGAACTGGGTGCGGTCGAAGGTGGTCTCGAAGTCGCCGCCGCAGACTTCGCGCTTGAGCATCGGGTTGTCGTAGCAGTTGAAGTTCACCGCCTTGAGCGTGACCGGCGCGGTCTTGCCCTTGAGGGTCAGGTCGCCGTCGATCGAGGCGACCTTGTCGCCGGCGAAGTTGAACTTGGTGCTGACGAACTTGGCGCTCGGGAACTTGGCGGCGTCGAAGATCTCGGCGCTCTTCAGGTGGCTGTCGAACTTGGAGAAGCCGGTGTCGATGCTGTTCATGTCGATGGTGATCTCGACCTTGCCGGTCTTGGCCGCCTTGTCCAGCTGCACGGAACCTTCCTTCTTGTCGAAGCGGCCGCGGTTGGTCGAGGTGCCGAAGTGGCGCATCTCGAAGGTCGCGTAGGTGTGCGTCGGGTCGATCGCGTAGGTGGCGGACTCGGCTTGGGCCAGGCCGGCGACGGCGATCAGGGAGGCCAGCAGCAGGGCTTTCTTCATCATGGTGGGGTCCTGTCAACAGTGAGGGAAGGCACCGGGCGAGGACCCGGACCGGTTGGAAAAACTCGTGGGGATCGGCAGGGCGGGCCGGCTTACAGCGGCGCCATGCCGGCGATGGCCAGCTTGAACTTGACCTGCACGTCGTTGGCGACGATGGAGGTGTCCTTCCATTCGCCCTCGCCGATCTTGAAGTCCAGGCGCTTCATCGCGAAGGCGCCGGTGGCGGTGGTCGTGCCGCCGGCCTGCGCCAGCGCCACCGGCACCACGGCGTCGCGCACCTGGCCCTTGATGGTCAGCTTGCCGGCGACCTCGAACTTGCCGCCGCCCAGCGTCTTGATCGACGTGCTCTGGAAGGTGGCGGTCGGGATCTTCTTGGTGTCGAACCACTCCGGCTTCACCAGCTCGGCGTCGGTGGCGGCGTCGCCGATGGTGGCGCTGCCCAGCTCGATCGACAGCGTCACCTTGCCCGCGGCGGCGTTCTTCGGATCGAAGGCCAGCTGGGCGTCGAATTTCTTGAAGTGGCCGTCCACCGGCACGCCCATCTGGCGGAAGGTGAAGGCGATGTCGCTCTGCGCGGGCACCAGCTTGGTCGCGGGCGCCGCGGCGGCGGCGGGCGCGGCGGCCGGCTTGGTCTGCGCCATCGCCGGCGCGGCCAGCATCAGCGCGGCGCTCAGCACCGACAGCGCGGTGATCGACAGGGAAAGGGCTCGTGCGGTCATGGGGTCCTCTGCGGAATCGGGGAATCGACGGGGGTCAGGTGTTGTCCAGGTCGCCGGCGCGGCGCGCCGCTCAGCCGCGGCCCGGGAGCATGCGTCGCAACAGGCCGTCCTTGTCGAGCGCGACGTGCTTGACCACGGCGCCAAGGTGGGCAAGCACCAGCAGGCCGAGCCCGTAGGCGAAAAACTGGTGGACCTGCTTCAGCGATTCGGCCAGCGCCTTGTCCTTGCCGACGAAGTCGGGCAGCGCCAGCACGCCGAACCACACGATCGGGAAACCCGCGGCCGAGCTGTAGGCCCAGCCACTGAGCGGCACCGCGAAGAAGGCGGCATACAGCAGCCCGTGCACCGCGTGCGCGCCCAGCTTTTGCCAGGCGGGCATGGGCAGGTCTGCCGGCGGGCGATGCGTCAGGCGCCACAGCAGCCGCAGCGCCGACAGCGCCAGGATGGTCACGCCGGCCCACTTGTGCCAGTTGAAGAGCTTGAGCCGCGTCAGCGAGAACGGCAGGTCGGCCATGTACCAGCCCACCGAGAAGGTGCCGATGATCGCCAGGGCCAGGACCCAGTGGAACAGCATCGCCACGCCGTCGTAGCGCGTGCGGACCGCGGGCATCGGCAGCGGCGCCGGCGCGGGCTCGGGCACCTCGGCCGGCGTCGTGTCGGCCGGCTGCGTCGGCGCGCTGTCGGGGTCGTGAGGGCTGTCGTCGATCGTGGTCATGGGGGCTCGCGTCCTGGGAGGGCCTGGGGCGGTGGGACGTCGGCGCGTCCGGAATGGATCGAAGTGTCCGCGTGCGCCGTACACCGTCGATTCATCCGAACTGAGGCCACTGTTCAGTCAATTTGAACGAGACCCCGGCGACGCTTCATAGATCCGTCATCGGCGCGGTCGAGACTTGCGACCGCTCCACCCCTGGAGCGACGTCAAGGAGTCGCCATGGACCTGATCGCCAAGATCGAGGCGGTGTTTCAACGCCGCGGGCATCTGCAGTACGGCGACGAGCGCCGGGAACCCGTCACCGCGCTGGAGCACGCGCTCCAATGCGCCCAACTCGCCGAATGGGCGCACGCGGAGCATAGCCTCGTGGCCGCCGCCTTGCTGCACGACATCGGGCAGCTGATGGACGGCAGCCCGTCCGACCCGCTGAGCGACGACCAGCACGAGCTGCACGCGTTGCCGCTGCTGCGCGCCGGCGGGCTCGGGCCGGACGTGCTGGAGCCGATCCGGCTGCATGTCGCGGCCAAGCGCTACCTGGTCAGCACCGACCCGGCCTACGGGCCGGCGCTGTCGGACGCGTCCCGGCACAGCCTGGCCCTGCAGGGCGGGGCGATGAACGCGGAGGAGCGGCTGCTCTTCATGTCCCACCCGCACGCGAGCGCCGCGCTGCAGCTGCGCCGCTGGGACGACCTGGCCAAGCGGCCGGGCATGCGCACGCCGCCGCTGGAGTACTACCTCGCGCTGCTCGAGGAACTGCTGCGCGACGACCATGCGCCGCAGCGGCTGCGCATCGCCTGAAGCGATGCGGGAAGCGCGAATCGCATGAGCATCTTCGAAACGGTTCCATGAACTTCGCATCTCTCCCACTTGAGGGGGATATCAGACCCCGCGACCGCTTTGCATACTGGGCACCGATCGCGCGCTGCCTGGACCTCAGCGTCGTGATCAAGGGGAGGAGTGCTATGCCGACCTACCAAAGCCCGATGGGGCGGCGGTGGTCGGCATAGTTTTATCCGGGCTTCGCTTTTTAGCGATTCGGTAGCACTCGCGGACCCGGTTTTGCGCTTTGCGCCGGCCACGGCGACAGGCCCGTCGCAATGGGCAGGCGCGCCTAGGCCGCGGTCCTTGGGCGGTGAGGATCGGCAAGCTATATTGCCGCCCCAGAACAAGCCTTACACACCCATGCATCTCCCCTCGCGGCAGCGGCCAGGCGCTGCCTCCTCCGGTCATGGCGGCGGTCATGGCGGGTGAGCGCAGCCCCGAGCAGGCCAGCGTCGAGCTCGAACTGCTGCGCCTGATCGGCAAGCAGGGCCGGCGCGTGCCGTATCCGGTGAGCATCGCCGCGCTGGCGATGGCGGTGATGGCGGCCAACGTGATGTCGCCCGCCTGGGCCTACGGCTGGCTGGCGGTCGTGTACCTGGTGCTGGCGCTGCGCTGGGCTGTGCTGGGCCGGCTGCCCGAGATGCACGAACGCCCCCTGGAGCAGCGCATGCGCTGGGCCGTCGGGCTGAGCCTGGTCAACGGGCTGGTCTTCAGCGCGTCGCTGGTCGCGGCGCCCCACCTGAGCGATTTCCAGCGGATGGTGCAGACCATCGTGCTGCTGGGGCTGTGCGCCGGCGCGGTCGCGACGACCGCCGGGCACCGCACCGTGCTGCAGGTCTTCCTGTGGCCGGTGACGCTCGCCAACGCGCTGGCCTGGGGCCTGTTCCACCAGGGCGGCGAGCACCGCTGGCTGGACTGGGTGCTGTCGGCGCTGATCGTCTTCTTCGGCCTGATCCTGATGGGCCTGGCGCGCGACACCTACCGCGTCTTCGCCGAGTCGGTGCTGATCCGGCTGCAGCAGGTCAAGAGCAACCAGCAACTGCGCCAGGCGCTGTCGCAGGCGGAATCGGCGATGGCGGCCAAGACGCGTTTCCTCGCGTCCGCCAGTCACGACCTGCGCCAGCCGATGCACACGCTGTCGCTGTTCGGCGCGGCGCTGGACAAGCGGCCGATGGACGACGAGGGCCGCGTCATCGTCACGCAGATGAACCTGGCGCTGCAGTCGCTGTCGTCGCAGATGGACGCGCTGCTGGACATCTCCAAGCTGGACGCCAACGTCGTGCCGGTGAACAACCAGGTCTTCGCGCTGCAGCCCTGGCTGGCGCGGCTGCAGCGGGAGTTTCAGCCCGCGGCGATGCGCAAGCACCTGCTGCTGCGGCTGGACTGCCCGCCCGAGGCCTGCGTCGAGAGCGACCCGGTGCTGCTGGAGCGCGTGGTCCGCAACCTGATCGACAACGCGCTGAAGTACACGATGCGCGGCGAGGTCGCGATCGAGGTCCACCGCGGCCAGGACGAGGAAGTCTGGCGCCTGTCGGTGCGCGACACCGGCATGGGCATCCCGGAGCACGAGCAGCAGCGGATCTTCGAGGAGTTCTACCAGGTCGGGAATCCGGAGCGGGACCGCGCCAAGGGCCTGGGCCTGGGGCTGTCGATCGTGACGCGCCTGGTGGACCTGCTGGACCTGCACTTGGGGCTGCGCTCGGCGCCGGGCCATGGCTCGAGCTTCATGCTGCACGTGACCGCGGCGGACATCGCACTGGTGCGTCCCGACGCGACGCCGGGACGCGGGCCGGCGCTGCCGCCGATGCGGGTGCTGGTGATCGACGACGAGGAGCCGGTCCGCGTCGCGATGCAGGCGCTGCTGAGCGCGCATGGCTGCCAGGTGCTGCTGGCCGGCAGCACGCGCGAGGGCCTGCTCAAGAGCATGGGTCAGCAGCCCGATCTGCTGCTGACCGATTTCCGCCTGCGCGGCGGCGAGGACGGCATCAGCGCCGTGCGCTCGCTGCGCAGCGCGTTCCCGGGCCTGCCGGCGCTGATCGTCAGCGGCGACACCGCGCCCGAGCGGCTGCGCGAGGCGCACGAGGCCGGGCTGACGTTGCTGCACAAGCCCGTCACCGAGGAGCTGCTCATCAACGCGATGCAGGCCGCGCTGGCCGAATACCGCAGGGAGGTTGTCGATGTCGCGCCCGTTCGTGGAGGAGCCGCCAGCCCGGTCTGACGCGCCCGCGGACGGCCCGGCCCGCCCGCTGGGCACGCGCTGGCTGTCGCGACCGCTCGAGGACTGGATGGCCGGCCGGCTGGGCGCGCCCGCGCCCGGCGCGAAGGCGGTGGACGTGCTGGTCGTGGGCAGCGGCTACGGCGGCGCCGCGGCGGCGCACGCGCTCGCCGGACGGCGCGGCGAGGACGGCGAGCGGCTCGAGGTCGTCGTGCTCGAGCGCGGCCGCGAGTACCTGCCCGGCGCCTTCCCCAGCCGCTTCGCCGACCTGCCCGGGCACGTGCGGCTCGCCCGCGCCGGCGCCGACGCGCCCAGCGGCCGGCGCGAGGGGCTCTTCGACCTGCGCCTCGGGCCCGATGTCTGCGTCGCGCTGGCCAACGGGCTGGGCGGCGGCTCCCTGATCAACGCGGGCGTGATGGAGCGGCCCGACCCGGCGGTATTCCGCGCGCCGGGCTGGCCCAAGGACTTCCTCGACGAGGACATGGCGCCGTGGTTCGAGCGCGCGGAGCGCCTGCTCGGCGTGCGCGACGACGGTGCCGACGGCGGCGACAACACGATCGAGCGGCTGCGCTTGCCCGGCTTCCAGGCGCGGCGGCTTGAGGCGCTGCGCGCGCTCGACGCGACGCGCACCCGCGCGGCGCGGCTGCAGGTCGCGATGGACGGGCGGCCGCGCGGCGCGGCGGACTGGGCGCACCGGGCCTGCATCGCCTGCGGCGACTGCGCGACCGGCTGCAACCACGAGGCCAAGCAGTCGCTCGACACCGGGCTGCTGCTGCAGGCCTGGCGGCAAGGCGCCGAGCTGGTCTGCGGCGCGAGCGTCGAATGGCTCGAGCCGGTGCCCGGCGCCGGCTGGCGCGTCGCGGTCCAGCACACCGACGAACTGCTGCGCCAGCGCCAGGGCGAGCCCTTCGAGATCCTCGCGCGGCGCGTGATCCTGGCCGCGGGGAGCCTGGGCTCGACCGAGATCCTGATGCGCGCCCGCGAGCGCGGGCTGGCCGTGTCGCGGATGCTGGGCCAGGCGTTCTCGGCCAACGGCGACGTGATCGCGGTCGGGCATGAATGGCCGCGGGCGGTGCGCGCCGTCGCCGACGAGGACCGTCCCGCCGCGACGCGGCAGGTCGGGCCGACGATCACCGCGGTGCTGGACGCCGGGCCGGACCATGTCGTCGAGGACCTCGCCGTGCCGGCGGCGCTGCGGCCGCTGTTCGAGGAAAGCGTCGCGCTGTCGGCGACGCTGGACGCGCTGGCGCGGCCCAACGCCGGGCCGCACGAGGAACGCGCCGACTTCGACGATCCCTTCGCGATCCGGCCGTCGATGACCGAGCGCCAGTTGCCGCTCGCGGTCATCGGGCATGACAGCGGGACCGGCCGCCTGACGCGGCGCGAGGGCTTCGAGGAGGCCGGCGGGCTGCAGGTGGACTGGCCCGGATTGCGCGATGAGCCGGCGGTGACGCGCCGCCACGAGGCGTTGTCGCGGCGCCTGCGCGCCCAGGGCGCGCGGCTGCTGCGCAACCCGCTGTGGCAGCTGCTGCCGCCGGAGATGGCCTTCCTCAACGACGCGCACGGGCCGATGGTCAGCGTGCATCCGCTGGGCGGCTGCGCGATGGGCGACCGCGGCACCGACGGTGTCGTCAACGCGATCGGCCAGGTCTTCGCCGGCGACGGCGAAGCGGTGCACGAGGGGCTGGTCGTGCTCGACGGCGCGATCGTGCCGGGCTCGCTCGCGATCAATCCGGCGCTGACGATCAGCGCGCTGGCGCAACGCGCGCTGGACCGGCTGGCGTCGGGCTGGCGCCTCGGCCCGCCGTCGCCGGTGACGCTTCGGCGCGAAGCGGCGCGGCCGATGTTCCGGGACCTGTCGCGCCAGGCACGGGCCGCGACGACGGCCGATGCGCCCACGACCCGCGCAGCCACTGCGACCAGCACTCGTACCACCACCACCACCGCCAGCGCCACCACCGCCACCGCCACCGCCACCGCCACCACCGCCAGCACCAGCACCATCGCCAGCGCCACCGCCACCACGGGCTCGGGCACGGTCGCGGGTATGGATACCGGAACTGGCACCGTCATCGAGGTCCGTGAGCGTCTCGGCGGTTTCGTGCGCTGGGACGGAGCGCCGGGATCGCCGCTCAAGTACCTCGAGCTGTGCGTGGTCTACCGGCCCAAGGCAGTGAGCGAGCTGTTGCGGCCGGGACCGGAGCGGCGCCTGGTCGTCGCGGCGGGCAGCCGGCTGCGGGTCTTCGAGGCCCGCGAGACGCGGCCCGGCCGTTTCGAGGTCGTGGGCCCGAATCCAGGCGACGGCCGGCTGTGGCCGCACGCGGAGCGCGGCGACGAGGCCGCGCTGTTCACCGCGCCGCTGGCCGAGGGCGAGTTGACGCTGTTCCAGCGCGAGGCCTCGGGCCCGCTGCGACGCCATGCGCGCGGCTTGTGGGCCTGGGCGCTCAACCGCGGCGTGCGCGACTGCTGGCAGGGCGCGGTCGACTGGGCCGCCGGGCGCTCGCCGCCGAAGGCGCCGGGCGCGGCGTCGGCCGGGCTGCGCGCGCGGGCGGTGAATGCCTGGCACCTGGCCGGCCACGCGGGCGAGGCGCGCCTGATGCGGTATCGCGTGCGGCTCGCGCCGGACGTCGACCTGCCCGACTGGGCCGCCGGCCTGCGCGGCCGCGAGATCGAGGGCCGCAAGCGGATCAGCTACACGCGGCGCGGCAATCCGTGGACGCAGCTGAGCCGGATGGTGCTGACGCCGGTGGCCGGCGTGTCGCCGCCGCCTGGCGCGCGCGAGATCACGCTGACGGTGGACCTGCATCACCTCGCGCGGGAACGGCTGCCGCTGCTGCGCATCCGCCAGGCGCGGGACATCCCCTCGGCGGCGCGCGACATCGGCGCGCTGATGGCCTACATCGCGCGCATGACGATCGGCCTGCATGCATGGACCTTCCGCAAGCCCGACGAGGCGCCGCCGCGGCGCATCTCGCGCCTGCCCGGCGTGGTGCCGGGCCTGCCCGAGCCGGTGGTGATCGAGATGGCCACGGGCCGCTGGGGCGACGCGGGCGCGCAGCGCCAGGACCTCGACCGCCCGGCGCGCCCGGACGACGACGAACCGGTGCTGATCCGGCTGACGCGCTACGCGCGCCCGGGCGGCACGCCGGTGCTGATGGTCCACGGCTACAGCGCCAGCGGCACGACCTTCGCGCATCACTCGGTGCGGCCCGGGCCGGCCAAGCTGCTGTGGGACGCGGGCTACGACGTCTGGATCGTGGACCTGCGCACCAGCGCCGGCCTGCCGACGGCGAAGCTGCCCTGGACCTTCGAGGAAGCGGCGTTCAACGACCTGCCGCTGGCGGTCGACCGCGTGCTGCGCGAGACCGGCCGCGAGCGCCTGGTCGTCTTCGCGCATTGCATGGGCTCGGTGATGTTGCACATGGCGCTGCTGGAGCCGCGCGAGCAGCCCTGGGAACGCTTCCACGCGCTGCGGCTGCTGCTCAAGGACCGGATCGAGAAGCTGGTGATCTCGCAGGTGACGCCGCTGATGGTGATGTCGCCGACCAACAGCCTGCGCGGCGTGCTGATGCAGTACCTGCGGCCCTACCTGCCGATGAGCGACTACGCCTTCCGGCCGGACGGCACGCCGACGCTGGTCGACCGGTTGCTGGACCGGCTGCTGGCGAGCCTGCCGTACCCCGACGCGGAATTCGACATCGAGAACCCGCCGCCCTGGCGGATGCGGCGCACGCCGTGGACGGCGACGCGGCATCGCATGGACCTGCTCTACGGCCGCGACTTCGCGATCGGCAATGTCGACCAACCGGTGTTCGACTTCATCGACGACCACTTCGGGCCGCTGAACATGGACACGGTGGCGCAGGCGATCCACTTCGCGCGCTGCCACGAGATCACCGACTGGCAGGGCGCGAGCGTCTACCTCGACAGCCTGGCCAAGAGCCTGGCGTTGCTGAAGGCCTTCCCGGTGCTGTCGCTGCACGGCGAGGACAACGGCCTGTGCAGCGCCGACAGCGCCGAGCTGCTGAAGGACTACTACGACCAGGCCGCGCCGGGGCGTTATCGCTACCGGGTGATCGCGGGGCATGGGCATCAGGACTGCCTGATCGGGCGCCACGTCGCGACGCAGGTGTTCCCGCATGTGCTGGCCTTCCTGGCCGAGGAGGTGCAGCCATGAACGCGCGGATCCGACGGCTCGCGCCGGACGCGTTGCTGGTCAGCGCGGAAGCGCCGGGGCATCGCGTCGAGCACGCGGCGCCGGAGCACGGCCGCGTGCCGCTGCTGTCGGCGCTGCGGCCGGAGCTCGGCTGGCCCCACTGGCTGGTGTGGGTGCCGATGCGGTGGCGCGGCGGATGGGACTACGAGCGCCTGTCGATGCCCTGGCGCCTCGAGGCCTTCGTGCCGCCGGGGATCGGGCAGCCGGGCGCGCCGTGGCGCGTCTCGCAGGCGGTGGAGGCGTTTCCGCCGCCCGCGACGCGCGAGGGAGGAGAACCCGGCGGCGGCGACCTTCGTCACCATCCCCGCGAAGGCAACGAGCAAGAACGCGAGTACGGTGATGCCGATGCCGATGCCGATGCCGATGCCGATGCCGATGCCGATGCCGATGCCGACGCCGATGCCGATGCCGATGCCGACGCCGATGCCGATGCCGATCCGGAATCCGACGTCGCGATGCATGGCCTGCTGCTGCTGGCGCTGTACCTGGAGCCTCGCGCGCTGGCGATGGAGGGCGAGCATCGCGGCGTGATGCACGAGCTCGGCGAGGAGGAACTGCACGCGCAGGTCGAGGGGGCGCTCGAGGAGCTGCTGGACCTGCCGGCATCGCGCTGGGCGCATGGCTTCGTGCCTTCGCCGGGCGAGGCCGAGGCGGTGGCCGCCTCCGCGGGCGAGGCGGACGTGTGCTTCGCGCTCGCCGCGTGCCAGTACCCGCCGGGCATGCTCGACACCAGCCCGGGCTGGGAGCGCGACGCCTCGCAGGCGGGGCCGGGCCTGGCGTCGCTGGCGCGGCTGCATCGCTTCACGCGCTCGACGGCGCGCGGGCGGGCGTGTTCGCTGGTGCTGTTCGCCGGCGACCAGATCTACGCGGACGCCAGCGGCGGCCTGGCCGATTCGCGCAGCGGCCTCGAGCGCTACGCGCGCGGCTACGGCGAGTTCAAGGCCGGGCCGGCACGGCTGCTGCCGCCGACGGTCGCCCGCGTGGTGCATGGCGTGGACGATCACGAGATCGTCGACAACTGGGAACCGAGCCCGGGCGCGAGCCACGACGGCAACGGCCCCTGGTTCGAGGTCGCGCGGCAGGCGGCCTGGGATCACCGCTGGGAAGCGGGCGCGCGGATCGGCGGACCGGGACTGCTGTGGCACGAGTTCACCTGGCGCGGCGCTTCGTTCTTCATCGCCGACGCGCGCTGCGAGCGCGAGGCGCGCCGCGTGGCCAACTGGTCGACGGCGCGGCTGTGGTCGGTGGCGCAGCGCGACGCCTTCGACGCGTGGCTGGCGCGCGAGGCGGGCCGGCCGCGGTTCGTGCTGAGCGGATCGCTGCCGCTGCCGCGCCGTCGCACGACCGTCGAGCACGCGGCGAGTTGCCTGCGCTCGGACGCCTGGGACGGTTACCCGCACAGCCTGCATGAACTGCTGGGCGCGGTGTGGCGGCAGCGCGCGTCGGGCCTGGTGTTCCTGTCGGGCGACGAGCATCGCTCGGGCTGGGTGAGCGCGGAGATCAGCGCGGTCGACGGCGACGGCGACGGCGATGGCGGCGAGCACCGGGCGCCGGTGCGGATTCACTCGGTGCACAGCTCGGCGCTGTACGCGCCGTTCCCGTTCGCGATCACGGCGGTGGAGGAGCTGGCCGCGCCGGACGCGTTCGAGTTCGACGGCCCGGACGGACGGCGGCTGCGATGCGTCGTCAGCGCCTGGACGGACCATCCGGGCGACGGCTTCGCGGTGCTGCGTGCGCGGGGCGGCGAGGTGGCGCTGTGGTTCGATCGGGCCGGTCGAACCGCCGATGCGCCGGACGCGTTGTTGTCGCCGGCCAATCTTGACGGTTGAACGGACGCGCGCCTAGACTCCGCGCTCCAAGACCTACCCTTCTGCAAAGTGAAAGAGGTAGCGCCGCCCGAGTGATCGGGTCCCAGCTGGAATGGGAGTTCGCGGCAACGCGATAGAGAGCTTTGCGTGCGACGGCCACCCTCGGGTGGCCGTCAGTTTTTCTGAGGTGACCGCGCGTCTCAACTGTTCAGCCGTTGTCGCATGCAAACGGCTTTCAGCAGCGTCGAGAGGCTGATCCTGCGTCCCTTGATCAGGCGCGGCTCGAGCGATTCCTTGAGATAGGCCGATTGGACCTTCAACAGCAGGCGTCGCTTGCGCTTCGGATCGCGGCTGATGTCGAAGAACACCACGTAGTGACGAGGCGCCGCCCCGCCTTCTCCGTCGACGGGTTCGACGGTGATGAAGTTCTGAGGGAGGTCGCGAGCGAACCGGATCACGCGTCGCGGTAGATCCCGAATCAAGCGAGGGAGATGACTCAGCGACAGTGCATGGCGCTGCTCGCAAAGCACGCGGGTGTCTTGCCCGTCGAAGAAGAGCTCGCTGGACGGAATCGACGACGGGGACCTGCCGTCCCAATTGAGAGAGCGCGTGAAACAGTGGCTCGAAAAGTAGACGACCACGACGACGTCGAAACCCAGCCCCGGGTCAACGCGAAAGGCGAACGGTTCGAGGTGGCTCATGTCCCACGGCTGACCGTTACGCACGACGCGTCGACGCCGATGGATCGAGGCGACAGCATCCAGATGATCGACAACAGGAATCTCGGTGATTTCGGCGGACCGGACTTCGGGGTCTGGCTCGCTCTCCAGCGTGGAAATGCCCATGACGGGAGGCCCTCGGAAATGGGAGGGCGGTCATGTTTCCGATTCGGTTCCCTGCGCGCCTTGCGCCTCGTCAACCCTGCCGTCGGTCAAGCAGGGCTTGCGTGCTTCGTCGCAATCTGGAGACCATCGACAAGTAAGGTTTCGGTCCGTGTTCACCGCGACCTGCTGGCGGCTCCCTACTTGCTGTTGAACCTCACATGCGACACTGCCCCATGAACGAAATCGAGCTCCGCTTCCAGATCCCCGAATCGCAATGGTCGGCGGTGCGCCGCTGGGTCGAGGGCACGGCCAAGTCCCCCGCCGCCGAGGAACGCCTGCAGGCCGCCTACTTCGACACCGCCGAGCGCGACCTCGCGCGCGCCGGCTTCGCGCTGCGGCTTCGCCGTGAAGGCGAGGTCTGGGTGCAGACGCTCAAGGGCGCCGCGCCCGACGGCATGACCCGCCTGGAGCACAACGTCCCGCTCGGCGCCGACACCCCGACGCTCGATGTCGCCCGGCACGCGGACCATCCCGCCGGGCAGGCGCTGCAGCAGCTGCTCGCCACGCTGCCCGCGGATGCGCTGCAGGCGCTGTTCCGCACCGACATCACCCGCCTCACCCGGCCGCTGCGCACGCGTCACGGCCTGGTCGAACTGGCGCTCGACCACGGCGCGCTGCTCGCCGGCGAGGGCGAGTCGCTGCGCTCGACGCCGGTCGCGGAACTCGAGATCGAGCTCAAGAGCGGCCAGGCGCGCGCGGTGCTCGAGGTCGCGCGGCAATGGGCCGTCGAGCGCTTCGGCCTGTCGCTGGAGCTGCGCACGAAGGCGCTGCGCGGCGACCTGCTCGCGCGCAACCTCGACTGCGCGCCGGTCGCCGAGTCGCACGGCATCCACTGGACCGGCGACATGACCCGCGACGACGCGCTGCACGTGCTGCTGCGCGAATGCCTGGAGCCGGTCATCGGCAATGCCTCGCAGATCGCCAGCGGACGGCACCGGCCCGAGCACCTGCATCAGCTGCGCGTCGGTCTGCGTCGGCTGCGGTCCGGCCTGCGCCTGCTGGCCGAGGACGACGACGTCGCCCTGCACGCGCTGGCCGAGGGCGCCGGCCAGCTGTCCCGGCGGCTCGCGCCGGCGCGCGATGCCGACGCGCAGGCCGAGGCCTCCTGGCGCGTGGCCATGCTCGCCGCCTGGCGCGCCGAGCGTCCGTCCGCTGCGGCGGTCGACGCGCCGCCGTCGCCCATCGATGTCGCCGGGCTGCTGCTCACGCGCGAGGTCCAGGGCTGGATGCTCGCGCTCATCGGCTGGCTCGCCCGGCCGGCCGCGGAACACGCGCCCGAGGACGAGCAGGACCTCGCGGCCATCCATCGGCGCATCGCCCACTGGCATGCCGCCGCGGACAAGCAGATCAAGCGCTTCGAGCGCCTCGATAGCGAAGGGCGCCATCACCTGCGCCGGCGCTTGCGCCGGCTGCGGCTGGCGATGGAACTGGCCTTCGCGGTGCCCGGCGGCGCCGACGGCCGGCGGCTGTCGAAGAAGGAACTCGAGGCCCGCGGCAAGCTGCTCGGCCGCATCCACGAGGCGGCGCAGAAGCTGGGCGCGCTGAACGACCTGGAGGTCGGCCTGTCCGAAGCCCGCGAGGCGCTGGCGATGGCGATGGCCAGCGGCGACGTCCCGGCGGCGGCGCGCGCGGGGTTCTCGCTGGGCTGGCTGCGGCCGCGCCAGAAGCAGGCGCTGGAGAAGGCGGCCAAGGCGGTCGGGGCCGTCCCGCAGGCGAAGGCCGTCAAGGCGGCCAAACCCGTCAAGGCGGCCAAGCCCGTCAAATCCACCCCCGAGGCGACCCCGTCCGCCGAGGCGTCGACCGCCGACCAGTCGAACTGAGGCGCGTCGATCGACTGGCTTCACTGAGGCGCGCGCCCACCGTCTCCTGCCGAGGCGATCGGGCGCGATCCCACCTTCAAGTCAGCCCGAGGTCGACATGTCCCTCAGAGTCTTTTCCCGTCCCGGCGATCGCTCGGACCACCAACGGATCGCGTCGCTGCTGGCGAACGCGCTCGACGCCGATCAACTCCGCGCCGCCCAGGCGCTCGCCGCGCGCCGGCTGCTCACCCGCGACGGCGAGGCCGCGCCGGCCGACGGCTGCGCGATCACGCTGTCGCTGCTGATGCAGGGCGCCGGTTTCGACCTGCCGGAGCTGTTCTGGGCGATCGACGTGCCGGCGGCGCTGCTCGCGCGCGGCTGGATCGAGGTGCCGCCCGGCGGCCAGCGCGCCGGCGACATCGGCAGCACCTGCGGTGAGTCGCCGCATCACGGCGAGGACCATGTCTACCTGGTGGTGCGCCGGGTCAACGACGACGAAATGGTCGTCGTCGACAACCAGGCGGCGTACCCGCATTTCCGCTGGGCCAGCGCCCAGGGCGGCAAGACGCCGACGACGATGTTCTATCGCCCGCCGCCTTCGCCCTGACGACGCGGGCCGGCAGTCGGCGGACGGACCTTCCGACCTGCGGGCGGACCGTCGGCGAGCGGCCTCAGACCGCGCCGCCGCCCCCGACGTGGCGCGCCGCGCCCAGCATCTCGTGCACGTCGTGCGTCATCACCGCCAGGAAGGCGGCCAGGCCGATGTAGTACGCGGCGTACTCCCACTTCACCCGCGTCGGCACCGCGTAGTAGGTGCGGCCTTCCTCGCTGTCGGCGCGGTACTTCCAGGCCTTCACCAGCTGCGGGCCGGCCAGCAGCGCGATCAGCAGCAGCATCGGGCTGGGCCGGTACAGGAACAGCGCGACCAGCACCGGCACTCCCGCGAACCAGATCCGCGGCGACAGCACCGCGGTGATGCGGCCGCCGTCGAACGGCGACATCGGGATCAGGTTGAACAGGTTCAGGAAGAAGCCGGCGTAGGCCACCGCCAGCAGCCAGTCGAGGTCCCAGCTGCGGGCGAGCAGGTAGCAGACCGTCGCGCCGACGGTGCCCAGCAGCGGCCCGCCGAGGCCGACATAGGCCTCGGTCTGCGCGTCGTGGGGCATCTGCTTGAGCTCGATCCACGCGCCCACGAAGGGGATGAAGGTCGGCAGGCCGACGTTCAGGCCCTTCTGCCGGGCGGCGATGTAGTGGCCCATCTCGTGCACGAACAGCAGCGCGATGAAGCCCACCGCGTAGCGCCAGCCGAAGACCCACGCATACAGCAGCACCGACAGCAGCATCGTGCCGCCGCTGAACAGCAGCTTGCCCAGCTTCGCGCCCGACAGCAGCAGCAACAGCAGCTTGATCATCGGATCAGGTGCCGGTGGCCTCGCCGGAATCGGCTTGCGGCTTCTTGCGGCCGAACAGCTTCATCACCACGCCGCCCAGGCCGGCGACCGCCAGCAGGATGATCTTGGCGAACTTCAGGAAGAACGCGCCGATCACCGCGAGCAGGCCCAACTTCTTCGCGCCGACGCCCAGCACCAGCGCGGCCAGGCCGTACTCGGCGACCTTGTCGGTGCTGCTGTTGAAGTCGGCGTAGCGCTTGCCGTCGTTGAACTCGAGCGCGCCGAGCAGTTGCTGGGCATCGGCCTTGTACTTGGGCAGGTCGTTCAGCCCGGTGACCAGGTTCAGCGACATGTAGCCCTCGCGGCCCAGCGCGTAGGTGTTGTAGTTGACGCCCTGCGGCTCGTCGGCGGGCGCGCCGACTTCCTTGGACTTCATCGCCCACACGAGGCGGTGCGTCTCGGCGGCGTAGGTCGGCTCCTGGGCCCAGCCGGTGATCTCCAGCCCGCGGCCGCCCATCTTGCGGCGCTCCTCGTTGCTGGCCTCGGTGCCTTCCTTGAAGCTCTTGAGCATGTCGGCGGCGTCCCAGTGCTTGGCGTCGTCGTCCTTGATGTAGCCCGACTTCTCGAAGCGCAGCGTCGCGAACCAGTCGCCCTCGCCGCGGGGGAACACCACGCCTTCGAGGTGGCTGTAGTCGCCGGGGTTGCCCATCGCGTGCATCAGCTTGGCCGCGTGCGGCTGCGGCACGTAGACCTTGCCTTCGGGCAGGTGCAGCACGGCCTGGCTGGACAGCTTGACGTCCTGCGGGCCCTTGACGATGTCGTCCTTGGCGGCGGCGAGGACCTGGGTGAATTCATCCTGGCCCTGGGCCGACACGGGCGAGGCGGCGATGGACAGGGCGCCGAGCAGGGCGCCCAGCAGGACCCGCAGCGGGCGGGCGAAGGGGAAAACGGACATGGGAGGCTCCCTCGAAACGGTGTGGCGGTCCGGCCTCTGACGGGCCGAAGGGTGCGAGTCTATCGATCCCGCCAATCGAGAAAGCCGCACCACCCCCATCAGGGGGCGTCACATCCCGCCCTCGGTGACGAAAGACACACGGCCCGCCCGGGCCCCCCGCGTCGTGAAGAGCCCGCGCTCGGCCTCCCGAGGTTCAGGCCGCCGCCTGCCACTGCTTCGTCAGCTGGTCCCACTTGATCCGCGCCGCCTTGACGTGGCGTTCCTTGACGTGGCCATACCCCCGGATGTCTTCCGGGATGCGGGCCAGGTCGACCGCCACCGGCAGGCGTTCGGTCGTGAGGCCCTTGGCGAGGATGGCGTCGATGGTCGCGCGGTAGTCGGCGATCAGCTGGCGTTCCATCTTGCGTTCCTCGGTGTGGCCGAACGGATCGAAGGCGGTGCCGCGCAGGCCCTTCATCTTGGCCAGGACGCCCATGGCAGGGCGAACCCATCCGCCGAACGGGCGCTTGAGCAGCCGGCCCTGGTCGTCCTTCTTGGCGAGCATCGGGGGTGCCAGGTGGTGGACGACCTTGAAGTCGCCTTCGAACTGGCCCTTGATCTTGTCCAGGAACTTGGTGTCGGTGTGCAGCCGCGCGACCTCGTACTCGTCCTTGTAGGCCATCAGCTTGAACAGATAGCGGGCCACCGCCTCGGTCAGCCGCGTGCCGCCGACCGGGGCTTCAGCCTGGCGGACCTTCTCGACGAAGGCGCGGTACTGCTCGGCGTAGGCCGCGTTCTGGTAGTCGGTCAGGAATTCGACGCGCTTGGCGATCAGCTCCTCGACGCCCTGGCGCTTGACGAAGTTGATGACCTGCTGCGCGGCGAACAGCGACTGCACGGCCGCCAGGTCGTGGGCGCAGCGGCGGCCCCATTCGAAGGCGGCCTTGTTGTTGTCGACCTGCACGCCGTTGAGCTCGATGGCGCGCATCAGCGCGGCGTGGCTCAGCGGCACGCGGCCCTTCTGCCACGCGTAGCCCAGCATCAGCGGGTTGGTGTACAGCGAGTCGCCCAGCAGCTTGACCGCGACTTCCTCGGCGTCGAACAGGCCCAGGTGGGCCGGGCCGACGGCCTTGGCGATGGCGGCTTCGCAGGCCTGGCCCGGGAAGGACCAGTCGGCGTTGTTGACCAGCGTGGCGGTGGGCGAGCCGTGCGTGTTCAGCGCGACGAAGCTGCGGCCCTCGCGCATCACGGCCAGCGTCGTCTTGTTGGCCGCGACGATGGAGTCGCAGGCGATGACGAGGTCCGCCTCGGCCGTGCCGACCTTGGTGCAGTAGATCGCCTCGGGGCTGTTGGCGATCTGGATGTGGCTCCAGGTCGCGCCGCCCTTCTGGGCCAGGCCCGCGGCGTCCTGCGTGATGATCCCCTTGCCCTCGAGGTGGGCGGCCATGCCCAGCAGCTGGCCGATGGTGATCACGCCGGTGCCGCCGACGCCGGCCACGACGATGCCCCAGGCCTCGACCGGGTTGGGGATCAGCGGCTGCGGGATCGCCGGCAGCGACGCGTCGAACGGGCTGACGCGCTTGTCCTTCTTGGGCTTCCTGAGCTCGCCGCCCTCGATGGTGACGAAGCTCGGGCAGAAGCCCTTCACGCAGGAGAAGTCCTTGTTGCAGGTGTTCTGGTTGATCTGGCGCTTGCGGCCGAACTCGGTCTCCAGCGGCTCGACCGACAGGCAGTTGGACTGCACCGAGCAGTCGCCGCAGCCTTCGCAGACCAGCTCGTTGATGACGGTGCGCTTGGCCGGGTCGACCAGCTTGCCGCGCTTGCGGCGGCGGCGCTTCTCGGTCGCGCAGGTCTGGTCGTAGATGATGACCGTGGTGCCGGGGATCTCGCGGAACTGGCGCTGCAGCGCGTCGAGCTCGTCGCGGTGGTGGACGGTGACGCCGGCGGCCAGCGGCTTGCCGTCGTACTTCTCGGGCTCGTCGGTGACGATGACCAGCTTGGCGACGCCTTCGCTGACCAGGCTGTTCATGATCTGCGTGACGCTGTGGCCCTCGGGCCGCTCGCCGACCTGCTGGCCGCCGGTCATCGCGACGGCGTCGTTGTAGAGCACCTTGTAGGTGATGTTCACGCCGGCGGCGATGGACTGGCGGATCGCCAGGATGCCGCTGTGGAAGTAGGTGCCGTCGCCGAGGTTGCTGAAGATGTGCTTCTCGTCGGTGAACGGCGCCTGGCCGACCCAGGGCACGCCCTCGCCGCCCATCTGGGTGAAGGTCGCGGTGTTGCGGCCCGGCATCCAGGTGACCATGTAGTGGCAGCCGATGCCGCCGACGGCGCGCGAGCCCTCAGGCACGCGGGTGCTGGTGTTGTGCGGGCAGCCGGAGCAGAACCACGGCGTGCGGTCGGCGCCGCCGGCGGTCTTCTCTTCCGACTTGAGCGACTGCTCCTTGGCGTCGATCAGCGCGACGCGGGTGTCCAGGCGCGCGGCGGTGTCGGCGTCCACGCCGAGCTTCTTGAGCCGCTTGGCGATCGCGCGGGCGATGATGGCCGGCGTCAGGTCGGCCTGCGGGCGCAGCAGCCAGTTGTTGCTGGGGTTGGGGCGGCTCCACTCGCCGCCGCTCTGGTCGCCCTCGACCTCGTCGAACTTGCCCAGCACGTTGGGACGCACGTCCGGACGCCAGTTGTACAGCTCCTCCTTGAGCTGGTACTCGATCATCTGGCGCTTCTCCTCGATGACGAGGATCTCCTGCAGGCCCTGCGCGAAGTCGCGGGTGATGGTGGCCTCCAGCGGCCACACGACGTTGACCTTGTGCAGCCGGATGCCCAGGCGCCGGCAGGCGTCGTCGTCCAGGCCCAGGTCGTGCAGCGCCTGGCGGGTGTCGTTCCAGGCCTTGCCCGAGGCGATCAGGCCGATGCGGTCGTTGGGGGTGGAGATGACGTTGTGGTTGAGCCGGTTGGCGCGCACGTAGGCGAGCGCGGCGTACCACTTGTGGTCCATCATCCGCGCCTCCTGGTCCAGCGGCGGATCGGGCCAGCGGATGTGCAGGCCGCCCGGAGGCATCTCGAAGTCCTCGGGCATCAGGATCTGGACGCGGTCCGGATCGACGCTGACGCTGCTGGAGGACTCGACGATCTCCTGGATGGTCTTCATGCCGGACCACAGGCCGGAGAAGCGGCTCATCGCGAACGCGTGCAGGCCCATGTCCAGGATCTCCTGGACGCTGCTGGGGAAGAACACCGGGAAGCCGACCGCCTTGAAGACGTGGTCGCTCTGGTGGGCGGCGGTGGAGCTCTTGGCGATGTGGTCGTCCGCGGCGATCGCGATCACGCCGCCGTGCTTCGAGGTGCCGGCCATGTTGGCGTGCTTGAACACGTCGATGGAGCGGTCCACGCCGGGGCCCTTGCCGTACCACATGCCGAAGACACCATCGAACTTCTTCTTCTCGGGGAAGAGGTCGAGCTGCTGGGTGCCCCAGACGGCGGTGGCGCCGAGTTCCTCGTTCACGCCGGGCTGGAAGACGATGTGCTGCTTGGCCAGGTGCTTCCTGGCGGCCATCAGGGCCTGGTCGTAGCCGCCCAGCGGCGAGCCGCGGTAGCCGGAGATGAAGCCGGCGGTGTTCAGGCCGGCCAGGGCGTCGCGGGTGCGCTGCAGCATCGGCAGGCGGACCAGGGCCTGGACGCCGCTCATGAAGGCGCGGCCCTCGTCGAGTGCGTACTTGTCGTCCAGCGTGACTTTCTCTAGCGCACGCAGGATGTGTTCGGGCAAGGGGGCGTTCATGGGGGGATGTCTCCTGAGGGGTGGCTGACCTCGGCTCCCCGCTTGTGGCGAGTCCGAGTGCCTGAGCTGCCGGCGCGCCCAGTATGTTGGCGCGTGCAAAGCACAGCGATCAGTGTAGGAAACAATGCCCGGCGAGTGTTTTCTCGTTGTGCCCGGACGGGCCTGGGTTGAGCAAGAATCTTTCCCGAAACGTCGGAAGGGATTCGAATGGCATCGAAAAATGCGGCATCAGGGAAAACCATGAGGGCGACAGCGACATCGGCGGGCGCCGACGAGGAGGACGCGGGCGGCGCCGGCGGTTCGGCCAGCGGCGAACTGGACCGGTATCACGTGGCGATCCTGGCGGAGCTGCAGCGCGAGGCGCGGCTGTCGAATGCCGAGCTGGCGGCGCGGATCGGGCTGTCGCCGGCGCCGACCTGGCGGCGGGTGCGATGGCTGGAAGAGCAGGGCTTCATCACCGGCTACCGGGCGGAGATCGATCGGCGCCGGCTGGGCCTGGGGGTGCTGGCCTTCGTGCGGGTGGACGCGGACCGCAACAACGGCGCGGCGACGAAGCAGCTGGAGGAGGCGATCCGGCAACTGCCCGAGGTGATCGCCTGCCACTACATCAGCGGCGCGGGGACCTTCGAACTCGAGGTGATGGCCACCGACCTCGATGCGTTCAGCCGGTTCTCGATCGACACGCTGCTGAACCTGCCCAACGTGAAGGACATCCACACCAGCTTCTCGCTCGGAGAAGTGAAGGCTGGTGGGGCGTTGCCGTTGGGGCATCTGAAACCGAAGGCATGAAGGAGGTCAGGGAGGCATGACGTTGACGAGCGAACAAGAACGCCAGGACCGGCACGCGAGCGTGCTGAAGTTCTGGCACAAGATCGAGTTCTTCATTCCCTTCGACCTGCAGGGGCAGGTCATGGAGGCGACCGACGCCGAGTGGACGGTGCGGACGCTGTCGCGGCAGGCGCTGGCCGGGGCCGATCCCTCGTGGGAATGGCCGTGGGATTACTTCCCCGGCACCGAGGAACGCCTGACCGGCTACGAGGTCTACCTGGGCGTCTTCGACAAGTCCGAGTTGTCGACCGAGGTGCGGCGTGCCCTGAAGGTCGTGGCCACGGAAGCGGAGGTCCTGGCCGAGGAGGCGCGCGGCGACCTGGAGGGACTGACCTGCCTGGCGCGCATCCGGCTGAGCCCCGAGGGCGCGCCCCGGCTCGACGAGATCAGCGTCTCGACGGCCCCTTGGGCGCTGGGCCGGCTCCGTCGGCACGGGATGAAGGGGCTGGACTTCGACGCGTTCCAGCTCGGGCTGGCCGACTTGAAGCAGGCGCTGCAGACCTTCCGCGCGGAACGCGGCGCCGCGCTCGGCGATGGCTCCGGCCGGATGACGCCGGCGGAGCTGCTGGCCTTGCTCGACGTCCTCTCGCGATGGGCGGACTTCGAGGCGGCGCCGGGCGATCCCGCCGCGCCGGTCATCGCGATGCGCGCGCGCATCGCGCCGCCCAGGAAGAAGAAGGACGATGAGCCCGGCGACCCGCCTGGGGAGGCACCCGCCGGTGCGGCGGGTGATGCGCCGACCGAGCCTGCGAACCCGTCGTCCGCGAACGCCAAGGCGGAGGAGGGCGACGAGGACGATGACGACGACGCCGAGACCGAGGTCGGCATCCTCAACAGCTTCTACGCGCAGGACTTGGCTCGCGCGATCGCGGGGCTGTCGGCCGGCCAGACGAGCGCGGCCCTGCAGGCCTACCTGACGCCGGGCGATCCGTCCTCGCGGATCGACCTGTATGGCCCGGACGGACGCGTGCTGATGGCCAGGACGCTGTCGCCTTCGGCCATGAACGCCGGGCATTGGCTGGACCAGCCCGACCATGCGATGAGCTTGATGCAGCAGTTCGCGATCAACAGCGTGCGGGAGCGGCTGCGGGACGGCGGGATCTTCTCCGTCAACGGGCCGCCCGGCACAGGCAAGACGACGCTGCTGCGCGACCTGTTCGCCGACAACATCGTGCGCCGCGCCGATGCGCTGGCGGCGTGCGCCAAGGTGGCCGACGCATTCACCGGGCAGACTATGACCGCGGCGTTCCAGGGCGGGGAGGCGCATGAGATCCAGGTCCTGCACGAGTCGCTGTGCGGCTACGAGATGGTGGTGGCGTCCTCCAACAACGCGGCGGTGGAGAACATCTCGGGGGATCTGCCGAAGACCAGGTCGCTGGGCGAGGCCTGGCGGGATCCGGCGGGTCGTCCGCGCGTGGGTTACCTGCGGACGGTGGCCAGGAACCTGCTGGCGCGCGGTCCGAAGGGCTATGCGCGGTTCGATGTCGACGACGACCCCTGGGGCTTGATCTCCTGCGCGCTGGGCAAGAAGGCGAATCGGGAGCGGGTGATGGCCGGCCTGCGGTGGGCGGGACCGAGCCGCAACGCGCCGCCGCCGGCCAACTTCGACAAGCAGGAGCACCAGTCGCTGTGGACCTGGCTCCGCCAGGGCGGACCGGCTCTCGCCTTCGCGGAGTCGAAGGCGGCGTTCCTGCGAGTCCGCCACCGCGTCGACCGGGCGATGGAAGCGTTGCAGGCGCATGCGCGGTGGCACACCGGTCTTCAGGCGCAGGGCGTCGAGGGCTTCGTCGCGGCGCAGGCCCTGGCCTGGGATCGCACCGCGCGCGCGCTCGCCGAGGCGGAGCAGGTCGAGCGGGATTGCCGCGGCCGGCTCGCCGTCTGCACGACTCGGCAGCGTGCGCTGGTGGCTAGGAAGCAGGCGATCAAGGCGACCCAGCCTCAAGGCCTGTCCGTCCTCTCATGGAGGGCTCGGCAGCGCCATCGGAACAAGCGTCGCGCCATTCATGCGCTGCTGTGCAAGGCCCATGACAAGCGAGCCGGCATCGTGAAGGCGCTGACAGCCGCGATCGAGCACAGAAGCGATGCGGCGAAGACCGAAGACGTGGCCAACCTCGCGCTGGCCGAGCGGCTCGCCGAATGGCAGGCGCTGGAGCGACGCCATCGGCGCCTGGACCGCGCGTTCGCCCAGGCAGGTTGCCCGCCGAACCTCGACGACCTGGAGAGCGACGACTGGCAGATCTCGGGCCTGTGGCGCAGCGCGCTGATCAATCGTCGGCGCAGCGCGTTGTTCGCGGCCGCGCTGGGCTTGCACGAGAGCTGGCTGTTCGAGGCGATGGGCACGGACTTCAAGTTCAACGTGTTCGCGATCAGCCAGTTGCTCGACGGCAAGCGGCTGCCCGATCCCGAGGCGGCGCTGGCGGTGTGGCGCAGCCTGTTCATGGTCGTGCCGGTGATCTCGAGCACCTTCGCGTCGATCGCCAACCAGTTCCGCGACCTCGGCCCGGCGTCGCTGGGCTGGCTGTACATCGACGAGGCGGGGCAGGCGGTGCCGCAGTCGGCGGTGGGGGCGCTGTGGCGGGCCAAGCGCGCGGTGGTGGTCGGCGACCCCTTGCAGATCGAGCCCGTCTTCACCGTGCCGCTGCCGCTGATCGACGCGCTGGCGAAGGTCAGCGCGCTGCCGGCGGACCTGGAGGTCTCGCCCGCGAGGACCTCGGTGCAGGGCGTGGCGGACCAGGCCAATCCGGTCGGCACGCAGGTCGCCGCGGGCGGTCGCCAGACGTGGATCGGCAGTCCGTTGCGGGTGCACCGGCGCTGCGTCGATCCGATGTTCTCGATCGCCAACGAGATCGCCTACGACAAGAAGATGGTGTTCTTCGCGCCGCACGATCCCGCCAAGCGCCAGCCGCCGCCGGGCACGCTGGACCTCGGACCGAGCGCGTGGGTGCGATCCGCCGGCCCGACCGGCGACAAGCAGGTGGTGCCGGACCAGATCGCCCTGGTCGCGGAGGCGCTGATCCGGCTCTACGCGGCGATCGGCGCCCTGCCGCCGATCTACCTGATCTCGCCTTTCAAGCGGATCAAGGGCGCGCTGGCCGATGCGCTGTCGGACCGCAAGCGTTGGGAAGCGCTGCTGCCGGAAGGAACGCCGCCACCGGACAAGCAGGCGCTGAAGGCCTGGTGCAAGGCGCGGATCGGCACGGTGCACACCTTCCAGGGGAAGGAGGAGAGCGTGGTCTGGTTCGTGCTGGGCTGCGACGCGCGGACGGCGGGCGCGGCGTCCTGGGCCTCGAGCCAGCCCAACCTGCTGAACGTCGCGTTGACGCGGGCGAAGCATCGCTGCTTCCTCATCGGGGACGACGAGTTGTGGGGAGGCCTGCCCCACTTCGACAAGGCGGACGAGCAGCGATTGCCGCGCATCTCGCCGCGGGAGTTCCTGCGCCGCATGTCGGCCGCGCCACCGCTGCGCTGACGCCACCCAGGACGTGAATGGCCGCCGGTTCCCCGGCGGCCTTTGGGAGCGGTCAGTCCCGCTTTCGGACGAGATTCAGAACTCGATTGACCACAAATACCAAAGCGGTGGTCACCGGCACGAAAGTGGCGCTATATAAAAGGGTTGGCCATTCTCCGAATATCGTTCGATAGACGAGGGGGTGAATAACGGCGAGCGTGAGGGTGAATCTCGCCACCCAGCGCCAACCCAATTCATCCGACGATGGTTTGAGCAAGGGCACTTACTGCTCTTTGGTTTTCTTGTTATCGGATAGGCCTCCGGCGACGAAGCCGGTCACGGCGCCGCCGATGAAACCACCGACGAACCCGACGGCAGCGGCGGGGCCGGCGATCGCCCCGGTGACCGCGCCGCCGATGCCTCCGGCAACCGCGCCGATGTAAGCGCCATTGACTGCCGACTGGGTGTCCCAGCCTCCCGAGACCATGGCAATTTCCTCCGCCGTCAGTTCTTGAAGACCGGGTGCGGAGATTTGGATTGCGGACATGAGATTTCCTTGAATGAAAGAAATGCCGCCAGACTGGCGACGATCACGCGAATCGCAGTTCATCTGCAAATCGCACCGTCACCCTAGCGGCATTCTTCGGTTTTGGGTATCCGACTGTTTGCGCTAGCCCATTACTGCTACTCCGCGACATCTGCGTTGCTGTATTGGTCGCATTCGCAAGCCCCTGTACCGCATCGATCCGGGGGACGGCTGGCATAGTCGGCGGTCCCCCTCGCTCGCCCCGGCCGCCATGACGCTACCGCTCCGACATTTCCTGCTCGCGCTCGCCGTGGTGGCCATCTGGGGAAGCAATTTCGTCGTGATCCGCTGGGGCCTGGACGCGTTCCCGCCGCTGCTGTTCGCCGCGTTGCGCTTCACGCTCGCCGCGGTGCCGGCGATGTTCCTGCTCCCGCGCCCGAAGGTCGGCTGGCGCAACCTTGCCGCCTATGGCGCCTTCGTCGGCGTCGGCCAGTTCGGGCTGCTCTACCTGGCGATGCGCTCGCAGATCTCGCCGGGGCTGGCCTCCCTCGTCATCCAGACGCAAGTGTTCTTCACGCTGCTGCTGGCCATGCGCATGAGCGGCGAACGCGTCCAGGGCTTCCAGTGGCTGGCGCTCGCGATGGCCGCTGCCGGCATCGGCGTGATCGCCTCCCACACCGACGGCTCGACCACGGTCCTCGGCCTGGCCATGGTGCTGCTGGCCGCCCTCAGCTGGTCCAGCGGCAACATCGTCGGCAAGCGCGCCGGCGCCGTGAACATGCTGGCCTACGTCGTCTGGAGCAGCGCCTTCGCCGCGCCGCCGCTGTTCGCGCTGTCCTTCATCGTCGAAGGCCCGGCCCAGATGGGCGAGGCGCTGCGCCACGCCAGCCTGGGCGCCTGGGCCGCCGTGCTCTGGCAGTCGTTCGGCAACACGCTGTTCGGCTACGGCGCCTGGAGCTGGCTGCTCTCGCGCCATCCCGCCGCGACCGTCGTGCCGATGGCGCTGCTGGTGCCCGTGTTCGGCATGAGTTGCTCCGCGCTGCTGCTCGGCGAAGGCCTGCCGCCCTGGAAGCTGATGGCCGCCGCGCTGGTGATCAGCGGACTGGCCATCAACCTGCTCTGGCCGCGCGTGCGCGGCGTGCTGAAGGCGGCCTGACGATGCGCCGCGCGCTCGCCAGGCTCGTGGCGATCGTCGCCGCGGCGGTGCTGGCGCCGATCGCCGCCGCGCAGTTCGTCCCGCCCGACAAGACGGCATCCGCCGCGGCCCCGTCCGTGCGCGACCAGGAAATCGCCCAATGCCTGCCCGGCGAGCTCAAGACCTGGGGCGACGGCCAGGACAAGGCGATCGCGACGCGCTCGCTGCGCTTCGCCTACCGCCACGACAACGCGCCCGCCTGGTTCAGCGAACCGCAGGTGATGGCGCTGGTGCGACGCTCGGCCGAGGCCTGGTCCGACTGCGGCCTGCGTCTCACGGTGTTCGCCGTCCCGCGCGGCAAGGTGCCGCCGGAGGACGCGATCCAGATCCTGTGGAGCGACGTCGGCAGCCGCGGCCAGTTCGCGCTGGCCAACGTGACCGCGCGCAGCCTGTCGATCGGGCCGGGGCTGTTCGCGCTGCTGCGCGAGCGCAATCCGAAGCACCCCGCAGAGCAGACGCTGCAGATGGTGCTGTCGCACGAGATGGGCCACTTCTTCGGCCTGATGGCGCATTCGAAGCGCTGCGTCGACACGATGTCCTACTACGACAACGGCAAGGGCGAACGCTGCGCGCTGCGCGATCCGAAGAGCTGGGGCAGCGTGGTCGAGTACCGCTCGATGCTGCCCACCGCCTGCGACATCGCGCGCTGCCGGGCGCTGAACCGCTGACGCCGTCGCGGCGTATGCTGGCGCGATGAACTCGTCTCGACGCCATGTCCTCGCCGCCGCGCTGGCCCTCGCCACCGGCGTTGGCGCCCACGCCCAGGGCCCGAAGCAGAACCTCGAGGTCGAGCTGCGCTGGGTGGAATCCGAGCTCAGCGCATCGACGGTGGCCGGATCGCGCGACGGCAGCACCGTGGTCAGCACCGGCGGCAGCGTGTCGCCGCGTGGCGGCGTGACGCTGTCGACGGAGAACCGCGAGCAACGCCAGCAGTTGTTCCCCCGGATGCTGGTGCTCAACGGGGCGCAGGCCTCGTTCACGATGACCGAGTCGACGCCGATCCAGTGGGTCGACGTGGCGCTGGATCGCCGCCAGGGCCAGGGCGATGGCCGCGATCGGGTGGTCGTCGTGCCGCGCCAGGGCATGGCCGAACGGGTGCGGGGCATCGTCGTCAAGCCGAGTTGGCCGGGTGGGCGCAGTCCGGTGAACGTCGAGGTCCGCGCGACGGACCAGGCGCAGATGCCCCAGGGCGGCGCCTATGGCACCTCGCTGCCGGACGCGCAGCAGCGTCCCAGCACCGATGTGCTGAGCACCGTCCAGGCGCCGCTGGGCGTGTGGGTCACGATCGCGCGCACCGGCGGCGTCGCCACCACCGCGAGCCGCAACGTCTACAGCACGCGCGACGCGGAGGTCCAGAAGCTCCGCGAACTGCAATTGCGGGTCGACGTCGCGCCCTGACGCCGCACCCTGACGCCACGCGTCGACCCCCGGTCCAGCCACGCCGGACCTCTGCCCGCGACGCGCGCCGAACTGGCTCCATACAGGTTCCTTCGAACCCGCTGACGGGCTTGATTGGTATTTGACTGGTGTTATTTTTCCGACCGTTCCGCTAAGCTGCGGCGTCCTTTGGAGGCCCCGCATGTCCGTTCGAGTCCTGTCCCGCGTCCTGACCACCCTGACCGCCGCGCTGACCGCGGCCGGCGCCTTCGCGGCGTCGCCCGCGCCGGCGGCTTCCGCGGCCGCAGCGACCGGTGCGGAAGCGCCGGGCTACGCGCTCTTCGGCGGCAAGCCGGTCGAGTTCGAACGCACCGGCGGGAAGGTCGTCGGCATCTACGTCCCGAACTGGGAGCCGGTCGAGCTGATCGAGCGCGTGCCGCCGCAGAACCTGACGCATGTGCTCTATGCCTTCCTGCGGCTGTGCGGCCCGGGCCAGTTGGAGAAGGACGCCGCCAAGTGCGTCGGCAAGAAGGATTTCGAGATCGGCACCGGCCCGGTCGACGAGCGCTTCAACGCCGCCTTCCTGCGCTACAAGCAGCGCGCGCCGCACCTGAAGATCGTCGCGTCGGTCGGCGGCTGGGGCGGCTCCGATCCGATCTTCCACCTGGCCGGCGACCCGGCGAAGCGCGCGGTGTTCGCCGCGTCCGCGCAGCGTTTCCTGCGCGAGCATCCGGCCTTCGACGGCATCGACATCGACTGGGAGCACCCGGGCAACAACGGCGCGGCCAACGGCGTGCAGCTGGGCTCGCCGAAGGACGGCCAGTCCTACGCCGAGCTGATGGCCGACCTGCGCCAGGCGCTGGACGCGCTGACCGCCGAGACCGGCCGTCCCTACCTGCTGACGACCGCGGTGAACCCGATGGACTCGATCGTCGGCAAGATCAACTTCAAGGACGCGTCCAAGCCGCTCGACCTCGTCTTCATGATGAGCTACGACTTCTACGGCATGTGGTCGCCGGTGGCCGGCCATCACACGACGCTGCGGTCCTCGGGCCCGCAGGCGGACGACAGCCTCGAGCGCGCGGTGCGCAACCTGGAGACGGCCGGCGTGCCGCGCGGCAAGCTCGTCGCCGGCGTGGCGATGTACGGCCGCGGCTTCACCGGCGTGAGCGAGACGAAGGCCGGCGCCGCCAAGACCGGCGCCTACCCGGGCGGCGAGGGCGCGCAGGGCTATCGCGAGATCGCGGGCCGCATCCTGGACGCCAAGGGCAACGGCCGCGCGGGCTACCAGTCGGTGTGGGACGCGCGGACGCAGTCGTGGTCGCTGTTCAACCCGAAGCTCAAGCTCTGGATGGGCTACGACGATCCGCGCGCGGTGCTGGCCAAGGGGCGCTTTGCCCGCGACATGGGCCTGGCCGGCGTCTTCGCCTGGGAGCTGAGCCAGGACAACGGCGACCTGCTCAACGCGATGAACCGGGGCGTCGGCAACCTGCCGCTGGCGCAGGACGGCGCGGCCCCGAAAGCCGCGCAGAAAGAACCGCGCCGGTAACTCGCGCGGCCGCCTCGCCGGCCTACCATCGCGCCCATGACCGCCTCGACCCTTCCCGACGCCACGGCCGCCGCCGTGCCCGCGCGCCTGCGCCTGGCCTTGATCGCCCACGACGGCAAGAAGGACGAGATGGTGATGCTCGCGACCGAGTTCGCCGGCTTCCTGCGCGGCTGCGAGCTGGTCGCGACCGGGACGACGGGCTCGCGGCTGACGGCCGAGGTCGGCCTGACGGTCGAGCGCATGCTGTCCGGCCCGCACGGCGGCGACCTGCAGATCGGCGCCCGGCTGGCGGTGGGCCTGATCGACGGCGTCGTCTTCCTGCGCGACCCGATGACGCCGCAGCCGCATGAACCCGACATCAACGCGCTGGTGCGCGCCTGCGACGTGCACAACGTCGCCTGCGCCACCAACGTGGCCAGCGCGCGGCTGATGCTGCGCTCGCTGGCCGAAGCCGGCGCGGGCACGCCGGCGCGGGAGTAGAGTCCCCGCTCGACGCCGGCGATCCCCCGATCGCGCGGCGGACGGCAAGGAGACTCCGATGCAACGACGTTCCCTGATCGCCGGCGCCACCGCGCTGAGCGCGCTGTCGACGATCGCGCCCGCCGCGCGCGCCCAATCGGGCAGCGCCGCGCCACGCATGCTGGCGGCCGAGCAGATGTGGTTCATCTTCCTCGAGACCGGCCGCCCGGTGCCCGACGACAAGGCCGCCGTCGAGGCCATGCAACGCGGCCACCTCGACAACTTCAAGCGGCTGTTCGCCGAAGGCAAGCTCTTCGCCGCCGGACCGATGCGCGACCCCGCGCGGGTCAAGCGCGGCATCGTCGTGGTGCAGGCACCCAACCGGCAGGTGCTGATGAACTACTTCCAATCCGACGAATACATCCGCGAGGGCTACATGACCGTCAACGCGCAGATGGCGACGGTCCACCAGGCGCTGCACCACACCGGCATCGATCCCAACGGGATCGAGGAAAACCGGATCGTCCTGTTCAGCCGCGCGGAGGAGAAGGACAAGGAGGCGGTGCCGGTCTTCCTTCAACGCGCCCTGGACGACGGGGTCATCGGGGCGTGGTACTCGCTGGAGGACGGGCCGGTCGGGGAAGTCGTCTTCATGCGCGGCACCGAGGAGACGGCGTTGCGCAAGACGATGGCGGAGTACCCCGGACTCTCCGATCAGCGCGTCACCATGAAGATCTGGGCGCAGTGGTTGGGGAAGGGCGTCCTGCGGTAGACCGAGCACGTCGGCGAAAGCCGGGGCACCCCCTCGCTCATACGCCTCGCAGGCTCCGCAAATCGCTCGGGGGTGCCCCGTCTTTCGCCGACCAGATCACCGAGCCATCGCGGCGGATTCGGCGGTGGGACGGACCTCGTGAGAGGTCCGTGCCCTCAACGGGACAGCGGCAACGGATAACTCGCCAGGCTCGCGTGGCCGGAGGCCGAGACCGCCTGGACGCCGAAGATCAGGTTGTCCTTGGACAGCGGCAACGTCACCGTCGTGACCTTGCCCACGTCCTTCGCGCCTTCCCAGGCCTGCGACTCGCTGCGGCGCCAGACCACCCGGTAACCCGTCAGGTCCGGGTCGGTGTTCGCGGTCCATAGCAGCGTCGTGTCGTTCGTCAGCTCGCGCGCGTCGATCCGCGCGCCCTTCACCGGCGAAGGCGCCCACGCCAGCGTCGCCAGGCCCGCCAGGTTGACCCGGGCGACATCCGCCACGTAGCCGAAATCGACGAACTCCGGCAGGTCGCCGTAGACCACGCCGTTCTCGGTGCGCAGGTTCTGGTGCTGGTGACGGAAATCCTCGAAAGGCTCGGAGAAGCGCACCGCCGCGTAGCCGCGCTCCAGGAACGGCAGGTGATCGCCGCCGCGCAGGTAGCGGTCGCGCCGCTGGATCAGCTCGATCCGGAACCCCGGCAGGTAGCGCTCGCCCTCGGCCTGCAGGTGCCGGCCGAACTGCTGCGTCGGCAGGTCCTCGCCCCCGCCCGCCACCGCCAGCGGCTGCAGCTGCGCGCGGATCGCCGCGTTGGTCTTGGCCTCGTCCTCGTTGGCCGGCGTGTTGGCATTGGCGTTCACCAGCAGCCGCAGCAGCGGATCGAAGCCGTCGGCGAACAGCCGCAGCCGCTTCGGGTCGTGCTCGCCCTTGTCGCCGCGCGAGCTGCCGACGATGTCGTTGGTGATCATCCCCTCGACGTTGAGCCCCTGCGCCCGCGCCCGCCTCGCCCAGTGCCGCGCGCCGAGCAAACCCTGCTCCTCGCCCGGCACCGCCATGAACACGAGCGTCGCGTCGAAGCGCTGCTTCGCCATCGCGCAGGCCATCTCCATCACCGCGGCGGTGCCGGAGGCATCGTCGTTGGCGCCGGGCGCCTCGCCTTGCGCGTCCATCACGTCGCTGTTGCGCGAGTCGTAATGCCCGCTCACCACCAGGATCCGCTCGCGCGGCGTGCCCGCCGACGCGCCCGGCAGCGTGGCCACGACGTTCACCAACTCCGTCGGTGCCGACAGCCGGTTGCCGGCCGGCTCGACGAACGCGTCCATCGTCACCTGCAGCCGCCCGCCGGCCTTCGCGCCGCAGTCCTTGAGCTGGCGCTCGATCCAGCGCCGCGCCGCGCCGATGCCGCGCGTGTCGCTCGCCGTCTCGGAGGCCGTGTGGCGCGTGCCGAAGGCGGCGAGCCGGCGGATGGTCCGCTCGATGCGCTCGGCGGAGACGTCCGCCAGCATCGGCGCCACGCGCGGGTCGAGCGGCGGCGGCGCGGTCTCGGATGCCGCGCGCGCCGTCGCCGACGCGGGCCCGGCGGCCGGCGTGGTCTGGGCGAAGGCGGCGCCGGCGATGAGCGCCCAGGCAGCGGCGGCGGCGGGGATCAGGCGGGGCAGGCTCATGGGCGGATCAGGCGAGGTGTTGGTGGAGGAAGTCCAGCGTGCGGGTCCAGGCGAGGTCCGCGGCGGCGCGGTCGTAGACCTCCGGCCGCGTCGAGTTGGAGAACGCGTGGTCGGCGACGTAGCGGTGGATGACCGGGTGCTTGCCGGCGGCCTGCATGCGGGCCTCCAGCGCGTCGACCTTCTCCGGCGTGCACCAGTCGTCGCGGGTGGCGAAGTGGCCGAGGAACGGGGCCGCGATCTTTGCCGGGTCGGCGAACTCGGCCGGCGGGATGCCGTAGTAGCAGACCGCCGCCTGCAGGTCCTTGACGTGGACGCCGGCGGCGATGGTCAGCGCGCCGCCCATGCAGTAGCCCATCACGCCGACGCTGCCGCAGCCCAGGTGCTCGCGCAGGTGGTCCAGCGCGCCTTGCAGGTCCTGCGTGGTGGCGTCCGCGAAGTCCAGCCCGTTCATCATGTGGCTGGCCTCGTCGGCGTCGCTGGCGATGCGGCCGCGGAAGAGGTCGGGCGCCAGCGTCGTGATGCCGGCGGAGGCCAGGCGTTCGGCGATGTCCTTGATGTGGGGCTTCAGGCCCCACCACTCCTGGATCAGGATCATGCCGGGCGCGCCGTCGCCGGCGCTGGCCAGGTAGCCGGAGGAGACCGCGCCGTCAGGGCGCTCGAAGTCGATCATCTGTCCCATGGGAACTCCCGGTGAGAGGAACGAAGGATGAGGAAGAATCGGCTCCCTCGACGACAACATCACGGGCGGCCCGGTGGGCGGTCGCATCCTGAGGGAGGAAGCTGTGAGTCTGCACGAGCGCTTGTACCAATGGACGGCCAGCCAGGGCCTGGATGCGAGCAGCGCACGGCGCTTGCGCGCGCTGTCCGGCGTCGATGATCCGCCGGCCGATGCCTGGACGCCGCTGCGCCGCGGCGCGGGCACGCTGGCCGCGGGGTTGATCGGCTTCGGGCTGATCCTGTGGGTCGCCGCCAACTGGGACGACTTCGGCCGCGCGCTGCGCTTCGGCCTGCTGGAGGCGGTGCTGGCCGTCGCGCTGGTCGCCGCGGCGCTGCTCGCGGCCTGGCGCGCGCCGCTGGCGCTGGCCGGCTTCCTGACGCTGGGCGGGCTGCTCGCGTACTTCGGCCAGACCTACCAGACCGGCGCGGACACCTACCAGCTGTTCGCGCTCTGGGCGGCGTTGGGCCTGCCGGTCGCCTGGGCCGCGCGCTCGGACCTGGTGTGGACGCCGTGGGCGGTCGTCGTGGCGACGGCGATCGGCCTGTGGATGGAGACCTTCGGCGGACATGCGTGGCGCTTCGACGCGACGACCGTGCCGGTGCATGCGCTGGGGTTCGTGGCGTACGGCGCGTTGTGCGTGGGCATGGGCGCGCGGCCCGGCGCGCGCGCGCAGCCCTGGGCCTGGCGCGTCGCCGTGCTGGCGTCGGTGATCGCGATCTCCGGCACGGGACTGGGCGCGCTGTTCGCGCGGCACGTGGCGCCGCAGTTCTATTTGGCGCTGGGCGTGATGGGCGTGGGCCTGGTGCTGGCCTGGCGGCATGCCGAGGTCTACGCGCTGAGCGCGCTGGCGCTGGCCGTCGACACCCTGCTGGTGGCGGGCCTGGCGCGCGTGGTCATCGACGCGCGCGGCGACATCGGCGGCGCTTTCCTGATCGGCCTGGTGGCCTGCGGGCTGCTGGCGGTCAGCGTGAGCCTGATCATGCGGCGCGTGCGCGCGACGGAGGCACGGGCATGAGCGACACCGACTGGATCGACCGCGCCCGGGCCGAAGGCCTGGCGCCCGCCACCGACGGCCCCGTGCCGCGTCCCTGGCCGGTGGTGCTGCTGACGGCGCTGGGCGCCTGGCTGGCGGTGCCGCCGTTCATCGCGATGTTCGCGATGCTGTTCGGCGGGGACTGGCATCGCGGGCCGATGCCCTACATCGAGGGCGTGGGGCTGCTGGCGCTGGCAGTCCTGCTGCTGCGCGGCCGCGCGACGCCGGTCTTCCTCGAGCAGGCCGCCGTGCCGCTGCTGCTGACCGGCGGCGTCTGCCTGGGATTCGGGCTGACGCGGGACCTGTCGCATGCCGGCGCCGCGTGGGTTGGCCTGGCCGTCGGCGCCGCGTTGATCGTGCTGCTGCGGCAGGGCTGGTTGCGTTTGCTGCTCGGTGTCGGGATGGCGGCGCTGGCGGGTTTCCTCGGCCACCTGGCACTGGAGGGAATCGCGCCCCGAGCTTGGTACCAGCACGACGGCGGCCTGTCGTTGGCCGCCGCCGCGCTGTTGCTGGCGGAGGGGCTCGTGCTGTCGATGCTGCAGGCGCGGCTGGGACGCGAGGGGCGCACGGCCGAGGTGGCGGCCGCGCTCGAGCCGGTGCTGACCGGCTGGTGGATCGCGGTGCTGGTGATGCATGCCGTGGCGGCCGGCTGGTCCTTCGCGGCAGGCGGCGTGCTGGGCGGTGGCTTCATTCGCGACGTCGGTCCCGGGCTGACGACCTCGCATCTGGTGCTGCTCGGCGCGAGCCGCGCGCTGTCGGTGCTGCTGACGCTCGTGGCGGCGCTCTGGCTGCTGCGCCGCTGGCAACCGGCGAGCGCGTCGCGGTTGTTGCCGCCCCTGGTCGCGCTGGCGGCGCTCGCCGCGCTGATGCCCGCGCTGGGCGGCATCCTGCTGGTGCTGGCGCTGATGGCGTCGACGCGGCGCTGGCGGCTGGCGGTGCTCGCCGGCGTCGCGGCGGTGTGGGCGCTCGGCGCGCTGTACTACGAATGGGCGATGCCGCTCGCGCACAAGTCGCTCGCGCTGGTCGTGGCCGGCGCGGTGCTCGCGGCGTGGGTGCGCTGGCTCGCCTGGCATCCGGCCCGGCCGGAGGATGGCGGATCGTCGGCCGTGCTGGCGATGCGCGGCGCTCCCGCGATCCTCCTCGGCGCGGGCGTGCTGGCGCTGGCGGTGGTGAACATCGGCATCGCGGGCCGCGAGCGGCTGATCGATACCGGACGCCCGGTGTTCGTGAAGCTGGCGCCGGTGGATCCGCGCTCGCTGATGCAGGGCGACTTCATGCAGCTGAACTACGAGCTGCCCGGCGTTGGCCCGCGGTGGCGCACGCCAGACCCCGCCGATCCCGACGGCGGACCGCTGTGGGGCCGGCGGCCGCTCGTGGCGGCGACGCTGGACGCGCGCGGGGTGGTGCAGTCGGCGCGGCTGCTCGCGCCCGGCGAGGCGCCGCCGGCCGGCGCGCAGCTGCTGACGCTGACGCCCAAGGACGGGGGCTGGACCTTCGTCTCCGACGCGTGGTTCTTCAGGGAGGGCGAGGCGCAGCGCTGGCAGCCGGCGAAGTACGGCGAGTTCCGCGTGACACCCGACGGCAAGGGCCTGCTGGTGCGGGTGGTGGGGGAAGACTTGAAGCCGTTGTGACTCAGCCCGCGGTGTCGCTCGGGTCCTTGGCCGACTTGTCGTCCGCCGGGCCCCAGCCGTCGATGGCGACGTGATAGCGCGTCGAGCGGCCCGCGCCGACGCGGCGCAGGAAGCCGAGTTCCTCCAGCTGCTGCAACTCGCGCGAGGCCGTCGCGCGCGAGGTGGCGCCGATGCTCTCGTACTTGCGGGTGCTCATGCCGCCTTCGAAGCCGTTCGGGCCGGCGTCGAGCAGCAGGCGCATGACCTTGCGCTGGCGCGTCGACAGGTCGGCGCCTTGGTGCTCCATCCAGAACCTGGTCGTTTCCAGCACCACGTCGATTGCCTGGCAGGCTTCCCGGCAGCAGGCGCAGACCTGGTCGAGGAACCACTCCACCCACCGCGTGACGTCGACGACCTGCGACTCGCGCAGGCCCTCGTAGTACGCCTCGCGCTCCTTCAGCAGTTGCTTGGACATGCGGATCACGCGACTCGAGGGACCCATCTCGCGCGCGAGCACCAGGTCGATCAGGGTCCTGCCGATGCGGCCATTGCCGTCCTCGAACGGATGGATGCTTTCGAACCAGACATGAGCGATCGCGGCGATCACCAGGGGATCCTTGCCCGGCGTGCCGTTGAACCACTTGACGAAGCGTTCCATCTCCAGCAGGACCCGCGAGGACGGGGGCGCCTCGTAATGCACCTTCTCCCTGCCGACGGGGCCGCTCACGATCTGCATCGGTCCCGGATGGGATCGATAGGCCCCCACCTCGATTTTCCGAAGCCCGGAACGGCTTTCGGGAAATAGCGCTCCCTGCCAGGACCACAGGCGTTCATGCGTCAGCGGCACGGCGCAGCGGATGAGCGCGTCGTCCATGACGTCCAGCAGACCTTCGATGTCGCGCGGGACATGCGGTCCGATCCCTTCGTCGATGCCGAGCCGGCGCGCCACGGAGGACTCGACCGACATCCGGTCGTAGCGCTCGCCCTCGATCGCGGCGGTCGCGATGGCCTCGTCGCTCCATGCCGATGCCGCCAGGATCGCGCGGTGACGCGGGCTGATGGAAGCCCATTTGCCTTCGACCATCCCTTGCATCCGCTTCGCTACCAGCAGCGCCTGGGTCACGCGATCCATGTCGAAACGCAGATGCGGCCAGGCCGGATCTTTCCAGATGAGAGGAAGCTCGTACGTCATGCGAATGGATGGCTAATCGACTCAATATTTGAGTCGATTATGGGCGCTAATCGCCTCACGCGAGCGCGTTCACTCCGCGTCCAACCCGGCCGGCTCGCCGCCGTCGACCATCAGGTCGATCAGTTCGCGCAGGAACGCGAGGGCTTCTTCGGCGGTGGCAAAGTAGTACTCGCCGCCGAGGTCGGCGGCGTCGCCTTCGGGACCGACGTGCACGACGGACCAGCCTTGCGCGCCGCCCTCGATCGCGCAGATCCCGAAGCTGCCCGGCGCGAGCTCGCGCGCGGAGCCGGCGGTGACGAAGATGTCCTTGCCCCGATGGGCGAAATAGCGTTTCAGCACGAGGAGATGGAATGAAGGCAACCTGGAACGGCGAAGTCATCGCCGAGAGCGACGACACCGTGGTGGTCGAAGGGAATCACTACTTCCCGATGGACGCGCTCAAGCGCGAATTCACCACGTTCAGCAACCACCGCACGACCTGCCCGTGGAAGGGCCAGGCGCACTACTTTAGCCTGCTGGTCCACGGCGACATGAACCCGGACGCCGTCTGGTATTACCCCGAGCCCTCCGAGGCCGCCGCCAACATCAAGGACCGCGTCGCCTTCTGGAAGGGCGTCCAGGTCAGCGAGTGACCCCCCGCCGGGCCGCCTAGAATCGCCAGCGCCGCCATCCGGCGGCACTTCTGCAACCGACCGGACCTCGCATCATGGGCGTGATCTTGCTGGAGGCGCTCGGCGCCCTCGCGCTGCTGATCTTCATCGTCTGGTGGACGATGTTCTCCGGCCGCAAGGGCGGCGAGCGGCCCGACGACCGCGACGCCGCCTGAGCGCCGCGGCCCCGCCGCTCAGCCCTTGGGCGGCACCAGGAAGCTCAGCGGCTGGCGGCGCATCCGCGTCCAGATCGCCGCGCGCACGCGCTGCTGGTCGGCCAGCCGGATGCCGCGCGAGCGCAGCGCCACGCGGAACGCCAGCAGGAAGCTGACCCCGACGTTCAGCACCCCGGTCCCGAGGATGCTGATCACGCACAGCCAGAACGGCCAGTGCCGCAGCACGTCCCAGCCCAGCGCCCCGGCCGCCGCGGCCAGCTGGCCGGTCGACAGCGTCACGTGCCGGACCTCCAGCGGCAGCCCGAAGAAGCCCAGCAGCGACGGCACCAGCCCGAGCATCAGGCCCAGGCTGATGTTGGCGGTCAGCCCGGAGATGTTCTCCCGCCACCAGCGCGACCAGCGGGCCGCGCGGCTCGCGCCCAGCCGCGCGACGATGCGCGGGTTCCACGCGATCGCGCTGTCCAGCCGGTGGAAGACGAACCAGTTCTCGACCCAGCCCGCGATCAGGCTCGCCGCGAACAGCAGCACCCCGGTGAAGGCCGCGAAGAACAGCGACGGCCCCAGCACCGTCAGCGAGTGCAGCACGTACTCGGCCTCCTTCGGGCCCACCAGCGGCTTGCCCAGGGCCAGCCAGGCCGCCATCTGCACCACCAGCACCATCGGCGCGGCCAGCGCCAGGTTGCCGATGATCCCGGCCGTCTGCGAGCGGAACAGGTGCGCGACCTCGTCGACGAAGGCCTGCAGCCCGGCGTCGCTGTCGATGTGGCGCAGCTTGTCGGCCAGCGCCGGCGCGGTCATCGCCGGCTGCTTGGTCGCGACCGTCCAGTGCAGCAGCAGGATGATCACGAAGCTGACCGCGTAGTTCACGCCGGCCCAGAAGCCGCCCCAGAACGCCGACAGCCCCAGCGCCATGATCGCGAACTTCATGAAGGTGGTGCCCGCGATCACCAGCCCGCCGCCGCCGGCGCGGCGCAGCATGTCGCCGTACTCCTCGCGGTTGCGGGTGATGTAGTGCTCGCCGGTCTCGGCGCTGCGTTCGGCGACCTTGCGCGCCAGCAGCGAGTAATGCCGCGCGAACAGCGTGCGGATGCTGCGCCGGTCATGCACGACCGACACCAGGCTCGCCACCAGCCGCAGCAGCTCGCGCTGCGGATGGTCCGCCAGCAGCACCGCCAGCAGGTCCTCGACGCGGCGCAGCCGCGCCTGCATCTGGTCGACGCCGAACATCAGGTCCACCGAGACGCCGTGTTCCTCCAGGTGGTCCGGCACCGAGCGCACCGCCGCGCGGCATTCGTCGAGCAGGCCGCGCAGGTACTGCAGCTTGCCCGGCAGCCCGGCCGTGTCGTGGTCGTCCAGCGCATGGTCGACCTGCTCCCACGCGGTGGCGAGGTTGCGGAACGGCCGCCGCGCCAGCAGCTGCGGGTCCATGCGCACGCGCAGCGCGCCGGACAGCCCGGCCGAGCGCACCGCGCTCACCAGCACCGTGATCGCGGCGCGCATCTCCTCGCGCCAGTCGCCCTCGGGCGCGCCGGCGAACAGCAATCCCAGCCGCCGCAGCAGGTCGTCGTCGACGGCGTTGATCCAGCGCTCGTCGTCCTCCTCGGGGAAGAGCAGCTCGAACAGCTCGGACAGGTCCTTGGTGTCGGCGCTCAGTGGCAGCAGGCGCCGGCGCAGGCGGCCGAGGAACTCGTTCCACAGCGCCATGCGCGGCGCGAAGCCGACCTCGGCGAACAGGCTGATCGCGTCGACGTCGGCCCAGACGCTGGCGATGACCTCGGCGAAGGCCCGGGCGTGCTCGGGGTGGCGCTCCAGCATGTGGAGCAGGTACTTCAGCCGCCGCACCGGCAGCGGCGCGGAGGGCGCGGCGGCGGTGTCGCCGGACGGGGCCGCGGCCCGTTCGTCCTTCAGCGGCGCGTGCCGCAGCCATTCGATCAGCCGCACCAGCCAGAGGTTGCGGTCGGCCAGCGAGGCCTGCGGATGCGCCGCGTTGAGCAGCGCGGTGAGATCCCAGCCTTGACGTCGGAACATCAATGCAGCGATCCGGAATCGGCCAGCAGGAACTCGGGGATCTCCGAGTAGAAGACCTCGGCGTGTTCGGTGACGCACAGGAAACGGCCGCTCATCGTGCCGTGGCGGGTGCCGATCTGCGCCCAGGAGCTGTACTGGAAACGCTCGCCCGGCTGCAGCAGCGGCTGGTGGCCGACGACGGCCAGCCCGTGCACTTCCTGGACCTTGCCGGTGGCGTCGACGATGGACCAGTGGCGGCCGATCAGCTGGGCGGTGACGTCGCCCTGGTTCTCGATGGTGATCGTGTAGGCGAAGGCGAACTCGTCGCGCTCCGGGACGGTCTGCTCCGCGAGGGGCTCGACGGCCACGGTGCAGTGGAAATGCGGATGTGCCATCGGGGGATTCTAGGCGTCGCCTCGGCTATGCTGGGTACCGCACACAGCACAAGCAGAACCCGCTCGAACGGACCACTCCGCCGCCGGCACCGCCCCGGCGCATCCGTCATGGAGACAAGGGCAGCACTTCCGGGCACCCCCCATCGCGCCGACCGCCGCCGCGCCCTCGCGCGTGGCTGCGCGCTGGCCGGCGTCCCCGCGCTCGCGCT
>NZ_JAOCCU010000002.1 GCF_029840635.1 Mitsuaria sp. GD03876 | reverse complement strand
GCCTCCGCCACCGACGCCGAGGCGGCCGAGGCGGCGCAAGCCGCCGACGACGCCATCAGCGCGCTGCCCGCCATTCCGCAGCTGCTGCCGGAGGAGCTGGACGACCTGCTCGGCGACATCGCGCGCACGCAGGGCCACCTCGCGCCGATCGAGCGCGCGGCGGCGCTGCTGCGCGAGCTGCGCGCCTCGCTCGACGACACGCAGGCGCCGCTGGCCGGACCCTTGGCGCGCATCGAGGACCAGATCGAGCGTGGCGCCCGGCAGCTCGCCCGCGAGCTGGTGGCGCTGCGCGACGGCGCCGAGCAGCTGCGGCTGCTGCCGGCGTCCCAGCTGTTCGCGCCGCTGCAGCGCACCGCGCGCGACGCCGCGCGCTCGCAGGACAAGCAGGCGCGGCTGCACGGCGCCGGCGGCGACGTGAAGCTCGAGGCCGAGCTGCTCAACGCCGTGGCCGGCGCGCTGGTGCAGATGGTGCGCAACGCCGTGGCCCATGGCATCGAGCCGCCGGCCGAGCGCCTGGCCGCCGGCAAGCCAGCCTCGGGCTCCATCGAATTGCGCGTGGAGCGGCGCGGCCGCGAGGTGCTGTTCTGCTGCGCCGACGACGGCGCCGGCCTGGACCTGGACGCCGTGCGCCGCACCGCCGTGGACAAGGGCGTGCCCGGCGCCGCGCGGCTGGACGACGACGCGCTGATCGAGCGCCTGCTGCGCGGCGGCCTGAGCACCGCGCGGCGCGTGGACGCGCTGGCCGGTCGCGGCGTCGGCATGGACCTGGTGCGCGACACGGCGGACCGCCTCGGCGGCCGGCTGACGCTGCGCAGCCGGCGCGGCGAAGGCACCACCGTCGAGCTCTGCGTGCCGTTGCAGCTGGCGGCGCTGCGCGCGATCCGCGTCTGCGCCGGCGCGGTGTCGGCCTGGGTGCCGCTGGAGGCCGTCGAGCGCGTGCTGCAGCGCCCCGAGCTGAACGGCAACCACGTGGCCGTCGACGACGAACTGCTGCCGCACCTGTCGCTGGCCGACGCGCTGCGCCCCGGCGACGCGCCGGTGCCGCCGCGCTCGGCGCTGGTGCTGCGCGCCGGCGGCCAGCGCGCGGTGCTCGGCGTGAACACGCTGGACGGCGTGACCAGCGTGGTGCTGCGGCCGCCGCCGGCCCTGCTGCCGCCCTCGCCGCTGATCGCGGGCCTGGCGCTGGACGCGGCCCAGCAGCCGGTGCCGGTGCTGGCGCCCGAGGGGCTGATCGCCGCCGCCCGGCACGCGCGGCCGCGCGCCGCCGCGCCGGTGGCGCGCACCGGCACGATCCTGGTCATCGACGACTCGCTGACCACCCGCATGCTGGAGCAAAGCATCCTGGAGGCCGCCGGTTATCGCGTGCACATGGCCGCGTCGGCCGAGGACGGCCTCGAGGCGGCGCAACGAGAGCGCTACGCGCTGATCCTGGTCGACGTGGAGATGCCCGGCATGGACGGTTTCGAGTTCGTCGCCCGCATCCGCGGCGACGCGGCGCTGCGCGACATCCCCGCCGTGCTGGTGACCTCGCGCAACGCGCCCGAGGACCTGGCCCGCGGCAAGGCGGTCGGCGCCGACGGCTACATCGTCAAGGGCGAGTTCGCGCAGAACGAGTTCCTGGCGCAGGTCGCGCGGCTGGTCGCGCGCTCGGCCCAGGCCACCGCCGACGCCGCCGGCGCGCCGGCCGAAGGAGCCCCGGCATGAGCGCGGGAACCGGGAGCGGCGGCGCGGGCTTCGGCGGCTCGGGCATCGGCGGCCTGGGCGGCGCGGCGGACGGCGCCGGGCCCCGGCCCGCCGCCAAGGCGCTGCGGGTGCTGGTGGTCGAGGACTCGATCACGGTGCTGGCGCACATCCGCGAGGTGCTGGCCGCGCATGCCGACATCGAGGTCGTCGGCGAGGCCCACGACGGCGCGCAGGCGGTCGCGCTGTGCCAGCAGCTGCGGCCCGACGTCGTGTCGATGGACATGATGCTGCCGGGCATGGACGGCCAGGCGGCGACCGAGGCCATCATGGCCCACTGCCCGACGCCGATCCTGATCGTGTCGTCGTCGACCAACCGCGGCGAGCTGCTGCGCACCTACGAGGCGCTGGCCGCCGGCGCGGTCGAGGTGCTGGAGAAACCCAGCGCCGGCATGCCCGAGGGCGAATGGGAGCGCCGCTACGTGACGCTGCTGCGGCTGGTCGCGCGCATCCGCGTGATCACCCACGTGCGGGCGCGCATCGCCGGCCGGCCCGCGCCCAAGGCGGCGACGCCGCCGCCGCTGCCGCGCCGCGCGCTGCTGGCGCTGGGCGCCTCCACCGGCGGTCCCGGCGCGCTGATGAAGGTGCTGCAGGCGCTGCCCGCGCCGGCGCCGCTGCCGGTGCTGATCGTGATGCACATCAACGCCGTCTTCAGCCGCGGCTTCGCCGAGTGGCTGGACGCGCAGACGCCGCACCGCGTGCGCTACGCCCTCGGCGGCGAGCGGCTGCGCGACCTGGCCGGCCACGTCGTGCTCGCGCCGCCGGACAGCCACCTGGTGGTGCGCGCGGGACAGCTCGAGCTGAGCCACGCGCCGCCGCGGCATTCCTGCCGCCCGTCGGTGGACGAGCTGTTCGAGTCGCTGGCCACCGAGGTCGGCGGCGGCGTCGCCGCGGCGCTGCTGACCGGCATGGGCCGCGACGGGGCGCAGGGCCTGCTGGCGATCCGCCGCGCCGGCGGCGCGACGCTGGCGCAGGACGAAGCCAGTTCGATGGTCTACGGCATGCCGCGGGAGGCCGCCCAGCTGGGCGCGGCCGAACGCATCCTGCCGCTGGCCGACATCGGCCCCGCCTTGATGGGCTTGAGCGGCATGGCCTGGGGAGGAGGAGCCCACACATGAACAAGAGAACCTTCATCGTCGAGGACAGCCTGACGGTCCGCATGGACCTGCGCGAGGCGCTCGAGGAAGCCGGCTTCGACTGCGTCGAATGCGCGACGCTGGCGCAGGCGCGAGCCGCGCTGGCCGAGGGCATGCCGGCGCTGGTGCTGCTGGACAACCAGCTGCCCGACGGCGACGGCGCGGCCTGGCTGGCCGAGCTGCGCGCCGCGCCGCAAGGCCACGACTGCGCGGTGCTGATCCTGTCCAACGCGTCGCAGGCCGGCGACCGGCTGCGCGGCATCGCCCACGGCGCCGACGAGTACGTCGGCAAGCCCTACGACCGCGTCTACGTCGTGGACCGCGCCCGCGAGATGGTGCGCCAGCGCCAGTCGCGGCTGCAGACGCCGGAGCCGCATGTCGCCACGGTGCTGCTGATCGACGACAGCGAGACCTTCCGCGAGGCGCTGTGCGAGGCGCTGGAGCCGCACGGCTACGACATCCACATGGCGGCGCACGGCGAGGAAGGCCTGCGCCAGGCCGCCGCGCTGCGGCCCAACGCGGTGATCGTGGACCAGCACATGCCGGGCATCGACGGCGCGGCGGTGATCCGCCGGCTGCGGCTCGACCCGGCGCTGCGCCACACGCCCTGCCTGCTGCTGACCGCCGACGAGGGCCCCGAGGCCGAACTGCGCGCGCTGGAGGCCGGCGCCGACGCGTTCGCGCGCAAGCAGGACGACGTCGACCTGATCCTGGCGCGCATGGCCGCGATGCTGCGCAGCGCCAAGGCCAGCCTGCCCGAGCAGGGCGCGAGCCTGCTCGGCCCCAAGCGGCTGCTGCTGGTGGACGACAGCGCCAACGTGCTGGCCGAGCTCGGCGCGCTGCTGCGCGACGACGGCTACGACGTGATCGCCGCGGGCAGCGGCGAACAGGCGCTGGAGCTGCTGGCGGTGCAGATCGTCGACGCGGTGCTGCTGGACGTGCAGATGCCGGGCATCGGCGGGCTGGAGACCTGCCGCCGCATCAAGTCCGCGCCGGCGCTGCGCGACATCCCGGTGCTGCTGCTGACCGCCTTCGAGGGCCGCGCGTCGATGCTGGCGGGGCTGGAGGCCGGCGCCGACGACTACGTCGTCAAGGCCAACGGCGAGGTCGAGCTGCTCAAGGCGCGGCTGCGCGCGCAGCTGCGGCGCAAGCAGTTCGAGGACGAGGCCCGGCGCGTGCACGCCGAGCTGCACAACAGCGCGATGGAGGCCGCCGAGGCGCGCGCCGCCCGCAACCTGGCCGACAGCCGCGCCGAGCTGCTGGCCGCGCTGCAGCAGCGCAACGACGCGCTGGAGCAGCTCAACGCCGAGCTCAGCCGCGCCAGCAGCGCCAAGACCGCCTTCCTGTCGACGATGTCGCACGAGCTGCGCACGCCGCTGAACGCGGTGATCGGCTTCGCGCAGCTGATGCGCGACGGCGCCGCCGGCCCGGTCAGCGAGCGCCAGTCCGAGTTCTGCAACCACATCCACAACGCGGGCCAGCACCTGCTCTCGCTGGTCAACGACCTGCTGGACATGGCCAAGATCGAGGCCGGCCGCGTCGACCTGGACATCGAGCCGGTCGACCTCGACGAGCTGCTGCGCGACGCGCTGGCCATCGTGCAGGAGCGCGCGCGGCTGAACCGCATCGAGATGGCCTTCTACGGCGTGGGCGGCGGGCAGCGGCTGTGCGTGGACCGCCGCCGGCTGCGGCAGATCATCTACAACCTGCTGTCCAACGCCGCGAAGTTCACGCCCAAGGGCGGCCACATCCGGCTCGAGGCGCGGCGCGTGACGCGGGCCCGCGCGCGCGAATCGCTGCCGGGCTTCCCGGTCGGGCGGCGCTCCGAGCTGCCCGAGAACGAGCACGAGGAATTCGTCCAGATCAGCATCACCGACGACGGCGTCGGCATCCCGCCCGAGGGGCTGGAGAAGCTGTTCCAGCCCTTCAACCAGGTGCGCAACGCGATGACGCACAAGGTCGAGGGCACGGGCCTGGGCCTGGCGACGGTGGCGCGGCTGGTGCAGCTGCACGGCGGCGCGGTGGCGGTCAGCAGCGAGCCCGACAAGGGCAGCTGCTTCACCTGCTGGCTGCCGTGGCGCGAGCCGGTGATGCCCGACGTCATCCTGCCTGACGAGGCCGCCGAACGGCCGCTGGCGCTGGTGATCGAGCACAACGAGCAGGCCGCGGCGCTGATGGAGACGCAGCTGAACGCGGCCGGCTTCCGGGTGCGGCATGTCGCCTCGGCCGAGGCGGCGCTGGAACTGGCGCACCGGCTGCGCCCGGACCTGATCACGCTGGAGGTCAACCTGCCGGGGCTGGACGGCTGGGAGCTGCTGTCGCGGCTGAAGAACCTGCCGGGCTGGGCGCACATCCCGGTGGTGGTGGTGTCGGTGGACGCGGGGCAGGAGGTGGCGCTGTCGCTGGGCGCCTCGGCGGTGCTGCACAAGCCGGTGTCGCGCAAGGCGCTCAGCAAGGAGCTGGAGATGCTCGGCTTCAAGCCGACCGCGACGCGCAAGTTCCTGGTGCTCGCGATCAGCGACGCGCCCGGCGACCTGCAGTCGCTGAGCGCGCACCTGTCGCAGCCCGGCTTCTCGGTGCTGCGCGCGACCGGCGGCAAGGCCGGCATCGAGCTGGCGCGGCGCCACGTGCCCGACCTGATCGTGCTGGACCTGCTGATGGCGGAGGTCGACGGCATCGGCGTGGTCGAGGCGCTGCAGCGCGATCCGTTGACGGCGGCGATCCCGGTGATCGTCGTCGCCGCGTCGCAGCTGACGCCGCGCGACCGGGAGCTGCTCAACCGCCACGTGCAGCGCGCCACCGCGACGCGCGACCCGGCGGTCGAGGGCCCCGCGCCGACGCCCGCGCCCGGCGTGCGGACCACCAGCCCGCAGGGCCACTTCATGGACGAGGTCAAGCGCGCGATCAGCCGCACGAGCTGGGGCGACCTCGACCCGCTGGACGACTGAGCGCCGCCGCGACCGGCACGACCCGACCCGACCCGATGAACGACCCGCGCGCCGCGCAGGACACGACCAAACGATGCCATCGACCTCCCCGACCCCTTCGACCTCGCCCCTCCCTTCGCCTCCCGAGTTGACCGTGGTCCTCGTCGAGGACTCCCTGACCATCCGCCGCCAGCTGCTGCACCGGCTCGACGCGGTGCCCGGCCTGCGGGTCGTCGGCGAGGCCGCCGACGAGGCCACGGCGCTGGCGCTGATCGGCCACCTGCGGCCGTCGGCGGTGCTGCTGGACCTGTCGCTGGCGCAGGGCGGCTCCGGCATCGCGGTGCTCAAGGCGCTGCGCCGCCAGGGTTACGCGGGGCAGGTGCACGTGCTGTCGCACCAGACCGAGGCCTACCGCGCGGCGGTGCTGGCGGCGGGCGCGAACGGCTTCTTCGACAAGGCCGAGGAGCTCGACGCGATGCTGGTCCAGCTGACGGGCCAGCCGGAAGTGCCGGCGCCGCGGCCGCTGGACGCGGCGGCGCTGCGCGAGCGGCTCGACCAGACGGTCAAGCTGGCGATGCGCGACGGCGCCGAGGTAGTCGTCCACGTGGTCGCCGGCCGGGCCGAGTCCTTGCCGCCGCTGGCGGCGCAATTGATCGTCGGCCTGGACGGCGGCGACCTGGTCGGCTGGAGCGACGCGACGCCGGGCGACCGCCTGTGCGTGGTGCAGGTCGACAGCGACGACGCCCCGTCGCTGCGGGAGCGGCTGGACGTGCTGGCGCCCGACGTGCGCCTGGGCCGCGCGCGGCTGCCGGACGACGCGCTGTCCGCGGGCGGGCTGATCGCGCTGGCGGAACTGCGGGCGCTGGGACTGCTGCCGGGCTGAGCCGTTCCCTTGGAAACGTGACGGGGCCGGGACGGCCCGGGCTGGCTCGAAGGAGCCAGTGTTTCTGGGGGAGGCGGCGACTTGAACCTCGGCGAATCGGCGCCTATCGTCGGCGAACAGCTGAATTTCGTCTCGGCGGCGCCACCGTGCCCGCCTGGCACTTGAGTTGCCCCCTGCGACTGGATTACCCTTTGTCGCTGGAGGTCATCGACCGTGGACGTTCTGCAGCTGGACATCTCGGGCCGACCGCAGGCCTGGATCTCGACGAAGGAAGCAGCGGTGCTGTACGCCAGCGACGCGATCGCGTGGACGCTTGGCGAGCCTTTCCACGTCCTGCGCGGCGGTTACCAGCGCACGGGGCTGCAATCGCGCATCGAGCTGCACCCGATCGTCGCGGTGCGCGGCGCGATCCCGAGCCGCGCGTGGCGCCAGGCGCCGGCGCTGTCCAACTTCAAGCTGTTCGCGCGCGACCGGCATGTCTGCGCCTACTGCGGCCACCGCCACCATCCGGACCTGCTGACGCGGGAGCACATCCAGCCGGTGTCGCGCCGCGGGCAGGACACGTGGATGAACTGCATCACCGCCTGCCGCGCCTGCAACGGCCGCAAGGGCAACCGCACGCCGGAGGAGGCGCGCATGACGCTGCTGTACCTGCCCTACGTGCCCAGCCTGCACGAGGACATGATCCTGCGCGGCCGGCGCATCCTGGCCGACCAGATGGAGTTCCTGCTGGCGAGCGTGCCGAAGTCGTCGCGGTTGTATCTGGCCTGACGCCGCTCAATTCGACGAGGCCGGCGCCGTGCGCGCCACCGCCTTGCGGTTGCCGGCGGCGTCATAGGTGTAAGTCACCGTCGCGCCGTTGGAGTAGGTCACCTGCTCGATCCGGCCCAGCGCGTCGTAGCGATAACTCTCCGACACGGGCGGCTGCACCTGGTTCTTCTTGATCGCCGCCAGCACGATCGGCATCACCAGGTCCAGCAGGTCGTCGTCCTCGACCGGGGCCTGCTGGGCCGACGCGGGCAACACGATCGCGGCCGACAGGCCGATCGCGACGAGGCGCCGCGTGAGGCGGCGCGGTGACTGGAACACGTGGGGCATCTTTCGACTCCTTCCCTCTTTCATTTCATGAACCTGATCCGGGAGAACAGGGCTTCCTTGCCCGGCTCGATCGCACAGGTCAGCGCGCCCACCGGTCTCGGCGCCTCCCGGTCGCGATTGGCCAGCGCGCTCAAGGCGTCGAAGCGGACCTCGACCACGCCGCGCCGGTCCTCCACGCGCAAGGCATAGGGTCCGCTGAGCTCCCGCGCCGGTGTCACGTCGATCCAGGCCGACAGCCGGCCCGACGGCGAGCGGCTGAACGCCCCCACCCGGAACGAGAACTCCCCGGCGCGATAGGTCGCGCCGGCCCGCAGTTGCCGAGGCACGGCGAAGACATGGGCCTGCTCGGCGCCGCGCAGCGGATCGAAGCCCTCCCGGACGCAGAACTTCAGTTCGTCGTCGCAGGGAATGGGAATGGTGAACACCGACTCGCGCCCGTCACCGTCGGCGATCGACTTGGCGATGCGTCCGGTCTTGAGGTTGAACATCAACAGCGACGCATGGCCGTCGCAGGGGTACGCATACACGCCGTCGGCGGGCGCGGCCACGCAGGCGGCCGCCGGCAACGCCAGCAGTGCCGCGCGCGCGATCTTCCAAGGGCGGGTGGTCATGTCGGTCCCCTTTGCAACGCCGGTCCCCGGCGCCTCACTTGAACATCTGCCGGATCGCTTGATCGAACTGGCTGTTGTGACGCTCGGGAACGATCTGCGGATTGTTCCGCCCCACGCCGAAGACGCGGTTCCATTCCTTGGCCTTGTCGGTGAGGTGGATCATTTCATGCAGGTAGACGCTGGCACGCCCCGACTCGCCGGCGTTCCTCAGGCCCGGTTGGTACAGGGCGATCTCGTCGCCCAGGGCCTTGCCCGCCGCGCCATCCGGGCTGGCGGACGTGTTCAGCGTGATCTGCGTGTCGATGAACAGCTGCGTCAACTCGCCGACCTTGAACGTGATGTCCACCGCCGTGCCCGAGTCCGTGGACAGCGAGGCGGTCACGCTGCGGGACTGCTTGGCGCCCAGCAGCTTCTTGAAGTCGCGCGTCATCTCGGCCTCGCGCTCGGCGATGAACTTCTGCAGCGCCTTCGACAGCTTGTTCCGCACCTCGTCGGTGAGTTCCTTGCCGTCGAGCTTGTCGATGCGGCAGACCCCGTCCCGCTGGCCCTCCTGCTGCTGCTGGATGCGGCAGGTCTCCCCACTGGGGTCCGCTCGGTTGATCGGGTCGTTGCCGACATAGGCGTAGAGGTTGAGGTCGCCGCTGCCGTAGCCCACGGGATCGGTCTGCAGGAAGCGTCCGAGGCCCGGGTGATACATCCGCGCCTTGTAGGAATGCAGGCCCACCTCCGGCAGCCAGAGCTGTCCGGTGTACTGGTGGCGCCCGACGTTGCCCGCGGCGGGTTGGCCGTATTCGTCGTACCGGTTGATCGCCAGCAGGCGCCCCTCCGACTCGGTGACCGCGATGACCGATCCCTGCTGGTCGACATGCATCCAGCGCGGCCGCGAGGTGCCCGCGCCTTCGTACCAGAGCTGCGGATCGTCCGCGGTGCGCCCCGGCACGAACCGGCGCAGCAACGTGCCGTCCTGGTCGCGCTCGGCGATCAACGATTCGCCGATGTACTCGAAGCGGGTGGTCGCTGCGCCCTTGCGGATGCCGGACAGGCGGCCCATCGCGTCATAGGTCAGCGTGGCGCCATCCGCGCCCGCGAGCCGGTTCAGCACGGTGTAGGCCCAGGTGTGCCCCTGCGCCTGCGTGAGGTTGCCGCGCGCATCGTGGACCGTGGGCGCGCCGTCGACGGTGGTCAGTTGGTTCAGTCCGTTCACGCCGTAGGCGGACGTCTGGGCCACCACCGTGGGACGGCCGTAGGCGCCGTTGTCGCGCGCGATGCCGGTCACCTGCCCCGCCGGGCTGTAGCTCAGACCGATGTTCACGGCCGCGCCGGGAACGGCATGGCCGAAGGCCGTGACGCCGATCGCACCGGCGCCGAAATCCACCGTCGACACGACGCCGTTGCCACGCGTCACGCGCCGCTGCCGTCCCGCCGCGTCGTAGCCATAGGCCATCAACTCGGCGCCGTTCACCTCGCCGATGCTCAGGAACTGGTCGTCCAGCCGGTGGGCATACCGCAGCTGCAACCCGTCGGCATACGTGAGCCGGACCGGACGGCCGGCCGCGTCGCAGTCGATGCGCTTGGTGCCGAAGGCATCCTGCTCCGAGGTCTTGCATCCGAGCGCGTCGTACGCCCGGATGACCGCGGAGCCGTTGCTGTCGCTGGCGCTGCGCAGATGTCCCGCGGCGTCGTGGACGTAGGTGGTGCGCGCCGCCTCGCCGGACGCCAGCGGCGTCACCTCGGTCGAGGTCACCCGGCCCAGCGCGTCATAGCCGAAGCGCACCAGGTTGCCGTCGCGCAAGCGCCGCACCAGCGGACGGGAGCCGCCGTCATAGGCTTGGATCTCCTCGTAGTCGTTCTCGTTGGCGGCACCCGGCAGCGACGGATTCGGGAACTTGGTCCGCGCGGCGCGGTCGAAGCCGTCATACACCGTGGCCGTGAGGTTGCCGTTGGCATCGGCGATGGTCGCCAGCTTGCCGTTGGCGGTGAAGGTCTGGGTGCGCTCGACCCGCTCCAGCGCGGTGCCCACGGCCTGCTTCACGGACTGCAGCTGGCCTGCGGCGTCATGCGCGTGGCGCGTGATCCGGTCCGGGCCCGCGGGACCGGCGGGACCCGCTTCGCAGGCATCCGCGGGCGCCGCCACCGCGAGGTTCATCCGCACCGTCGTGCACAGCGGCCGGTTGAGCGCGTCGTAGCTCAGGCTCGTGCGCGAGGCCAGCACGCCTTCGACGAAGACCTCCTCCGACACCTTGCGCTTGGCGCCGTCATAGGCGGTGCGCGTCTCCTGCATCGGTACGAAACCGTCCAGCTCGCCGGACATGCTGTAGCCGGCGCGCACCGACACCGGCAGCCCATCCTTGTCGTAGGTGGTCCAGGTGACCGGCGCGCCCGACGGGCCGTCGCCATCGGGGTCCGCGCCGATCGTCGCGTACCGCTGGCGTGCCGCGTCATAGAAATGCCGCGTGATCTGGCCGGCCAGGGGGCCCGTCTGTTTCACGAGGTCGCCCAGCGTGTCGTACTCGAAGCTGACGGTCGCGGACCGGGCCCCATCGCCCGAGGCGGTCGTGGTCCAGGCCAGTTGGAGGTTGTCGTTGTAGCCGTAGGTGGTGACGACTTCGTCCACGGTCCCCGCACAGGTCGCCAGCGTCATCGTCAGGCAACTCGCCTTGCGCGTCAGCCGGTAGATCGGCGCGGGCGCCCGGGCGGGCGCGGCGCCCGCCGCCTGGCGATAGACCGCGTACAGCGCCGAGTACTCGTGGCGGGTCTGCGGCTGCACGGTCCCGGCTGGCGACGTCACCTCCGGCAGCGTCACCGTGGCCACCTTGCCCGAGGCCGGGTCGTAGGTGTAGGTCGTGACCTTGCCGTCGGCGTCGGTGGTGGTCTGCGGCTGATTGCAGACCTTGAAGTCGGCGACGTTGGTGCAGGCGCGATAGCTGGCGCTGGTGACGATCGTCGTCGTCTGGCCCGAGCCGGGCTTGGGCTTGAGCTCGGTCTTGATGAGGTTCCAGCGGCCGTCGTACGTGTATTCGACCCGGTCGCCCTCGGGCCGGGTCATCGTCGACGGCTTGTAGAGGCTGCCGTAGGCATCGTTCAGGCTGCCGCCGCTGCCGCCGGACGGGGGAATGACGCTGACCGGCGCGGAGCCGCCGGTGACCTGGTCCCGGGTGCTGCCCAGCAGGCTCCAGCCGTAGTAGCTGACCCGGCCGAGCGGATCGGCGTAGGTCGTCCCGTTGCCCTTCACCGACGTCGTGCCGCCGAGCGCGTCCGTCGCCACGAAGTCGGGCGCCACGCCGGTGTTGCAGTAGTTCGTCGCGAAGGTGTACGCGTAGTTCCAGGTACCGGCCGACGTGGCCGCCTGCGTCGTCACCGAACTGCCCGCCAGACAGGTCGGCATGACGCCGAGCAGGCGCTCGGTCCAGGACAGGGAGCGTCCTTCCGGCGTGGAAACGGTCATCGTGCGGGGATCCGCGCCGGTGGCGACCAGCCGGGCGATGCGGCCCGCGGGATCCGTGACGGTGGTCGCGCCATCCGCCGTCTGCGCCGTCACCACCAGCGACTTCGGCGCACCGGGCGTGCAGGTCGGCGCGTTCGGGTCGCAGTAGTCGTCGCGCAGGTTGATCATCACCGCGCGGCTCCACCCGTTCACGGTGCCCGGCGTGAGGTGCAGCATGTAGCCGCGGGAGCTGACGACGGCGCGGATCGCCGTGCCATTGGCGTAGGTGAAGGTCAATTGCTCGCCGTCGGGGTAGCGGACGGACTGCAGCGTGGCAGCCATCCGGGCCTGCGTGTTGGTGCCCAGGTAAGGCGGCGAGGCGGACGAGTACGGCGCGAAGGTCCATTGCGTGCCGTCCGGCTCGGTGACGACGTTGCCCGAGACATCGCCGCCGTACTTCTTCAGCGCGACGTCGAGCACCACGCGGTCGCCGAGCTTGTAATGCATCGCGCCGATGCCCGCGCATCCGAATTGCCCCGGCCGGATGCAGACGTACTCGCTGTAGCCGGCGCCGCCGAGCGGCGTCGCGCCGGTGACGCCGATGTTGTAGCTGAACCAGTTGGTCGACAGCGCCGGCTTGCCCGCGTCGCCGATCGACAGCACGCCGCCGACATAGCGGATGCGACCGCTGGTCATGTCGACGCCCATGGGATCGATCAGTTGCACGCTCGGCGCCGGATTCGGATTGACTTCCTGGGCTTGCGCCGCCTGGCAGGTCGCCGCGAGCGCCATCACCGCGCCCATGACGGGCAGCAGGCCTTGTCCCGGACGCGCGACGGCGGCGCCCCGGTCATGCCGGTTCGTGTTCATTTGTTTTCCTCCCTGACGGGGCCGGAGTCTAGAAGCCTTCCTTCCCCGGCCGCGTCCGAGGATTCCCCCGACCGCCCCGCTGGCGCGCCGGACATCGCCCGGCCTCGGAGGCGCCATCGCCAGCGTGGGCATGCCGATCGCCACGGTGGAGCGGAACGCGACTCCTGTAGAGTGAGTCCCTTGGGCCGCCGCCCGCCCGCCTGCCCGCCTGGGCGTTGGCCGGTGACGCGACGGTCGCGATGGGTAAAGACTTGTGTACGGTCAACGGAAGGTCGCGGGACCACGTTGGCCCGTTCACCGACTTGGAGAGATGTGATGAAAAAGCTGCTGATTGCCACGATGGTGGCCGCCCTGGCCGCCTGCTCGACGACGAGCCCCGATGTGATCCAGCGCGGTGACGCGCAGCGGATGTCCCAGGTGCAGGACGCTACCGTCCTGTCGGTCCGGCCCGTGACCGTGGACGGCTCCCAAAGCGGCGCCGGCGCGCTGACCGGCGCGGTCGTCGGCGGCGTGGCCGGCGGCAGCGTCGGTGGCCACCGCGAGGGCATCGTGGTCGGCGTGCTGGGCGCCGTGGCCGGCGCGGCGCTGGGCAACGCCGTCGAGCGCGGCGTGACCAAGGAGCAAGCCGTCGAGATCCTGCTGCAGCTGCGCAACGGCGAGCGCCGCGCGGTCGTCCAGGCGCAGGGCAACGAGAACTGGATCGCCGGCGAGCCCGTGATCATCGTCACCACCGGCGGCAAGTCCCGCGTGGTGCGCGCGCCGGCGACGACCCGCACGAACTGAGTCCACCGGACTCGCCAACGACAAGGGGCCCTTCACGGGCCCCTTCGTCCTTCCTGGGCCGCCCCGACGGGCGCCCCGCTCACTTCACCCGCTGCTTCTCCAGCTTGCGCGCCAGCGTGCGCCGGTGCATGCCCAGCCGCCGCGCGGTCTCCGAGATGTTGAAGTCGGTCGCCGCCAGCGTCTCGTGGATGTGCTCCCACTCGAGCGTCTTGATCGAGGTCGTCGCGCGCTCGGTCACCTCGACCTCCGCGTCGCCCAGCGCGCGCGAGAACGCGGCCTCGATGTCATCGGTGTTGGCCGGCTTGGCCAGGTAATGCCGCGCGCCGAGCTTGATCGCCTCCACCGCCGTGGCGATGCTCGCGTAGCCGGTCAGCACGACGATCACCATCTCCGCGTCGTGCTCGTGCAGCGTCTGCACGCAGGCCAGGCCCGAGCCGCCACCCGCCAGCTTCAGGTCGACGACCGCGTACTCCGGCGCCTCCTCGCGCCCGCGCTCGGCCAGCAGCTTCTGCACCTGCTCCACGCTGGTCGCGCGCAGCACCTGGTAGCCGCGGCGCTCGAACGAACGCGACAGCGTGCGCGCGAACGCGTCGTCGTCCTCGACGATCAACAGCAGGCGGTCGGTATCCGAGGCGGTCAGCTCATCCATGGGCGACATTGTCCGGCAGGTCCAGCGGCGCCAGCGCCGACAGGGGCATGCGGATTTCCACCTCCGCGCCGCCGCCCTCCTCCGCCAGCCGGTTGCGCGCCCGCAGCCGCCCGCCCAGCGAGCGCACCACGTTCAGCGCCAGGAAGAGCCCCAGCCCGCCGCCGGCGCGGCCCTTGCTCGATTGATAGGGCTTGCCGAAGCGTTCCAGCATCTCCGGCAGGAACCCCGGCCCGCGGTCCACGACGCGCAGCACCAGCTGGCCATCCTCGGCATCCGCGCGCAGCGTCACCGGCTGCCCGGGCGCGGCCTCGAGCGCGTTGTCCAGCACGTTGTCGATCATCTGCTTGAGCCCGACGTCCGAGACGATGCGCACCTTGGGCAGGCGCGGATCGGGCCGGTACTCCAGCCCGTGGTGCGTCCGCGTCGTCAGCCAGTGCTGGACCAGGTCGTCGAGGAAGGCCTGCAGCGTCGTCACCACCGGCGCCTCGCCGCGCAGCTCGCCCGCCGACATCAGGATCCCGCTGACGATCGCCTTGCAGCGCCGCAGCTGGACCTGCATCTCCTCGATCTCCTCGCGCAGCTCCGGGTCGCCGGCGAAGGGCGCCATCCGCGACCAGTCGCCCAGGATCACCGACAGCGTCGCCAGCGGCGTGCCCAGCTCGTGCGCCGCGCCCGAGGCGAGCAGGCCCATGCGCACGATGTGTTCCTCCTCGGCGGCGCGCTGGCGCAGGTCGGCCAGGCGCGCGTCGCGCTGGCGCAGGTTGCGCCCGATGCGCTGGATGAAGATCACCAGCAGCGCGGCGTTGATCGCGAAGCAGATCAGCAGGCCGCCGATGTAGTGCGGCGGCAGCGACAGGCCTTCCATGTCGGGCACCAGCAGCGGCTGGTGCCACTGCGTCAGCGCGACGAAGCAGCCGCCGGTCACCGCCACCGTGAACCAGATGTAGCGCGAGGGCAGCAGCACCGCGCCCACCGCGATCTGCAGCAGGAACAGGAAGATGAAGGGATTGGTGACGCCGCCGCTGTAGTACAGCTGGCCGCTGAGCACCGCGATGTCGACCAGCAGTCCGGCGAAGAGCTCGGCGTTGCGCACGCTGGGCACCCAGCGCGTGCGCAGCCAGCAGGCGACGTTGAACAGCACCAGCACCGCCAGCAGCGTCAGCATCTCCGGCATCGGCAGCCGGATGTGCAGCGCGAAGTGCACCGACAGCACCGTCCCGAACTGCCCCGCCGCCGCCAGCCAGCGCAGCTGCACCAGCTGCTGCAGGTTGTTGCGGCCGGCCTGCAGCGCGCGGCCCTCGGCGGAGCCCCCGTCCATCGCCAGCGCGCCGGGCGCGCCGTCGAGCATGCGGCTGTCGTCGGGGTGGTCGTCGTCCGGATCCGGACGGCTCATCGGCATGGTCGCGGCCTCAGTCCCGCGCCGCGGTCGGGTCCGTCGCGCGGCGGCGCTCGACGCGCCACAGCCACACGCCGACGCCGGCCGTCATCGCCGCCATCGCGAACCAGGTCAGCGCGTACTGCAGGTGGTTGTCGGCGAAGCGCACCACCGTCAGGCCGCCGCGCGGCCAGCGGGTGTGGTCGTCCGCCACGGCCGCGTCGACGAAGTACGGCGCCACCGGGCCCTCGACCACGCGCCGCGCCTTGGCGATCGCCTCGACGTCGCGCGAGTACCAGCGGTCCTGCTCCGGCACGTTGCGGCGCAGCAGGCTGCCGCCGGGCTCGGTCAGGCGCAGCAGGCCGACGACGCGGTCCTCGCCCTGCGTCTCCGACGCGGTGCGCGAGGCCCGCGCCTTGAAGGCCGGCGGCACGAAGCCGCGGTTCACCAGCACCCAGTCGCCGCGCACGGTGCGCAGCGGCGTCAGCACCCAGTAGCCGGTGCCCAGCTCGGTGCTGGCGCCCACCAGCGTCTCGCGCGAATGGTCGAAGGTGCCGGTCAGCACGACGCGGCGGTACTCGTCGTCCGCCTTCGTGATCGCGTCCCAGCGGTCCGCGCCGGGCGCGCGCGCCGGCTCGGCGGCCAGCCGCGCGTCCACGCGCGCGATCAGGTCCCGCTTCCACGCCATGCGCTGCACCTGCCACGCGCCCAGCGCGAGGAAGGCCGCAAACAAAAGGGCCGCGCCCAGCAGCAGCGCCCAGAAGGCGGTGCTGCGGCGCGGCCGCGGCGTGTCCGGATGAACGTCGGTCATCAAGGCATGTTGCGCATGTCGTGGATCGGCATCATGTTGCTGTTCAGGTGGAACATCACCCAGATCGAGCCGGCCAGCATGATCACCACGACGGCGATCGTGAAGATCAGCGACAGCATCGACCAGCCGCCCTCGACCTTCGAGTTCATGTGCAGGAAATAGATCATGTGGACCACGATCTGCACCGCCGCGAAGGCCAGCAGCACGATGCCGGTGGTCGCCGGCGAGGCGATGACCTTGCCCATCACCAGCCAGAACGGGATCGCCGTCAGGATCACCGACAGGATGAAACCGATCACGTAGCCCTTGACGGTGGCGTGGTAGCCGACGTCGTCGTGATCGTCGTGACCATGGCCGTGGCCGTGGTCGTCGTGCTTGTGGTCATGGTCGCTCACTGCAGCGCTCCCATCAGATAAACGAAGGTGAAGACACCGATCCAGATTACGTCCAGGAAGTGCCAGAACATCGACAGGCAGATCAGGCGGCGCTTGTTCTCCTTGGTCAGGCCCAGCTTGGTCACCTGGACCATCAGCGTCACCAGCCAGATCGTGCCGAAGGTGACGTGCAGGCCGTGCGTGCCCACCAGCGTGAAGAAGGACGACAGGAACGCGCTGCGCTGCGGGCCCGCGCCTTCATGGATCAGGTGCGCGAACTCGTAGAGCTCCACGGCCAGGAAGCACAGGCCCAGGATGCCGGTGACCGCCAGCCAGGCCAGCGTGCCCTGCTTCTTGTTGGCCAGCATCTTGATCATCGCGAAGCCGTACGTGATCGACGACAGCAGCAGGAAGCCCGTGTTGAGCGCCACCAGCGGCAGGTCGAAGAGGTCGGCGCCCGACGGGCCGGCCGCGTAGCTGCGGCCCAGGACCGCGTACGTCGCGAACAGCACCGCGAAGATCAGGCAGTCGCTCATCAGGTAGATCCAGAACCCGAGGAGCGTGCCGTGCTGCGGATGGTGGTCGCCGTTGTCGTAGAACACCGGCGCGCCGGTGTTGTTCGTCATGGTCGTTGCTTGCATGTTGGATATCGCTCGCTGCGCGTTCAGGCCTGGGCGGCCAGCACCTTCGTGCGGGCGTCCTCCGTGCGGGCCACTTCATCGGCGGGGATGTAGTAGTCGCGCTTGTAGTTGAAGGTGTGGACGATCGCGGCGATCACCGTCACCGCGAAGGCGACGCCGGCCACCAGCCACATGTGCCAGATCAGGGCGAAGCCGAACAGCGTCGACAGGCCGGCCAGGATCACGCCCGCGCCGGTGTTCTTGGGCATGTGGATCTCCTTGAAGCCGCCGACCGGGCGCTGGTGGCCGCGGGTCTTCATGTCGTGCCACGCGTCGTGGTCGTGCACCACCGGCGTGAACGCGAAGTTGTACTGCGGCGGGGGCGACGAGGTCGACCACTCCAGCGTGCGGCCGTTCCACGGATCGCCGTCGACGTCGCGCAGCTGGTCGCGCTTGAGGAAGGACACCACCAGCTGGATCAGGAACGAGCCGATGCCCGCGGCGATCAGCAGCGCGCCGAACGCGGCGACCTGGAACCAGATCTGCAGCGACGGGTCGTCGAAGTGGCTCATGCGGCGGGTCACGCCCATCAGGCCCAGCACGTACAGCGGCATGAAGGCGACGAAGAAGCCGATCTGCCAGAACCAGAACGAGCACTTGCCCCAGAACGGATCGAGCTTGTAGCCGAAGGCCTTCGGGAACCAGTACGAGATGCCGGCCAGCAGGCCGAACAGCACGCCGCCGATGATCACGTTGTGGAAGTGCGCGATCAGGAACAGCGAGTTGTGCAGCACGAAGTCCGCCGGCGGCACCGCCAGCAGCACGCCCGTCATGCCGCCGATCACGAAGGTGACCATGAAGCCGATGGTCCAGTACATCGGGACCTCGAACTTGATGCGGCCGCGGTACATCGTGAACAGCCAGTTGAAGATCTTCGCGCCCGTGGGGATCGAGATGATCATCGTCGTGATGCCGAAGAACGAGTTGACGCTGGCGCCCGAGCCCATCGTGAAGAAGTGGTGCAGCCACACCAGGTACGACAGGATCGTGATCACGACGGTCGCGTAGACCATCGACGCGTAGCCGAACAGCTTCTTCTGGCTGAAGGTCGAGACCACTTCCGAGAAGATGCCGAAGGCCGGCAGGACCAGGATGTAGACCTCGGGGTGGCCCCAGATCCAGATCAGGTTGACGTACATCATGGCGTTGCCGCCGAGGTCCGTCGTGAAGAAGTTGGTGCCGGCGTAACGGTCCAGCGACAGCAGCGCCAGGGCCGCGGTCAGGATCGGGAACGAGGCCACGATCAGGATGTTCGAGCACAGCGAGGTCCAGGTGAAGACCGGCATCTTCATCATGGTCATGCCCGGCGCCCGCATCTTGATGATGGTGGCGATCAGGTTGATGCCCGAGAGCGTGGTGCCGACCCCCGCGACCTGCAGCGACCAGATGTAGTAGTCCACCCCGACGCCGGGGCTGGCCAGCAGGCCCGACAGCGGCGGATAGGCCAGCCAGCCGGTGCGCGCGAACTCGCCCACGAACAGCGACATCATGCACAGCACGGCGCCGCCGGTGGTCATCCAGAAGCTGAAGTTGTTCAGGAACGGGAAGGCCACGTCGCGCGCGCCGATCTGCAGCGGCACGACGTAGTTCATGAAGCCCGTGATCAGCGGCATCGCCACGAAGAAGATCATGATCACGCCGTGGGCGGTGAAGACCTGGTCGTAGTGGTGCGGGGGCAGGAAGCCGAGCTGGTCGCCGAAGGCCAGGGCCTGCTGGGCGCGCATCATGAGCGCGTCGGCGAAGCCGCGCAGCAGCATCACCAGGCCCAGCACGATGTACATGATGCCGATCTTCTTGTGGTCGATGCTGGTCACCCAGTCACGCCAGAAGGGGCCCCACAGCCGGAACTTCGTCATCAGCGCGAGGACGAACAGGCCGCCCAGGGCGACCATGGCGAAGGTGCCGACCAGGATCGGCTCGTGCAGCGGGAGCGCCTCCAGGCTGAGGCGCCCGAAGATGAGCTTTTGAGCGTCAATCATCTTGGATCTCGAGAGTGCTTGCGGGCCCGGCGCGTCTGGGGGTCAGCGCGACGCCGGGTCCTGCGGGTCAGTTACGGGTGGCCGAGGCCTGCCACTGGGAGGCGTACTGGCCCGCGTTGTCGGGCGTGCACAGCGAGGCGACGAAGATGCGCCGCTGTTCGTTGCTCCAGGCCTTGCTGGCCAGGCCGTCGATGGACCCCTTGCCGCCGCCGCCGGCGGCGTCGATCGCCATCATCTGGCCCATGCACATCTTGGAGCCGTCGACGCAGCGGTTCACGACCGCGTCGAACAGTCCGGGGGCGACGCTGGCGAAGCGGCGCACCGGCTGGCGCTCCGAGGGCTTCTCCAGGTCGAGGTACAGGTCCTTGGTCAGCGCGACGCCGTCGGCCTTGTTGCGCTCGACCCAGGCGGCGAACTCGTCGTTGGACAGGCCGTGGAACTTGAAGCGCATGTGCGAGAAGCCGTCGCCGCTGAAGTTGGCGGAGAAGCCGTCATACACGCCGGGCTTGTTGATGACCGCGTGCAGCTGGCTCTGCATGCCGGGCATCGCGTAGATCATGCCGGCCATGGCGGGCACGTAGAACGCGTTCATCACGGTGGACGAGCTGATCTTGAAGTGGATCGGGCGATCCACCGGCGCGGCCAGCTCGTTGACGGTGGCGATGCCCTGCTCGGGGTAGATGAACAGCCACTTCCAGTCCAGCGCCACGACCTCGACGGTCAGCGGCTCCACGCCGGCGGGGATCGCGCGCTGGGCGTCCAGGCGCTCCAGCGGGCGGAACGGGTCGAGCTTGTGGGTCGAGATCCAGGTCATCGCGCCCAGCGCGATGATGATCAGCAGGGGCGCGCCCCAGATGATCAGTTCCAGGCGGGTCGAGTGGTCCCACTCCGGCGAATAGGTCGCCTGGGTGTTGGACGCGCGGTAGCGGAACGCGAAGACCAGCGTCAGGATGATCACCGGGACGATGATCAGCAACATCAGCAGCGTCGAGGCGACGATCAGTTGCGCCTGCTGGTTGGCGATGTCGCCCGAGGGCTTCATCACGACCATGTTGCAGGCGGACAGGGGCAGCGCCAATGCCAGCAACCCGAGACGGGAGAGGCGGGCGAGACTTGTTTTCAGAGATGCTTTGAGGTACATGGGACTTCAGCAGACCAGCAGGCGTAGTTCACGCGGAGCCCCCTTCACGCATCGGGATCCCGTCGTCCGAAACCTGGGGGTTTCCTCCGGAGGGAAAGCGATAAAGGGGAAAACGACACTTGTCGACCGTTGCACGCCGGGCGCAGATTTTGCCCGATTGACTCAAACCAACTATTGGACATTTTGTCCCAGGTAGGAGACGTATGAACAGCAGCACCCTTTCGACAGCCGGGCAACACCTCAGCACCGTGGGCCAGCCGCTGCCGCGAGGCAGCGGGGTGGCGACGCAGGAGGAACAGGACGCGATCGCCCCGGGCGACATCGCCGTCGGCGTGGTGATCGGGCGGGCCTCGGAGTACTTCGACTTCTTCGTCTACGGCATCGCCTCGGTGCTGGTGTTCCCGTCGATCTTCTTCCCCCACCTGGACCGGCTGGAGGGCACGCTGTACGCCTTCGCGCTGCTGGCGCTGGCCTTCGTGGTGCGGCCGATCGGGACGCTGGTCGGCATGGAGATCCAGCGCCGTTTCGGGCGCAGCGTGAAGCTGACGGTGGCGTTGTTCCTGCTGGGGATCTCGACCTGCACGATCGCGGTGTTGCCTGGATTCAACACCTGGGGCGGTGCGGCCATCGCCCTGCTGGCCGCCTGCCGCATCGGGCAAGGCCTGGCGCTGGGCGGGTCGTGGGACGGGCTGCCGTCGCTGCTGGCGCTGAACGCGCCGGAAGGCCGGCGCGGCTGGTACGCGATGCTGGGGCAGCTCGGGGCGCCGATCGGCTTCCTGATCGCCGCGGCGGTGTACGCCTACCTGTGGAGCAGCCTGGCCACGATCGACTTCCTGAGCTGGGGCTGGCGTTATCCGTTCTTCGCCGCGTTCGCGATCAACGTCGTGGCGCTGTTCGCGCGGCTGCGCCTGGTGGTGACGCACGAGTACGAGAAGAACCTCGAGGCGCATGAGCTCGATCCGTGCGACACCTCGGAGCTGTTCTCGCAGCAGGGTTCCAACGTCTTCATCGGCGCGTTCGCGGCGCTGGCGAGTTATGCCCTCTTCCACATCGTCACGGTGTTCCCTCTGTCGTGGGTGATGCTGTACGGGGACCAGAACGTCACGCAGTTCCTGACGGTGCAGGTCATCGGGGCGCTGCTGGCGGCGGCGGCGATGCCGCTGTCGGGCATGGTGGCCGACCGCATCGGGCGGCGCAGCACGCTGGGCACGCTGGCCACGACGATCGGCATCTTCAGCCTGTTCACGCCGATCCTGCTGGACAGCGGGTCCATGGGGCAGAACATCTTCATCCTGGTCGGTTTCGTGCTGCTGGGGCTGTCCTACGGCCAGTCCTCGGGCGCGGTGACCTCCAACTTCCTGCCCCACTTCCGCTACACCGGCGCGGCGCTGACCTCGGACCTGGCCTGGATCATCGGCGCGGCCTTCGCCCCGCTGGTGGCGCTGGGGCTGTCGGCGCACTACGGGCTGTGGGCGGTCACCGCCTACCTGATCTCGGGCTCGGTCTGCACGCTGGTGGCCTTGCGGACGAATCGCATGCTCCAGATGAAAGACAAGGACTGATCCGCTGACGCGGGAACCCGCGACAGGGCTTGACAGCCCGCGACGCGAAAACACAACGGCCGGTCGACAGACCGGCCGTTTTCCTTTGTGGACCCCCGATGCATCGCGCCGAATAACCCTACCGAATTAGATAGCAAGCTACCTATTTAGAATGGCCGGCATGAACTCCTCGACGGCCAAGCCCCTCCGCACGCTGACGCGCACCGCGCGCGAGACCGCCCTGATGACGCTGGGCGTGACGCTGCCGGTGCTGGAACGGGCGTACCGCGCCCGCGCCAACCTGGCGATCGCACACGTGGGCCTGTCGCAGGCGCTGGCCTGGCCGCTGGTGATGATCGGCCGCCAGGGCGACGGCCTGCGCCAGGGCGAGCTGGCGACGCTGCTGGGCATCGAGGGGCCGTCGCTGACGCGGTCGCTGGACCAGCTGATCTCGGGCGGCTTCATCGAGCGCCTGGAGGACCCCGACGACCGCCGCGCCAAGACGCTGCACCTGACGGCGCTGGGCGCGCAGGCCAGCGAGCAGCTCGAGGTCACGTTGCGTGACCTGCGCAACGAGCTCTACCAGGACATCCCGGACGCGGACATCGAGGCCGCGCTGCGCGTCTTCGCCACGCTGGCCGAGCGCGTCGGCGCGCCCCAGCCGATCGTGCCGCCGCGGCGCAAGTGAAGCGGCCGCCCGTCGTCCCCCGGCCATGAAGTTCCCCGCCCTCCCCTTCGCCTCGTCGCGCCGGAGCGCCGGACCGGTCCGGCCCCTGCGGCTCGCCCTGCCCGCGCTTCCCGCCCTGTCCTCCTGGGTCCGGGTGCCGGCCCTCCTGCGGCCCGGCTTCACCCGCGCGGAATGGATCTTCTCGTTCAAGGCCTTCGCCGCCGCGATGCTGGCGGTGTTCCTGGCGAGCTGGGCCGGCCAGCCGCGGCCGTTCTGGGCGCTGATGACGGCCTACATCGTCGCGCACCCGATGGCGGGCGCGGTGCGCTCCAAGGGCCTGTTCCGCTTCATCGGCACCTTGGTCGGCGGCACGGCGGCGGTGCTGATGGTCCCGCGCTTCGCCAACGCGCCGGAGCTGCTGAGCTTGGCGCTGGCGCTGTGGGTGGCGGGCTGCCTGACGCTGTCGCTGCGCGACCGCACGCCGCGCGCCTATGCCTTCATGCTGGCCGGCTACACGGCGGCGCTGATCGGTTTCCCGGCGGTGGACACGCCGCTGACGATCTTCGACACGGCGGTCGCCCGTCTCGAGGAAATCGGCCTGGGCGTGCTGTCGGCCACGCTGGTGCACAGCCTGGTGTTGCCCAACAGCCTGGCGGGCTCGGTGCTGGGGCTGCTCGACCGCACGCTGGGCGACACCCGCGCCTGGCTGAGCGACATCGCCGCGCGGCGCGACGGCGGCGCGGACCGCCGCCGTGTCGCGGGCGACATCACGCAGCTGCGATTGCTGTCGACCCACATCCCGTTCGACACCAGCCACCTGCGCTGGACCGCCGACGCCGTCCATGCGATGCAGGACCGCGTCGCGGCGCTGACGCCGCTGCTGGCGAGCGTCGAGGACCGGCTGCGGGCGTTGGAGGCCCACGGCGGGCTGCCCGCCGACGTGCGGGCGCTGCTGGACCGGCTCGGGCCGTGGCTGGCGCTGCCGCCGGCGCAGGCCGAGGCGCAGTTGCCCGAGTTGCGCGCGGCACTCGCGGCGCTGACCGGCGAAGCGTCCCGCGAGCAACTGGCCGGCGATCCCTGGGCGCGGCTGCTGCGCGTGGCGCTGGCGGAGCGGCTGGGCGAGCTGCTCGACGGCTGGCTGCACGGCGTGCAACTGCGCGCGGACATCGACCGCGGCCTGTCGGGCGCGCCGATGCAGATGCGCCCGGCCCCGGCGACCGGCGGGCCGAAGCTGCACCTGGACCTGGGGATGGCGCTGTGGTCCGGCGCGGCGGCGCTGATTGCCATCCTCGTCTGCTGCGCGTTCTGGATCCTCACCGGCTGGCCGGTCGGATCGGCGGCCGCGATGATGGCGGCGATCTTCTGCTGCTTCTTCGCGGCGATGGACGACCCGGTGCCGGCCATCAACGGCTTCCTCACCTGGACGATCTGGTCCATGCCCTTCGGCGCGCTGTACGTGCTGGTGCTGCTGCCGCTGGTGCAGGACATGTGGACGCTGATGGCGATCTGCGCGCCCTTGTTCCTCGTCGTCGGCGCCTTCGTCGGCCGGCCGTCGACGGTGGGGGCGGCGCTGCCCTTCCTGTTCGGCGTCATGGGCACGCTGGTCATGCACGACACCGCGCAGGCGGACCTGACGAGCTTCCTGAACTCGATGTCGGGCCAGTTGGTGGGGATCTTCGTCGCGGCGCGCGTGACGCGGCTGATGCGCTCGGTCGGCGCGGATTGGAGCGCCCGCCGCATCCAGCGCGCGACCTGGCGCGAGCTCGACGACCTGGCCCGGCTGCCGCGCTCGGCCGGGCGCGGGCAGGCCTACCTGCTGCGCATGCTGGACCGCATCTCGCTGCTGGCGCCGCGTGTCGCGCAGTCCGGCGGCTCGGTGCCGGGCGTGCCCACCGACGACGCGCTGCGCGACCTGCGCCTGGGCGCCGATCTGGTCGCGCTGCAGGGCGTGCGCGGGCGACTCCACGCCGAGGCGGAAAGACCGTTGCCGTCGCTGCTGGCGGCGCTGGGCGATTGGCTGCGGGCGCGGGTCGCCGGCCAGGCCGAGGCGCTGGCGGCACCGCCGGCCGCGCTGCTGACGCGCGTGGATGCGGCGCTGGCGGGCCTCGTCGAGGCCTACCCGGCCTCGCGCCCGCTGCCCGCCGAAGCCCGTCCGGCCGCCGGCGCGCTGATGGGCCTGCGGCGCAACCTGTTCCCCGACGCGCCGGTGGCGACGCTGCCCGTGCCCGTCGTCGCCGAGGCCGAAGCGCCGCTCGCGGCCGATGAGATCAACGCTACCCACCAGACTGACCAGGAGACCCGGACATGACCGGCGCAGTGGATTTCTTCGGGCTCTACCTGCCCTGGCTGATGCCGCTGGCGCTGCTGGCGTTGCTGGCCCTGTCCGTCGTGCGGCGGCTGCTGGCCTGGGTCGGCGCCTACCGCTGGATCTGGCATCCGGCGCTGTTCGACGTCGCGACCTACCTGCTGCTGCTGTGGGTTCTGAGCGGCGTATCGCTGCGCGTGCTGCACGGCCCCGGGTGACGGCGCTCGCGCGCCACCGCCACCTTCCGATCCAACGCGCCTCCGACGCATCGATCCACCGATCCACCGATCCATCGAGCGACCGATCCACCGATTGAACGACTCCGGACTTCCGGACCCGACGACATGAAGCTTTCCTCCTTCCCCCTTCGCCGCGCCGTCTCGATGCTGGTCACGCTGGCCGCGGTCGGCGGCGCGCTGTGGGCGGCCCGCCAGCTGTGGGACCGCTACGAGCTGCAGCCCTGGACCCGCGACGGCCGCGTGCGCGCCAACGTCGTGCAGATCGCACCGGACGTCTCCGGCCTGGTCACCGCGGTGCCGGTGCAGGACAACCAGCGCGTGGCCGCCGGCGCGCTGCTGTTCGAGGTCGACCGCGCGCGTTTCGAGCTCGCGCTGCGCCAGGCGCAGGCGCAGCTCGCCGCGCAGAAGGTCGCGTTGGCGCAGTCGCTGCGCGAGGCCGAGCGCAACAGCGGCCTGGGCACGCTGGTCTCGCAGGAGTCGCGCGAGCAGACCCGCAGCCGCGCCGACCAGGCGCGCGCCGCGGTCGCGCAGGCCGAGGTCGCCGTCGATGCCGCCCGGCTCAACCTGGCGCGCGCCGAGATCCGCGCGCCCTCCTCCGGCACGATCACCAACTTCGACCTGCGCCAGGGCGCCTACGCGAGCGCCGGCCATCCGGTGCTGGCGCTGGTCGACGCGGAGTCGCTCTACGTCGAGGGCTACTTCGAGGAGACCAAGCTGCCGCGCATCCACGTCGGCGACGCCGTCGAGGTGCGGCCGATGGGCGCGAGCCGCGCCCTGACCGGACGCGTCGAGAGTCTGTCCGCCGGCATCGCCGACCGCGACCGCAGCACCAGCGCCAACCTGCTGCCCAGCGTCAACCCGACCTTCAACTGGGTGCGGCTGCCCCAGCGCGTGCCGGTGCGGGTCAAGCTCGATCCGCTGCCCGCCGGCGAGCGGCTCGTCGCCGGACAGACGGTCACCGTCCAGGTGCTGTCCGCTTCGAGCTCCGGAACGAAGGACGGAACGAAGGACGGATCTAAGGACGGGTCGAAGACGGCGTCGCAAGGCGGATCCCCGGCCGGGTCGACCGCCGGATCCGCGCCCGCCTCGAAGACCGCGACGACGGCGGCCCGCCTGCCGGGAGCGACGTCATGAGCACCGCCATCAAGCACGCACTGGCATTGATCGCCGCGGCGGCGCTCGCGGCCTGCTCGACGGCGCCCAAGGGGCCGGACTACCAGGTGCCGGCGGACGCCGTCGTGATGAAGCCGCGCGCGGCCGAGCCCTTCCTTGAACAGCAACGCGCCGCGGCGGCGGTCGGAGGCGGCGCGGCGGGGGCCGGAGCAGGACCTGCGGCGGATACAGCAAACGGGTCGTCGACCACCGCGTCCGCGCCGGCGCCCGCGCCGTTCGACAGCGCGCCCTTGCCGCCGCACTGGTGGCGGCTGTTCCAGGACCCGGCCCTCGACGAGCTGATCGAACGCGCGCTCGCGCGCAACACCGACCTGCGCCAGGCGGCCGCGAATCTCGAGCGCGTCCAGGCCCTGGAGTCCGAAGTGCGAGGCGGCGAGAAGCCGACGGTCAGCGTCAACGGCGGCCCGAGCTTCGGCCATCCGTCCGGCCTGTCGATGCTGAAGAAGGACTACGTCCCGCCCGACACCTACCGCTACAGCGCGGGCGTCGGCCTGTCGTACCAGCTGGACCTGTTCGGCCAGATCCGGCGCGCGGTCGAGTCCTCGCAGGCCAGCACCGAGGCCGCCGCGGCCGCGCTGGACCTGGTCAAGGTGAATGTCGCGGCCGGCACCGCGCGCGCCTACGCGGAAGCCTGCGCGACGGGGCAGCGGCTCGCGTCGGCGACGCACTCGGTCGAGCTGCAGCGCGAGGCGCTGGAGGTCACCGAGCAGCTGCAGCGCGCCGGCCGCGTCGGCGAGATCGACGCCGCGCGCGGGCGCAGCCAACTCCAGCAACTGAAGGCGGCGCTGCCGCCGCTGCTGGCGCAACGCCAGTCGGCGCTGTACCGGCTGGCGACGCTGACCGGCGAGTTGCCGGAGGACTTCCCGCGCGCGCTGGCCGACTGCCACGTCGCGCCACGCGTCGCGGGCACGATCCCGGTCGGCGACGGCGCCGCGCTGCTGCGCCGCCGGCCCGACATCCGCCAGGCCGAACGCGAGCTGCACGCGGCGACGGCGCGGATCGGCGTCGCCATCGCGGACCGGTACCCGAAGATCACGCTGGGGCTGTCGGCCGGTTCGGCGGGCACCCTGGCCGGCTTCGGCAAGAGCGACACGCTGAGCTGGAGCCTGGGGCCGCTGATCTCGTGGACCTTGCCCAACAACGGCGTCGCCGATGCGCGCATCGCGCAGGCCGAGGCCGGCACGCGGCAGGCGGCGGCGCGCTTCGACGGCGTGGTGCTGAACGCGCTGCGCGAGACCGAGACCGCGCTCAACCAGTACGCCCGCGAGCTGGACCGGCGCGCGGCGCTGGCGGCCTCGCGCGACGAGGCGGCGGTCGTGGCCGGCCAGGCGCGGCGGCTCTACCAGGGCGGCAAGGTCGGTTACCTGGACGCGCTCGATGCCGAGCGCGCGCTGGCCACCAGCGACGCGGCGCTCGCCGCGTCCGATGCCGCCTTGATCGACGAGCAGGTGCAGCTCTTCCTGGCGCTGGGCGGCGGATGGGAATCCGCGACGACGACCGCGCAGGACGAGGCGCCCGCGCCGACCGAGGTCAGCAGGCAGACGCCCGCCAGCGTGGCCGCGATGAGCAGCGAGGGCGCCCATCCCGGCACGCGGAGCGCCGGCACGGGGAGCTCCGGCACGCGGAACCTGCGCGCGGAGCGTTCCGGCACGGCGAGTTCACGGCTGTAGAGCGCGCTCATGGGACGTTCCGGCATGGCGGGACCCGGCATCGGGGATAGACGCGATCAGGCGGCGCGCCGTCCCTCGATCGCGCGGAAGTAGCGGTCGAAGGACTCGTCGACGGCCGAGCGGCCGTTGCCGACGATGTTCAGGCCCCAGGTGTAGCCGTAGACGTCCTCGAAGGGCAGCCCGTCCAGGCGCGCCTGGATGCGGCGCACGTCGGCCGGGTCGGCGGGGATGTAGTTGGGCACCGAGTACATGAAGGTGACGTGGCGGCGGTCCTGCACGACGTGCAGGGCGTCGCCGGCGAGCAGCACCGGCTTGCCGCCGGGTCCGTCGCGCCAGTGCAGGACGGTGCTGCCGGGGAAGTGGCCGGGGCAGCGATGCAGGGTCACGTCGTCGGAGAGTCGCAGTTCGTCGCCGCTCCACAGGCGCAGCTGGGGGACGGGTCGCGAGATCCATTCGCGGTCGGCCTCGTGCAGGTAGATGGGGATGCCGCCGAAGGCGTCGCTCCACTCGACCATCGAGGCGTAGAAGTGGGGATGGGAGATGGCGATCAGGTCGACGCCGCCGCGTGCCTTGAGGGCTTCGACGGCATCGGGCGTGACGAGGCTGACGCATTCCCAGAGGATGTTGCCGGCGCCGGTCTGGAGGTGCAGCGCCCGCTGCGGGATGCCGAAGCCCGGCGTGATCCCGATGCCCAGGAGGTCGCCGTCCAGGTCGAGGCGCAGCCGATGTGAGGCGGCGAGCGCCTCGTGGGTCGTCCACTTCTGTCCGCCCCACCCGACGTACTGGCGTTCATCCGAGCAGATCCGGCAGGACGACGGCGGCTCTGCGGCTTCCGCATGCTGCGTTCCACACGTCTGGCAAATGAATCTCGGCATGAGGCTCTCCCAAGGTTCTCGGTGGCAAGACCGTTGAAGGCCGCAGAATCGCTCATTCTTTGGACCGCCAGAAGCGCCATAAATGAGCAAATCCATGGAACCAGAATCGACGGTGGTCGGCGTCCTCGCCGAGGCCGCGAGGGCGGAGGGTGGGCAGTTGCTTAAGGCCCTGCACCGCGCGTTACGGGCGGCGATCGTGGGTGGCCGGTTGGTGCCGGGGTTGAAGCTGCCGCCGACGCGGGCGTTGGCGCAGGCGCTGGGGATCTCGCGCAACACGGCGGTGGCGCTGTACGACCTGCTGGCGAGCGAAGGCTATGTCGTCGCGCATGGCAAGGGTGGGACGACGGTCGCGCATGCCTTGCCTGCCGCGCGCAAGGCGGCGGCGAGGACCGGGGCCTCGAACGCGCTCTCCAACGCGCCCTCGATCGCGGACGTGACCGCGGTGGACGACTCGGTGGCGCCGAAGGGCCCGTGGACGAAGACCGTGTGGTTCTCCGCGCCGGCGCAGGCGGCAGCGTCCAGCCGATCGCCGACGCCAACGCCGGGGCCCACGCCGCCGCCGTGGCGACATGACTTCACCGTCGGCGTCCCCGCCATCGCTCCCCTGCCCTTCGCGGTGATGCGGCGCCTGGCCGCGCGCTCGCTGCGGGCGGCCGAACGCGCGCCCGCGACCTACGAGTCGTCGCAGGGCCTGGCGCGCATGCGCGCCGCCATCGCCTCGCATGTCTCGGCCACGCGGGCGGTCGCGTGCGTGCCGGAGGATGTCGTCGTCACGCAAGGCGCGCAGCAGGCCTTCGACCTGCTGGCCCGCGTGCTGGTGGCGCCCGGCCAGACCACCGTGGCCATCGAGGATCCCGGCTATCCGCCGATGCGTGCCGCCTTCAGCGCCGCGGGCGCGCGGCTGGCGCCGGTGCGGGTCGACGACCACGGCCTGGACGTCGAACGCATTCCCGCCGGATGCCAGATCGTCTGCGTCACGCCATCGCATCAGTTCCCGCGCGGGGTGACGCTCTCCGCGGAACGCCGCCGCCGGCTGATGGCCTTCGCCCAGGACACGCCGGCCGTCGTCATCGAGGACGACTACGACAGCGAGTTCCGTTTCGGCCGCCGGCCCCTGGACGCGCTGAAGACGCTGGACCGCAGCGGCCGCGTCTTCTATGTCGGGACCTTCTCGAAGAGCCTGTATCCGTCGCTGCGCCTGGGCTACATCGTGGCGCCGCGCTGGGCGCTGCCGGCGCTGGTGGCGGCCAAGCATGTCGCGGACTGGAACTCCTGCACGCTGACGCAGGAGATGGTCGCGGCCTTCATCGAGGAGGGTCACCTGCTGCGCCACGCGCGCCGGATGCAGGCGATCTACCGCGCAAGGCGGGAGGCGCTGGTCGCGGCGGTCGAGCGCCACCTGGGCGCGCGGGCGGAGGTGCTGCCGTCCGAAGCGGGGCTGCACATGGCGGTGCGATTGAACGCCTCGCACGATCCGCTCGAGACGATCGCCGCGCGGGCCGCGGCGGACCGGGTGCGCGTCGAGACGCTCGCTCGCTACGCCGCCGATCGCGGAGTCGGCGGCAGCGGCCATGGCGATGCAGCCTTTCCTCGCAGCGGCACCGACGACGACGCCCTGCTCTTCGGCTACGGCCGCATCGACGCCGCCCAGATGGACGACGCGCTCGCGCGCCTGGCCCGCGCCCTGGCCTGAGCGAGGCCAAAAGCAAAGGCGGCCCCGTCGCCGGGGCCGCCCTTCATCCTCCTCCTCGACCGCCGGCCTTCACCGGCGGCCTGGTTCCTTCATCAGGGATAGCTGATCGTCAGCTTGTACGGGGACGTCGTGCTCGATCCCGTGTACGACATCACCTTGATGTAGACCGTCTGCGCCGTCGCGCCATTCTGGTAGGTCAGCGACTCCGTGCTCCCGACCGCTTCCGAGCGCGCCAGGCCGGTGCCGGTGGAGCGGACCACGTACAGGTCGTAGTCGATGCTCGACGAGGTCGGGCCGGTCATGTCCACGCGCAGGCGCTGGTTGGCGGCCAGGGTGACCTTGAAGAAGTCGACGTCGGTCTCGCTGCCGATGAAGCCGGTCAGCTGGTTGCGGCTGCCCAGCGCGTTGGCCGAGGAGACCGAGTTGTTGGGCTCAACCTCGTCCGCCGCGTCGACCACGTTGGTGACGGTGAAGCTCACCGGCGCCGAGGTCGTCGTGTTGCCCGCGGCGTCATAGGCCTTGGCCACCAGGCTGTGCGTGCCGTTGGTCAGCTGCGTCGAGTTGACGCTGATCGCGTACGGCGCGGTCGTGTCGATCTCGCGCAGCGCGCCGTCCAGCCAGAACTCGACTTGCGTCACGCCGACGTTGTCGCTGGCGGTGGCCGAGAAGGTGATGGTGCCGGTCGTGCCGCTGACCGAGGCGGTCACCGACGGCGGCGTGGTGTCGCCGCCGCTGATGCCCTGGTTGACCCAGATCGGCGCGGACCACAGCACCTTGCCGTCATCCTGCGTGACCTTGGCGTAGTAGAAGTGCTTGCCGTTGGCCGGGGTGACGGTGGCCGTCGGGCTGCTGCTCAGCAGCGTCACCGTGCCGTTGCGTCCGGGCACGCCTTCCCAGATCTCGGTCGACACGACGGTGCGGCCGCTCGGGTTGTAGAAGCCGACGTTCATGGCCAGCGCGCCCGAGTTGTCGAAGCGCTCGCCCATGATCTTGCCGTTGGCGCTGAAGATCAGTTGCGAGTTCTTGTCCATCGTCGCGAAGACGCGGCGCGCCTTCAGCGCGTCGACCAGCGCGGCCTTGCTCAGCGGCGTGCCGGTGGGGATCAGCACCGCGGTGCGGTTCGTGTAGGACTTGCCCCAGTTGGCGCAGTGGTTGTCCTGGTTGGTCGCCGGCGCGACGTGGAAGCCGCGTTCCAGCAGCTTCTTCCACGAGCCTTCATACGAGCTGCGCGAGGTCTCGCTCTCGGTCGTGTTGGACGAGAACGCGGAGGTGTTCATCACCTCGGACATCACCATCACCTCGTCGCCATCGGCGCTGTAGGCCATGTCGGTGCCGTTGATGATGAACTGGCCGCTCGAGTCGGGGTGGTTGAACTGGCCGATCAGGCCCTGCGCGCGCATCACCGAGTAGAGCGACGCGTAGTCGCTCTTGGCGATGTAGCGATCGCCGAACAGCTCGTTCTGGGCGTTGTATTCCCACGAGAACAGCTCGTTGCTGTTGAAGATGTTCAGGTGGCCGCCGTTGCTGATGACGCCCCATTCCATGCCGTACACGGCCAGGAAGCCGGGGTTGGCGGCGCTGTAGTCCGACGCGATCTGCAGGCCGCGCTGGTAGCGGGCCTTGGCCGCGGTGGCGCTGCCGCTGGCGTTGGTGCTGGAGGAGCCGTCGAAGTAGTGGTTGTGGTCGGTGTTGGCGAAGATGTCCAGGCCGGCGTTCTTCGCGTACGGGAAGGCCGCGTCCGGGCCGAAGGCGCCGGTCTGCGCGGGCTGCGACGAGCTGCAGCTGCCGATGGCGCCGCCGCCGTCGGAGTCGTTGGTCTGGCCGTGGAAGCTGCCGTAGTAGATGGTGTAGGGCCAGGAGCCCGCGCCCACCGCCGCCGACTGCGCGCGCACGCGCTGGTCGGCCTCGCCCGAGGCGCCCATCGCCAGCGGACGCAGCGTGCCCATGGCGATCTTGGCCGGCTTGCCGAGGGCGAAGTTCCAGCTCTGCTCGACCTCGTGGCCCTGCAGTTCGCCGGCCTGCTGCGCGGCGAGGATCTCGGCGAACTGCGCGTCGGCGCCGTTGCCCTTGAGCGCGGTGCCGGCCTTGGCGCTCAGCGCGGTCAGCGTGGCGGTGTAGACGCCGTCGGCCAGGCTCGCGTCGCCGCGGCCGGACCAGCTCAGCGGCACGGTCTTGACCGCGCCGGCGTACGGCTCGACGCCGGTCCAGCGCTTGACCAGCGCGCCGCTGGGCGAGCGCAGTTCGACGCGCCAGGCCAGCAGCGTGCCGGCGGGCGCGCCCACGTAGTCGAGGTGGACGGCGAAGTCGCGGGCGCCGGTGGACTCGGCGCCGGTGAACGGCACGTCGAGCGCGGCCTCGAACTCATGGTGGTCGGGGTACTTCGCGGACGGGTCGGCGCCTTGCGCGGTGGCGCGGTCGTCAGGCGCGGCGGCCTGCTGCTGCGACTGCTGCGACTTGTCGCCGCTCAAGCCGCCGCCGCAGGCGCTCAGCACGACGGCCATGGCGCTCAGCGTGGTGACGCGCAGCACGGCGCGTCCGGACAGGGGGAACAGGGTGCGGAAGTTCATGGTGGGGGTCTCCTCTTCTCAGGCTTGCTTGCGGCGGCGGACCACGGCGCCCATGACGCCCAGGGCGGCCAGGGTCAGCGCGATCGACGCGGGCTCGGGGACTTCGGGCACTTCGACCTCAGGGATCAGCGTGCCGGCGAACTGGACCATGTCGTAGCGGATGGTCCCGCCGGTGGCGTAGTTGTTGCCGGTGCCGGCGTAGGCGGTCGTGTTCGGGGCGAACATGCTGACCAGCTGGATCGCGAAGTTGGCGTTGTTGTCGACGCCGGCGATGTCGCTGAAGTCGAAGCCCAGGCCCTTCACGAAGACGCTGTCGCGCAGCATGCGGAAGGTGGTGGCCTCGATCCAGTTCTCGCCGTCCAGCGTGTAGAGCAGCGCGGTCCAGGCCGAGGCGGTGCCGCTGTTGCGCTGGTCGAAGGTCAGGACGATGTCCTGGAAGCCGGTGGTGTCCACCATGAACTGGATGCCGGTGGTGCGGTCGCCGGTGCCCTGGGCGGCGTAGCCGGTGGTGTTCAGCGCCGACGAGCCGGCGGTGGTGTCCGACGAGCCGGTCTGGCTGACGAAGGCGGTGGACACGTTGCCCAGCGTGCGGGAATCGCTGCCGCCGTGGTCGGAGTACGTCGGCTTGGTGGGGGAGATCACGCCGCCGCGGTCGGGGGTGTAGGACCACAGCGCGACGGTGTCGGCGTGGGCGAGGCCGCTGAGCAGCAGGCCCGCGGCGAGCAGGATGGATTTGAATTTCATGGCGACCCTCGGACAGTCAATAGTTAAAACAAATGTTTGCGCAAACGTTTACGGCAAAACTTTGTCAGCAAATGTGTGAAGAACTGCGCTTGACTTGGCGCGGAAAGGAACGGCCGGAGCGTAGGGTCGCTTCGTGACAAGCCGGTTGCGGGGAAGCCCGGGTGCGGGAAGGCCTGCCCCCGCGTTCGAGGGGGATAGAAGGGGGCGGATCGGGGCGATCCGGCCGTGGGGGCGCGGCCGAGGCCGCGGGGTGAGGCCGCGGGGTGAGACCGCGGGATCAGGCTGCGGGATCAGGCCGCGGTGGAGGCGCGGCGGAGGCCCGGCGCGTCGTCGAGGAACTGTCGCGCGTGGCGGCGGGTGCCGCTGGCGATGGGCTGCCAGGTGCTCTCAGGGAATCCGGCGGGGAGCCGGCGTTCCACGGCGTCGAGCGCCTCGGGCACGCGATGGGCCAGGTCGAGCATGCGCGGCCAGGCGTCGCCGCCGGCCTGCGCGGCCAGGGCATGCCAATGCCGCGGCTGGAGTTCGCTCAGCCGGTAATGCATGTTCTTGGACTTCAGGCCCATGGCGAGCTTGGCGCGGTGGTACTCGATCTGGTTGGCACCCCGGCCGATGACGGGCCAGACCGACAGCACGTCGTAGAGCGGCGTCATCGCGAACTTGCCTGCCCGCAGATGCTGGATCGAGAAGTTCTTTGCATGGCCGTCCGTGGCAGCGAGGAGCCAGAACGCGAATTGCGCGATGGCGAAGGTCGCGGCGTCGTCCAGGCGCTCGCTGATGCGCAACTGCTGAAGGCAACCCAGCATGGTGGGGCCGCCGTCGGACTGGTACTTCAGGTCCGGCGGCAATCCCATGGCCTGGCAGAAGTCCTCCTGGGGCAATCGCAAGATCCAAGGCTGGGCCGCCTGTTGCCAGAGGCGATCGAAGCGCTCGACGACCAGGGCCTTGGCGCCTCCGAAGACGCCCATTTCCGTGGTGGCCACGGGAAGGCCGAACGCTCGCAGGATCTGCGCGCAGAGCCACTCGTTCTCCACCGACTCCGTCATGTCGGCGCGCACATTCCCCACCAGTCCAAGCGGCAGCTTGAGGATGTGGGTCGTGGGCGTCGCCCCGCGCGGTCGATGCCATTGCCCATCGATCCGGAGCAAAGCGGTCTTTTCCTGCGCGCCGGCAATCGAGACGCGGAAGTCGTTCTCGTCGCCATGACCGAGCGCGATCGGGGAGGTCACCCCGGCCAGGATGCGGCCGACCTCCGACTCCGTCAGCGGATCGCCGCTGATGCGGTTCCAACCCTCCGGCGATTCGTCTGGCGGAAGGATCTGCAGGGCACCGACGCAATCCCGGCCAATGGCCTTCAGAAGATCGAAGGCCTCGTCGGACCCCGTATGGAACCGCTCCCGAATCCGCCGGCGGATATGTCGACTGTCAGGAAGCAGGTTCTCGAAGTAGTTCGTGACGATCTCCGAGCCGAGATCCGCATCGAACGGCAATGACAGGGAAAGCGCCCGTCCCTGTGGCGAGTCCTGCCACGACCGTTCATAGCGCAGCGAAGCGATGCCCGTGCGCGACTGGACTTCCCAGGTGCCCACCGGCTGTCCGTTCATCCACAAATGAAGTGCGGCCATGCATGTCTCTCCGAGGTCGAATCACCAGGGTTCATCCAAGGCCGACGGCGTCTCGGGCGATCCCTGCGGGCCGCCATCGGCGCCCAGCTTTCGATCATCGGTTTCCAGCACCAGTTGGGTGCCGAGGGCGTGGAGGAGATCCAACAACTGGTCAAAACTGACGCTCGAGGGGTCGCCTTCGATCCGGGCCAGGCGGCTCTGGCTGACCCCGATCCGCTCGCCAAGTTGCGCCTGGCTCATGCCTTGGCGTCTGCGAAGCGCTCTCAGATGCGGCCCCAGCTGCCTGGGCGTTTGAAGACGGAAGATCACGGGTGACCTCCATGTGCTGAGTTGCTCGAAGGGAAATACATGCTCAATCAAGCATAAACGGCATTCATGCCGAATAAAGCATATTCTGCAAATATGCCTCATCCGGCATAAATGACAAACATGCTGGATACGGCATACGCCGGTCACGGCGAACGTAGGACATGACCAACGCGAGAACCCTCCGCCGTCCGACGGCGTCGCCGGGAGGCGGCCCGAATACTGTGCCCATCGCCACCCGAGGGGCCGCCGATGACCGAGATCCGCAAGGGCCAGCAGCCCGCGGAGTTGACCCGCGAGCAGTTCCACGAGCGCTTCATGCGCCGCTTCCACGACCCGGCGTTCCGGGTCGAGGCCGAGGCCATCGCCCGGCTCGAGACCATCGCCTTCCAGGCCATGAAGGAAGGCCGCAAGGCGCCCGTCACCCGGCCCGCCGGCAACGGCTTCAAGGACCCGACCTACGAGGTCTCCGTCGAATGGCTCGACGCCCACCAGCGCCTGAAGCTCGCCCAGCAGCGCTGGCGCGACCCGGCCACGCGCTCGCGGATCCTGCTGGTCTGCGGCAGCGACCGCAACGACGGCACCTGCCCCGGGGAGATGTCCAAGACCTGGCGCCTCACCCAGATCGCCAAGGAGCAACTGGCCTCGCACGACGTCATCGTCGACGTGCTCGACCTGAGCCTGATGGTCTCGGAGTACGGCCGCGAGATCCACCCCTGCAAGGGTTGCGTCTCCACCGCGATGCCGCTCTGCCACTGGCCCTGCAGCTGCTATCCGAATCACGCGCTCGGCCAGTCCAGCGACTGGATGAACGAGATCTACGAGCGCTGGGTCTCCGCCCACGGCGTCATCCTGTTCACCCCCACCTATTGGTACCAGTCGCCCAGCGCGCTCAAGCTGATGATCGACCGCCTGGTCTGCGCCGACGGCGGCAACGCCGATCCGACGTCCACCCACGGCAAGACGGTCGCCGAGGCCAAGGCGATCGAGGAAAAGGGTTGGGACTATCCGAAGCACCTCGAGGGCCGCGTCTATGGGCTGGTGGTGCATGGCGACGTCGCCGGCGTCGAGTCCCAGCGCCGCAACCTGAGCGACTGGCTGGACTGGATGGGGTTGATCGACGCGGGCAGCCAGGCGCGTCTGGACCGCTACCTCGGCTACTACGAGCCCTACTTCGACAGCCACGAGGCGCTCGACCGCGACGAGGCGCTGCAGGACGAGGTGCGGCTGGTGGCCGACCTCGTCGGCGACGCGGTCAAGCAGTTGCGGGAGGGCCGCCTGCCCCGTTCCAATCGCCGGGCCGTTCGTCCGAAGTGACGGGGGCCTCGCCAGTTCGCATGACCTCCCTCGACCTCATCGATTCAAGGAGTACTCCGATGGCCGCTTCCAACTCCTCTTCCCGCTCGACGCCGCAACTCCGGCCGGAACTGCCGCCGGACGTGCCGCCGTTCCCCTCTTCCGATGCCGACGTCGATGCCGATGATCTCGACAGCGTCTACGGCCAGCTGGTGAAGGGCGTGGGCCACGAGTTCGTCACCGACAGGAATGTCGACGCGCTCGCCCGCCGGGCGGAGGAGGAGGGTCACCCGATCCTCGCGACCGAGCTCCGGGAGTGGAAAGCCCCCTGCTGAAATGACGGGGCCCCGCCAGGCGGGGCCCGAATCGTGAGCCGCCGGCCAGTCCCGGCACGCCCCAACGGATCAAGAGAAGCCGGATTGCCGGTGCCCCTCGAAGCGACTGCCGAGCGTGCGGAGGCGTGGAGCGCAGAGGGGCACCGGCAATCCGGCTTCTCCGCGCTTGGTCCCCGCAGGAGGCCTCAGCACTTGATCCCTGCGTGCAACGCCACGACTCCGCCGCTGAGGTTGTGCACGTCGACGTGCCCGAACCCGGCGGTTTTCATCATGGCCTTGAGTTCGGCCTGAGGCGGGTGCATGCGGATGGATTCGGCGAGGTAGCGGTAGCTGTCGGCGTCCCCGGCGATGAGCGAGCCGATGCGCGGCAGGACCTTGAACGAGTACCAGTCGTACGGTTTGCGCAGCGGCTCCGCGACCTGCGAGAACTCCAGCACCAGCAACCGCCCGCCGGGGCGCAGCACGCGGTTCATCTCCGCGAGCGCCTTGTCCTTGTGCGTCATGTTGCGCAGGCCGAAGGCCACGCAGACGAGGTCGAAGGAGCCGTCCTTGTAGGGCAGCGCCTCGGCGTCGCACAGGTTGGTGGGCAGCACGAGGCCTTCGTCGATCAGGCGTTCGCGGCCGGTGCGCAGCATGGCCTCGTTGATGTCGGTGTGCACGACCATGCCGCGCTCGCCGACCTTGCGCGCGAACAGCCGGGCCATGTCGCCGGTGCCGCCGGCGATGTCCAGCACGCGGTCGCCGGCCTTCAGGTTGGCCACCGCCAGCGTGTAGCGTTTCCACGCGCGGTGCAGGCCCATCGACATCAGGTCGTTCATGACGTCGTAGCGCGCCGCGACCGAGTCGAACACGCCGCGCACGCGCCGGGCCTTGGCGGTCTCGTCGACGGTCTCGTAGCCGAAATGGGTGGAGCTCATGGGGAATCCTGCTGAATGGGGGAGCGTCCGAAGGGGACGGGCTCGGTCAATGGCTGCCGCAGCTGCCGCCGCCGTGCGCATGACCGCCGCCGGCCTTGGCCGGCATCGGCGCGTCGCGGTCCAGGCCCGCGGCGGCCAGCTGGGCTTCGTATTCGCGCATCAGGCGGTCCTGGTCGCGGCCCAGCTCGTAGAGGTAGGCCCAGGTGAACAGGCCGCTCTCGTGGCCGTCGGAGAACAGCGGCTGCAGCGCGTAATGCCCGACCTGCTGCACCGCGACGATGGTCACGTCGCGCTTGCCGGTCTGCAGCGTCTCCTGGCCGGGTCCGTGGCCCTGCACCTCCGCCGACGGGCTGCGCACGCGCATCAGCTCGAACGGGATGCGGAAGCGCGCGCCGTCGTTGAACGCGAGTTCCAGCACCTTGGACTGCTGGTGCACCACGATGTCGGTGGGAAGCGGCGAATTGCTGTCGAGGCCGGCCATGGGATGCGCGCGGGACGCTGGAAAAACAAGGGTGGCAGTGTACCGGCCCGGTCAAAAAAAAATCCCGCCAGCTTTCACCGGCGGGATTCAACGGGAGCCCCGTTCGGGCCCAGGGCACCCGGCTTACCAAACGAGGAGAGTGGTAATCGGTGGGCGGCTCCTTACCAGTTCAGGCCGAGCGTGTACGTGCCGCTCGTGCCCGAGTAGTACAGGACCCGCACGTACACGGTGACCGAAGCCGAACCGGTGTTCGCGTAGGAGAAGCTGTCGACCGAACCGGCGCCGTTCGTGCTGGCGCGCAGTTGCGTGCCGGTGCTGCTTTGCAGGTACAGGTCGAAGTCCTTGCCGGCGGCCGGGGTCAGCGTCGCGCTCAGCGTCTTGCCGGCCGGCAGCACGACCTTGAAGTAGTCGTTGGTGTTGCTGCTGGAGCTGCTGCCGTTGACGGTGACCGGCGCGTTGATCGCCTGCGCGGCCGCGCGGCTGTCGTTGGGCTCGACCTCGGCGACCGTGCCGCCACCGCCGCCGCCGCCCAGGATCGCGTCGATCGCCGCGTTCGCGTCCAGCATGCCGGCGCCGCACTGGCTGCAGGTGCCGGTGAACGGACGGGCGCTGCTCGTCAGCGCGGTCTTGATCTGGTCCGGCGTGGCTGTCGGCTTGGCGGCGTACAGCAGGGCCGCGACGCCGGCGACGTGCGGGGTCGCCATCGACGTGCCCTGGTAGTACGCGTAGCTGTCCGCGCCCGGGGTGGTCTTGCCGGCGTTCAGCGTCGACAGGATGCCGTTGCTGGCGCTGGCGCGCACGTCGCCGCCGGGACCGGCCAGCGTCACGATCGAGCCGTAGTTCGAGTAGTACGCCCGCGCGCCGTAGCGGTCGGTCGCCGCGACGGTCACCACGCCCGAGCAGTTCGCCGGGCTGGAGTTCGACGCGTTCTGGTTCTCGTTGCCCGCGGCCACGATCACGCTGGCGCCGCGCGAGCGGGCGCCGTTGATCGCCGTCTGCGTCGTGGTGTCGCAGGTGCCGCCGCCGCCCAGCGACAGGTTCAGCACCTTGGCCGGCGTGGCGTTGGCCGGCACGCCCGAGACGCTGCCGCCCGAGGCCCAGGTGATGCCGTCGGCGATGTCGGAGGTGTAGCCGCCGCACTTGCCCAGCACGCGCACCGGCTGGACCTTGGCGTTGAAGGCGATGCCCGCCACGCCGACGCCGTTGTTGGTCTTGGCCGCGATCGTGCCGGCCACGTGCGTGCCGTGCCAGCTCGAGTCGGAGGCCGGGTCGTTGGGCTGGCACTCGTTGGCCGAGTACCAGTCGCCGGGGTCGCTCGGGTCGTTGTCGCGGCCGTTGCCGTCCACCGAGACCGCGGTGTCCGCGATCATGTCGTAGCCGGCGACGATCTGGCCCGACAGGTCCGCGTGCGGCCGGTAGCCGGTGTCGATCACCGCGACCACCACGCCGGTGCCGGTCGACTTCTCCCAGGCGGCCTGCGCCCGGATGCCGGAGTTCACGTCGCCCAGGTCCCACTGGGACGAGAACGACGGATCGTTCGGCGTGAACATCGGGTACATCTTGCGATCGGGCTCGACGTACTCGACGTTGGCGTCGGACGCCTTGATCTGCTCGCCCAGCTGGCGCAGCTGCTGCAGCGACACGCGGCGGTCCAGCTTGAACACGTGGGCGCCGGTGCCCATCTGGCGCAGCAGCGTCATCTTCGCGCCCAGCGGCGCGGCCAGCTGCTGCAGCCGCTCGGCGCGGGCGCCGATGGCCTCGCTGGCCACCGACTGGGCCTGCACCGCGGCGCCCAGGCGCCCTTGCACGACGGTGCTGCCGTCCTTGTACTTCACGATCAGACGGTCCGTCTGTTCGCTCATTTGACGCGGGGCCTTGTCGACATCCACCGACGACACGCCCGCCTGGGCCGAACCCATCGTGACGAGACCCACAGCCAGCGCGAGGCTGAGCTTGTTCAATCGCAACATGCTTGTCATCTCCAGAGTTTTTCAATCGACGCCGGTGGTGACCGACGCCCGCAAGCCCCGAACGCCCTGGCGCGTTGGCACCTCTGGTGGGGCACGCCGACCGGTCTTTGCCAGGCAGCGTGCGGCGCAGTGTAGGAAGCTCTCCGGGCGGCAACCGCCCCCCCCTGCAACAGTTAACAGGAAGGAATACCCCTATAACTTTTTTGTGTCAGAACGCAGACTTTGGTCCGTCAATCGCCCACTTCCTTACAGCTAAGGGCCTGATTCGTAAGGTTTGCGCGCGATTTGCGAGGGGTGCGCGAACGGCGTGCCCGGGTGCCGGAAGGCATGCGCGGGACGGCGCCGATGGCGGGTCGGAGGGGGCTCGTTTAGCCTGTGCGGCTTGTCGTTTTCGCCACACATTGGTGACAAATAACCATGTTTCCTCTACGCCTGATCGCCGCCGCGGCCGCCTCGACCCTCGCGCTGGCCGCCGCGCCGGCGCGCGCGCTGGACGTCGCGAGCTTCTCGCCCGACGTCCCGCCCTGCGCGGACTTCTATGACTACGTGAACGGCCCCTGGGTCGCCAGCGCCGAGATCCCGGCCGACCGCACCCGCATCGGCAGCTTCGACGCGCTGCGGGTCAACAACGACCGCACGCTGGCCGCCGCGCTGGCGGAGCTGGTCGCCAGGCCCGCGCTGCAGAAGACGCCCGGCTTGAAGCAGGCCGCCGCCTTCTACGCCAGCGGCATGGACCAGGCCGCGATCGAGGCCCAGGGCCTCAAGCCGGTCAAGCCGCTGCTGGACCGGATCGCGTCGATGAAGTCCGCCCAGGACCTGCCCTTCGTGCTGGCCCAACTGGGCCGCGTCGGCATCGCCGCGCCGCTGGGCGCCGGCGTGCGCGCCGACGTGAAGAACACCCGCGTCAACGTGCTGACGCTGGGCCAGGCCGGCCTGGGGCTGCCCGACCGCGACGACTACTTCAAGGACACCGACATCGCCAAGAAGCTGCGCGCCGCCTACCGGCTGTATGCGCAGCGGCTGCTGGCGTCGGCCGGGTTCGAGGCGACGCCGGCGGTGCTGGACGCGTTGGTCGGCTTCGAGGCGCAACTGGCCGAGGCCACCACGCCGCGCGCGGAGCTGCGCGATCCGCTCAAGGTCTACAACCCGATGACGACGCCAGAGCTGGCCGGCAAGGCGCCCGGGCTGGCCTGGGACGCCTACCTGAAGGCGCTGACCCGCAGCGAGACCCGTCCCGGCGGCGTCGAGCGCCTGATCGTCGCGCAACCCGCGTTCATGACCCGCGTCGCGCTGATGGCCGAGCACATCCCGCTGGCCACCTGGCAGGCCTACCTGCGGATGCGGGTGCTGGAGAACAGCGCGGCGCGCCTGCCCAAGGCCTTCGCCGACGCCGATTTCGACTACCGCGGCGTCGCGATCGCCGGCCAGGAGCAGCGCGCGCCACGCGACGAGGAGGTGATCCAGCTCATCGGCGGCCGCACCGGCGGCAATCCGCTGGGGCTGGCGCTGGGCGAGGTGTTCGTGTCCAAGGCGTTCTCGCCCGAGGCGCAGCGCCGCGCCACGCTGCTGATCGGCGACGTCAAGGCGGCGATGAAGACGCGCATCCAGCGCCTGTCCTGGATGAGCCCCGAGACCAAGGTCAAGGCGCTGGAGAAGCTCGAGGCGATGCAGCCCAAGATCGGCGCGCCGGCGACCTGGCCGACCTACGACGGCATGGCGCTGGATCCGAAGGACTTCGCCGGCAACCAGCTGCGCGCCGCCGCCTGGTACCACGGCGAGCAGGTCAAGGACCTGGACCGCCCCAGCGACCGCACGCGCTGGACGATGTCGCCCTACATCGTGAACGCGCAGGCCGGCGGCCTCAACGAGATCACCTTCCCCGCGGGCATCCTGCAGCCGCCGTTCTTCGACGCCAACGCCGACGACGCGCTCAACTACGGCGGCATCGGCATGGTGATCGGGCATGAGATCGTCCACCACTTCGACGACCGCGGCCGCCAGTTCGACAGCATCGGCAGCCTCAACGACTGGTGGACCGCCGCCGACGCCGAGCACTACAAGGCGCGCGCGGACCGCGTCGTCGCGCTGTACGAGCGCTACGAGCCGGTCAAGGGCACGCCGATCAACGGACGGCTGACGCTGGGCGAGAACATCTCCGACATGGCCGGCATGCCGATCGCGTTCGACGCGCTGCAGAACGCGCTGCGCCGCGCCGGCCCGGACAAGGCGTCGCAGAAGATCGACGGCTTCACGCCGGAGCAGCGCTTCTTCCTGTCCAACGCGCTGGTGTGGCGCGGCAAGTCGCGCGAGGCCGCGCTGCTGAACCAACTGCGCACCGACCCGCATTCGCCGGGCAAGTACCGCGTGCTGGCGCCGATGTCCAACATGCCGGCGTTCGCCAAGGCCTTCGACTGCAAGGCCGGCGACGCGATGGTCGCGAGCGATCCGATCCAGGTCTGGTAACGCGCCGGACCCGACGCGGGGCCCGCGCGCCGTGAGGCGCGACGGGCCCCGTGCCATTGCGGACCCGTGTCTTCCGGCATGGCCGCGCGGAAGTCATGGGCCGGGCGCCTCACGCCGCGGTGCCAGGTCTTGTCACGGTGCCGTCACGCGCGCCGACGGCAAAGGTCATGCATGACTTTCGACCCGATGGATACTGGGGAAAGTCGATTTCCGGCCTGTCGTTCCCGCGCGCATTTCGTCGCGCTTTTCGCGCGCTCCGGGCCTCGCCTTCTGCGCTTGGTCGCCGGGCGCTTGGTCGCCGCCGCCGCGCTGCCTACGCTGAAAAAAGACCGATCGCACGCACCGCCAAGCACGCGGACCGCGACGGCTTCCCAGCCCTCAGGAGCACGACATGCAAGCGACCACCCGCCCCTTCCACACGACCCTCGTCCGCGCCACGTTCGGCGCGCTCCTCGCCGTGATGGCCGCCGGCGCCGCCCGCGCCGCGCCCGACGACCTGGAGCGCGTCGAGATCTCCGGCCGGCGCCCCGGCGAGATCGCCCGCACCGACGTGCGCGCCACCTGCCCCGACATCGAGCGCACGCTCGGCGCGCGGCTGGGCAAGGCGCAGTTCATCGAAGGCATCGAGGGCGTCTCCACCGTCAGCTTCCGCCTCAACGGCAGCACCATCACCGAGGCCCGCCAGAACCGCGGCCCGCGCGTCTACGACACCGAGGTGCGCCGCGCGGTGCGCAGCCTGCAGTGCCAGGGCCCGGCGCGCGACACGCTCTACGTGATGCAGATCTCGTTCCGCAACCAGCCCTCGGGCGACGACGTCGGCAGCCGCGTCGCGCTGATCGACCTGGCGCCGACCTCGGCGGGCTCGTCCGCCGTCGCGGCCAGCGCGCCGATGGCCGACGGGCGCTGATCGGGTTGTTCCGGACGGGGCTCGCGCGGGGCGCTGGCTAGGATGGGCCAGCATCCCAAGGAGACCTGTTCCATGCCCGTCCGCCCCACCGACCTCGCGCGCCGTTCCCTGCTGCTCTCGAGCGCGACCGGCGCCGCCGCCGCCGCGCTCGGCTGGCCCGCCGTGGCGCGCGCGGACACCTGGCCGGCCAAGCCGATCCGCTGGGTCGTCGCCTATCCGGCCGGCGGCGGGTCTGACTTCCTCGCGCGGCAGCTGGCGCCGGTGCTGGGCAAGGCGCTCGGCCAGACGCTGGTCATCGACAACAAGCCCGGCGCCGCCGGCATCATCGGCACCGACAACGCCGCCAAGTCGCCGCCCGACGGCTACACGATCCTGACCGGCGACAACGGCGCGATGGTCTTCAACAGCGCGCTGTACAAGAAGCTGCCCTACGCGCCGGCGGACTTCGCGCCGGTGGGCCTGATGGCCCGCTTCCCGCTGCTGCTGGTCGTCAATCCGGCCGCCGGCTTCACCTCCGCCAAGCAGTGGCTGGAGGCCGTCAAGGCCAGGCCCGGCAAGTACAGCTACGCGTCGCCCGGCATCGGCAGCCCGCACCACCTCGCGATGGAGCTGCTCAAGGACCGCACCCACAGCTACATCGTCCACGTGCCCTATCGGGGCACCGCGTTCTCGACGCAGGACCTGATCGCCGGCGTCGTGCCGATGGGCATCCTGGACACCGCCGCCGCGCTGCCGCACCTGCGCGCGGGCAAGCTCAAGGCGCTGGCGGTGCTCGCGCCCCGGCGCATCGCGGCGCTGCCCGACGTGCCCAGCTTCGAGGAGCTCGGCATCGCCGGCGTCGACGTCAGCGCCTGGCAGGGCCTGTTCGTCCCCAAGGGCACGCCCGAGGCGATCGTGGCGCGCCTGGGCGCCGAGCTGACGAAGGCGCTCGGCCAACCCGAGCTCAAGGCGCGGCTGGAGGACTTCGGCCTGGAGGTCGCCCCGGGCGACGCCGCGGCGCTGGGGCGCTTCGTCCAGGCGGAGACGCAGAAGTGGCATGCGCTGATCCGCAGCCGCGGCATCACGGCCGATTGACCGCGGCGGCGCCGGCGGCAGTGCGTGGCCCGGGTGGGGCCCGGGTGATGCCCGGCTGATGCCCGGCTGATGCCCGGGTGACGTGCGCGTGAACCGACCGCCCGGCGGGTGTCGCGGCCGCGCATTAGTTCACGGGGGTACGCGATACCTGCGGGTTAACCCTTGAAAAGGGTAACAAGACGGTGCGACTGGCGACCCGGAGCGCATAAAGTTTTGATCCGGCGCAAGGACAGGTCGATCGCGACGCGCTGGAGAACTCCCACCACTCCTGCTCCGCGCCGCCGTGGAGCCGCCAGTCATGAGCAACAACAACGCCGTGCGCGCGACGGTCGCCCGTCGCGTCTCCCTCTGGTCGAGCGCCGCGATCGCGGCCCTGCTGATCGTCATCTGCGGCGCCCTGTCCTGGGTGCTGACCAACCAGGCGCAGCAGCGCACGCTGGACTACATGTCGGCCGAGGCCGCCTCGGTCGCGCGCGTCGCCGACGCGCTGGACCGCACGGCGCGGGATTCGGCCAACCGGCTCTATGACGTGCTCGCCGGCGACTTCGCCGGCGGCGCGTTCACGCTGGAGGGCGACGGCGAGCTGGCCTTCAACGGCCAGAAGCTCAACGGCAACTTCGACGCGGTGGACCGCTTCACCCGGCTGACCGGCGGCAACGCGACGATCTTCGCGCGCAAGGGCGCCGACGACTTCATCCGCGTCACGACCTCGGTGAAGAAGGAAGACGGCTCGCGCGCCGTCGGCACGACGCTGGACCGCGCGGGCGCGGCCTACGCCAAGCTGTCCACCGGCGAGACCTACATCGGCCCGGCCACGCTGTTCAAGGTGCCGTACATGACGCGCTACTCGCCGATCAAGGACGCCGGCGGCAAGGTCGTGGGCATCCTGTACATCGGCTTCGACATGCGCGGCCTGCAGCAGGAACTGGTGCGCATGGCCGACGCGGTCAAGCTCTACGAGACCGGCGGCCTGTACCTGCTCGATCCGGGCAAGACGCCGGCCGACGCGCTGCTGCGGGCGCATCCGCGCGCGCAGGGCAAGAAGCTGTCGGAGCTGCTGCCGGCCGACCAGGCCGAGCAGTTGGTCAAGACGCTGACCGGGGACCAGGACGGCGTGCTCGAGCGGGTGCAGGCGGTCTACGGCGACAAGTACCAGGACGCGTTCGCGGTCGGCCGCAAGTCCGAGGCGACCGGCTGGTGGGTGGTCGCGGAAGCCTCGCGCGCGCAGGCGCTCGCCGCGCACAACACGACGCTGTGGGTGCTCTGGGGCCTGATGCTGGCGACGGTCGTGCTGCTGGGCCTGGGCGTGACCTGGATGCTGGGCCGCTGGGTCGGCCAGCCGCTGGCGGAACTCAACGAAGCGGTCGGCGCGGTCGCCGCCGGCGACCTGACGCGTCCGGTGATCGTGCACCAGCGCGACGACCTCGGCGCGCTGGCCGACGGCGTCGAGCGCATGCGCCAGCAGCTCGCGCGCACCATCAACGAGGTGCGCCAGGCCTCCGACAGCATCGGCACCGCCTCGGCCGAGGTCGCCGCGGGCAGCCGCGACCTGTCGGCCCGCACCGAGCAATCGGCCAGCCACCTGCAGGAAACCGCCTCGGCACTGGAGGAGCTGGCCAGCTCGATGAGCCAGACCGCGGCCTCGGCGGCGCAGGCGCATCAGCTGGTCGGTGAATCGGATCGCGCGGCGCAGCGCGGCGGCGACGTCGTCGCGCAGGTCGTCACCACGATGGACGACATCAGCGCCGCCAGCCGCCAGATCGGCGACATCATCGGCACGATCGACTCGATCGCGTTCCAGACCAACATCCTGGCGCTGAACGCCGCGGTGGAGGCGGCGCGCGCCGGCGAACAGGGCCGCGGCTTCGCGGTGGTCGCCGCCGAGGTCCGCCAGCTCGCCCAGCGCAGCGCGGAAGCGGCCAAGCAGATCAAGGGCCTGATCACCGCCAGCGGCGAGCGGGTCGAGTCCGGCGCCAAGCTCGTCGGCGACACCGGCGACGCGATGCGCGACATCGTCGCCAGCGTGCGGCGCGTGACCGACATCATCGGAGAGATCTCGACCGCCTCCCGGGAGCAGTCCCAGGGCGTGACGCGCATCAACGGCGCGGTCGCCCAGCTGGACCAGGGCACGCAGCAGAACGCCGCGCTCGTCGAGGAAAGCACCGCCGCCGCGGAAAGCCTGCGGGAGCAGGCGCATCGGCTGGTGGAACAGGTGGGGCAGTTCCGGGTCTGACCCGGAACGCTCCCCGGCGATGCGCGAGGAATCGCGCATCGCCTCGCGGGCCTCAGCCCAGGGCCGGCCTCCCGGCCGACTGGATCAGGTGGCGCACCATCGGCCGCACCACCACCAGCGCCACGCCCAGGCCGACGGCCAGCGCGATCACGTACAGCGACAGGAAGGACTCGAGGGTCATCATCGGCGAGATGATGCGCGCGGTGCCGACGAAGGCGGCGTAGCCCCAGGACACCGAGCTCACCGCGCCCAGCACCGCGCAGATGGCGGCGGCGCGGCCGGGATGGCTCTGCGGGCGGGTCAGCATCGGGAAGGCGACCGTGTGCAGCAGCAGGCCGTTGATCGTCAGCAGCGCCACCACGCCGACCTTGGTCATCAGCTTCGGACGATTCAGGAAGGCCGACAGGTCGGTGCCCACGTCCAGCAGGATCAGCCCGCCGCCGGTCAGCCACAGCGCGGCCAGCAGCAGCACGACGATCCGGCCGGTGCGCTCCAGCTGCGCGACGTCGATGCGCCACGAGCGCATCAAGGCCAGGTCCTCCCGCAGGATGGTGGCGAAGGCCAGCGCGAACGCGACGAGGTGGGCGAAAAGCAGCAACTGGCGGCTGACCAGGATGACGGTGTCCATGGGGGCTCCGGAAAGGGGACAAGGCGGTGGCGCGCCTTTCCCGATGAGCCTGGGAAGCGACGCGCCGCGAGTTCGACAACAGACCGCGCCTAGTTCAAACCGATATCGAACCGGTTCTTCCGCGTCAGCCTTCGATTGACGAACCGCAACGCGTGGCGCGCGTCGCGTCCCGAGGGCCCCAAGCCCCTTCCCTGCCGGCCTTCCCCGCCGGCTACACCAACACCCGCTCGATGCCGCCGTTGTTGGCCTTGGCCACGTAGGCGGGCATCCAGTCCTCGCCGAGGATCTTGCGAGCCATCTCGACGACGATGTAGTCCGCCTCGAGCAGGCCGTTCTGCAGGTCGCCGCCGTAGCGGCTCAGGCCCTGCAGGCAGGACGGGCAGCTGGTCAGGATCTTGACGTTCTCCTGGGCGCCGACCTTGCCCGCGTCGCGCAGCTGCGTCTCGGCCTTGCGCAGCTCCTCTTCCTTGCGGAAGCGCACCTGCGTGGACACGTCCGGCCGCGTGACGCCCAGCGTGCCGCTCTCGCCGCAGCAGCGCTCGCTCTTCATGACCTCGGGGCCGACCAGCGCCTTGACCGTCTTCATCGGCTCCTGCAGCTTCATCGGCGAGTGGCAGGGGTCGTGATAGAGGTAGGCCTGCTTCGAGTCGAGCTGGATGCCCTTCTCCAGCAGGTACTCGTGGATGTCGACGATGCGGCAGCCGGGGAAGATCTCCTCGAACTTGTAGCCCTGCAGCTGGTCGTAGCAGGTGCCGCAGCTGACCACCACCGTCTTGATGTCGAGGTAGTTCAGCGTGTTGGCCACGCGATGGAACAGCACGCGGTTGTCCGTGATGATCTGCTCGGCCTTGTCGAACTGGCCCGAACCGCGCTGCGGATAGCCGCAGCACAGGTAGCCGGGCGGCAGCACCGTCTGCACGCCGGCGTGCCAGAGCATCGCCTGCGTGGCCAGCCCCACCTGGCTGAACAGCCGCTCCGAGCCGCAGCCCGGGAAGTAGAAGACCGCCTCCGCGTCCGCCGAGGTCTTGAGCGGGTTGCGGATGATGGGGACGTAGTTCTTGTCCTCGATGTCGAGCAGCGCGCGCGCCGTCTTCTTCGGCAGCCCGCCGGGCAGCTTCTTGTTGATGAAGTGGATCACCTGCTCCTTGACGGGAGCGGTGCCCACGGTCGCCGGCGGCGCGCCGGTCTGCTTGCGCGCCACGCGCTTGAGCAGGCTGTTGGCCAGGCGCTGCGCCTTGAAGCCGACGCCGACCATCGCCGCGCGCGCGACCTTGATCGTCTCCGGATTGGTCGCGTTGAGCATCAGCATCGCCGCGGCGTTGCCGGGACGGAAGCTCTTCTTGCCCATCTTGCGCAGCAGGTTGCGCATGTTCATCGTGACGTCGCCGAAGTCGATCTTCACCGGGCACGGGTTGACGCACTTGTGGCAGACCGTGCAGTGGTCGGCGACGTCCTCGAACTCCTCCCAGTGCTTGATCGACACGCCGCGCCGGGTCTGCTCCTCGTAGAGGAAGGCCTCGACCAGCAGCGAGGTCGCCAGGATCTTGTTGCGCGGGCTGTAGAGCAGGTTGGCGCGCGGCACGTGCGTGGCGCACACCGGCTTGCACTTGCCGCAGCGCAGGCAGTCCTTGATCGACTCGCTGATCGCGCCGATGTCGCTCTGCTGCATGATCAGCGACTCGTGTCCCATCAGCCCGAAGCTGGGCGTGTAGGCGTTGGTCAGGTCGGCGAAGGTGTTCTGCCCGCCCTGCCCGCCGGAACCGGGCCGCAGCAGCTTGCCCTTGTTGAAGCGCCCCTCGGGGTCGACCCGCGCCTTGTAGCCGGCGAAGCCCGCGAGCTCCTCGTCGTTGAGGAACTCCAGCTTGGTGATGCCGATGCCGTGCTCGCCCGAGATCACGCCGTCCAGCGAGCGCGCCAGCGTCATGATCCGCGCGACCGCCTCGTGCGCGGTCTGCAGCATCTCGTAGTTGTCCGAGTTCACCGGGATGTTGGTGTGCACGTTGCCGTCGCCGGCATGCATGTGCAGCGCCACCCAGACCCGGCCGCGCAGCACCTCCTTGTGGATGCGCTTGCACTCGGCCAGGATCGGCGCGAACGAGGCGCCGGCGAACACGTCCTGCAGCGGCTTGAGGATCTGCCGCTTCCAGCTCGCGCGCTGCGTGTAGTCCTGCAGCTGCTCGAAGTAGGTGCGGTCGCCGTCGCGCGGGAGGTCGAGTTCCTGCATCCAGGTGCGCCACTGCGCGCCGACCTCGTCCAGCAGCGCCAGCGCCTGCTGCACGCGGTCCTCGAGCAGCTCGGCGCTGGGGATCTCGCCGGCGTCGTCGCTCTTGCCCAGCGGCAGGTTGCCGGCGGCGAAGAACTCGCGCAGCGCGTCGACCAGCGCCAGCTTGTTGCGCAGCGACAGCTCGATGTTGATGCGCTCGATGCCCAGCGTGTACTCGCCCATGCGCGGCAGCGGGATCACCACGTCCTCGTTCACCTTGAACGCGTTCGTGTGCTTGGAGATCGCCGCGGTGCGCTTGCGGTCGAGCCAGAACTTCTTGCGCGCGTCGGCGCTGACCGCGACGAAGCCCTCGCCCGAGCGGCCGTTGGCCAGGCGCACGACCTCGCTGGTGGCGCGCGCGACCTCGTCCGCGTCGTCGCCGACGATGTCGCCGATCAGCACCATCTTCGGCAGCCCGCCGCGCTTGCTCTTGGTCGCGTAGCCGACCGCCTTCAGGTAGCGGTCGTCCAGGTGCTCCAGGCCCGCGAGGATCGCGCCATTCGGCTTCTTCATCTCGCCGAACATGAAGTCCTTGATGTCGACGATCGACGGCACGCAGTCCTTCGGGTTGCCGAAGAACTCCAGGCAGACGGTGCGCACGTGCGCCGGCATGCGGTGCACGATCCAGCGCGCGCTGGTGATCAGGCCGTCGCAGCCTTCCTTCTGGATGCCGGGCAGGCCGGCCAGGAACTTGTCGGTGACGTCCTTGCCCAGGCCTTCCTTGCGGAAGGTGCGGCCGGGGATGTCCAGGCGCTCGGTGCGCTCGAGCGTCCTGCCGGTGGCGTCGTAGTAGTGCAGGTCGAAGCTGGCGACCTCGACGTCGTGGATCTTGCCCAGGTTGTGGTTGACGCGCACCACCTCGAGCCACTTCGCGTCCGGCGTCACCATGCGCCACGAGGCCAGGTTGTCCAGCGCGGTGCCCCACAGCACGGCCTTCTTGCCGCCCGCGTTCATCGCGATGTTGCCGCCGACGCACGAGGCCTCGGCCGAGGTCGGATCGACCGCGAACACGAAGCCGTGCAGCTCCGCCAGGTCCGACACGCGCTGCGTGACGACGCCCGCCTCGGTCCAGATCGTCGCGACCTCGCGGTCCAGGCCCGGCAGCGCCTTCATCTCGACGCCGCGCATGGCCTCGAGCTTCTCGGTGTTGATGACCGCGCTGTTCCACACCAGCGGCACCGCGCCGCCGGTGTAGCCGGTGCCGCCGCCGCGCGGGATCACCGTCAGCCCGAGCTCGAAGCAGCCCGCCACCAGCGCGGCCATCTCGGCCTCGGTGTCGGGGGTGAGCACGACGAAGGGGTACTCGACGCGCCAGTCGGTCGCGTCGGTCACGTGCGCCACGCGCGACAGGCCGTCGAACTTGACGTTGTCCTTCGCGGTGGTCCGGGCGAAGACCTTGGCCGCGCGCTTGCGCAACTCGGCCACCTGGTCGAACTGGTGGGAGAACGCGGCCACCGCGGCCTCCGCCGCGGTCAGCAGCTCGCCGACCCAGGCGTCGCGCTGCGCGTCGTCCTCGGGATGGCGGCGGCGCTGCACCTCGGTGAGCCGGTGGCGCAGGGCGCCGATCAGCGCCTCGCGGCGCTTGGGGTTGTCCAGCAGGTCGTCCTGCAGGTACGGATTGCGCTGCACCACCCAGATGTCGCCGAGCACCTCGTACAGCATCCGCGCGGAGCGGCCGGTCTGCCGCTCGCCGCGCAAGCGGTCCAGCAGCTGCCAGGCACGGGCGCCGAGCAGACGAAGGACGATTTCGCGATCGGAGAAGGACGTGTAGTTGTACGGAATCTCGCGCAGCCGGGCGGCGCTGGCGTGCGGCTGGATCGGATCGCCGGCCATCGCGGGGTCGGCGGGCATCGGCAGATGCGGTGCGTTCATGGCGGCCAGGTGCTCGCGCACCGGGGTTGCGGCAGGCCGGCGTCCGAGGCGGAACGCCGATGCCAGGCTGGGGAAAAGCGTTGGGACCCGCGGCCGGACGGCACCCCGGACTTGTGGTCCCCGCCCCCGCTGGACACGGGATTGGAAGAGGCGTTCGCGATGGCCGCGGTCGGCGGCCGGCCCGGACTGGGCAATGGGCGGAATCCTAACCCAGCGCCAGAGGGCAATCCCGGGCGAGGGACTCTAAGTTCGCCAGTGTCACAATGCCCCGATAAGCTCGCCGGCCCGCCGCCGGACCGTCCCACCCGACGGACTCCGGAGCGGTCCGCAGAACCATCCCTTCGAGCATCGGAGACCCATGAAGCCCCTCAAGACTTCCCTGCTGGCCGCGTCCATCGCGCTGGCCGCGCTCACCGCCCCCGTCGCCGCCTCGGCCCAGACCGAGATCCAGTGGTGGCACTCGATGAGCGGCGCGCTGGGCGACTGGGTCAACGACCTGGCCAAGGACTTCAACGCCAGCCAGAAGGACTACAAGGTCGTCCCGACCTACAAGGGCAGCTACGACGAATCGATGGCCGGCGCGATCGCCGCGTTCCGCGCCGGCAACGCGCCGCACGTGCTGCAGGTCTTCGAGGTCGGCACCGCCACGATGATGGCCAGCAAGGGCGCGATCGTGCCGGTGGGCCAGGTGATGCAGCAGGCCGGCGTCAAGTTCGACAACGCCGCCTACGTCCCCGCCGTCGCCGGTTACTACACCGCGCCCAACGGCCAGATGCTGAGCTTCCCGTTCAACAGCTCGACGACGGTCTTCCACTACAACAAGGACGCGTTCAAGGCCGCCGGCCTGGACCCCAACAAGCCGCCGACGTCCTGGCCCGAAGTGGCCGCCGCCGCGGCCAAGCTCAAGGCCTCCGGCCACAAGTGCCCGTTCACCACCAGCTGGGTCAGCTGGACGCAGCTCGAGAGCTTCTCCGCCTGGCACAACGTCGAGTACGCGACGAAGAACAACGGCTTTGGCGGCCTGGACGCGCGCCTGGCGTTCAACTCGCCGCTGCACGTGCGCCACATCGAGAACCTGGCCAACATGGCCAAGCAGGGCCTGTTCGTCTACAAGGGCCGTGGCAACAGCGCCGACGCCAGCTACTTCTCCGGCGAGTGCGCCATGATGACCGGCTCCTCCGGCCTCTACGCCAACGTCAAGAAGAACGCCAAGTTCAACTTCGGCATCTCGACGCTGCCCTACTACCCCGACGTGCCGGGCGCGCCCCAGAACACCGTCATCGGCGGCGCCAGCCTGTGGGTGATGTCGGGCAAGAAGCCGGCCGAGTACAAGGGCGTGGCCGCGTTCTTCCAGTACCTGGCCAAGGCCGAGGTCGCCTCCGAGAGCCACAAGCGCACCGGCTACCTGCCGGTGACCAAGGCGGCCTACGAGCTGACCGAGCAGAGCGGCTTCTACAAGCAGAACCCCGGCACCGACGTCGCGGTGCAGCAGATGATCCGCAAGACCACCGACAAGTCGCGCGGCGTGCGCCTGGGCAACTTCGCGCAGATCCGCACGGTGATCGACGAGGAACTCGAACTGGTCTGGGCCGGCAAGAAGCAGCCCAAGGAAGGCCTGGACGCCGCGGTCAAGCGCGGCAACGAGCTGCTGGAACGCTTCCAGAAGGCCAACAAGTCCTGATCCCCGGCTGAAGCGCCGGCGCGGCCCCGTCCGCGCCGGCCCTTTTTCCTTTCGCTTTCCCCTCCCCTTCGACGCCCACTCCGGATGTCCCAACAGAAACGCGTGGTGTTCCGATCGCGCTGGCTGCCGTGGCTGCTGCTCGCGCCGCAGGCGCTGGTGATCGGCGTGTTCTTCTTCTGGCCGGCCGCGCAGGCGCTGCTGCAGAGCCTGCAGCAGCAGGACGCCTTCGGCCTGTCCACCGAGTGGGTCGGCCTGGACAACTTCCGCACGCTGCTGGCCGACGACAGCTACCTCGCCTCGTTCAAGACGACGGCGGTGTTCTCGGTGCTGGTGGCGGTGCTCGGGCTGGCGGTCTCGCTGCTGCTGGCGACGATGGCGCACCGCGTGGTGCGCGGCGCCTCGGTCTACAAGACGCTGCTGATCTGGCCCTACGCGGTCGCGCCGGCGATCGCGGGCGTGCTGTGGCTGTTCATGTTCGCGCCGTCCATCGGCGTCGTCGCCCACGGGCTGCAGTGGCTGGGCATCGACTGGAACCACGTGCTCGACCCCGAGCAGGCCATGGCGCTGGTGGTGATGGCCGCGGTCTGGAAGCAGGTGTCCTACAACTTCCTGTTCTTCCTGGCCGGGCTGCAGTCGATCCCCAAGTCGCTGATCGAGGCCGCCGCGATCGACGGCGCCAGCCCGTGGCGGCGCTTCTGGACCATCACCTTCCCGCTGCTGTCGCCGACCTCGTTCTTCCTGCTCGTGATCAACGTGGTCTACGCGTTCTTCGACACCTTCGGCATCATCGACGCGGCCACCCACGGCGGCCCCGGCAAGGAGACCGCGATCCTGGTCTACAAGGTCTACTACGACGGCTTCAAGGCGCTGGACCTGGGCGGCTCCGCCGCGCAGAGCGTGGTGCTGATGGCGATCGTGATCACGCTGACGGTGCTGCAGTTCCGCTTCGTCGAGAAGAAGGTGCAGTACTGATGATCGAACGCCGCCCCGTCCTGACGATGCTGTCGCACCTGGTGCTGGTGCTCGGCGTGGTGATCGTCGCCTTCCCGCTGTATGTCGCCTTCGTGGCCTCGACGCAGACCGCCGGCGAGATCCTGCAGTCGCCGATGTCGCTGGTGCCGGGCTCGCACCTGGTGGACAACTACTCGGCCGCGCTGTTCGGCAACACCGGCGCCGGGTCGAAGGCGCCGGTCGGGCCGATGATGTGGATCAGCTTCGTCTCCGCGATGGTGATCGCGGTGGGCAAGATCGCGATCTCGCTGCTGTCGGCCTTCGCGATCGTCTACTTCCGCTTCCCGGCGCGCAACTTCTTCTTCTGGGCCATCTTCGTCACGCTGATGCTGCCGGTGGAGGTGCGCATCGGGCCGACCTACCAGGTCGTCTCCGACCTGAAGATGCTCAACAGCTATGCCGGCCTGACGGTGCCGCTGATCGCGTCGGCGACGGCGACCTTCCTGTTCCGGCAGTTCTTCCTGACGGTGCCCGACGAGCTGGTCGAGGCCGCGCGCATCGACGGCGCCGGGCCGCTGCGCTTCTTCCGCGACGTGCTGCTGCCGCTGTCCAAGACCAGCATCGCCGCGCTGTTCGTCATCCAGTTCATCTACGGCTGGAATCAGTACCTGTGGCCGCTGCTGGTCACGACCGACGAGAGCATGTACCCCGTGGTCATCGGCATCAAGCGGATGATCGGCGGCGGCGACGCGGCCAACGACTGGAACGTCATCATGGCCACCGCGCTGCTGGCGATGGTGCCGCCGGCGCTGGTCGTCGTGCTGATGCAGCGATGGTTCGTCAAGGGCCTCGTGGACGCCGAGAAGTAAAAGCAAGAGAGAACACCGATGGCCAGCATTTCCCTGCGCAACGTCGTCAAGCGCTACGGCACCGGCGCCAAGGCGAATCCCGTGATCCACGGCGTGGACGCCGAGATCGCCGACGGCGAGTTCGTCGTCATCGTCGGCCCGTCGGGCTGCGGCAAGTCCACGCTGCTGCGCATGGTCGCGGGCCTGGAGGAGATCAGCGGCGGCGAGATCGCCATCGGCGGCCGCGTCGTCAACCAGGTCGAGCCCGCCGACCGCGACATCGCGATGGTGTTCCAGAACTACGCGCTCTACCCGCACATGAGCGTGTTCGAGAACATGGCCTACGGGCTGAAGATCCGCAAGCTGCCCGCCGAGCAGATCCGCGCCCGCGTGGACAAGGCCGCCGGCATCCTGGAGCTGTCGCACCTGCTGCAGCGCAAGCCGCGCGAGCTTTCCGGCGGCCAGCGCCAGCGCGTGGCGATGGGCCGCGCGATCGTGCGCGACCCGCAGGTGTTCCTGTTCGACGAGCCGCTGTCCAACCTCGACGCCAAGCTGCGCGTGCAGACGCGACTCGAGATCCAGAAGCTGCATCGCGAGCTGGGCGTGACCTCGCTGTTCGTCACCCACGACCAGGTCGAGGCGATGACGCTGGCGCAACGCATCGTCGTCATGAACGGCGGGCGCATGGAGCAGTTCGGCACGCCCGAGGAGGTCTACGGCCGCCCGGCGTCGACCTTCGTGGCGAGCTTCATCGGCTCGCCGGCGATGAACCTGATCAAGGGCCGCGTCGACGGCGCGCGCTTCGTCATCGGCGACCGCGCGCTGCCGCTGCCCAGGCAAGCGCCGCGCGAGGGCGAGCTGATCCTGGGCCTGCGGCCCGAGCACGCGCTGCCGCACGACGGCCAGGCCGCCGCCGCGGACGCGACCGCCTGGCCGCTGACGGTGGAGATGGTCGAGATGCTGGGCGCCGAGCGCCTGGTCTACGGCCGCCTGGGCGGCGCCGCCTTCACGCTGCGCATAGACGGCACCGACCTGCCCCCGAAACCTGGCGACCAGGTGCTGTTGCAGGCGCCCGGCGAGCGGCTACATTGGTTCGATCCGGCGACCGGGCAACGCGTCGACTGAGCGGGCCGCGCGCCAGCCGGCCTCCAGGGAGAACGACATGACGGTCCACACCCGAGCCCTCGACGACGCCACCTGGCCGTGGTCGCTGCCCTTCTGGGTCGCGCACCGCGGCGCCGGCAAGCTCGCGCCGGAGAACACGCTGGCCGCGTTCCGCGAGGGCGCGCGCCACGGCTACCGCGCCTTCGAATGCGACGTGAAGCTCAGCGCCGACGGCGTGCCCTTCCTGCTGCACGACGCGACGCTGGACCGCACGACCTCGACCCGCGGCGCGGCCTCCGCGCTGAGCTGGAGCGAGCTGTCGCGGCTGGACGCGGGGCGCTGGCACAGCCGCGCCTTCGCCGGCGAGCCGCCGCCGAGCCTGGACGCGGTCGCGGCCTTCGTGCGCCGCAACCAGCACGCGCTGAACATCGAGATCAAGCCCACGCCGGGCGACGAGTTCGTCACCGGCGAGGTCGTCGGCCGCGAGGTGCTGCGGCTGTGGGGCGAGACGGCGCCGGGGTCGGTGCTGTTCAGCAGCTTCCAGCCGGAGGCGCTGCGCGGCGCCCGCGAAAGCGCGCCGCAGGTGCCGCGCGGGCTGCTGCTGGACAAGCTCGACGGCGACGGCTGGCTGCAGCTGGCGCAATCGCTGGGCTGCCGCGCGGTGATCACGCATTACGCGCTGATGGACCAGGCGCTGGTCGCGCGGCTGCACGAGGCCGAGATGAAGGCGCTGGTCTACACCGTCAACGACGCGGCCGCGGCGCAATGGCTGATCGCCAACGGCGTGGACGGCATCATCACCGACGCGGTCGACCGCTTCAGCCCCACCGCCTGAGGTCCGCCGCCCGGGCCTGTCGCGTGATCGCGGCCGGCGCTCATCGCGCCGGGTCGCGCAGCGCGTCCAGCGCCGTCATGCCGTAGATGCAGGTGTCGCAGGATTCGCCGGCGACATCGAGCGCGTCCTGGCGCAGCAGCCCCTCGAGGACGAAGCCGCAGCGCTCGGCGACGGCGCGGCTGGCCGTGTTGCGGGCATCGGTGCGGATCTCCATGCGGCGCGCGCGCAGCCGCTCGAAGCCCAGCCGCACCAGCGCCCGCACCGCCTCGCTGGCCAGGCCGCGGCCGGTGTGGGACGGACCGAGCCAATAGCCGATCTCGTAGCGCCGCACCTTCCATTCGAGCGTATGCAGCCCGGCGCCGCCGATCAGCCGGCCGGCGTGGCCGTCGGCGTTGCGCTCGTGCACGTAGTACGCCAGGTGCTGGCGCTGCAAGAACTGCGCCTGCATGCGGCGCGCGACGGCCTCGGACTGCTCGACGCCGGGGACCTCGCTCGCCCACGGCATCCAAGGCAGCAGGTGGTCGCGGGCCTCGAGCACCGCGCGGTTCAGCGCCACGCCGTCGCCGGCCTGCGGGCTGAGCAGCACGAGACGCTCGGTCTCCAGGCGCTCGGGCACGTCGATGAGGATGGGGTCGTCGCTGGGCATGACTCGCATGGGGGATCGGGGCGATCAGTTGCCGTTGGCCGGTTGCAGGTTCGCGCCCGGGATCGCCTCGGCGCCCAGCGGCGTCTCCTCGTCCTCGACCTTGGGCAGCGTCTTCACCGCGCGGATCGCGGGGAACTGCCAGGCCAGCGCCGCCAGCAGCAGCGCGCCCACGCCGGCGAAGGCCAGCGCGGCGCGCAGGCTGACGTGCTCGCCCAGCCAGCCGCCGATCAGCGCGCCGGGGCCGGCGGGAATCAGGATCAGCCAGCGCATCGTGCTGGTCATGCGGCCCAGCAGCGGCCCCGGCGTCACCGCCTGCCGCAACGACAGGAAGTTGATGAAGATCAGCACCGCGCCGACGCCGAACATGAACAGCGTGAAGGCGAAGGCGGCCACGCCGACGGGGCCCACCGGCGCGACGCACAGCGCGGCCCAGCCGATGCCGCACATCGCGAAGCCGCCGATCAGGCTGGGGCCGGGCCCGAAGCGCGCGCTGATGCGGTGGCCCAGCGCGCTCGCCAGCACCGTGCCCGCGCCCAGCGCGATATAGGACAGGCCCACGCTCTGCGCCGACAGCCCCAGCACCCGCGTCGCGAAGAGGATCTGCACCACCTGCGCCGCCTGGTTGAACATCTGCCAGCCGCCGACCGCGCAGGCCAGCGCCACCAGCATGCGCTTGCCGCGCACGAACGCGATGCCGGCTTTCAGGTCGCGCCAGAAGTCGGCGCCGTCCAGGCGATGCAGCGTCTCGGTCACCTTCACGCCGCGCAGGATCGCCGCGGACACCACCAGCAGCAGCGCGTCGACGGCCAGCGCCAGCGGCGCGCCGACGAGCTTGATCAGCGCGCCCGCCACGCCGGGGCCGGCGACCTCCGCGCCGGAGGAGGCCAGCGCGTTCTTGGCGTGCGCCTCGACCAGCCGGTCGCGGCTCACCACCTGCGTCAGCACGATCTGCGAGGCGCTGCCGGCGATCGTGTAGACGGTGCCCAGCAGGAAGCCGACGAAGTACAGCCACGGCATGCCCAGCCAGCCCATCCAGTGCGCGACCGGCACGCTGGCGACGGCCACCGCCAGCGTCAGCTCGCCGACGATGTAGACCGGCAGCTTGCGCACGCGGTCCAGCCACACGCCAGCGGGCAGCGAGAACAGGACGAAGGGCACGAGCTCCATCGCGGTGAGCACGCCCATCTGTGTCGGCGACGCGTGCAGCAGCACCGCCGCGGTCAGCGGCAGCGCCAGCAGCGTGATCTGCCCGCCCAGCGAGCTGATCAGGATCGAGGTCCACAGGCGCCGGTAGACCAGGTTGCGCAGCAGGTCGCCGGCGGGCAGCCGCAGCAGATCGAGGAAACGGTCGAGCAGACGGTCGACCCACGTGGATGGCCTCTTGGGCAGCATGACGGAACTCCGGAAACGGACCGCGCGGGGCGTCGTGCGCCGGGTGCGGACCGGGCGAGAGCGGCGCATGACGCGCGGCGGTCGCGAAAAGCCAGGGACCTGGGGACCGGCCCGGGGTGGGCCGGCGGGGCGTCGCGGAGACGCCCTAAGGTCGTCGCGCCGAGCCGCCACGCAGGCCGGCCGGGCGCACCGACGCCAGGGCGTCGTGTTTGGTGCGGTCGAGCAGCTTGGTCATGGTCGGGCTCCGATCGGGGATCGTGGCGTGAGAGCTTCCGGGGAGGAAGAAGGGGCCGATGCTATCAACACCTTCATGTCATCGACAAGTGAGGAAAGGCAGGGGATGGCCGACGATTCCGCAGATTCGTGCGATTGCAATCGCAGCTGCAATGGCACTGCCGGCGTTCACCAGCCCGCGGCGATGCCGTCGCGACGTGGATCGCTCGCGGCGACGTAGCCCTCCACCGCCGGGTCGCCCAGGCGCCAGATGAACTGCCCCGCGCCGAAGTCCTGGTAGCTGTCGTTGATCTCGGCGATCTGGTGGCCGCGCTCGCGCAGTCCGGCGACGGCCTCGGGATTCATCGACGACTCGACGTTGATCGACAGCCCGGCGTTGTAGCGCCAGCGCGGCGCGTCGCAGGCGGCCTGCGGGTGCTGGCGGTGGTCGAGCATCCGCACCAGCGTCTGGAGGTGGCCCTGCGGCTGCATGTTGGCGCCCATCACGCCGTAGCTCATCCGCGGCTGGCCGTCCTTCATCAGGAAGGCCGGGATGATCGTGTGGAACGGCCGCTTGCCCGGCGCCACGACATTGGCGCTCTCGGGATCGCGGGTGAAACCGTGGCCGCGGTTCTGCAGCGACAGCCCATAGCCGGGCACCACGACGCCGGAGCCGAAGCCCAGGTAGTTGCTCTGGATGAAGCTGACCATCATGCCGCTCTCGTCGGCGGCGGTGAGGTAGATCGTCCCGCCCTTGACCGGATTGCCGGCCTGGAAGTCCTGCGCGCGCTTCGGGTCGATGAGCTTCGCGCGGTCGGCGAGGTAGGCGGGGTCCAGCAGCTCGTCGACCTGGACCCGCATCGTCCGCGGGTCGCTGACGTAGCGGTAGACATCGGCGAAGGCCAGTTTCATCGCCTCGATCTGCAGGTGCTTGGACGCCGCCGAGTCCACCGGCAGCGCGGCCACGTCGAACTGCTTCAGGATGCCCAGCGCGATCAGCGCCGCGATGCCCTGCCCGTTGGGCGGGATCTCGTGCAGCGTGTGGCCGGCGTAGTCCATCGAGATCGTGTCGACCCACTCCGGCGCGTAGTCGGCGAAGTCCGCCGCGGTGATCGCGCCGCCGGTCTCGCGCGCGAAGGCGGCGGTGGCCTCGGCGACCTCGCCGCGGTAGAAGGCCTCGCCCCGGGTCTCGGCGATCAGGCGCAGCGTGCGTGCGGCGGCGGCGAAGCGGAACTGCTCGCCGACCTCGGGCGCGCGGCCCTTGGGCAGGAAGGCCTCGGCGAAGCCGGGCTGCGACACCAGCTCCTTCACCTGCGCGGCCAGGCGCCACTTGCCCTGCACGACCACCGGCACGGCATAACCGCGCTCCGCGATCTCGATCGCCGGCGCCATCAGGTCGGCGAAGGGCAGCTTGCCGTAACGCTCGCTCAACGCGACCCAGCCGCCGACGGCGCCCGGCACGGTCACCGCGTCCCAGCCGCGCAGCGGCATGCCGGAGCCGGCGCCGTACTTGCGGTCGAAGAACTCGGGCGTCCAGGCGCGCGGCGCGATGCCGGAGGCATTCAGCCCTTGCAGCGACCGGCCGTCCCAGACGATCGCGAAGGCGTCCGAACCCAGGCCATTGCTGCAGGGCTCGACCAGCGTCATGCAGGCGGCGGCCGCGATGGCGGCGTCGACCGCGTTGCCACCCTGCGCCAGGATGCGCAGGCCCGCCTGCGCGGCGAGCGGGTGCGAGGTCGACACGACGTTGCGCGCGAAGACCGGGCTGCGCTGGCTGGCGTAGCCGCGGGTCCAGTCGAAGGCGTGGGGGATGGCGGACATGGGGTCTCCTGAGACGGGCCGGGGGGCCGATGCGATCCGGTCGATCTTGCCCGAGCCGCCTGGCCCGCGACAGCGCGCAAGACCTGACGCGTGAAGGACCCGTGCGGATCTCGTAACTCATTGCAAAGCAACGAACCAGTGTCAACACATCGCGACGCGATGCCGTTGTCCGCTCACCTTGTTCAACCCGCTGGAGTAACCCAGATGCAAGCCTTCAAGACCATCAAGACCCTGGCCCTGATCCCCGCCCTGCTGATTGCCGGCGCCGCGATGGCCCAAGGCACCGCCACCCCGGCCGCGCCCGCCACGCAAGCCGCGCCGGCGGCGACCGCCGCCCCGGCCTCCGACGCGAAGGCCGAGCACAAGGGAAAGCACCACAAGGCGGCCACTGGCGACAAGGCCGCGCACAAGAGTCACAAGAAGGCCGAAAAGCCGGCCGAGGGCGCTTCCGCCGCCAAGTGATCCTCCGGATCGGCTGACGCCCTCGGGAGCGCCCCGCGCGATCCCGAGGCGTCAAAAAAGAAACCGCAGCACCGGGTGACCGGTCTGCGGTTTTTTCCTTGCGGAGGCGGCGCCGGGAGCGCCGTCCGAGGTGGCCTGGAGGCCGTTGGGGGTCGCCTGGACCTGGCGATCAGGCCAGTTGCGCGATCGGGATGACGCGGGCGGGGGTCGAGCAGGTCACGCCGTGCGCCGCGGCGCAGGCGCGCCGCGCCTCGTCGAACACCTCGCGCGCGCAGTCGTGGCAGCTGCCGCAGGCGGACGCCACCTGCGTCTCGTCCTGGAGCACTTCGAAGTTGTGGACGCCGTCAGCCACGGTGCGGCGGATGTCGCGGTCGGAAACTCGGTGGCAGAGACAGACGATCATGGGTCGGCGAATCAGGATGAACCTGGGATGGCCGAGATACTAACGCAAACGCGAATTCCTCTCAATTAGATTGCAGAGCCCCTGCCCGGCGTCGGACAACTGCCGGTGAACAACGCCACGAAACGCCACGGAACGTCTCGACAACACCCGCCACGCCGACGCGGGGGAGGAAAGCCGGACGAAAAAAAGCCCCGCCGAGCGGGGCTTTCGGGGGCCTGGCGCCGGCTGGGTCCCCAGGGATGGACGTGGCTGGCGTCAGCTGGCGTCGCCCATCTGGCTTTGCAGCCAGTTCTGTTCGCCGACCTGGGCGATCAGCTCGATCTGCGTCTCCAGGTGGTCGATGTGCTCTTCGGTGTCGGAGAGGATCTCCTCGAGCACCTCGCGCGACACGTAGTCGCGCACGGACTCGCAGTAGGCGATGGCTTCCTTGAGCAGCGGGTGGCTGCCCATCTCGATCTTCAGGTCGCAGTGCTGGACCTCGACGGCGTTCTCGCCGATGTACAGCTTGCCCAGGTCCTGCAGGTTGGGCAGGCCTTCGAGCATCAGGATGCGGTCCATCAGCTTGTCGGCGTGCTTCATTTCCTCGATGGACTCGGCGTACTCGTGCTTGGCCAGCTTCTCGAAGCCCCAGCTCTTGAGCATCCGGTAATGCAGGAAGTACTGGTTGATCGCGGTGAGCTCGTTCTTCAGCTGCGCGTTCAAGTACTCGATGACCTTGGCGTCGCCCTTCATGTTCTTCTCCTGGAATTCCTACGGGATAGGCGCGCATTGTGCTCATCCCTACGGTGAATGGGGACAAGACCCGCCGTCGGCGCTCTGGTTGCGAAGCGTTCGCAGACGCTTTTGGTTCCCCGCGTGAACACCGATCGATCAAGAAAACGTCAATCGCGACGATTCTCGGTTGCTATTGCGAATCGTTCTCATTAAGATGCGATGCATGAACGCCCACCACCACCCCCCCATCGAGGCCCTGCAAGCCGTCGCGCTGGAAGGCGCGCGGGTCGCCGCAGGATCGCCGCGCGAAGCGGTTCCGCTGATCCAGCGTCGTCGCATCAGCAGCCAGGCCCTGATGGGCAACGACCGCGAGGTCGAGATCGAGCACGCCGGCCAGCTCTACCGGTTGCGCGTGACCTCGCTGGGCAAGCTCATCCTGACCAAGTGATGCGCCGGGCGGCGGCCGGCCGAGGACCGGTCCGCCGTTCGCGCCATCGCGGTTTCCCTTTTCTCCGAACCCCGGCCGTCCGAGAGGACCGCCCGCACCAGCCCGCGTCGAGCCAGCCCGTGCGAGATCCAAGAACTACAAGGATTTCGACACCATGCAACTGCGCCCGACGCCCGTCGCGCTCGCCCTGTCGTTGGCATTCCCGCTGGCTTTCGCCCAGACGACCCCGGCTTCCACGAACCCCGCCACCGCCGACAAGCCCCAGCAGCTCGGCGAACTGACCGTCTCCGCGACCCGGACCGAACGTTCCGTCGACGCGGTGCCCAACACGGTCACCGTCAAGAACCGCAAGCAGCTCGAGCGCCGCGACGCGCGCGACCTGAAGGACCTGCTGGCCGACGAGGTCGACCTCAGCGTCAGCGCGCCGACGCCGCGCTTCACCGCCGCGGGCGGCTCGATCGGCCGCGCCGGCAACGAGGGCATCAACATCCGCGGGCTCGAGGGCAACCGCGTGCTGATGATGGTGGACGGCATCCGGCTGCCGCAGGCCTACGCCTTCGGCGCGTTCTCCAGCGGCCGGGCCGATTTCGTCGACCTGGACAGCCTGGCGGGCCTGGAAGTCCTGCGCGGCCCGACCTCGACCTCCTACGGCAGCGACGGCCTGGCCGGCGCGCTGAGCCTGCGCACCCTGTCGCCCGAGGACCTGCTGGTCAACGGCAAGACCTTCGCCGGCAGCGCCAAGCTCGGCCTGGCGACGATGGACCATTCGAAGACCGCCAGCGGCACGGTCGCGTTCGGCTCCGGCGACTGGAGCGCGCTGGTGCAGGCCAGCGTGCGCCGCGGCCACGAGACCCGCACGCAAGGCGACAACGGCTCGCCCAACGCCAACCGCACCAAGGCCAATCCGACCGACATCGACACCAACAGCGTGATGGCCAAGCTGGGGTACCGCGTCAACGCGAACCACCGGCTGATGGGCACGCTGGAGTACCGCCAGCGCAAGACCGACACCGACGTGCTGTCGGCGGTGACCGCGCCGCCGCTGAGCGCCACGGCGCCGACGACGGCCGCGCTGACCGCCCGCGACAAGCTCGACCGCACGCGCTTCTCGCTGGAGCACCGCTACGAGGACCTGAACGCGGTCTGGCTGCAGCAGGCCACGACCCACCTCTACGTGCAGGACAGCGAGACCCGCCAGGCCTCGGAAGAGGATCGCAACAACGCGGTCGACCGCACGCGGCTGGGCACCTACAAGGAACGCGTGATCGGCCTGAGCTCGCAGGCGCAGACGCAGCTGGCCAACCAGCGCCTGAGCTACGGCATCGACCTGAGCCGCAACACCATCGAGGGCGTGCGCAACGGCACGGTGCCGCCGGTGGGCGAGACCTTCCCGAGCAAGCCCTTCCCCGACACCACCTACACGCTGGCCGGCGCCTTCGTGCAGGACGAGATCGAGGCGGGCGACTTCACCGTCATCCCCGCGCTGCGCTTCGAGAGCTACCGCCTCAAGCCCAAGGCGGGCGGCTACAGCGGCGCCGCGGTGCCGCTGAGCGACAACGCCGTGACGCCGCGCGTGGGCGTGATCTGGCGCGCGCTGCCGACGCTGCAGCCCTACGTGCAATGGGCGCAGGGCTTCCGCGCGCCGGCGCCGGACCAGGTCAACAACGGCTTCGAGAACCCGGCGCAGGGCTACAAGAGCATCGCCAATCCCGACCTGAAGCCGGAGCACTCCACCAGCTGGGAGCTGGGCCTGCGCGGCCGCTTCGACGAGGTGCTGCGCTGGCAGCTGAGCGCCTACGACAACCGCTACCGCGACTTCATCTCGCAGGAGCAGGTCGGCGGCACCTTCCGCCCGAACGTGGACCCGGCGATCTACCAGTTCGTCAACCTGGCGCAGGCCCGCATCAAGGGCGTCGAGGCGCGCGCGGTCTGGAACGTCACCTCCGGGCTGAGCGTCAACGCGTCGGTCGCCAAGTCGCGCGGCCACAGCTACTTCAACGGCGAGAAGCGTCCGCTGAACAGCGTGCAGCCGCTGCGCGGCCAGCTCGGCGTGCGCTACGAGTCGGGCCCGTGGACGGCCAACGCCAGCTGGGTGCACAGCTCGGGCAAGAAGTCGTCCGACATCTACGTCGCGCCGCGCACGACGCAGTACGCGCCGAGCAAGTACGACGTCGTCGACGCGGGCGGCAGCTACCGCCTGTCCCAGACCTGGACCGTCGCGGCCTACGTCACCAACGTCTTCGACAAGAAGTACTGGCGCTGGAGCGATGTCCAGGGCGCGGCGAGCACGCCGGCCGGCCTGGCCGTCGTCGACGCCTTCACCGCCCCCGGCCGCGCCCTGCAGGTGTCGGTGCGCGCCGATTTCTGACCAGGAGTTCCGACCCATGCATGCCAGCTTCACCGCCCTGCGACAGGCCTTCGCGACCGCGCGCCAGGAGCGCAAGGCCCGCCACCGCGACATCGCCAGCGCCCTGAGCATCTCCGAGGGCGAGTTGCTGGCCGCCCACGCCGGCCCCTTCGCCGACGCCGAGTCCCCGCTGCGCGCGCGCCGCCTGCGCGCCGACTGGCAGGACCTGGTCGCGTCGCTGGAGCCGCTGGGCCCGCTGATGGCGCTGACCCGCAACGAGTCCTGCGTGCACGAGAAGGTCGGCGTCTACCGCGACGTCAGCGCGCAGGGACCGCAGCGGCTGGTGGGGCTGGTGCTGGGCGGCGCGATCGACCTGCGCGTGTTCTACAGCCACTGGCGCCATGGCTTCGCCGTGGTGGAGCGGCTGTCCGACGGCGCCGAGCAGCGCAGCCTGCAGTTCTTCGACGCCGCGGGCCAGGCCATCCACAAGGTCTTCCTGCGGCCCGACAGCGACCTGCCGGCCTACGAGGCGCTGGTCGAGCGCTTCCTGGCCGAGGACCAGCAGCCCGGCTTCGAGCCCGGCGACGCGTGGCGGGAGCCGGCCGAGGCGCCGGACGCCGGCGTCGACGTCGCGGCCTTCCGCAACGAATGGGCGTCGCTGCGCGACACGCACGACTTCTTCGGCCTGCTCAAGCGCCACGGCCTGAGCCGCACGCAGGCGCTGCGCCTCGCCGACCCGCGCTTCGCGCAGCCGCTGCCGCTGTCCAGCGCGCAGGAGCTGCTGAGCCGGGCCGCGCAGGAAGGCGTGTCCATCATGGTCTTCGTCGGCAACCCCGGGATGATCCAGATCCACGGCGGCCCGGTGCACAAGGTCGCGATGATGGGCCCGTGGATCAACGTGCTGGACGCAGGCTTCAACCTGCACCTGCGCGAGGACCACATCGCCAGCGCCTGGCTGGTGCGCAAGCCAACGGTCGACGGGCTGGTCTGCTCGCTGGAGCTGTTCGACGCGCAGGGCCGCACGATCGCGATGCTGTTCGGCGAACGCAAGCCCGGCCAGGCCGAGCGCTGCGACTGGCGCAACCTGCTGGAAAGCCTGGTCGAGGGCTCGCCGGAGGCGGTGCCGTGCTGAGCCGGCGCCAGGTCCTGTCGATCGTGCCGGCCGCGGCGCTGATGGGCGTCGGCGGCCGCGCCTCGGCCGCGCCGCGCCGGATCATCAGCATCGGCGGCGCGCTGACCGAGCTGATCTACGAGCTCGGCGCGCAAGGCGAGCTGGTGGGCGTGGACAGCACCTCGCTGTACCCGGCCGCGGCGACGAAGCTGCCCAACGTCGGCTACGCGCGCACGCTGGCCGCCGAAGGCCTGCTGTCGCTGGCGCCGACGCTGGTCGTCGCCACCGAGGAGGCCGGCCCGCCGCCGGTGCTGCGCCAGCTGGAGGCGGCCAAGGTGCCGCTTCACGTGCTGCGCTCCGAGTTTCATTTCGAAGGCGTGCTCGAGCGCACCAGGCGCCTGGGCGAGCTGCTGGGCCGCGAGGCGCAGGCCGCGGCGCTCGCGCAGAAGCTGCAGGCCGAATGGGCCGCCAGCCGCGCGCGGGTGACGACGCTGGCCGCCGGCCACCGCGCGCCGCGCGTGCTGTTCGTGCTGTCCAACGCCGCGAACCAGGCGCGCATCGCGGGCTCGGCCACCGGCGCGGACGCGATGATCGTCTACGCCGGCGGGACCAATGCGCTGGCCGACGCGCAGGGCTACAAGATGCTGTCGCCCGAGGCGGCGATCGCCGCGGCGCCCGACGTGATCCTGGCGACGACGCAGGGTGTCGAGGCCAGCGGCGGCGTCGACGGCCTGCTCAAGCTGCCGGGCCTGGCGCAGACGCCGGCCGGCCAGCAGCGGCGCGTCCTCGTCATGGAGACGATGGAGCTGCTCGGTTTCGGGCCGCGCGCGCCGCGGGCGCTGGCCACGCTGGCGCAGGGTCTGCATGCGCCGGCGGGCAAGACGGCGTGAACGCCGCTCGACGGACACGGCGATGAGCACGCTCGGTTCCGCCCTGCCCCCGCCGGTCGCGCTCGCGACGGCGCGGCGGGCCTGGCCGCGGCCGCTGCTGCTGGCCGTCGCGCTGGCGCTGACGGTGATCGTGGCCGTGCAGTTCGGCGCGGTGCCGATCGCGGCGGCGGACTGGCTCAACGGGCCGTGGAGCGACGCGGCCAAGACCGGCGGCGCGCATGTGCTGTGGCAGCTGCGGCTGCCGCGCATCGGGCTGACGCTGGCGGTGGGCGCGGCGCTGGGCCTGGCCGGCGCGCTCAGCCAGGCGCTGTTCCGCAATCCGATGGCGGAGCCCAGCCTGCTGGGCGTCACCAGCGGCGCGGCCGCGGCGGTGGCGCTGACGCTGACCGTCTTCGCCGGCCTGCACGCGGCGCTGCCCGCCGAGGCGCGCCTGTGGCTGCTGCCGCTGGTCGGTTTCGGCGGCGCGCTGGCGGTGTGTTTCTCGCTGGACCGGTTGTCGCGCTGGCTGGCGCCGGGCTCGATCGCGGCGCTGCTGCTGTGCGGGCTGGCGCTGCAGGCCATGACCTTCGCGATCGTCGGCCTGTGCAGCTTCATCGCCAACGACGAGCAGCTGCGCGCGATCAACTTCTGGACGCTGGGCTCGCTGGCCGGCGCCAACTGGATCATGGCCGCGGCGATGGGCGGCGCGCTGCTGGTGCTGGGCGCCGTCGCGCTGCGCGTGGCGCCGCGCCTGAACGCGCTGGCGCTGGGCGAGGCGGCGGCGGCCCACGTCGGCATCGACGTCGAGCGGCTGCGCTGGCAGTGCATCACGATGGTCGCGCTGCTGTCGGCGCTGGCGGTCGCCTGGTGCGGGAACATCGCCTTCATCGGCCTGATGGCGCCGCACCTGGCGCGCCAGCTGGTCGACGCGGATCAGCGCCGCGTGCTGCCCAGCGCGATGCTCGCCGGCGCGCTGCTGCTGGTGATCGCGGACACCTTCGCGCGGACGCTGGCGGTGCCGGCGGAGATCCCGGTCGGCGTGTTCAGCGCGCTGATCGGCGCGCCGTGGTTCCTGTTCCTGCTGCGCGGCGCGGTGCGCCGCCTGGGGAGCGCGTGATGCCGGCGCTGCTGAGCCTGCAGGACCTGCGGGTCACGCTGGGCGGCGCCGCGATCGGCCCGGTGACGCTGCGCGTCGACGCGGGCGAGCGCATCGCGATCCTCGGCCCGAGCGGCGCGGGCAAGTCGACGCTGCTGCGGCTCGTCGCGCGCGAGCTGCGGCCGGCCGCCGGCACGATTCGATTCGACGGCCAGCCGCTGGAGACCTGGTCGCCGGCGGCATTGGCGCGCCGGCGCGCGGTTCTGCCGCAGCAACATGGCGTCGCCTTCGGGCTGCCGGTGGAGCTGGTGGTCGCGCTGGGCCGCGTCGCGCGCCAGGGCGACGGTCAGCAGGACACGATCGTGCGCGAGGCGCTGGCGCAAGCCCAGGCCGGGCATCTGCTCGGCCGGCGTTTCGACACCCTGTCGGGCGGCGAGCAGGCCCGCGTGCAGCTGGCGCGGGTGTTCGCGCAGGCCTGGGACGCGCGCGACGGCCTGCTGCTGGTCGACGAGCCGGTAGCGGCGCTCGATCCGGGACTGAGCGTCTCGCTGATGGCGGCGATGTCCGAGTTCGCTGCGGCGCGCGGGCATGCGCTGGTCGCGGTGCTGCACGACCTGAACCTGGCGATGAACCACTTCGAGCGCCTGTGGCTGATGAAGGCCGGCCGGATGCTGGCCGACTGCGACGCGGTGCCCGCGGCGCTGCCGCTGCTGGAACAGCTCTACGACACGCCGTTGCGGCTGCTCGAGGACGAACACGGCCTCGCGGTCCTGCCGCGGCTCACGACACGCGTGGGAGCGCGCGCATGAGCGCATTGACCCTGCGGCTGCATGACCGCCCGCGCTGGCGCGGCTGGGCGGTGACCGCCGCGGTCCACGCGGCGCTGCTGCTGGCGCTGGCCAGCGCCTTCGCGCCGCGGCCGAAGGCGGCGATCCCGCTGACGATCAGCGCGCGCCTGCTGCCGTCCTCGGCCGCGCCGGCGCCGACGACCACGCCGGTGCCGGTGGAACTGCCGCGCGCGATGCTGTCCGCGCCGCCGGTCCCCGACATCCCGCCGCCGACGGTGCAGATCGAGGCGACGCCGCCGGTGTCCGTCGCGACGACGCCCTTGCGATTCGACCCGCCAGGCGCGTCCGCGCCGGCGATCGCCGCCGAGCTCAGTTCGGCGACCGCGCCGCGTCCCGTGGCGGTGGCCGCGGTCACGGCCGTCGCGGCGACGACGATGCCGCCGCCGCCCGTGCCGGTCCCTTCGGAAACGCCGGCCGGCCTGCCGGCCGATCACCGCCTGTGCAGCGAGCGCCAGACCACGCACCACTACCCGGCGATGCTGCGCGAGCGCGGCATCCAGGGTCAGGTCTTGCTGCGGGTGAAGGTCGATGCCGAGGGCCGCGCGGCGGAAGTCGTGGTGGCCGGCGGCAGCGGCTGGCGGCTGCTGGACGAGGCCGCGCGGCGCGTGGCCGAGTCCTGTCCCTACATCCCGGCCCGGCGCGGCGACCAGCGCCTGGTCAGCTGGGTCGAGTACCCGGTGCGTTTCGCGCTCCAGCCGTCCACCCTGCAGTAAGGAGTCCACGCCATGTGCGACAAGCCCTCTTCCCTCTCGCTCCTGAACCTGCTGGCCCGGCCGGACGCCGGCCCCGCGGGCTCCAGCGGCGACTTCCCGCTGCTCGGGTCCGCCGCGGGCGCGGTGACCGGCGGCGGTGTCTTCCTGCAGGAAGGCGACGCGGTGCCGGCCGCGGTGGCGGGGCTGCCGCTGGCCCAGGCGCTGGCGCGCGGCGAGGCGCCGTCCTCGGCCTCGGACGAGACGCCGGTGCCGCGCGGCTCGCGGCGGCGCCGGCTGTGGGAACTGCCGTCGCAGGCGCTGTGCCCGGTGATCGGCGTGTGCCTGCCGATGCCGGTGCTGCGGCGCAAGCTGGGCAAGGTGCTCGGCGGTCAGACGCTGACCAACGACTACGAGATGCACTGCGGCGCGATCAACGAATGCGCGCGTCGCGGTGCGGTGTCGGAGATGCTGCAGAAGGAGCTGGACCAGCGCTATGCGATCGCGCTGCGGCAGTCGTCGCAGCACAAGACGGCCGAGGCGCTGACGCGCTGGTGGAACGCGGCGCAGCAGGGCAACGACGTCGGCGGCGCGCTGTGGGGCGCGCTGACGCACGCGCGCTGCGACGCGGCGCTGCAGGAGCAGGTGCTGCGCGACATCCACATGCTGCAGCACCAGGTGGGCTCGGCCAACCGGGCCGACCTGCAGCGGCTCGATGAACTGCACGACGAGAACGCGGTGCTGGCGCGCGAGCTGGCGCAGGCGCAATCGCGCAGCACGCGGCTGCTGGCGGAGCGGGCGCAGGCGCTGGAGGCGTCGCAGGCGGAGTGCCTGCGGCTGCGCGGCGAGCTGATGGCGCGCGACACGCTGACGGCCGGGTTGCGGGAGGAGATGCAGCAACTCGAGGAAAGCATTCCCGGCTTGCGGCATCGGCATGAGCAGGCGCGGCAGCTGCAGACGCAGCAGGAACGGCTGCATCAGCTGAAACGCGCGCTGCTGGCCGCTCGGCAGCAGGCGGAGCGGGAGCAGCGACGCGCGGATGAGCTGCAGCAGACGCTGTCGCAGATGGAGCGCCAGCTCGCGCAGTACGCGGAGAGCGCGCGCCAGGCGGAAGCGCCCCTGGCCATCGAGCCGGCGCTGCCGTCACTGGACGAGCGCTCGGTGCTGTGCGTCGGCGGACGGCCGGCGGTGGTGCCGATCTATCGCCAGTTGATCGAGCGCACGGGCGGACGGTTCCTGCATCACGACGGCGGGGAGGAGGACGCGGTGGCCAAGCTCGACGCGAGCCTGGCCGCGGCGGACCTGGTGATCTGCCAGACGGGATGCATCAGCCACGACGCGTACTGGCGGGTGAAGGACCACTGCAAGCGGCACAACAAGCAATGCGTGTTCGTCGACAAGCCGAGCGCGAGCAGCTTGCGGCGGGCGCTGGGGTCGCTGGAGGGGAACGAGGCCGGGGAAGCCGGGATCGTTCAAGCCGGTCAGCAGGGCTGAGCGATCGGACCGTTGCGCCTCACGCGGGCTGCTGCTGCGTCGTGCAGTGGATGCCGCCGCCGCCCGCGGCGATCGCGTCGATGTTCAGCTGCACGATCTCGCGCGTCGGAAACAGCTCGCGAAGCACCTCCCCTTACCATCGCTCGATGACTCGTGGCATCAAATGGTTCGCTTGGTTGGCACTTGCCGTTGGCATCGTCGTGATGGCTGACGCTGGTCGTCAGTTGTTGGTGGCGGATGGACGCCCGCCGTCAGGCCTTTCCTGCCGAGCCCTTTGCGGGCTCTCGCTCATCGCAGCCGAACTGCTGGGAGAAGAAGGCGGTCAACGGGTGCTTGCGGCGCTGTGGTTCGCGATTGGCCTGGGCAGCGCGGTGATCGGGGTCAAGCTCATCAAGACGGGCTGACCCGAGGCGCTTGCGCACGGTCGCGACGCGGAGATCGCCCTTCAGGTGGGCCACGATGCCGCGCGGTCGGAGGCGGTGGCGAACGATGGCTGGCTCGATGTCGTGGTCGACAGGGTGTTGACGGCGGCCCGCTAGCGCCGCGCTTCCCGTTGCCCCTACTGGAAGGCCGGCCCTGTTCCCCTGAGCTCGGCGGGCCGGCTCGCCGCGGCGTCGGACGCGGTGTCGCGCAGGTACTCGCGCAGCAGCATGGCCGCCACGGCCCTGTGGGCCACCAGTTGTGCCAACGTCTCCCGGCTGGCGCCGCCTGCTCCGGCGAGCGCCTCCTGAAGGCGGTGAGCCTGGAACTCAGCCTCCCGCCATCGCCTGAAGGACATTTCGCTGCGGCGCATCATGCGGTCCCGAAGTCTGGACCCTCGTTCTACGTTCGCCGGGCCGATGCGGATGACTGGAAACGCGAGATTCAAGCAGGGGCGCCGGTGAGGTGAATCAATCAGAGGTGAAATCTCCCCATGACGACCCATCAAGGCAATCCCACGATTCCCACCACCCAGAGCCTGCGAGCCAACCTGGAGCGCTTGCTGGCGAGCGGCCGCGACGGCGCCATGCTGCGCTACGGCCTGGGCCAGGCGCTCCTGCGCGAAGAGCAGTTCGCAGCGGCCGAAGGCCACTTGCGGGAGGCCACCCGGCAGGATCCGAGCTACTCCGCCGCCTGGAAGCTGCTCGGCAAGGCGCTGGAGCGGCTGGACCGCGGGGATGAGGCCGAGGTCGTCTGGCATCACGGCCTGGAAGCCGCCCGTGAACGAGGCGACCTGCAGTCGATCAAGGAGATCGAGGTCTTCCTCAAGCGACGGGCGCGGGCGCGTCAGGCGGCCGCTGAAGAGGCGGCCTCGGCGCAGGTGCCGCCCAGTCCATCCGTCAACGAATGACGTGTGACGCCGATCTGGTCCGGCCGAGGTGACTTCTCGAAGCTCGCACGGCAGCGTCGACGACCCGCCTCCGCCCTTACCGATGGCCCATCTGGAAAAGGATGTGGCGGAGGTCGAATTGATTGGCGCCGGGCTCGGCAATCGCGCCGTCGGCCGCCAACGTCGACACCTCGAAGCCTTCTTCCACGTCTTCGTAGTACAGCAGGCCGAGCGGCAGATGGGCGACGACATGGACCCGTTCCAAGGCATCGCCTCGACGAATGGGCACTTCGTAGAAGGGAACGCGGTAGCGCGAGAACGCGTCCCTCTGGTCCGGCGTACAGCGCTGAAGCGCCGCCTCAACCAAGGCTTCAAGTTCCCTGAGTTCAAGAGACTTCGGCATCCCTCATCCCTCCGCCGGACCGAGGCGTTCTTCGACCGCATCGCAGACTTCTGCCTGGAACCCAAACGACGCCAGTTCCGACGCCATCGCCTTGGCCGTTTCCAAGGACCGTGTCAGGACGACAGGCCGCTCGCCATCCAGGCAAGCCTCGACCAATTGCTTTGCTGATGACAGGCCAAGAGACGAATGCCGGCGAACCGCCTGGATCGCAGACACGGTCAACGCGCCCTTGTTCCACCCGGTGAGCCGAACGACGGGAGTCTCGATGGCTGCGGTGTTCTCGCAGGCCCGATCGATCGCCGGCGATTCCTCTTGAGGATTGATGGTCATTGGCGTTGCGCGAAGGGACCTCGACGTCGCGCGTCGAGGTCCCTTCGGGTTCAGGTGCTGATCGCATTCGTGAACGTCAACCGATTCCCGAACGGGTCGGTCACGCAGACATCCTTGGAGCCCCACGGCGTGTCTTCCAGCCCCGGTCGCGCGTAGCCGTACTGCTTGGCGCTCAGCTCCGCGTGGAAGCCCTCGATGTCATCCGTCTCGATCCGCATCGCCGCGCCCGGGCAGCCGTCGCCGTGGTGTTCCGAGAGATGCAGCACGCAGCCGTCCCGGGAGATCTGCAGATACAGCGGCAGCCCCGGTTCGAACCGATGCTCCCAATCGACCTTGAAGCCGAGGAACCGCACGTAGAACTCCAGGGCCTTGGCCTCGTCGAACATGCGCAGGATGGGCGTGGTGCGAGCGAATTTCATCGCGCGATCTTAAGCATCACCCCAGCTCGATGACCACCTTGCCCCGGATCGACCGCCCCTGGTGCGTCCCCTGTTCCAGCGCGGTGTGCGCCGCGCCGATCTCCGCCAGCGGGAAGGTCGCGCCGATGACCGGCCGGATGCGCCCGCGTTCCAGCAGCGCCTTCAGCGCGAGCAGCTTGCCGCGGTTCTGCCGCGTGAAGACGAAGTGGTACTCCGCGTTCACGCCCCAGGCGGCCATCAGGTTCTGCGGCGTGGCGATGTCCACGATCGACACCACCCGCCCCGCGTCCGCCAGCACCTGCGGCGAACGCTCCAGCGTCTGCCCGCCGATGGTGTCCAGCACGATGTTCACGCCGCCCGCGCCCGTCAGCTCGGCCACCTGCTCGACATAGTCCCCGGCCTCGTAGTCGATGGCCTCGTCCGCGCCCAGCGACCGGACGAAGTCGGCCTGCGCTGACCGGCAGGTGGTCAGCACCCGCGCGCCCATCGACTTCGCCAGCTGGATGGCCATCGAGCCGACACCGCCCGCCCCGCCGTGGATCAGCACCGTTTCCGCCGGCTGCAGCCGCGCCCGGGACACCAGCGCCTCCCAGGCCGTGCCGCCGACCAGCGTCGTGGACGCGGCCTCCGCATGCGTGAGGTTGCGCGGCTTGTGCGTCACCAGCTCCTGCGGCACGACGTTGAACTCCGCGTAGCTGCCGCCCTTCGGCCCGAAGATCTTCGGCGTGTAGAAGACCTCGTCGCCGGGCCTGAAGTCGTGCACGCCAGCGCCCACGCGCTCCACCACGCCGGACACGTCGTGTCCGATGACCGCAGGCAGCGGCACGTAGGCCGGGTAGTCGCCACGACGGATCTGGTAGTCCAGCGGATTGATGGACGTGGCGTGGACGCGCACCAGCAGTTCGCCGGGCGCGACGTCCGGCACCGGGATGTCTTGCAGTTGCAGGTTGTCGACGCCGCCGAAGGCGGTCAGGACGATGGCTTTCATGGGAACTCGCGAAGTTGAGGTGTGGGTCGCTCCGTCGACATCAACGGAGCGGCGCCATTGTCATTTCGACAATTGCCGATACGTCGAGTCGACGGAATTCGTCCCTGCCGGCGTCCGGGACAATGGCGACCTACACTGCCCGACCTCTCGATCGATGCCGCCCATGTCCGAAGAAATGCCGTTGGTTCGCGTGCTCGTGGTGCTGTCCAACGCCCAGCGCCTGGACATCCTGCGCAAGCTCAAGACGCCCGGCAGCTTCCCGCCCCAGGACGAGGGCGATCCCGAGGTCGACGGCGTGTGCGTGTCGTCGATCCAGGCGGGCCAGGGCCTGGCGTTCTCGACCACCTCGAAGTACCTCGCGGACCTCGCCGCCATCGGCGTGGTGACCGTCAAGCGCGCGGGCAAGTGGTCCTACTACAAGCGCGACGAACGCGCGATCGCCGCCATCGCCAAGCGGCTGGCGCGCGAGCTCTAGGCGTCCGCTTCCGTCTCGGCGCCCGCCGCCCTCCTCCCTCCTCCAACACCGATTCCCACGAGTCCGCCGCTGCGGACGTTTCTCACGCGTCGAGCACGCCGCGACCCGTGATCGCTTGACGCTCGACTTTTTATGCAACATCATGAGTTGCATGACAAACGACAATCAGATTTCGGACGCCCTCGCCCGGCAGCGTCGGCGCATCCTGACGAGCGTGTGCCTCGCGCTCATGGCGGTGATCGCCTCCGTCTCCGGCTTGAACGTCGCGCAGCCGCAGATGGCCCTCGCGCTGGACGCCTCGCAGAGCGACGTGCTGTGGCTCATCAACAGCTACGCGGTGGTCCTGGCGGCCTTGCTGCTGCCGCTCGGCGCCCTGGGCGACCGGTGGGGGCGCAAGCCCGCGCTGCTGGGGGGACTGGTGCTGTTCGGACTCGCCAACCTCGGGGCCGCGCTGAGCACGAGCACCGAATTCATGCTGGCTTCGCGCGTCCTCAGCGGCGTGGGCGCGGCGCTGATCATGCCGATCACGCTCGCCGTCATCACCGCGGTCTTTCCGGCCGAGGAGCGCTCCAAGGCCATCGGCATCTGGACCGGCGTGGCCGGCGGCGGCGGGGTGATCGGGATGTTCCTGTCCGCCGCGCTCGTGGACTTCGTGACCTGGCGCTGGCTCTTCGCGTTGCCGGTCGCGCTGGTGCTGGTCTCGCTGGTCATGACCTGGCGCGATGTGCCCAACTCGACCGGTCCGGGCGCGCAGCGCTACGACCTGATCGGCGCCCTGCTCTCCGCCGTGAGCATCGTGGGGCTGTGCTTCGCCCTCGACGAGGGACCCAAGCAGGGCTGGGGGACGCCGTGGGCCCTGTCGGGACTGGCGGTGTTCCTCGCGGGCGCGGTGGCGTTCGTGCTCTGGGAGCGGCGACATCCGGCGCCGCTGCTGGACCTGGCGGTGCTGCGCGACCGCGGCCTGTCCGCGGGATCGGCGACGCTGACCGTGCTCTTCGGCGTCCAGGCCGGCGTGTTCATCGTGCTGTTCCCGTTCTTCCAAGGCGTGCTGGGATGGTCCGGACTGCGCGCGACCTCGGCGCTGATGCCGATGGCTTTCATGATGATGCTGTTCTCCGGGATCGCGCCGCGTGCCGCGCGGCGATTCGGCGCCTGGCCGACGATGTCGTGCGGCGTCGCGCTGGGAGGCGCGGGGCTGGCGGCCATGGCGCACTTCGTCACCATCGACGGCGGTTATGCCTCGATCCTGCCGGGCATGCTGCTGTGGGGACTGGGCACGGGCCTGGCGATGGCCCCCGCCACGGAAGCGATCACGTCGGCGCTGCCGATGGAGAAGCAGGGCGTGGCGTCGGCGCTCAACGACGTGACGCGGGAGCTGGGCACCGCGTTGGGCGTCGCGCTGCTGGGCGCGGTGTTCGCGGCGGGCTACGGCCGGGCCGTCGACGCGCGCTTGAGCGACGTACAGGGATCCGGATTGGCGCTGGCGCGCAAGGGGCTCTCGCACTTGGCCTCGGCCGGTCCGCAGACCGCCGATGCCAGGCTGCTCTCGGCCGCGCGCGGCGCGTTCGTCGAGGGCTGGCAGGTGTCCATGTGGGTGGGCGTGGCGGTGATGGCGCTGCTGGTGGGTTATCTCGGCCTGCGACGCAGGGGTGAACACCGGGGAGCCTGACCAACGGGATGTCCGTGAGGAGACGGCGATACTGCCCCGCTCCGTAGCCCGCCTCGCGCCGGCTCCGTGATTCCGATCTCGTGAGAGGCCTCCCCGTGACGTCCGCGATCTCCCTGCACCCCGCCTTCGAGCGCATGACCCGCCACCGCCATCGGCACGGCTATGTCGCGCTCGTGCTCGCGGGGGGCTACGTGGAGGCCGGCGATCGCGGCCGCCTGCGCGTCGAGGCCGGCCAGGCCGTCTTCCACGCCGAGCACGAGTCCCATCAGAACGAGTTCTTCCGCGTCGGCGCCCAGGTGCTGAACTTGCCGGTGCCGGCGGGCGACCTCGGCCAGTTGCTGGGCCACGTCGCCGACCCCGACGCGATCGCCCGGCTTGCCGAGCGCGATCCCCTGGAGGCCGCCGAGCTGCTGCGCCAGACCTTCCGTCCCTCCACCGCCCGCCTCGACGACTGGCCCGACCTGCTGGCCGCGGCGCTCGCGTCGGATCCGGCGCTCAACCTCACCGAGTGGGCCGACGCCATGGGCATCGCGCCACCCTCGATCAGCCGCGGCTTCCGCCGCGCCTACGGCACCAGCCCGAAGCGCTACCGCCTCGAGCTGCGCGCCATGCAGGCGCTGCGCCAGATGCGCGGCTGGCAGGGCTCGCTGGCGACGCTCGCGGCCGAAACCGGTTTCGCCGACCAGGCCCACCTCACCCGCGCCCTGGTCGCCCTCACCGGCCTGACGCCGAAGCGCCTGTTGGGTTAAGTCCGTTCAAGAACGGACGGCCCGCGCTGCCTAGCATCGGGGCCATGCAACGCCGAACCCTCCTCTCCGCGCCCCTGGCCGCCTGGGCCGCCACCCTCCTGCCCAGCGCGCCCGCGGCCGCCCAGCCCAAGCCCGAGGTCAACCGCACCCGGTGGAAGGTGCGCGCCTCCGAGGGCGCCGACGCGATCGCCTTCCTCGGGCCGCTGTCGGGCACGCAGCTCTACCTGGACTTCTACGCCGACGATGCCGCCGCCTTCGCGCCCCGGCTGCCCGAGGCGATCCGCGCGGACGTCGGCCGCTTGTGGAACGAGGCGACGAAGGACGGCTTCGGCCTGCTCGGTCCCAACCTGCAGGTGCTGTTCTCGGCCAACGGCAACGACGCGACGATCGACACGCTGCTGACCGCGCTGCAGTCGCGGCAGACGCTGATCCTCCCGGGCTACCAGGCCAGCAGCTACTGGAGCGAGTCCGACTGGGCCTGGTTCGATCGCGCGGCGCCCCGGCTCGACGCGATCCTCGGCGCGATGCGCGAGGCCGGCTTCGCCGCCTTCCGCCAGGAGCGCATCGGCACCGACCTGGACCGCCGCATCGCCGAGGTCAGCCGCGCGCTGGCCGGCTTCGACGTGATCACCTGGCAGGAGAAGCTCACCGGCCGGCGCTTCGATCCCGAGATCCAGATCGTGCTGCTGCAGTTCTCCAAGCCGCACGGCATCAAGGTGCAGGGCCAGACCTTCCTGCAGTCGGCCGACTACGACACAGCGACCACCGTGCGCATCGCCGCGCACGAGATGCTCCATCCGCCGGTGCCGATGGAGGGCCCGGCCGCGACCGCCGCCCTCGCCGCCTTCGAGCGCGACACGCTGATCACGACGATCGTGCGCGACCACGATCCGCGCTGGGGCTACACGACGCTCAAGGGCATGCTCAACGAGGACCTGGTCCAGGCCCTCGACCAGCTGATCAGCGAGGCGCTGGGCGTGGGACGCAATCCCGCCGATCGCTGGCGCAAGGCCGACGACGGCATGCACGTGATCGCCGCCGGCCTGTACGGGCTGCTGCGCCAGGATCGCTGGATCGAGACCGGCGGGTCGCTGGAGCAGTGGCTCGCCAAGGCCGTCGCCGACGGCCGGCTGGCGCCCGAGGTCTTCCATCCCGTCGCCTCGCGCGTGCTGGAGCGCCCGGTGAATGCCCTATGGCCCGTTCGAGCCCCTTGAGACCCGATGACGCGCAGGGACGTTCTCCCGCGGGGCCGACAGCCGGTTAGGCTGGCGGGGCCATGTCATCAAACCGCCATATTTCTTCGCTAGCGATCGTCGGCCCGGATGCCCGGGTGTTGTCCTGGTGGCGGGCCCTGCGCGGGTTGGCCGTGCTCAACATCGGGCTGTGGTTGGTGGTGCTCAACGTCGCGCCGGTCAGCGGCTTCCACGCGCACCTGCAGCTCGCGCTGTCCGGCGTCTACGTGCTGGTCTGCGCCTACCGCTCGCTGTTCCCCCGCGTGGACCTCGAGCGCCTGGTGGTCGTCGACCACCGGCTGTCCAGCATCTTCCTGGGCCGCGCCGCGGCCACCGTCGCCGAGATCTGCTTCGCGTTGCAGCTCGGGCTGCTGGTCCACCAACTGGGCGCGCACGTCGGCAATGCGTGGGTGCAGCGGGCCGCGTGGTCGGTGCCGATGTTCATGATCGTCGCGCAGGGCTTCTGCTGGCACAGCGTGCTGACGCTCAACCACATCACCCAGGCGGTCGAGTCCTCGCTGTGGGCCGCGGGCTTCTCGTGGATCGCGATCCTGCTGGGCGTGGTCGCGGTGGACAGCACGGGCTGGGTGCATGCGCTGGCGATGCTCGGCATCTTCGGCTCGCTGTCCTTCGTCGCGTACGTGCTGGGCGTGGACGTGCCGATGTACTGCCGGCGCTATCGCCACGGCCGCGCCAGCGGCCTGGTCTACATGCGCCTGGACGAAGGCGCGCGCGACGCCTGGCATCGCCGCGTGCCGGGCAGCAGCTGGGACGCGTGGAAGGCCGATGCGCTGTGGCTCACGCCGTACTTCAGCTTCGGCGTGTGGGCCAGCATCGCGATGGTGTGCGTGCCGGGGGTGTGAAGGCGGCGCTCATCGCAAGGCGCACGGCCTCTGGCGGGCCCATCGAATCGGCAAGTGACTTTGGATCTTGAATCCACCCGACACGCCGCCTACGTTCCTCCGATCCAGGACGGCGACGGAGCGAAGCCATGATGACCCCTGCGCAGCAGATCGCCGCGTTCATCGCGCACGTCACGGACAGCACCGACAAGTTCACCGAGAGCCGCAGCAGCCTGCGCAACCTCCTGGCCTGGCTGCGCACCCCCACCAACCAGGCCACCCGGCTGGCCGACGTCGCCGCCGCCAAGCGCCATTGCGCCGATCCCAACGATCGCCGCCTCGCCAAGTACGACCCCGCGCTGCGCTCGCTGGTCGTCGTCTGGGGCACCAGCAACGACTACGCCCGCACCCCGCCGGCCCCCGTCGCCACCGTCGCCGCGGCCCCGGTCGGCGGCAGCGTGATGGCGCTCATCAACGCCGCGCGCGTCACCCTCGAGCAATGCCGGAACTACGCCTGCAACGACGTCGGCACCTTCCCCCAGTGCGTCAACACCGCCCTGCCCAAGAGCCGCCAGGACGCCATCCGCGAACGCGGCGCCCTCAAGACCGGCATGCCGCTGCTGGTCGACCCCACCGCCGCCTGGAACGCGCCCGCGCTCGAGCAGGCCTTCATGAACGTCAACCGCAACCGCGCCGGCGAATGCACCGCCTATGCCTACTACGCCGGCCACGTCCTGGGCACCACGCCGATGCGCACCGCCCGGCCGCGCCTGGAGATCGTCTCCTGGGAAGGCAAGGGCATGGCCAAGCATTGCTTCGTCGTCGTCGGCCGCGCCGGACCGCGCGGCCGCAGCGGCCTGCTGCCCAATTCCGTCGAATGGAACACCGACGCGCGCATCGTCGACTGCTGGGCCCTCACCCTGGGCTTCGAATGCGTCTACTCGGTCTCGAACTACTGCTATCCCGGGATGATCAACCCCGCCCAGATCATCATGGACAGCACCGTCGCCCGCGTCGCGCGCCCGTTCAACTCCCAGGGCGGACTCGCCAAGACCGAGCACAAGCTCTGGTAGTCCAGACCCGCCCGTCGCCCGTCGCCACACCGCAGGCTCGGGCGTCAGGCGTCGGGTGCCAGGCGTCAGGCGTCGGGCGTCGGGCGTCGGGCGCTCAGCCGTAGACGGCGCGCCGCAACTCGCGATGCAGTGCCTCGTCGAACGGCACCTTCTGGGCGAAGAACACCACCGCCAGCCGGTTCGCCGGATCGACCCAGAACAGCGTCGAGGCCATGCCGCCCCACGAGAACTCGCCCACCGCGCCCGCCGGCTCGTCGGCCGCCGGCGGCGCGATGCGCACCGAGCCGCCCAGCCCGAAGCCCAGTCCCGGGCTCCTGTGGAAGTGGCGCTCGGTGAGGGCCGGATCGAGGTGATCCGCCATCATCAGCCGCACCGTCGCCGGCCGCAGCACGCGCGTGTCGCCCAGCGCGCCCTCGCCCAGCAGCATGCGCGCGAAGCGCAGGTAGTCGTCGATCGGGCCGATCAGCCCGGCCCCGCCGCTGGCGAAGGCGAAATCGATGTCCGCCTCGCGCTTCAGCGCCCCGCCCGCCTCGGCCCCGTAGGTCGCGGCCATGCGATCCCGGCGCGCGTCGGGCAGCGTCCAGTCCGTGTCCCGCATGCCCAGCGGCCGCAACAGGCGCTCGCGCACATGGACGTCGAAGGGCTCGTCGGCCAGCACCTCCACCAGCCGCGCCACGATGTCGGTGGACGTGCCGTAGTGCCAAGCCGTTCCGGGCTCGTGGCGCAGCGGCAGCGCCGCCACCGCGCGGCTGAACGCGGCCAGGTCGCGCGATGTCTCGAACGGCGCCGCGGCCCGGAACGCGCGATCGGCCGGGCCGTCCAGCATGCCGTAGGTCAGGCCCGAGGTGTGCCGCAGGATGTCGCGCACGAGGATCGGCCGCTCGGCCGGCCGCTCGCCGCGGCCATCGTCGGCCAACACGCGCATCGCCTTGAACTCCGGCAGGTACTGGCCCAGCGGGTCGTCCAGCCGGAAACGCCCGGCATCCCACTGCCGCATCAGCGCCACCGACGCCACCGGCTTGGTCATCGACCACAGGCGCACCATCGTGTCGCGCGCCATCGGCCGCCGCGCCTCGCGGTCGGCCTGGCCGAAGGCGCCGAACCAGCGCTCCGCGCCGTCCTGCCAGACCACCGCCGAGACACCGGCAGCGCGGCCCGACGTCACCATGCGCCGCAGCGCCTGCTCGAGGCGCCGTGGCGACAGCCGCAGCGGCGTCGCGCCCGCGGCGGCGCGCGTGGCGATCGGGGATGCTGCGCCGAAGGCCGCGGAGGAGATCGAGGCCGTGGCGGCCGCTGCGGCCAGCCCGAGGAGCTGACGACGGGAAGGAAGGTGGGTCATCGCCCGATGCTAGGGGCGTACCCACGCGTAATCGTTCGTCCGAGGGTTCACCCCTGCCCGAAGCGCCCCGCATGCCCGCGCGCGCGGAACTCCTCGACGACGAAGTCGACGAACACCCGCACCTTCGCCGGCACCAGCCGCCGGCTGGTGAAGTAGATCGACAGCGGCCGCGAATCGGCCGACCAGTCCGACAGCACCCGCACCAGCTCGCCGCGCTCCAGCAGCGGCAGCGCATGCGGCCGCGGCAGCAGCGCGATGCCCATGCCGCTGGCCGCCGCGCGGGCCATCGCCTCCGGGTCGTCCAGCACCATCACCGGCCGCACGCTGGCCACCACCTCCTCGCCGGCCTTGCTCTTGAGCGCCCACGGCACCAGCCGGCCCGAGCCCAGCGAGCGCCGCAGCAGCCCACGATGCCGCGCCAGGTCCGACGGATGCTTCGGCGCCGGATGCGCCTTCAGGTAGGCCGGCGACGCGACCAGCACGATGCGCAGCCGTGCGAGCTCGCGCGCGATCAGCGCGTCGGTCAGCTCGATGCCGCCGCCGATGGCGACATCGAAGCCCTGCGCGATCAGGTCCACCTGCCGGTTGTCGAAGTGCAGGTCCGGCACGACGTCCGGATAACGGCGCGTGAACTCGCCCATCATCGGGACGAAGTACTCCCGCCCCACCGTGTAGGCCAGCGCCACCTTCAGCGTGCCCGCCGGCTTGCCCGCGCCCTGGCGCAGGTCGGTCAGCGCGTCGCCGATCTCGCTCCAGGGCAGCCGCACCTGGGCGTACAGCCGCTCGCCGTCCGTGGTCAGCGCCAGCCGCCGCGTGCTGCGCTGGAACAGCCGCACGCCGAGCCGCGCCTCGAATTGCGCCACGCTCTTGCTGACGCCCGCGGGCGTGAGCCCGAGGCGCCGCGCCGCGGCGGAGAAGCTGCCCTCGTCCGCGGCGGCGATGAAGGCGTCGAGGTGGCTGCGCAGTTCGGTCGACATGGCGGCGCAGCTTATACCAATGGTTGAAGCTGAACGCGCCGCTTTGCGACTACCGGAATCAGGTCGTGACGCCCAAACTCTGCTCATCAACCACCCCCTCTCCGAAAGGAAACACGTCATGAGCAACACCACTTTCACCGGCAAGGTCGCCTTCATCCACGGCGGTTCGCGCGGCATCGGCGCCGCCACCGCCCGCCGCCTGGCCCGCGACGGCGCCACCGTCGCCATCGGCTACGCCGCCTCCGCGATCGCGGCCGAAGCGCTGGTCGAGGAGATCGCCGCCGCCGGCGGCAAGGCCATCGCCGTCAAGGCCGACGCCACCGACGCCGCCGCGCTGACCCGCGCCATCGACGGCGTGGCCGAACGCTTCGGCCGGCTGGACATCCTGGTCAACAGCGCCGGCGTGCTGCGCGTCGGCCCGACCGAGTCCTTCTCGCTGGAGGACCTCGACCAGACGCTCGCGGTCAACGTGCGCTCGGTGTTCGTCGCCTCGCAGGCGGCGGCCCGGCACATGGGCGACGGCGGCCGGATCATCAACATCGGCAGCACCAACGCGCAGCGCATCCCGTTCGCGGGCGGCGCGGTGTACGCGATGAGCAAGTCGGCGCTGATCGGCCTGGTCAAGGGCATGGCGCGCGACCTGGGCCCGCGCGGCATCACCGTCAACAACGTGGCCCCCGGCCCGGTCGACACCGACATGAACCCCGCCCACACCGACTTCGGCACCGGCCTGCACGACCTGATGGCGCTGCGCCGCCATGCCAAGGCCGACGAGATCGCGGGCATGGTCGCCTACCTGGCCAGCCCGGAAGCGGCCTTCGTCACCGGCGCGGACCTGCTGATCGACGGCGGCTTCGCGGCCTGAGCGAGCGACCCTCGCGCCGGCGCCCCCCGCGTCGGCGCGACCGGTTTATCGACAGGCGAACCAACGCGCGCCCGCAGGAGGCGCACGCCTTCACGCCTCGGGGCGCTGTTACGGTCGGCCCGCGCATTCCGTGAACTCTGACGACGCGGGCCGGGCACCGCGCCGATAAGCTGCGCCTCCTCCCGATTCCGCGCCCCGACGGGCGCTCCTCCCGTGAAGCACACGCTCGTCTGGTCCGCCTGGGGCCCGTTGCTCCTGGCCCTGGCCGCGCCGGCCGTCGCCGCGACGACGCCCGCCGAGGAGGAACAACTCGAGGCGCTGCTCAAGCGCGAGGTGCAGGGCCCGTCGCGATACGCGCAGAGCCTGATGGACGCGCCCGCCGCGGTCAGCGTCCTCGGCCGCCAGGAATCGGCGGCGCTGGGCCACCAGACGGTCGGCGACATGCTGTCCCGGCTGCCCGGCGTCTACCTGGGCAACACGCGCAGCTACAGCAACATGGGCCTGCGCGGCTTCAACCGCCCCGGCGACTACAACTCCCGGATCCTGATGGCCATCGACGGCCAGCGCGTCAACGACGCGATCTACGACCAGGGCCTGCCGCAACTGGAGTTCCCCGTCGTCGCGGAATGGGTCAAGCGGGTCGAACTGGTCCAGGGACCGGGCTCGTCGATCTACGGCAGCAATGCGCTGCTCGGCGTCGTCAACGTCGTCACGCTGGACGGCGCCGATGCGCCGGGCCTGTCGGTATTGGGCAGCGTCGGCGAGCGCGGCCAGCGCCGCGCGGAGATGCACTACGGCCTGGCCGACGCGGCCGGCGGCGACCTGTTCCTCGGCGTGAACCTGCAGCGCGGCGCCGGCGAGGACCTCTTCGTGCCCGAGCTCGGCACGCCCGACGGCTGGGTCCGCGGCCTCGACGGCGAGCGCCAGGCCTCGGTGCTGGCGAAGTACCGGCTGGGCCGCTGGAAGCTGTCGATGGCCGCCGTGCAGCGCGACAAGGAAGCTGCCACCGCGCCCTACGGCACGCTGCCCGGCGCGTCGGGCACCCGCTACACCGACCGTGAGTTGATGGTCGAGGCCGCCTACGACGAAGGCTGGCAGGACGAGCTGCGGCGCAGCGTCCGGCTCGCGCTGGCGCAGTACGACTTCCGCGGCCGCTACGTCTACGGCCAGTCCCCCGACCTCATCGACAAGGACGAGGCCTACACGCAGTGGCTGACGCTGGACGCGCGCGTCCTGTGGCGCGGCCTGCTCAACCATGAACTGATGGCCGGCGCCGAGGTCCGCACCTCGCCGTACGGCGTGCAGCGCAACTACCGCGTCGCGCCGTACGAGTCGCGGCTGGACGCCAACGTCACGCAGGACTCCGCCGCGTTGTCGGTGCAGGACCAGTGGCGCCTGTCGCAGGCGTGGCAGCTGACCACGGGGCTGCGGCTGGACCACGCGCGCGGCTTCGCGCCGGCGCTGTCGCCGCGCACGGTGCTGGTCTACCGGCCCGACGACCGCCAGACGCTCAAGCTGATGTGGGCGCGCTCCTTCCGCGCGCCCAACCTGTACGAGCGCTACTACAGCGACGGCGGCCAGACCCAGCTCGCCAATCCGTCGCTGGAACCCGAGCGCCTGAGTTCCGCCGAACTGGCCTGGGAAGTCCTGCTGCCCTCGGGCCAGGCGGTCAGCGCCAACGTCTACGACACGCGCCTGAACCGGCTGATCGAGCAGGTCCCGCTCGGCGACGATCCCGACGCGGTGCTGCAGTTCGTCAACCGCGGCCGCGTGCGGATGCGGGGGCTGGACCTGGGCATCGAGCAGCGCGTCGACGGCGGCTGGCTGTGGCGCGCCAGCGCGTCCTGGATGGACGCCCGCGACGACCAGGGCCGCCGCCTGAGCAACGCGCCGGGCTGGATGCTCAAGGGCCATGCGATCACGCCCGAGTGGGGCCCGTGGCAGCTCGGCGTCGAGGGCACCGCGCTGGGCGCGCGGCTCGGACGCGTCAGGGTGCCGCCGGAGGTGGTCGTCAACGCGCACCTGCGCTACCGCATCGACACCCGCCAGAGCGTCGCCCTGCATGTCGACAACCTGCTGGACCGGGCCAACCTGGACCCGTCCTCGCCCGATGCGGCCTTGAGCGCGATCCCGCAGCCCCGCCGCGCCTGGCGGCTGGACTGGCGGCTGTCGTTCTGAACGCCGCGACGATGCCGATGCCGATGCCGATGCCGATGCCGCCGATGTCGATGCACGCAAGCGCCCGGGGCCGTCCGGGCCGCGGGCGCGCCTGGCGGGCGTTCGCTGCGTTGTGGCTGCTGCTGGGCGGCCTCGTCGCCGCGCAGCCGGCGGCGGCGCAGGCGGCCGGGCCGGACGCGCTGAAGGCGGAGGTGGTCTACCGCGCGCTGATGTTCGTGACCTGGCCCGCCGAGCGCGAGGCCGGCCGCACGCTGCAGCTGTGCCTGGCCGGCGAGAGCCGGCTGGGGACCGCGATGCTGGCCCTGGCCGGACGCTCGATCCGGCAGCTCGCGATCGAGCCGCGCCGCGTCACGCGGCCGGAACAGCTCGCCGGCTGCCACCTGCTCTACCTGCCGGAGGAACAGCCCGCCTGGCACGCGGCGCTGGAGCAGCCGACGCTGCTCGTGCTGTCCGACGCGGCCGGCATGCTCGACCACGGCGCGATGCTGAACCTGGGCGTCGAGGACGGGCGTATCGTCTTCGACGTCGACCTCGACGCGGCGCGCCGCGCCGGCCTGGCGATCAGCGCGAAGCTGCTGCGCCTGGCCCGCTACGTCCGCCATCAATCCTCCTCCCCATGAACGCACGGATCCTCGATGCGCTGGAGCGCTGGCGCGAGCTGGCCGTCTCGCTGGCCGCGCTGCTGACCTTCGCCCTGCTGCTCAGCGTGCTGCAGTACTGGCGGCTGCAGGACCGCCAGCTCGAGGACCTGCGCACGCAGGCGGGCATCGTGGCGCAGACCGCCTCCGCCGCGCTGGTCTTCGACAGCCGCGAGGACGCCGGCGAGATCCTGCAGGCGCTGCGCCAGAACCCGGCCACGCTGCGGGCGCGGCTGCTCAAGCGCGACGGCAGCTCGATGGCGCTGTACGCGCGGCCGCCGGCGCAGCGCTCGCGCCTGGAGGACTGGGCCGGCGAGGTGACGCTGGAGGTGCCGGTCCTGGCCGACGGCCATCCGGTGGGCACGCTGTCGCTGGCGGCGAGCCGCTGGCCGATGTGGTCGGACCTGGCGCAGTTCATCGTGGCGACGCTGGGCACGCTGGCCGCGACCGCGGGCCTGGCCTGGCTGCTGTCCAAGCGGCTGCGCGCGCAGATGCAGGAGGCGGAGCGCCGCACGCGTTACCTGGCGCGCTTCGACGCCCTGACCGACCTGCCCAACCGCGAGCACCTGCGCCGCCTGCTGGACAAGGCGCTGCGCCAGGACGGCGGCGCGGCGCTGCTGCTGCTGGACCTGGACAACTTCACCCAGATCAACGACCAGTTCGGCCACGCGGCCGGCGACGCCGCGCTGCAGGCGACCGGCCAGCGCCTGCGCCAGCTCTGCCGACCGGGCGACACGGCGGCGCGGCTGTCGGCCGACGAGTTCGCCGTGCTGCTCACGCCGCGGCCCGACGCGTCGGCGCTCCAGGCCTATGCGAGCCGGCTGCAGACGGGGCTGGCACAGCCGCTGTTCTTCGACGGCCACTGGCTGCACCTGCGCGCCAGCACCGGCGCGGTGCTGCTGCCGGACCAGGCCGGCGACGCCAGCGACGCGATGCGCTGCGCGGACGCGGCGATGCGCCAGGCCAAGCACCTGGGCAAGGACACCTTCCAGCTGTTCACGCCGGCGCTGGGCGAGGCGCTGCAGTCGCGGCTGGCGCTGGAGAACGACCTGCGCGAGGGGCTGGTGCAGGGCGAGTTCCAGCTCGCCTACCAACCGCAGTACGACGCCGCGCGCCGCATCCGCGGCTTCGAGGCGCTGGCCCGCTGGCGCCATCCGGAGCGCGGCTGGGTGTCCCCGGCCGAGTTCATCCCGGTGGCGGAGTCCTCGGGGCTGATCGTCGAGCTCGGGCTGACGATGCTGGCGCAGCTGCGCCGCGACCTGGACGCGTGGAAGGCCAAGGGCCTGGGCTGTCCGCCGATCGCGATCAACCTGTCCTGGGAGCAGTGCCGCAAGCCGCAGCATCGCGAGCGCTTCCTGCAGCAGCTCAAGGCGCTGCCGCTGGGACCGGGCGAGGTGGAGTTCGAGCTGACCGAGAGCCTGAACTTCGAGGACATCGACCAGCCGGATTCGTTCGTCTTCACGCTGCAGGGGCTGGGCTACGGCCTGGCGATCGACGACTTCGGCACCGGCTACAGCTCGCTGGCCTACCTGCGGCGGCTGCGCTGCCGCAAGATCAAGATCGACCGGCTCTTCGTGCACGGGATCGCGGCCAACGACGACTCGCGCATGCTGGTGGAGTCGATGGTGCGCGTGGCCCATGCGATGCGCATGACGGTGGTGGCCGAGGGCGTCGAGCTCGACGCGGACGAGGCCGCGCTGGTGGCGATGGGCTGCGACCTGATGCAGGGCTTCGGGTTCTGCAAGCCGGTGGCACCGGCGCAGGTCGAGGCGTTGCTGGCGGGCGCGGCGGCATCGGCGGTGATGGCCGCGACGACCACGACGCCCGCGCGCGGAGAACGCGCCGATTGAGCGCCGCCCGCGAGCGCCGTCCGGACGCCCACGCTGCACCGGGTGGGCGATCGCGGCCACGTCCAAGCCCCAAAACGAAAGGGCGCCCTGTCGGGCGCCCTTCTCGTTTGGCGATCGGCGGCGGGTGTTCCGCGCGATCAGCAGTCGGCGATCAAGCCTGACGGCGACGCGCGAAGGCCAGGCCGACCAGCGCCAGGCCGGCCAGGGCCAGCGAGGCGGGTTCCGGCACGTCGTTCACGTCGGCGGACAGCGAGGCCAGGCCGAACCACCAGTTGCTGGCGCCGCCGGTGTTGTTGTTGAACTCGATGCTGTGCACGCCGTCGACGGTCAGCGCGAAGCTGACCACGTTGCTGGCGCTGGCGGCCAGCGAACCGGTCTGGAGCACGTTGCCGGCCAGGTCGTAGGCGGTGAAGAACGACGCGCCGCCGCCGCTGCCGGAGAAGCCGGCGTTGAAGAAGCTGAAGGTCAGGTCGTCCGCCGCGCCGTCGAAGGTCGCGCGCAGGATGTTGGCGGTCGGGTAGGAGCCGCCGGTCAGCGAGTTGGTCAGCAGGCGCTGGCCGTCGATGACGAAGGAGCTGACGGTCGGGGTGCCGTTGATCGGGCCGCCCAGCAGCTGGAACTGGACGTCTTGCGTGTTGGCAACGGGCGCGAAGTTGCTGTAGCCGTTGAAGTTGATGCTCACCGGCGTGGCGGCGGCGATCAGGGCGGACAGGGACAGGGCGGCTCCCAGCAGGATCTTCTTCATGGTTTTCTTTCGTGGCTTCTTGGAATGAGGATGGCCCCCCTCGTGAGGCCATCGCGGAAAAGCGGATCCCTAAGCAGGTCGCGTGCCAACTCGGTAACCCGTTGTCACACAACGGAAAGTCTGGATACGGTGAAGGGGATGGCTGACATCTGTAAAAAACCTCGACACCAAAATAGCCATCCCAAAGGTTAGGGAGGCGTGTCCCCTTAACGGACGGGGTGGTGGCGGCCGTCCTCGTCGCGCCAGTAGCGGCCGCCGCGGCCGTCGGAATAGACCTCGCGTTCGCGGCCGTCGACCATCAGGCGTCCGATCAGGGCGCCCGCCACGGCGCCGACGGCGGCGCCGGTCAGCGCGTTGCCGCCGGTGGCCGCGCCGATCACCGCGCCGCCGACGGCGCCGACCGCCGCGTTGCGGGCGTCGTCATGACGCTGTTGACGATCCGAGGCGCAACCGACCGACAAGGCGGCGCAGACGACGACGAGGCCGGCGGAGCGGATGAGGGAGGTGTTCATGAGGTGTCTCCTTGAAGCGGTGAGTCCACGTTGCACCTCGCCGGCCGACGAGGCGCTCACCTCATCGACACGCTGAGGGCAACACACGGGTGATGGTGTGCATCGCCTTCAGGACGGCAAGTGCCATGCCCGTGGGCGGTCCGCCTCGGACGCCGATGTCGACACGAACGCGCGCCACGAGGCGCGGCCCGGGCCCTCGTAGACTCCGGCCCCGACAGGGAGCAAGACTTGAAGACATTGGTGCTTGGGGGCTACGGGAACTTTGGCGCGCGCATCTGCCGCGCGCTGGCGGGGGATCCGGGGATTCAGCTGCTGGTCGGCGGACGCGACGCGTCGCGCGCGAGGCAGTTGGCGGCGACGCTCGGCGGCGGTGCCGAAGGCGTCGCCATCGACCTCGCGGCGCCCGGGTTCTCCGATCGGCTGCGGCAACTGGGCGTCGAACTGCTGATCCACACCGCGGGCCCGTTCCAGGGCCAGTCCTACGACGTGGCGCGGGCCGCGGCGCAGGCGGGCTGCCACTACATCGACCTGGCGGACGGACGCCGCTTCGTCTGCGACTTCCCCCCCTCGCTCGACGCGGCCTTCCGCGCGGCGGGCCGGGTCGGCATCGCCGGCGCGAGCACCGTGCCGGCCTTGTCGTCGGCGGTGGTGACGGCGCTCACGTCCGGCTGGCGGTCGCTGCGCAGCATCGACCTCTGCATCGCGCCCGCGCAGACGGCGCCGCGCGGCGAAGCGACGCTCGCGGCGGTGCTGAGCTATTGCGGCGAGCCGATCCAGGTCTGGGACGAAGGCCGCTGGCAGCCGCGCCGTGGCTGGGCGCAGTCCCGCCGGGTCCGCTTCGCCCGCATGCGGCCTCGCCTGGGCGCCCTGTGCGACATCCCCGACCTGGAGCTCTTCCCCGCGCGCTTCGGCGTGACGGAGCGCGTCCACTTCCGCGCGGCGCTCGAGGTCGGCTTCACGCAGCGCGCGATGGGACTGCTGGCGATGCTTCGACGCGTGGGCCTGCTGAAGCGGCCGTCGCGGCTGGCGGGGATCATCCAGGCGACCTCGCCGATGTTCGACCGCTTCGGCTCGGGGCTGGGCGGCATGGTGCTGCGGGTCGAAGGCCAGGACGCGTCGGGCCGGCCGGCCAGGCGCGAATGGCACATCGCCGCCGACGACGACCACGGGCCGGAGATTCCCTGCATGGCGGCGATCCTGCTGGCGCGGCGGCTGGCCCGCGGCGAGGCGCTGCCCATCGGCGCGCATGCCTGCATCGGCCTGCTGGCCCTGGCGGACTTCCAACCCGAGTTCGACCGCTGGGGCATGGTGACCGACCTGGTCACGGACGAAGGGCTGGATGGCACATCGGCGAAGAGGCCGAGCCATGGCCATCGATGACCAACGAAGGAGCGACCCGATGACGCCCCGGGTACGACGGACCTTCCGCTTCGACGGCGACGGCAGCGCGATCACGCGGCTGGAGACGTCGGCGGTCAGGCCTTAGGGTCCGACACCAGGCCTGGCGTCGCGGGCCACGCCACGGGTACGATGCGCGCCGATCTTGGAGTAGCTCAGTTGGAAGAGCCGTGGGCTGCACACCCGCGAGGCGCAGGTTCGATCCCTGCCTCCAAGCCCCCTTCCTCCCCACGTCGATGACCCAGCGCAGCAACGACCCGAAGGCCGGACCGCCGTCCGCCGTCCCGCCGGTGATCGGCGGCAGCTACCTCGCGGGCGAACTGGCCCGGACCCTGCGCGCGGCCGCCGCGCACACGGAACCGAGCCTGCGCGAGCGGGCCGAAGCGCGCGCTCGCCGCCTGTTGGCGGCGCTGGAACAGCTGGTGTCCGGCAAGGCCCGTGTCGGCGACCGGCAGCCCCTTGAAGGCAATCCGACCTGGATCACGCCCGAGGTGGTGCGCGGCGGATTCGCGAGCGGGGAGGATGCCTCGGGCGGGGAATGGCTCGCCCACGAGCGCGACCTCGCCGCCCGGCTCCACCTGCCGGCCGACGGCGCGCGCACCGCGCTCAACGGCCATCACCTCACCCGCGAGGGCTACCCGACGCTGGCGGACCAGCTCGCGTCGCGCCGCTATCGCGTGGATCTGCCGGAGGAATCGGCGCTGCTCGCGATCGGCTGGCTGCTCGCGCAGGGCGAGCACGCGGTGGCCGCGTCGCTGATCGAGCAGATCGAGCCCTTCTTCGATCGCCTGCGCTTCTACCCGCGCCCGGCCTCGACACCGATCCCTGATCCTGTCGTCGGCCTGGAGGCGCCGGTGCTCGCGCGCAGCGCCCACTCGCTCGCGGAAGGCTTCTCGCACAAGCGCCCGTCCAAGAGCGTCGAGACGATGCGCGAGCACCACGAGGTGTGGGCCCCGCTCACCGACGAACTGGTGACGCTGGTGCTCGACACGGTGGCCGGCGCCCCGCCCCGCTTCGAGGGCGACGGTGCCGGACGCGCCGTCACGGGCGGCGTGCCGTTCACGCGCCTGCCCGACGACTTCGAGTCCCGGCGCGGCGCGCTGCTGGCGAAGGTCGCGGCGGCGCGCGCGGGCCATGCCCGCTGCCAGCGCATCCATCGCGAGAACGAGGTGCTGGGATGCCTCGTGGCGGCGCTCGCCGCGTGGCCTGGCCTCGATGCCGAGCGCCGCGATCGTTCGGCCCAGCGCGTGCGCCATCGCCTCGCCGGTTTCGTGACCGCGCACGGCGTGCCGGGCTCGGAGGCCCACCGCGCGCTGCGCGCGTCGCAGGTGACGGGACCGAGTCACGCGCGGATCGCGCAGCTGCTCGCCGCGCGGTTGATTGGGCAGATCCCGCCGGGCGAAGGCCTGAGTCCCGAGGACATCGTCGCGGCCTCGCGGCCGATCACGCCCGAGGAGCAGGTGGCGGCGGTGCCGGCAGGCACGCCGGTCCCGCCGCGGTTCACCGCCCGGCTGTCGGCGGCCCAGGAGGCGCCCGTGTCGGCCCTGCTCGAACGCCGCCTCGTGAAGTCGGGCGAGGCGCTCGCCGCGTTGCTGCCGCAGCTGACGGGCCCCGCGCTGGCCACGCGCTTCACCGATCCCGCCGCCCGGGCGCTGCATGCCGCGAGCTATCGCGCCTTCCGGCGGCGCCGGTCCTTGCTGCTGCTGTGGCTGCAGCACCAGGTGCGCTTCACGGAACTGCCGTGGATCGCCGCCCTGGAGGCCTGCGCCGACGCCGATCCGCGGCCTGCCGCCGAGGACACGTTGCGCCAGTTCGCGGCCTGCGCCATCACGGCGTTCCCCGCGACGATCACGCCCAACAAGCTGGTGTCGGAGCTGGCGACCCTGGCCGGCATCGCGCAACCGCCGCAAGACCCCGCCGCGGACGGCAGCGGCCAGCCGAAGCGGCCCCGGTTGCCCTTGGTGGAGGAACTCGCCGCCGACATCTTCATGGGCACCTTCAGCGTGAAGTACCTGCGGGCGGCCCAGGTCGCGATGCGCTTCCTGCAGGACCTGCCCGGCGGCGGCGTGTACACGCGCTACTACGGCCTCGACGCCGGTCGCCTGGCCTCGATGCATCGGCTCCAGGACAAATGGGGCGTCACGACCTGTCCCGACTTCGATGCGTACTGCCTGGCGCTCGCGGCGCTGCCCGAGGGCGGCAACCCCCGCGCGCGCAACGGCGCGGTGATCGAGCAGGCCGCGATCCTGACCACGCACAACCTGGCCGTGCTCGTCGACGTCCTGAGGCTCCAGCCGATGCTCGAGGGCCACTGGGCGAGCCTGGCCGAACGCGCCTTCACCGCGACCCTCGACCGGCTCGAGCGGCGCGTGATCCCCGAATCGATCCCGGTCATCCAGCGCAAGCGCGCCAGCAAGACGCTCGCCTTCAGCTGGCGCCAGATGATCTTCTTCGTCGCGCGCATGGCGCCGGCGGCGCAGGGGTCCTTCGTGGGGACCTGCCACCGGCTGCTCGCGACGCGCTCGCCCGTCGCGCGCGAGCGCTTCGCGCCCGTCCTCGCGGGCCTGAAGCGCGTGGTGGCCGGAGGCACGCTGCCGCCGGAGGCCTCGCATCGCGAGGTCGACGGCTGCCGGCGGCTGCTCGGCTGGACCGTGGACACGCCGTTCCTGATGGGCGAGGCGCCCGCCGGCCCTGTCTCCTCGCGATGATCAGAAGGCCTCGCTGACGGCCCGCAGGACGCGCTCACGCGCCTCGCGGCCTTCGGGTGTCGGCAGGCCCGCGTAGTTGTGCGGCTGTCCGCGCCGCAGGTGCAGCTCGACCCGGCCGCCGGCGGCTCGCGCGAGCGAGGCCAGCGCCACGCTGTCCGGGTACAGCAGATCCGCCGTGCCGGCGAACACCAGCATCGGCGCCAAGCCGTGCAGCTCGCCCTTCAGCGGGCTGACATACGGATGCGACAGCGCCAGCTCGCCCGCGTACAGCCGCGCGCCCTCGCGGATCCCGGGGAGATCCTGCGTCGGGTCGTTCGCCGCGAGCGCCGCCTGATTCCGGTGACTGAGCGTCGCGTCCAGGCCCGGAGAGATCAGCACGAGCGCATCCGGCTGCCGATGGCCGTTGTCGCGCAGCCATTGCGCGACCGCCAAGGCCATGCCCCCGCCCGCCGAGTTGCCGATCACCGTGACCCGCGCGCCATCGGCTTCGTCGATCACCGCGGCCAGCAGGCGGCCCATCATCGGCACCACGTCCAGGGCCGTGCCCTCGGGCGCGAGCGGATAGATCGGCACGAAGCACGAGGCCCCGGTCTCTCGCGTCAGGAAACCGATGAAGCGCCAGTGCGCCTTGACGATCTCCTTGACGTAGCCGCCGCCATGCAGGAACACGACGAGGTTGGCCGTGGCCGGGCGCGCCGTCGGCGCGGTGCGGTACACCGGCCAGGTCGCGAAGCTCCTGAGGCCGACCGCCACTTTCGCCCCGAGCCCGATGGGCTTGTGGGACGCCGGCTGCGCGGCCTGTCGACGAACGAAGTCGCGCACCGCCTCCGCCGAGGCCGTCTTGCGCTTGATCGGCAGGCGCCTGAGCAGCGCCGTGATCAGGCGGCTTCGCCAACTCGGCGGCCTGTCGCCAAGGGCTTCATGGTCGTGGTCGTGGTCGTGGTCGTGGTCGTGGTCGTGGCCGTGGTCGTGGTCGATGGAAGGCGGCACGCCATGGCGTGCGCCGACCCCTGTGTTGTCCGTGCTCATGGAAAGTGTCCTGTGGCGCCCGGTTCGGGCGCATCGGGCTAGTGGAGATGGCGCAGCTTCTCCGGGTTGCGCACCACGTAGATCGCCGTGATCCGGCCGTCCTCGATGTCCAGCGCGGTGGTCTGGACCTCGCCGTCGGCCTCCATCGTGACGAAGCCGGGCAGCCCGTTGACGAAGGCCACGCGCAGCAGCGTCGACGGATGAAGCCGCCAGCGGGCCGCGAGCTGCTCCTGCACGTTCAGCACGGCCTCGGCGCCAAGCACCGGCACCGTGACCGTGGGCCGCTTGCCGCCGCCGTCCGCATGCAGGCTGACGTCCGCCGTCAGCATCGACGCGAGCGACGTCAGGTCGCCACCGCGCGACGCGGCGAAGAACGCCTGCGCGATCGCCAGCCCCTTGTCCCGCTCCAGCCGGTACCGCGGCTTGGACTGCTGGACATGCACCCGGGCGCGCACCGCCAGTTGCCGGCAGGCGGCGACATCGCGCTGCACTGTCTCGGCGATCTCGTCGAAGTCGACGTCGAACACGTCGTGCAACAGGAACACGGCCCGCTCCAGCGGGGACAGCCGCTCCAGCGCCAGCATCAGCGGCACGGTGATGTCCTGGTGCAACTCCTCCTCGACGACCGGATCGGGCAACCAGGGGCCGACGTAGGTCTCGCGCTGATGCCGGGCGGACTTCAGGCGATCCAGGCACAGCCGCGTCACCATGCGCCGCAGGAACGCCGCGGGCACGAGCACCTCGCCGCGGTCCGCCGCCATCCATCGGATGAAGGCGTCCTGCACGACGTCCTCGGCGTCCGCGACCGAGCCCAGCATGCGGTAGGCCACGCGGATCAGCAGCGGACGCAGCGGATCGAGCTCGGCCGCGTCGGGCGCATCGGGCGCATCGGCGGGATCGGGGCTCATCAGGAGGCCTCCGCGACCTTCGCCTTCAGCGCGGCCGGATCCACGAAGCCTCCGAATCCCACGGCGATGCGATTCCAGCCGTTGATCACGACGATCGCCAAGGTCAGTTGAACCTGTTCCTCTTGCGTGAAATGGGCCTTCAGGGCGTCGTAGGCGGCCTCGTGCGCGTGGCCTTCGCTCAGGCGCGTCATGGCTTCCGTCCAGCCCAGCGCGGCGCGCTCGCGGTCCGTGTAGCAAGGCGCCTCGCGCCAGGCCGGCAGCAGGTACAGGCGCTGTTCCGTCTCGCCCTTCTCGCGGGCGGCCGTCGTGTGCAGGTTGATGCAGTTGGCGCAGCCGTTGATCTGGGAGGCCCGCACCTCCACCAGTTCAACCAGTCGGGTGTCCACGCTCGACACGATGGCCAGCGAGGTGCCGAACCATTGCTTCATCAGGGCGGGCGCGGCCGCGGCGGGATTGAGTCTTGCATTCATGTCTGGGTCCGTTTGCCAGTGGTGACGATGCTTGACGAGCCAACTCCCGGGCCAGTGACATGCGACCCGAAATATTTTTCAGGGCGCCCGGCCGCCTAAGATTTCCGGATGTTCGCACCGTCCCCGATTGCCCGCACCTTTCGGGCGCTGCCCCTGGTGCTCGGCGCTTGCGCCGCCCACCTCGCCGTCGCCGGGTCAGGCGGCGAGCGCGCCCCGGAATCCGCCGCCGAGCCTGCCATCGACGCACGTGTCTTCGAGGGCTACGACGCGTTCTACGCCTCGCTGCCCGATCCGCTCTTCTCGCCGGAGGACGAGCTCAAGGTCATCGCATCGGGTGCGAGCGGACGTGCCGGCGATGTCTGGCGATGGAAGACCGCGCGGCGATCCCATGTGCTCGAGCTCCACGGGGCGGACATGGTCGTCGACGGGCGGCGCCTGCCGGCCGCGGCCGCCCGTCGTTTCGAGGACGAGGCGATCGCGCCCGCGCTGGGCCGCTCGGCCACCGTGTACGCGAACGAGACCGCCGTCTGCGTCGAAGGCGTGCCGGCCAGCGCCAGCGGCACGGCCGTGCGGCATGTGCGCGTCAGCCTGGTGATGCAGCCCTACACCGCGCAGGCGCGGCGCTTCGAGCTGCCCAGCCTCTTCGCGAGCTGCCGCGGCCTGTCCCTTGAGCCCGATGGCGCCATCGGCTTCTTCCGCAATCGCTATCGCTGGCCGGAGAACGCGCCGGCCCCGCTGGGCATCACCTTCGAGGGCCACGCCCTGCGGAACGGCCGCTTCGCGCCCAATGGCCAGGCGCTGCAGGCCACCTTCGTCGAAGCCGGCAATGTCTACCGCTTCACGTCGCCGTAGGCGCGGGCGTGGCCCGTGGTGGCGGGGTCCCGTGCGCGTCGCGCGCGACGGACGCGATCAGCCGTAGGCGTAGAACAGTGCCGCGAAGAAGTGGCAGACGCTGCCGCCCAGCACGAACAGGTGCCAGACGAAGTGGGCGTAGCGCAGCTTGTTGTCGAGCAGGAAGACCACCGCGCCGAGCGTGTAGCTCAGGCCGCCCGCCACCAGCAGCGCCAGGCCCGGACCGGGCGTGCGCTCGATCAGCGGGCCGATGGCGAAGACCACGACCCAGCCCATCGCCAGATACAGGCCGGTCGACACCAGCGGATGGCGCAACCGGTTGAGCAGCTTGATCGTCACGCCGAACGCGGCCGCGGCCCAGACCGCGATGAGCAGCGTGACGCCCGGGCCGGAGTCGGCATGCAGCACGCCCAGCGTGAATGGCGTGTAGCTGCCGGCGATGAAGACGTAGATCGCCGCGTGGTCCAGCCGCATCAGCCAGGCCTTGACGCGGCCGTTGGCCAGCGTCGCCGGGAGCGCGTGGTACAGCGCGGAGATCCCGTACAGCAGGATGCCGGTGGACGCGAAGATCGCCGCGGCCACCACGTCCGCGAGGCCGCCGTGTCCCATCGCGCGGATCACCAGGATCGGCAAGGCGGCGATGGCCAGCGCGGCGCCCAGCCCGTGGCTGATGGCGTTGGCGATCTCCTCGCCCAGCGTTTGCGGGCGGTCGGCGGTGATGGCGATGCGGTCGGACATGGCGCGGATCTCGTGGTCAGGCGCACAGGGTACTAGACGAGCAACAACCCCAGCACATGCTCGTCGACGTAGTGGGGTTGATCGGCGCGCTTGTAGAAGTCCTTCAGCGTTCCCTCGATCACGAAACCGAGCCGCTGGTAGAAGGCGAGCGCCTGCGCGTTGTCGCTCTCCGCGTAGAGCTCGACGCGCCGGATGCCGTCGGCGCGGAAGTGGCGCAGGGCGTCGTCGATCATGGCGCGCCCGACGCCCTGCCCATGCCGGGCGGGATCGACGGCCAGCGTGCCGAGCAGCAGCACGTGGTTCACGCGGCCGGGATACCGCGTCGCGCGGTAGAAGCCGGCGATCGCGCCGTCGACCTCCCAGATCCAGAAGCAGCCGCTGCGCACGAGCTCGTCGTAGATCGGGACGAAGGACGCGAGGTCCATCGGCTCGTAGGTCAGATAGGGATCGACCTTCGGATGGGAATAGATGGCGAAGACCGCTGCGCGGTCTTCGGGTCGGGCAGGACGTCGCATGGCGTTCATCATCTCGTGGGTTGTTGCGGCATTCACTTGGACGCGGCGCACAGGTGCCGTCGCTTGGGGCTCCAGCAGGTCACCGCCTCGGCGTTCACGACGACATACGCGCCGCACACGAACAGCGGGACGCAGATGAATGCTTTCGCCCATCCCTTGACTGCACCGACCCGCGCCGAACCGATCGACACCGGGATCTCGCGCACGAACGCGAAGCACACCGCGACGAGCATCATCAGCACGCCGAAGAACCGCGTGACGCCGAAATCGCCGTAGACGAACCCGACGGCGATGCAGGTCGCGACGAGGGTGAGGAAGAGGGTGTACCGGACCACGGGTCTACCAACGAAAGCCTGGATCTGCTCAACACGATTCATGACGTGGTTCCTTCGTTCCTCATCGTCAGGGCCGCTGCCGCAGCTGGAACACATTCCCTTCCGGGTCGACGCCATCGCACACCCGGCCGCTGGCCGATGCCCATTCGCGCTCGATCGGCTGGATCCGTCCGCCCAGCGAGGCCGCGATGGCGCGGGCCTCGTCGATCCGGGCCACCGGGAACAGCAGCTTGATCGGCGTCTCCTCGCGAACCTCCGGCGGATCGGCGATCTCGAACGTGTCCGCGATCTCCGAGGGGATCGCGTGGATCACGAACTCGAAGGCGTCCGACTCGAGGATCACGTGATCGGCTGCCGCATGCGCCACGGGCATGCCGAGGACCCGCTCATAAAAGCGGGCCACCGGATCGAGGCGTTTGGCGTAAAGGACCGCGCCGAGCTTGGGCGAGTGCATGGGGAGCTCCCTGGATCGGCGACAAAGGCCGACCGCGCCGGATGCTACCGTCCGCCCCGGTCATCCCGACCGAAGTCATGGAGCCAAGAGGGAAGTCGTGGACCACGAACCGCAGCGCTCATGGCGTGGCTGCGCCGGCCGGTTTGACGCCCTCGGCGTCGCGGCGCCTCAGTTGAGCCGCCGGACGCCGGACGGCGCGTCCTTGACGATCCCCTCGGCGGCGTTGCGCACGCTCGCCTCGTTCGCGCCCAGCTTGGCGAGATCGCGCGGCGCCTCGTTGGTCACCTGCAGGAAGGACGACGCGGGCTTGAGGCCCACCAGGTTCAGTCCCACCAGGTACTGGCCGAGGTAGACCACCTCGCCCGTCTTGACGGTGAAGGGGATCGCGAAGTTCTCCGGCGCGTTGAACCACACCGACGAAGTGCCGTAGTCCGCGCCGGACATGTAGCGGAAGATCTCGTACTCGCCCGGCGGCAGGCGCGTCTTCACAAGCACGGCCGCGCCCGCGGGGCTCGTGAAGTCCGTGGGCGTGCCGCCGAAGGCCGCCAGGGCCTTGGGACTGAACTGCAGCAGTCCCATGTCGGCGGAACCCTTTCGCCGGAACTCGACGATCGCGAAGTTCATCGTGTTCGCGGACGTCATGCCCACCGAGGCCACGACGGTCCCCGAATCGGCGCCCGCGTAGTTGCGCAGCTTGTCGTACGGCGTGGCGCAGGCGGCGAGCAGCGTGGTCAACAACAGAACGAGCAGGCGCTTCATGTCTTCGGATCTCCTGGGGATGAGGCGGGGTGGCGACGGCCGGTCCGGATGCTACCGCCCGCCCTCGCCCCTCAAGATCCGAGATAGCCCGATACCCCATCCCACAGCAGCTTGATCGCCGTGATCACCAGCAGCCCGTAGCAGGCCGTGTACAGCTGGCGCTGGTCCAGCCGCGCATGCAGCCGCCAACCCAGCCACACCCCCGACGGAATCGCGAGCAGGCAGATCGCCATCAGGCTCCAGACCGTGCCGGTGGGCTTGGCCAGCAGCAGCCATGGCGCCGCCTTGAGCAGGTTGCCCACCGTGAAGAACAGGCTGGTGGTGCCGGCGTAGACCTGCTTGCTCAGCCCCAGCGGCAGCAGGTACATCGCCAGCGGCGGCCCGCCCGAGTGCGCCACCATCGTGGTGATGCCCGAGGTCACGCCGGCCGCGATCGCCTTGGGCGACGAGCGCGGCCTGACCACCACCTCGCCGCCCCGCGCGAACCACAGGCCGACGAAGACCAGCGTGATCGCCGCCATCAGGATCGCGATCGCGCGGTGGTCCAGCACCCGGAACAGCAGGTAGCCCGCGCCGATGCCGACCACCAGCCCCGGCACCAGCAGGCGCAGGTCCGGCTTCGACCAGGTCGACGGCTTCCAGTAGCGCAGGCTGAACAGGTCCATCGCGACGAACAGCGGCGCCAGCAGCCCGCCCGCCGTCACCGGATCCATCACCGTCGACAGCAACGGAATGCCGACGATGGCGAACCCGCCGCCGAATGCCCCCTTCATGAAGCAGATCAGGAAGACGCCGGCGAAGGCGACCAGGACGGTGACGAGGTTCAGTTCCATGACGGCGATGCTAGACATTACGTTCAATACATTCAAAGAATTGTCATGGATACGGTGACGGCACGGTCACGCCCGTGAACGCGGCTTCCATGGCCTGCAGCGCATCGGCCAGCGCCCGCTCCAGCGTCCCGCGGCCGAGCGTGCCCAGCATCACCCCCAGCAGCCGGCCCTTGAGGTTCTTGCCCTCGCGGATGACGACGGCGGTCAGACGCGTCCGGCCGTCGGGCAGCGTCTCGAAGGTGTAGCGATGGCCCGATCGGCCGCCCCACACGTTCGAGTCGGTCGTCTTCAGCACGACCTCGGCGGGATCGGACCAGTCGTAGTGCAGGCGCTCCCAGATGCCGGGCGTGCCCTCGGTGACCACCGCCTGGCTGCGGCCGCGGCGGTGCACCTGCAGCATGTCGTCGCTGCTGTAGCGGAAGACCTTCGACCGGCCGGGACCGAAGTCGGTCAGGCCGGCGATGAACTGCGTCGGCGTCAGCGTGGTCGTGAACTGGAAAGTGAGGGTCGGCATGAACAGGGCTCCATCGGCGACGCAAGTGCGCGTCGAGTCCCTGAAGACTAGGCGGCGTCCCGTCGCCGGCCATCCGACCGGCTCGGCACGGTCCACTCGGTCGGAAGTCGGATGTCGGCCGCCGCCGCGTTGCCAAGAATGAGACGAGGACGTCAGGCCGGCGCGACGCCCGCGTCGACGCCGTGCCGTACTTCGGAATCACGATGACCACGACCGACCACCTCCTCCTGCTCAGCGGCGACCGCGCGTCGCGGGACTCGCTGACGAGCTACCTCACCCGGCAGGGGGCGCGCGTGACCGCCGTGCCGACCGGCCGGCACCTGCGCGCGGCGCTCGACGGTCCGACACCGGTCGACCTGGTCGTGCTGGACCTGGACGGGCCGGGCGAGGACGGACTGGCGCTGTGCCGCGAGCTGCGCGGCGGCAAGCACAAGGCGATGCCGCTGCTGATGCTGTCCGCGCGCGGCGACGACGTGGACCGCATCCTCGGCCTCGAGATGGGGGCCGACGACTACCTGGTCAAGCCCTTCTCGCCGCGCGAGCTCCTCGCCCGCGTCCGCGCGATCCTGCGGCGCGCGCGCATGCTGCCGCCGAACATGCGCGAGACCGATCCCGCCGCCCGCCTGGCCTTCGGCAACTGGCGCCTGGACACCGTCGAGCGCCACCTCGTCGACGCGCAGGACTCGACCACCGGCCTCAGCGGCGCCGAGTACCGGCTGCTGCGCGTGTTCCTCGACCATCCGCAGCGGGTGCTGAGCCGCGACCAGCTGCTGGGCATGACCCAGGGCCGCGAGACCGAGCCCTTCGAGCGCTCGATCGACCTGCTGGTGAGCCGCCTGCGCCAACGCCTGCGCGACGACGCGCGCGAGCCGCGCTACATCAAGACGGTCCGCAGCGCGGGCTACGTGCTGTCGATGGCGGTGGCGCCCTGCATGTGAACGCACGGGCGCCGCCCGAAGGCGGCGCCCGGGACACGGGAGGCGGCGCGGCCTCAGTCGCGCAGGCTGGCGAAGCCGGTGCGCAGCTCGCGGACGAAGGCGTCCGTCTGTTCCCAGGCCGCGAAGTGGCCGCCCTTGTCCAGGCGGTTGAAGTGGACCAGGCGCGGATAGGCGCGCTCGGTCCAGCTGCGCGGCGCGGCGTAGATCTCGTCGGGGAAGACGCTGACCGCCACCGGAATCCGGACCTGCTTCACCGCGAAGAACTCGAGCTTGTTCTCCCAGTACAGCCGCGCCGACGACACCGCCGTCTTCGTGAGCCAGTACAGCATCACGTTGTCGATCACGTCGTCGCGGGTGAGCCCCTCGGGCTGGCCGTCGAAGACGCGCGCGATCAGCGCCTGGCTGCGGGCGTCATGGTCGAGCATCCAGGCCGCCAGGCCGATCGGCGAGTCCTCCAGCGCGTAGAGCGTCTGCGGGCGGTTGGCCATCTCGAGCGCGTAGCCCAGCCCGTGCTTGAAGAAGTCGTCGAGTTGCGCGAAGGCCTGCGCCTCGTCGGGCGCGAGGCCGGCGGGCGCCGGTTCGCCGAACTTCAGCGCCCGCGCCACGTCCGCCGGCAGCGTCGCCGGCATGTTGACGTGGATGCCGAGCAGTTCCGGCGGCGCGATCAGCGCCATCTGCTCGGACACCGCGTCGCCCCAGTCGCCGCCTTGCGCGACGTAGCGCGTGTAGCCGAGCCGGCGCATCAGCTCGACCCAGGCCCGGGCGATGCGCACCGGATCCCAGCCGGCCTCGGCCGGCTTGCCCGAGAAGCCGTGCCCCGGCAGCGACGGGATCACGACGTCGAAGGCGTCCTCCGGACGGCCGCCGTGAGCCGTCGGATCGGTCAGCGGCTCGATGAGCTTGAGCTGCTCGACGACCGAGCCCGGCCAGCCATGCGTGACGATCACCGGCAAGGCGCCGGGGTGCCGGGACCGGACATGGATGAAGTGGATGTCCAAGCCGTCGATCGTGGTGATGAACTGCGGATGGCGGTTCAGGCGCTGCTCCAGGCGTCGCCAGTCGTAGCCCTGCGTCCAGTAGCGCGCGAGCTGCTGCACCGTCCTCAGGCGCACGCCCTGCGAGGCGTCGGTCACCGTCTCCGGGGTCGGCCAGCGGGTGGACTGGATGCGGCGGCGCAGGTCGTCGAGCTCGGCACGCAGGAAGCTGGCGCGGAACGGACGGATCGCAGCGTCGGCCGCGCCGCCGGGCGTGGCGCGCTGCGCCGCGTCGGCGCCCACCGGCAGCAGCGGCAGCGCCAGGCCGGACATGCCGGCCAGGGCCGACGCGGCCAGCAGGCTGCGCCGGCTCAAGCGGCCGGACATCAGGGCATCGGTGCGCGCGGAGGAGAGAGGGTCTTCGGTGTTCATGGTCGGCGGGTCCTTCGAGGATGGATCGCCTAGGCTCCCCGATCGCCGCCCGCGCGGCATCCGACCTGGCGCCGATCGCGCCTGCCACTGAAGTCGTAGGACCGCGTGCTCAGACGCGCCGCAGGTGCTCGTGCCGCTCGAAGACGGTGACGACCCAGTCGATGAAGACCCGCACCTTCGCGCTGAGGTAGCGGTTCGGCGCGTACAGCACATGCACCGGGATCTCGTTCGGATGCCACGCGTCGAGCAGTGACACCAGTCGCCCGTCCAGCACCGCCGTGTCCACCGTGTAGCACGGCGCCTGGATCAGCCCCAGGCCGGCGAGCCCGGCGGCGAGATAGGCATTGGTGTCGTCGACGACGAGCGCGTGATCGAGCGTGAAGCGGTGCTCCACCTCGCCGAGGCTGAACCGGAACGGCTGCACCCGGCCGCCCGGGCCGCCGGCCAAGCCGACGGTCGGGTAGACGGGAATCTGCTCGGGCGAGGTCGGCGTGCCGTGTTCATCGAGGAAACCGGGCGTCGCGCAGGTCGCGAAGCGGAAGCCGCCGATGCGTCGTGCGACCAGGAACTGCTCGCTGACCTCGCCCGCGCGGATCACGCAGTCGACGCCTTCGGCCACCAGGTCGGTGCGGCGGTTGCCCACGCCCAGGTCGACCTTCACGTCCGGATAGGCGCGGTGGAACTCGCGCAACGCCGGCACCAGCACCATCGACGCGATCGCCGGCGGCGCGTCGACCTGGACCCGGCCAGCCGGCTTGGCGCTCGAATGCCGCGTCGAGGTCTCGATGTCGGCCAGGTCCGCCAGCAGGCGCACCACGCGCTCGTAGTAGGACGCGCCCTCCGGCGTCACCGTCACGGCGCGCGTCGTGCGGTGCAGCAGCAATACCTTGAGGTCCTGTTCCAGCGACTGGATCAGGCGCGTCACGCTGGCGTTGGGCAGCGCCAGCGACTCGGCGGCCTTGGTGAAGTTGCCGGCCTCGACGACGCGGACGAAGGCATTCATTGCAGCGATCCGATCCATGGGGGCCTCCGGGAAACGTGCGCGCGGGGCCTCCATTAGATCTTTGTCAGGACGACAAAAGCGCATTCGTCCGCACCCTCTTGGTGGGTCACGCCCCCCCTCCTAGAGTCGGCGCCATCGCACCGATCCGGAGACCCCCGATGACCGCCCGCCACGCGCCGCCCACGACGACGACCAGGACCCGCGTCCTGGTGAAGCACCCGGATCCCCTGCTGCGCGTGGGCATCGCCGCGGCGCTGTCGGCGCACGGCGGCATCGAGGTCTTCCAGGACGACCTCGACGAGCGGCTGCAGAGTCCGCCGATCGATGTCGTGATCTCGGACTACGCCGACGCGCTGCGCCTGGCGGCGCCCGGACAGCGCGCGCTGCAGCGGCTGGACGGCGTGCGGATCGTCGCGCTGACCACGCAGGGGCGGGAGGCCGACATCCGGGGCGCCATCGAGGCCGGCGTGCACGGCTACCTGCTGCTGGGCGGGCCGCTCACCGAGCTGGTCGAGGCGGTGACGGCGGCGGCGCGCGGCCAGCGCTACCTGGGCCTCGCCGTCGCCCAGCGGATGGCCGACAGCCTGACGCGCACGGCGCTGACCTCGCGCGAGACCGAGGTGCTGGCGCTCGTGGTCGCGGGCGAATCCAACAAGACGATCGCGCGGCGGCTGGACATCGAGCTCGGCACGGTGAAGTCCCACATGGGGGCGATCATGGGCAAGCTCGGCGCGACCTCGCGCACGCACGCGGCCGCGATCGCGCTGGCGCGCGGCCTGGTGGGCGCGTCGGCCACGATCGCCTAGCCGCGCGCGCCGCGGGCATCGCGGGCATCGCGAGGCACCGGTTTGTATGCGCGTGTGTCACGGGCCGCGCGCCATACAGGGTCATGCCGAAGGACCGGGACGGTGACAAAGCCCAGATACCTGGGCCGGATGAAATTCAGTCCACACCAACCCCGCTTCACCTTCCTTAGGAGCCCACCATGACCAAGTCCTTCTCTTCCGCCCTGTTCACCGCCACGTTCGTAGCCGCCGCCCTCGCCGCCGTCGCGCAACCCGCCGCCGCGCAGACGGCCGAAGTCACCCGCGCCCAGGTCGTCGCCGAGCTGGTCCGTGCCCGCGATGCCGGCGAACTCGTCTACTGGAACGACGGCGTGCAGTTCTCGCTGGCCGCCAACACCGGCACGCCCCGGACCCGCGCCGAGGTGCTGGCCGAGCTGGCCGAGGCGCGCGCCAGCGGCGAGCTGCTGCGCTCGCAGCGCGACAACTACGAGCCGCCCGTGACCGCCGGCTCGCCCAAGACCCGCGCGCAGGTCAAGGCCGAGACCGCCGAGGCGGGCCGCCTGGGCCTGCTGGCCAACCGCGGCGACAAGGGTCCCGTCATCGCGACGCCGGAGCAGCTGGCGCGCATCGAAGCCGCGGGTCTGCGCGCCAACGGCGACGCGATGGCGGCGGCCGACGCGAAGCAGTCGACGCTCTGAAGCCGCGCCGCTCAGCGCGGCGTGACGACGGGCCGGAGCGCGTCGACCAGCGTGGTCGAGCCGCGCCGGACCTCGGCGGGACCCGGCTCGACGTCGATGAGCCCTCCCCGGCGGTGCGCGTCGTAGACGCCGACCAGCAGCCGGGCGGTGCTGGCGCTCATGACGCGGCCGAGGGCCGCCATCCGTTCGCCGCGCGGGATCTCCCGCGCGGCGACCGTGCGCCCGAGCAGTTGTCCCAGGGCCTCGGCCACGTCCGCCGCGCTGTGCCGCCTCGGCCCCTCCGCATGGACGACTCGCGCGCCGTCCCGATGCCGCGGTCGGAGCAGGAGTTCCGCGGCGATCGCGCCGACGTCCCCCGCCGACACGGTGGGGAACGCCCGCTCCACCGGCGCATGGAAACTCGGCAGCACGCCGGTGGCCACGGCCACGGGCAGCAGCCCCCGCCAGCCCTCCATGTGCTCCGCCGAACGCAGGAGCACCAGGTCCGTCGCCAGCCCGCGCAGGCGCTGCTCGAAGTGGCGGAACACGCTGGGCATGCCGATGTCCTCCTCGACGTGCGCGCCGTAGTCGGAGATCGCGAGCACGCGCTCGGGACGCGTCCGCTCGAGCGCGGCCACCAGGCTGTCGATGGAGCGGTGCATGTCGGCGACCGCGTCGTCGGCCAGGGGCCGCGGCGGCAGGATGACCTGCACGGTCCGCGCGCCCGCGAGCGCCCGGGCGAGCGCCTCCGCGTCCTGCAGGTCGGCCAGCGCGACTTCGCAGCCGACGGCCTTCAACGGGCCGGCCTTGGCGTCGTTCCGAAGGACGGCCCTCACCGGCGCGCCGGCCTCGATCAATGCCAGCGACGTGGCGTGACCCACCTTGCCGGCGGCTCCAACGATGGCGAACATGCTGCGTATCCCAAAGTGAAAACGCCGAGGATGCGAGGCCGGGCGCCCGCCGTCGCGCAGGATCAGTCCGGCGGTTGCAGCTTCGGACGGATGTGATCGGATCGCCGCCGCACCTCGCCCGGCGTGTGGCCCAGGAGGCGCCGCATCGTGTGGCTCATGTGGCTCTGATGCGAGAAGCCGGCAGCGAGCGCGACCTCGCTGGCCGCCATGCCGGTCGTGGCCAGCAACGCGCGGGCGTGCTCGACGCGGCGCCGGATCACGTACTGGTGCACCGGCAGCCCGGTGCTGTTGCGGAACAGGGTCTTCAGCCGCGTGCCGCTCACGCCGGCCTGCGCCGCGAGCTCGGCCAGGCGGAGTGGCCGGTCGAGGTGGTGGTCGATGAACTCGGTCAGGGCACGCAACTGGCGTTGCGTGAACCGAGGGCCGTCCGCCAGCGCGGCCGGCGGTGTCCCTTCCCGGCCGGCGTCGATCAGCCGGATGGCCAGGGCATGGGCGAGCAGGTCGACGTAGAGCGGGTCGGACGGCGTGTCGGCGTCCAGCTCCGCCTTGATCGCCCAGGCGATCGCTTCCACCCGGTCGTCGCGCCATTGGAGCCTGGGTCGCAAGGTCGCATCGCCCACGGGTCGCCCGAGTTCCTCCGCGACCTCCCCGAGCAGCGCGGGCGCCACGCTCAGTTGCAGGATCCGGCACTCGGCGTCGTCCTCCCAGGAGCCGGTCGTGCCGGCGGGAACGAGGTCGATGTCGCCATGCCGCTGCACGCGCCGCAGACGCACGCCGTCGCAGGCGCACACGGCATTGACCGGCGCGCCCAGGTGCAGGCCCAGCCGATGCCTGTCGCTGGCCGGCGCCTGGAAGCGCCCCGGCGACACCTGCAGCACGTGGGCCTGCAACGCACGCCAGTCCCTGCCCGCGCTGGTCGACAGGATGCGCGGCGCGGGCGACGACGAGGCCGAGGTCATGGCTTGGATGCGTCGAGCAGCTTCGCCAGCGTCGGCTGCATCGCCTGCGCCCACTGGCGGTAGCCGCGCTCGCTCAGGTGCAGCCCGTCGGGCATGACCTCGGGCGACAGCGTGCCGTCGGCGTTCATCAGCGACGCGCCGATGTCCAGGAAGTGGACGCGCTCGCCGTCGGCGTGCACGCGGATCTGCTGGTTGACCTCGGCGTTGACCGCGCGCATCGCGTCGTCCGCCTTGAAGCCGCGCGGGAAGATCGCCAGCAGCAGCACCTTGGCGCCGGGCAGGCGCTGGCGCAGGTCCTGCAACACGTTGAGCACGCCAGCCTCCGTCTTGCGCGGCTCGTCATGCCGGTCGCCGGTGTTGTTGGTGCCGATCATCAGCACCACGACCCGCGGCGCGATGCCGTCGATCTCGCCTTGCTTCAGGCGCCAGCGCACGTTCTCGGTCTTATCGCCGGCGAAGCCCAGGTTGAGCGCGTCGTAACCGGCGAAGGCCTCGTCCCAGACGGGCTTGCCGACGTTCTCCCATCCCTGCGTGATCGAGTCGCCGAGGAACACGACCTTCGGCGAACGGCCGGACTCGCGCATCGCGCGGACCTCGGCCAGCTTCGCCTCATGACGCGGCTGCCACCAGGGCGCCTTGGCCGGGTCCTGCGGCTCCGGCATCACCGAGGCCATCCGGCAGTCCTGGCAGGGAGTCGTGGCCACGGCGGGCGTGGCCGCCGTCAGGGCCGCGGCGGACAGCGCCAGCGTGAACGCCGGGACGCGCGACAGCATCGACGGCAGGCGCGAGGACTTCTTCTCGATCGTGGGCTTCATCGTGATTCCGGAGTCGCGGGCCTTCAGGCGAGTTCATCCGCCAAGCGCCTGGGGCGACCGCAGTGAAGGGGTCTTGGCGCGCGGAGCCTACCTCAGGCGCGATCCGGGTTCAGCACAGGCTGCTGATCCTCCACGTCGACAGGCATACGCGCGTGCCGCCGAACTGGTTGCCGCCCAGCATCCTGAAGGTTCCGCGCGCCGTGTCGACGTCGAACACGAAACCGACGTGATGGCTCTTGTCGTCGCCGTTCACGTCGACGACGACCACGTCGCCCTTCTGCAGGGTCCTGGTGGCGCCGTTCACGGTGACCTGCCAGGTGTCGGCGGCCGCGGCCGACGTGCCGGCGGGCCGCGTCCAGCCCAGCCAGTTGCGGGCGGTCTGCGGCGTGCCCGGCAGCAGGATGCCGTTGCTGAGCGTGGCCGGCACCGGCGGCGGCCCCGCCACCGCGGCGGTGGTGATCTTGACCTCCGACGCGCTCGGCGGCACCGTCGCATGGCGGTGCTTGAGCACCCAGCTGACGAAGGCGCCGCACCACGCGGTGTCGTCGCCGCTGTCGCCCAACCCCGCCTCCGCGGCATCCAGGTACTCGCAGATCCGCGGGTTGCTGGTGGCGCGGTTGGTGCCCTTGAGCTCGGTCTGGCCCAGCTCGCCCAGCGCCACGTCGATCCAGGTCGCGCCGGACTGGCGGGGCAGCGGCGCCATGCTGGTGTTGAGCATCTCGGCGCGCAAGGTGTCGTCGATGCTGTCGAGCTGCGCCGGGTTCGTGTCCGCGAGCTCCACGGGGCTTGGCTTCGCGCCGGACTTGACGCGGTAGAGCACCGTCAACGCGCGCAGCTCATCGGTGAAGCGTGTTTCGTTGGGGGGAATGCGGCCGGGGAAGTTCAGTTGATGGCACAGGTTGGCGCCGAGCGCCGGCGCCGCGTCGAAGAGCCGCAGCCGCTGGGCATTGCTGGCGGGCAAGGCGCCGTTGACCGGCCCGGCCTGCACCGGCGGACGGCCCATCAGCCGCGTGTAGCTGGCCAGGGTGAGGTGCTCGGCGCCGGTGGCCTTGAGGATCTCGGCCCGGGTCGCCGCGTCGAAGCCGCCGGTGGACGGCTCGATGCGCAGCTTCTGCTTGACCGACTGCAACTCGCGGGCGGTCAACTGTTCCTCGAAGTCGCCGACCGCGCCTTCGTTGTCGGCGAGTCCGCCTGGCCGGGCCGCCACGACGGCGACCGGCCCGCCCGAGGCCACGGCGGCGCTGCCCGCCGCGGCCAGCATCGGCAGCGTCATCGTGCCCGCGCCCTTGGCCGCGTCCTTGGCCGCGTCGCGCACCTCGCCCGCGTTGCGCATCCGGACCCAGCGGGCCAGCGTGTCGAACAGGACCGGCGCGCCCAGCGAGATGAACAGCGCGGAGATCAACAACCCGACCGGCCAGCTCAGGATCGACCACGGGTCGAAGACCAGGGTCATGCCGCCCACTCCCAATCGCGGCTGAGGCGGCAGGACCTCGCTGCCGCAGACCAGGTTCGACCATTGGCCCTTGCTGGCGGCTGCCTGATCGTCGCGCACCGTGCAGAACTGCTGGCGGCGGTTGGCTCCCGTATGCCCCACCGGCAGCCGGTTGAGCAGGTCCTGCTCGCGCAACACGCATTCCTGCATGTTCGCGCTGCTCGCGGTGACCCGGCCGGCGCAGCGCGCGAAGGCCTCCGGATCCAGCTTGAACAGCCGGCGCAGCCCGCCCTGCTGCTCGTTGGCGCGCAGCAGCGTCACCAGCGCCGACTTGCTTTCCTCCAGCGCCACGCCGGCCTCCAGCATCACGCGCCGGGTGTCGATGTTGTTGCTGGTCGTGCTGGCGGCACGGACCCAGGCCGACACGTGGGACAGGCAGGTGTAGGCCTTGCGCAGCTTGTCGGGGACGTTGTCGCCCTCGTCGATGCGATTCACCGCCTTCTCGATCCCCGGCAGCAGCGCCGGCAGGAGACCGACCCAGGTGTCGGCATTGGAGACGTAGCGCCCTTCGTTCTCCACGGCCGCCTCGCTCCTGGGCACCCCTTCGCAGACCACGTCGGCATCCGACACGTAGTAGCCAAACCGCGCGATGGCCTTGTCCTTGTAGTACGCCTCGCTGATGCGCGCGTTGGCGTCGACCAGCCGCGCCACGGCACGCGTCGCCGGGTCCAGCGCCTTGTCCTGCGAGGCCGGCGCCGGCGCCGCCTTGTCCTGGCCCTCACGCGTCTGGAGCACCAGCTCGGCCAGGTTGCCGAATCCCTGGCGCAACTCGTTGTCCGAGCCCAGGGTGTTGACCATGTTGTGCGTGTCCACGTTCAACGCCGCGCACAGCCCGATCGCGATCCACAGCCCCACCAGGCTGCTGTTGCGCTTGTACCAACCGGAGGCGCGGTCACCGATGTCGGAGAACCACAGCGCGATCGCGGTCTCGAAGGCCGGCCAGTTGCTCTCGGCCGCGGGAATCAGCGCGCGCAGGCCGTTCAGATAGGCAAACTTCTCCGGGTTCTTGCTGGCGTTCACCCCCTTGAGCAGCGAATCCATGAAGGCCAGCGGCGACAGCGGTTCGGTGGACGGTGCCTTCCCCGACGGATTGAGCGTCATCAGCAGCGCGCGCACGAAGGTGTCCGGGGGTACGGCCGACGGACCGGTGGCGCGCGAGAACCAGCCCGCCGGCTTCGACGCGTCGTTCTTGGTCAGGGCCAGCAGCAGCGGATTGGCCAGCACGTCCTTCTTCAGCGTGGCGTCGTTCCCGCAGGCCTGCAGCAGCAGCTCGTGCATGTTGCGCACCCGGCCGCGGAAGACGCCCCCGTGCAGGCTTTCCTGCAGTTTCATCAGCAGGAGCGCCATCGCGAGGTAGACCAGCACCAGGCCGATCACCACCTCCATCAGCAGCTTTTCCATCGTCGGGCTCCCTCACCGGATGTTGTTGTAGAACTCGTGCCGCCCGATGACGGCGCAGGGATGCTTGTCCAGCAGCCAGTCCGGACGCAGCGCGCTCGGCAAGGTGGTGGCGACGTAGTGCCGGGCGCCGAGCGTCGGATCGGGCACCGTGCCGTCGCGCGAGGGCTGGGACAGCGCGAACGTGGCCACGTCGAGCGCGGTCTTGAAGTTCTCGTCCTGGGACAGCGCGGGATCCAGCCGCAGCATCTGCGCGCGATTCGGATCGTTGGCGTTCCAGCAGCTGAACTGCGAGGGGTCGAGGCAGACCTGGCTCACCGTGCGGCAGCCGCGATAGCCGGAGCGCCAGCGGTTGAGGATCACGCGGCCCACCGCGTACATGCCGGCCTCGCCTTCGCCGCGCGCCTCGCCCCAGAGCGTGCGCGCGAGCACGAGCTGCTCGTCGGCATCGGCGGGATCCTCGGCCGCCTTGCCCGCCAGCGGCGCGGCCATCGCCATCGACGGCGGCCGCTCCGGCCAGTCCGCCGCCGTCACCGTGGCCGGATCCGTCCGCGTGAACGGCTTGACGCAGTACCACGCCAGCGCCGGCTGGACGCGCGCCATCACGGCATTGGCGTCGGCCGCGCGGCCGCTCTCGATCGCGCCCACGTGCATGCCGAACAGCCGGTCGCCGGCCGACCAGATCGCGCCGCCGCTGTCGCCGCCCTGGGTCGAGCCCGAGGTGGCATAGCTGATGCCGTCCTTGAGGAAGTAGTCCACGGCGTCCTGCCCGTCGGTGCCGACCTCGCCCGACCAGGGCGCGCACAAGCGGCCCTCGAGCGGCCCGTCCACGCGGCGCAGCGACACCGGCATGCCCTCGCGCGCGTCGTCGCTGAGCCCGGTGGGCAACCAGCCCGCGTCCATCGCGATCAGTTCCTGCAAGGCGGCCCCGCTCACCTCGATCAGGGCGGCGTCGAGCTCGGTGGGCAGGCAGCCGGGGCCCAGCGCCGGCTGCCATTCGCGCAGATAGGCCTCCAGCGACGCGATGCCGGGCAGGCCGATGCGCACGGCGTCTCCGTAGCGCGAAGCGCTGTCCGGCGCCACCACGTGGCCGCAGGTGAGCAGGAAACAGCGCTCCGGGTTCAGCCGGTCGCGCACCAGCGCGGTGGCGGTGCCGTCCTCGCGCGTGCGGCGCAGCGTCAGCCGCGGCGGCAGGCGCTGCGCCCGCGCGGGAGCCTGCCGCACCGGCACGAGCCGCAGCCCCAGCCAGTCGGCGGGCAGGTCGCGCGCGCCGACGCCGTCCCTGAGCGCCACCTCCAGCGCGGCGCCATGGCCCGCCTCGTTCCCGGGCACCAGCCGCAGCGCGGTCACCGCCTCGCGGCAGAGCCAGTCCGGCGCCGCCACCGGCAGGCCGTGCCAGCGCCGGGCGAGCACCTCGCTGGCCGCGGCGAAGCGGCGCTCCGCCCACGAGCGATCCCGTTCGTGCCGGATGCCGTGGCTCATTTCGAGTTCCCCGATCCGGAGGACGGCGACGCACTGGTGGCCGCGGCGTCCGTGGCCTTCTTCAGCGAGTTGGTGAACTCGGCGAGGTCGCCGTCGCCGCACCCCATGCCGGACGCGACGGCCTTGGCCAGGCGCACGCGCTCGTCGTGCCCTCCCATCCAGCTCGCCAGGTTGGCCGTGGCGGCCTTCAACCTCGGTCTAGGCCCGGTCCAGAAGGCCGTCATCGCGTCGCGCGAGTCCTGCGTCAGGTCCGCGAGATTGGCCGGGGTCGGCGCCCAGTCCTCGCGTCGGGCGGCGCCGGATTCCTTCTTGATGCGATTGACGAGCTTGCGCTCGGAGTCGATGCCCGACTCGAAGGCCTGCGCGATCTGGGTCGCCACGCTGGTGGGCGACTGCAGCGCCGGCGTGCGCTCGTTGAGGCCCTGGACGAGCGCACGCTCGATGGCGATGCGCTGCCAGCGCAGCCGGTCTCCCGCGTCGTGGAGTTGCTGCCTGAGCTTCTGCGCCGCGGCGAGCTGCTCCTCGGCCCGCGTGATCAGGCCGTCGGTCTCGAGGAGGAAGTCGGCGCTGGGATTCTTCTGCGCCTTCGGGGCGCTGTTCAGGCCCATGGCCTCCATCCGCCGTCGATCCGTGTCGGTGCGGCCCGTGGGGCCGGACTTCCGGGCGGCGAGCTGCGTCCCGATCAAGACCCGGTCGCGCTGCTCGGTGAACACCCGCAGGTTCCAGGTCAACTGGTTGATCCGCTGGCCCAGGGAGTCCTCGGCGGGATTGAGCAGCGGCCAGTCGGTCCAAGGCGCGCGCAGCTGACGGTCGTCGGGCTGGACCTCGGACTTCAGGTACAGGTCGGCGTCGAACAGCGTCATCGCGCAGGCCATGCGCGCCGCCGTCTTCACGTAGAGCTGGTCGCGATCCGGGATGCCGGAGTTCAGGAAGCCGTAGCTCGCCACCGCGAGCGCGGCCACGTCCATCGCGCTCCATTCCGGGTGGCGGATCTTCTTCTGGATGAAGTACGCCCCCAGCGGCCAGAGCATCGCGTTGTAGGCGGAATTGATGTTGGTGTGAGCGGCGGCCTGCCCGATCAGCGCGCGGCGGCGCACGTCCGTTTCCCACAGCGCGCGGCCCAGGCCGCCGTAGAAGGCATCGATGTCGTCCTGGAGCGGCTGGCATTCCAGCTGGGTCTCGCCGGCCGACTTGCACGGCGCGTTGCCCGTGCCCTCGTTCTTCAGCGGAAAGCGCCGGTCCGCCTGCTGCGTCTGGATCGGGGCCAGGATCGTGCAACCGGTCGCCAGGCCGAGGCTCAGCGCGGCCAGCCATCGAGTTCTCAAGCGGAGAGCAGCGTCGATCACGGTTCCTCCCGGTCGGATCGCGCCATTAGTTCACGCGCGGGCAAATCGCGCTCCTCGCGCGTCATCAACTCTGATGACGCCGCCGTCCGTTCGTGGGAAAGGGTCAGGTCATGCGCGGCGGTGACGGCGCGTCATGCCCCTGCGTGGGGCGCTCAGCGCGATGCCAGCGCGGCGGCCCTCGACTTCAGCCACGCCAGCACCGCGTCGAAGGTCTCGCCGTCGACGTCCGACTCCGGCGCCATCAGCACGTAGCGCGAGCCGTCGGCGACGAAGCCCCGCGGCGCGACCAGCAAGCCGTTGTCGATGTCGTCGGCCACCAGCGCGACCGGGCCGATCGCGAGGCCCGCGCCGGCGGCCGCGGCCTGCAGGCTCAGGTAGAAGTGCTCGAAGCGGACCTCGCGCGCGGGCCGCAGCGCCGTCCCGGTCGCCTGCGCCCACTGCGTCCACGCCGCCGGCCGGGTGGCGGCGTGCAGCAGCACCGCCGCCTCGTCGCCCCGCTCGGCCCACGCGGCGGCCACCTCGGGCCGGCAGACGGGACCGACGCGTTCGTCGAGGAAGGGCTCGGCCCGCAGTCCCTCGGCGATCGGGAAATCGGCGCGGCGGATCGCCAGGTCGATGCCCTCGCGCGCGAAAGGCACCGCGCCGCCGGCGGACACGAAGCGCAGTTCCCGCTCCGGTCCCAGGGCAGCCTGCAGGTCGCCCAGCCGCGGGATCAGCCATCGGATCAGGAAGGTGGGCTCGCACGACAGCACCAGCGGCCGCTCCGGTCCCGCGGCGCGACGCGCGCGGGTCAAGGCGTCCCGCAGCCGGTCCAGCGCGTCGGCGATCTCCTCGGCGAGATGGCGCGCCGTCGGCGTCGGCACCACCGAGCGGTTGCGCCGGTGAAACAGCGGGAAGCCCAGCGTGCCCTCCAACTCCCGCACGGCGCGGCTGACCGCGCCGTCGGTCAGGTGCAACTCCCGCGCCGCCTTGGACACGCTGCCGTGCCGCACCGTCGCCTCGAAGGCGCGCAGCGCGGGCATCGGGGGGAGATGGGGAAATCCGTTCATCGGTCGCCGCTCCTTGTCGATTGATTTCTGCTCAATCGTTTTTGGAAGATTAATCGATAGTCCATTCAGAGCGCTTCCCGCAAAGTCTCGCCAACGATTGACACACGGGAAATCATCTTGATCACCATCCTGGCCGACGACCTCACCAGCGCGCTGGACGGCGCGGCGCCGTTCGCGGCCCGGGGCCTGGCGAGCACCGTGGCCCTGCACGCCGACGCGGTCGGTCAATGCCAGGCGGAGGTGCTCGCCCTCGACCTGGACACGCGCTCGCTGCTGCCGGAGGAAGCGAGACGCCGCTTCCTGCATGCGGCCATGCGGATGCGTCGATCGACGCTCGTCTACAAGACCGTCGACTCGACCCTGCGCGGCCATCCCGGCGCGGAAACGGCGGCGGTGCTCGCCGGCTCCGGGCGCGTGCATGCCGTGATCGCGCCGGCGTTCCCGGCGGCGGGTCGGACGACGTCGCAGGGTCGTCAGTTCGTCGATGGCCAGCCGGTGCACCTCACCGCGTTCGCTCGCGATCCGCTGACGCCGGTGCGGTCGAGCCGCGTCGTGGACGCGATGCGCGGCGCGGAGCCCGGCAGCTACACCATCCACGACGCCGCCACCGACGGCGACCTGGACGCGCTGGTCGCCCGCGTGGGAACGTTGGCCGAGGTGCTGTGGGTCGGATCGCCGGGACTCGCCGGCGCGCTGGCGCGGGCCCTCCCCGATCGCCGGCACGTGGCGGGGACGATGCCATGGACCCCGGCACGCCGCGTGCTCGTCGTGGTCGGCAGCCTGCATCCGGCGAACGACGCGCAGCTCGCGGCGCTGGGCGGCGCGGGCGTCCCGCTGGTGCCCTTGTCGCTGGAGGCGGACAGCGCCGACCGCGACCGGACCTCGGGCCGATTGCGACAAGCCTTCGCGACGCACCCGGTGGTGGCCCTGGTGTCGCCGAGGGCGGCCGGATCCGATCCCGCATGGCCGAAGGCCCTGGCGTTGCGCGCGGGCCTGATCGCGCGTCGCAACGCGGACTGCTTCGACGGCCTGGTCGTGACCGGCGGCGACACCGCGCGCCGCGTCGTGGACCAGCTCGACGCGGCCACGCTGGACCTCGCCGGCGAGGTCGAGGCCGGCGTGCCCTTCGGCGTGCTGCACCTGCCCGGTCGATCGATCCCCTTCGCCACCAAGGCCGGCGGATTCGGATTGCCATCCACCCTGCTGCGCTGCGTCGATCGCCTGCGTGGCCGCTTTGAAGTCTGAGGAGAACCCCGTGTCCCGTTCCACATCCCCCTGCCTGCCGCCGCTCGCGATCACGATGGGCGATCCGCTCGGCGTCGGGCCCGAGATCGTCGTCCGGCTGGCGATGGCGTCCGAGCCCGCGCCCATGCGCTGGTTCGCCGTCGGCGACGAAGGCTGCCTGGCGCGCGCGGCGCGGATGCTCGGCCTGCCCTTGACGCTGCGTGCCATCGCGGCCGTCGGCGAGCTACCGGCGGAGGCACCCCGGGCCGGCGAGCTTTTCGTGATGCAGGCGGACGGGCCCTTCCCCGCCGACGCGACGCCGGGCCGCGTCGATGCGCGCGCCGGCGCCGCTTCCCATGCCAACGTGCAGCGCGCGATCGACCTCGCGCTGGCGGGCGAGGTGGCGGGCATCGTGACGGCGCCGATCAACAAGGAGGCCCTGCGCGCGGCCGGCGTGCCGTTCCCCGGTCACACCGAGATCCTGGCGGACCGCGCCGGCACGCGGGACTTCGGGATGCTGCTGGTCAACAGCGAGTTGCGGGTGATGCTGGTGTCGATCCACCTGTCGCTGCGTGACGCGATCGCGGCGGTGACGGTGGAGAACGAGCTGCGCGCGATCCGCCTGGCGCATCGGGCCTGCCAGGCGGTCGGCATCGTCGCGCCGCGGGTGGCGGTCGCGGGCTTGAATCCGCATGCCGGCGAGAACGGCCTATTCGGCGACGAGGACCGCGAGGTGATCGCGCCCGCGATCGCGGCGGCGCGCGAGGCCGGCATCGATGCCTCCGGGCCGTGGCCGGGCGACACCGTCTTCATGCGGGCGCGGCGCGGCGATTTCGACGTGGTGGTGGCGCAGTACCACGACCAGGGGCTGATCCCGGTGAAGTACCTCGGCGTCGACGAGGGCGTCAACGTCACGGTGGGGCTGCCGTTCGTGCGCACGTCGGTGGACCACGGCACCGCGTTCGACATCGCCGGCCGCGGCGTAGCCGACGCCGCGAGCCTGGCCTGCGCGGTGCGACAGGCCGCGGCGATGGTGATGGCGTCGCCGCGATGGCAACAGGCCTCCGACGCCAAGCCATCGGCATTGGCGTCCGCATCCACGTCCACGTCCACGTCCACGTCTGCATCGGCATCGGCATCGACGGCGCTGCCCGATTTCATCTTCATGCTGACGCGTCAGGACCGGACGGTGCCGGATGCGAAGGAGCGATTGCGCGAGGTGCTGGCGCGAGGCGTGCGGCACATCGGGTTCAAGGACATCGGACTGCCGCTGCCGGTGCTGCACGAACTGACCGACGCGATTCAGGCGGGCGGCGCGCTCGCCTACCTCGAGGTGGTGAGCCTGGACGAGGCGAGCGAGATCGCCTCGGCGCGCGCGGCCGTCGAATTGGGCGTCGACGTGCTGATGGGCGGGACGCGGCCCGAGGCGGTGCTGCCGATCCTGCGGGGCACGGCGATCCGTTACTACCCGTTCCCGGGCCGGGTGACCGGTCATCCCAGCGTGTTGGAGGGCGACCTCGACGAGATCGTCGCGAGCGCGCGCCGGATCGCGGCGCTGGACGGCGTGGCCGGCCTGGACCTGCTGGCGTATCGATTCCGCGGCGACGTGCCGGCGTTGATCGACGCGGTCTGCGCGGCGGTCGACAAGCCGGTGGTCGTCGCCGGGTCGATCGACCGGCGGGAGCGGCTGGAGACGGTGGCGCGCAGCCGGGCCGCGGGATTCACCGTGGGGACAGCCGCGCTGGACGGCGTGTTCCCGGCGCGCCGGTCAGGCTTGACGGGGCAGCTTGAGACGATTCAGGACTGGGTGCGCGAAATGGGTGGGCGATGAACACGTGAATCGGCGCGCCTCGTTCGGCCGCCCAACGCTCTCAGCGCTCACCGAAGGGGGATGACGGGTTCCCCGCCTCTTTCCGATCCGGCTCCGCAAGCTGAGCCCCCTCGCGAGCCAGCCGCTCGATCCGAGTCTCCTCGCGAGCCAGCCGCTCGATCCGAGTCTCCTCACGAGCCAGCCGCTCGATCGCGCGGATACCGGCTTCCATCTTTTCCCGGGCCGACGAGTTGGCCGAATGCACGCGCATCCTGGGCGGCACGAAGCCGCGGAGCGCCACGGCCTCTTCGATCCAGAGCACCACGTCGTAACCCGTCCCGCGATCGTCGTCGCCGAGGTCGTGGTCGAGGCTCACCTCCTCCACGCCACCCACCTCGAGCAGCGCGATCACTTCATCGGGCCAGTACGCGCGGACCCACCCTTCCGGCGTGGCGCGCTCATCGTCAAGGAACACTCGCATGGCCGCCGATTCTGTCAGCGTGGCGTGCTGCGAAAAACAATCGGCTCAATGGGGCTCGTCGCCCTCCCCGGCCTTCCGGCTGCCAGCCAACTCGGCCACCGCGCCGATCGCCGCGACGACCGCGCTCAGGAACCAGATCCAGAAACCGATGTCCAGGCCGGCGACCGGTTCGCGGATGCCGGATTCCCCGCCCCAGACGGCGTCCTTGATGCCCAGCGAGCTCAGCATCAGAAAACCCGCACCGACGAGCACCGCGAGCGAGAACGCCGGCTTGCGGATCGCCAGCAGGCGCCAGGCACCCCACATCAATGGATTGGCCAGCCAGTGGGCGGTGCCGTTGTACCAACCGAAGCCGAGGATGAACAAGCCGCTGACCGGCTCGCCCCCGGCATAGCGCAGCGCGGGCAGTGCCAGCGAGAGCAAGTAGAGCAACACGCTGATGCCGAGGAAGACGAAACGAGGCGACATGACTCCTCACTCGACCCCGAACGACGCGGCGGTCACCTCGGTGCTCACTGTCCATCCGAGCGCCGAATACAGATGCCGGCCGTCCTCGGTCGCCACCAGCACGCCGAGCGTCGCGCCCTGCTCCCGGCACGCTTTCGCGAGCTGGGACATGAGCAACGAGCCATAGCCCTTGCGGCGATGCTGGGGCTCGGTCACCACCTGGTCGAAGATCGCCGCCGTGCCCGACACCGCCGCCTGGGCACGCGCGGCGAGGTCGCCATCGGGACCCCGCAGCGTCGCGGTGACGACGGGCCCCTCGCGCGTGATCTCGACCGACGGCGCCTCGGGGATCGCCGCCATGTCCGCCAGCGATCGGTGCATCAGGTACTCGGCCGCATGCACCACCCACTCCGCCGGCAACAGCGGCTTCACCGCGTCCTGCGCGGCCGCCACCTTCAACCAAGTGCCTGCGACCGGCGACGCGCCGGCCACCGCTCGCAGCGCGTCGGCCGCGAGCGTCGGGAAGACATGCCGGACCACGTGTCCGGGCAGCCCCACGGCGACCGAGAGGTGCGTGCCGTGGTCGACCGGCGCGGGTGCGTTGCGCGACAGCACCCATCCGTGAACCCAGGCGGTGGTGATGTCAGCGGGCGTCCAGGAGTGCGGCGAGGCGGAATCGTTGGCGAGCATGTGGGAAAGGCCTGCGGCGACAGGCGGCAGCGCCCGTCGAATCGGGCCGCGCGAATCTAGCAGCCGACGCCTCGGCATCCACAGGTCACGCGCGAACCCGGCCATGTCGCGATCGACGGCACCCCGTCGTCACGACCGGCCGAGGCCCCCTCAGCGCCCGTCCAGGTAAGGCGCCTTCCAGGCGTCGAACGGCGCCTGCCACTGCGCGCGGGCGCGCTCGACGACCGGATCGGGATCGGTCAGCGGGTCCAGCTGCGCGACCTCGCTCAGCCACTCGCGGTAGTCCTCGATCGCCTCGCTCGCGTAGTCGTCGTCTTCATCCTCGTCCTCATCGTCCTCGTCGATGAAGAAATAGGCGCTCTCGTGGTCGACATACGGCTCGATGTCCAGCCCGCTGAGCTGCAGCAACTCGCGCACGTTGCGCGCGATCACCCACTCGCCGCCCTCGTCGCCGAACACCACCACCGGCCACTCCGCCGGCTCGCTCCCGTCGTCCGGGTTCCACAGCGCGTAGAAGGAGCCCGAGCCGTTGGCCACGCCAAAGGCAACCAGCCGCGCCAGGAACGCGGGGTCCTTGGACCAGCCGGCCTCCAGGCCGCGCTTCTCGTGGTCGGTGAGCCACAGGCTCTCCGTGTACTGCGCCTTGACGACGTTCTGGAAGCCGCCCAGGCGGATCAGGTCCTCGGGCACCGGGCGCCCGTCGAAGAGCGCGATGAACTGATGGAGGTCGAGCATGACAAGCCTTCAACAAGGAAATCAGCGGGCGACGATAGCCAATCGCCGATGACAGCCCGCATGACCTAGGTCGTGGTTCGATCGACCGCTTTCGCAACCCCTTGTCACCGTCGGACCCCGCCAGCCGAGGGTAAACCCCGAAGACATTCTGAAAGCGCTTTCAGATAGTGGGGATCGAGAGGTGGCGGCGCCCGCGCGGCGATCCAGCCGCCCCATGGCTTACCCCTGTGCTCGGGCGTCCGCGGAGACGCCGTCATCCCGTCGCGCGTCTCCTCCCCCATTGGCTTGAGGAGACTTCACATGACACGCTGGATTCGATCGCTGGCCGCGGCCGCGCTCGCCCTGACGGGCGTCGCGGCGCAGGCCCAGAACTGGCAACTCGTCTGGCAGGACGAGTTCACCAACGGCATCGGCCCGAACTGGCGCTTCGAGACCGGCACCGGCTCGGGCGGCTGGGGCAACAACGAGCTGCAGTACTACCGGCGCGAGAACGCGTCCATCGAGAACGGCCAGCTCGTCATCACCGCCCGGCGCGAGGACTTCGGCGGCATGCGCTACACGTCGGCGCGGATGACGACGCAAGGCCTGGCGACCTTCAAGTACGGCCGCATCGAGGCCCGCATCAAGGCGCCCTCCTTCTCCGGCATGTGGCCGGCGTTCTGGATGCTGGGCAGCAACATCACCTCGGTGGGCTGGCCCGCGTCGGGCGAGATCGACATCATGGAACACGTGAACGCCGACGCCGACGCGCACGGCACGATCCACTGGCAGGGACCGGACGGCGGCCATGCGTCCTACGGCGGCCACACGCCGGTCAACGTGGCGGACTACCACGTCTACTCGGTCGAATGGGACCCGCAGTTCATCCGCTGGTTCGTCGACGGCCGGCAGTTCCACATCGCCGACATCACCAACGGCGTCAACAGCACCGAGGAATTCCATCGCGACTTCTTCCTGCTGCTGAACCTGGCGGTGGGCGGCAACTGGCCGGGCTGGAACATCGATGAATCCCGGCTGCCCGCGAAGATGTACGTCGACTACGTGCGCGTCTACAAGGGCGACACCACGACGCCGGGCTTCTCGACGACGCTGGACGCCGCGGGCTTCGCGCTGCAGCAGGGCATGCAGCTGGAGGGCTCGAGCGAAGGCGGGCAGAACCTGGGCTGGATCGACACCGGCGACTGGGCGGTGTGGAACGTCAACCTGCCGCAGGGCGGGACCTACACGGTCGAGTACCGCGTGGCCAGCCAGAACGGCGGCGGCGCGCTGCAGCTGGAGATGGCCGGCGGCACGCCGGTCTACGGCGCGCTGGGCGTGCCCTCCACCGGCGGCTGGCAGAACTGGACGACGATCTCGCACCGCGTGACCCTGCCCGCCGGACAGCAGCAGATCGCGGTGAAGGCCAACGGGCCGGGGTGGAATCTGAAGTCGATCCGGATCACCAAGTCGTGATCGAATGCGGCGGATGACCACCGTCCGCCGCGTTGCCCCTCCGCCCGACAGCCGGCTCGCCGCCGGCTACGCGGGCGCCCATCTCGCCGATGCCTTCGCCATCGCGCTGCCGGACCACGCGCCCGACGACGCGATGGCGCTCGCGCGCGAGGCGCTGGCCGATCCGCCGCGCTGGTTCCGCGTGCTGCTCGCGATGCGGGACGTGGCGGTCAAGCCCTTCGGATTGAAGACGACGGCGGCGATGCGCGCCCATCTCGCCGAGATCGGCGTCGAGCACGTCGACATCTTCCGGGTGCTCGAGTCCTCGCGCGAGGAGGCGATCTTCGGCGAGCAGGACCGGCACCTGGACTTCAAGCTGTCGATCCTGATCCGCCGCGTCGAGGGATCGACGCGGCGCGAGGCGGTCGCCACCACGGTGGTGCATTGCCACAACCTGCTCGGCAAGTGCTACCTCGCGGCGATCCTGCCGGGGCACGTGCTGGTGGTGCGCTCGCACCTGGCCGCGGCGGCGCGGCGGTTCGAGGCGCGCTGAGCGCTCAGGCGGTGGCCGCCCGCTCCTGGTCCTTGCGCCCGGCGGTCAGCCACAGGACGAGCGCGAACACCGCGCCCGCGACGCTGGCCAGGCCGAAGAACAGCATCATCGGCTCGTAGCCGGCGGGGTTCTGCGCGCTGGCGCCGGCGCGGTCGTTGAGCCAGCCGGCGACCAGATTGGCGCCGGCGATGCCGGCGTTCTGCGCGACCCACATCAGCCCGATCGCCGTGCCGAAGCGTTGCGGCGACACGATCTTGCTGGCCAGCGGCCACATCACCGCGGGCACCAGCGAGAAGCTCACGCCGATCAGCGCGGTGGCGATCCACAGGCTGGCGTGGGTCAGCGCCATCGTGGCGATCGCGATGGGCAGCAGCAGCGCGCCGAAGGCCAGGAACGGCGCGTAGCGGCCGACGCGGTCGCACAGCCAGCCGAAGGCGGGCGTGGCGAAGACCGCGGCGAGGAAGACGTAGCTGTTCATCGCGCCGGCCGCGGCCAGGTCCAGGCCGTGCGCGTGCTGGAAGTACTTGATGGAGAAGGTGCTGCGGAACGCCAGGATCACCGAGTACCAGAGCACGCACAGCGCGAGCAGGAACCAGTAGGCCTTGCCGAAGTGCAGCAGGTCGCGCCAGACGAAGGGCTGGGCCTGCTTCTCGGCCTCGCCCTTGTCGGCGGCGGCGACGCGGCGGTCGAGCCACCAGTACAGCACCGCGCCGGCGAAGGACGCGGCGGCGGCGATCGCGGCGATCATCAGCGGCGGCTGCCAGCCTTGGGCGTAGGCGTCGGCGAACCAGGTCGGCGACATGTCCGAGGAGTACGAGCCGAGGCGGCCGATCGACAGGGCCAGGCCCATCGAGAACGCGACGTTGCCGCCGACGAAGTACTGGGCGAGCGCGGCCAGCGTGGCGATGCCGAAGGTCTCGGCGCCGATGCCGAACAGCAGCCGGCCCGCGGCCATGCCGGCGAAGCTGGGGCTGAGGGCGGTGAGCAGCGCGCCGACAAGGCAGATGGCGGCGGTCCACACGGTCATGCGCGCGGCGCCGAAGCGGTCGACGAGCACGCCGCCGACGAGGATCAGCACGACGTTGGGCAGGCTGTAGATCGCGTTGAGCAGGCCGATCTGCTGGTCGCTGAAGCCGCGCTGGCTCTGCAGCGCGTCGGCGACGGGGCCGATGGAGTCGTAGACGTAGTAGTTGCCGTAGAGCGCGGCGGCGATCAGGGCGCAGACCAGCCACGCGATGGCGCGGCTCGGGGACTTGTCGTTCATGGCGGGAGGCGGGGGAGTCCGATGCGGCGTCGAGGGCCGAAGGGGCGGATTCTCGGTGAACTCGGCGCCACCGCCGTTAAGGTAACGGCGCGTAAGCGCCGCCGTTCCGACACGACATTCCGCGACGCCACCACCCATCGGTGGGGAGCGACCCATCCCAAATTTGCGCTATGGTCCCCGCCGTTTCTGGCTTTCGCAGTCATTGCGCTCAGGAGATCGGCATGGCACACGCGCGCTCGTTCGCATTCATCGGCACTTCCCTTCCCCGCGCGGGCGCGGCCCTGGCCGTCTGCGCCGCGGTGGCGTTGCTCGCCGGATGCGGCAAGCAGGGCGCGACGCTCGGCGAAGGCAGCTCGGAGATCACCGGCTCGGCCGGACCGGCGGGCGCCCACAACGCCAACCGCGAACTGATGAAGTGCGATGCGCCGGTGGCGACGCTGTCGCTGATGGAGAACCCCAACGGCTACACGATCAGCGCGCCCAATGGCCTGCCGAACTCGCCGCTGCCGCTGGTGCGCCTGCTCGCGCAGCAAAGCGGCTGCTTCCGCGTGGTCGACCGCAATTCAGGCCTGCGCGCCACGATCAAGGAGCAGGAACTCAAGGACGCCGGCATCCTGCGCCAGGAAGGCTCCACCGTGCACAAGGGCAAGGGCTATGAGGCGCAGTACACGCTGATCCCGAGCCTGACCTTCAGCGAGCAGGACGCGGGCCGCCAGGTCGGCGGCATCCTGGGAATGATCCCGGTGCTCAACAAGTTCGTCGGCGCGGCCGAGCACATCAAGCTCAAGGAAGCGCAGGTGGCGCTGCTGCTGACCGACAACGAGACCACCGAGCAGGTCGCGGCCGCCACCGGCTCGGTGCGCGTGACCGACCTCGGCATGGGCGGACTGGTGCTGGGCAAGCTCGGCGGCGCCGCGGGTGCGGGCTGGGCCAACAGCAACGAAGGCAAGGTCATCGCCGCGGCGTTCCTGGACGCGCACAACCAGTTGGTCACGCAGGCCCGGATGCTCGCGGCCAAGGACCTGCCGGAGCCGGTGAAGACGAAGAAGGCCGTCGAAGGCGCGAAGAAGGTGGCGGCGGGGGCTTGAGGGCTCTGGGCGCTCTTGGCTCCCCGGCTCCGTCAGCGAAAGCCGGGCCGGGGGCTCCTCCTACTTCTCGCAGGCTCCAAAAGTCGTCGCCCCCGGCCCGGCTTCCGCCGACTCCGGATCGAGGACTTCGTCGAGGACTTCGTCGCGTCAGGCTCGCTCGAGCCGCAGCTGCCCGAACGCCGCCGGCACGTGGAAGTTGGGCTTCTCGCTGCCGGTCGGGTTCCATGCGCTGAACTGGCGCGTTTCCTTGTTGCCCTCGATGCGGAACAGGTTGATCCGCCATCCATCCAGCGGCTGCGTTCCTCGCGGCATCGGCACCACCAGCTCCGCCGTCCACATCCGGTGGACCGCGTCCACCGCCGTCCGAGCCCGGCTCTCGCCGACGAAGCGCTTGCGCCCCTGGCCTCGCACCTCGAGGTCCATCAGCAGCCCGTTGGGCGACACCTCCACCTCGCGGTAGCGGTCCGTCCCCGCGTCCTGCGGCGCCTGCAGGAACACCTCCACCACGTCGCGCTCCCACAGCGGCCAGATCGCCGTCGTGGACGCCTCGCGCTCGAAGGTCGTCAGCGCGTTGTAGCGGCTGCTGAACCGCAGGTGCAGCGCGCCGTCGGCATGCATCAGCTGCACCCGCGTCGACTGCGTCCCGGCCAGCGGCCGGCCGCGCCAGTCGTGCGCGAAGAACATCGCCGGCGCGTCCTCCCATGCCGAGGCCAGCGCGAATCCGTCGCGCCCGACCAGCCGTGACGGCAGCCGCGACGCGCGCGCCAGCGGGCGCTCCACCGCGCTCTCCAGCACCGCCTCGATCAGCAGGTTGTCCTTGAAGCTCACCTTGAGCGTCGGCTTCGCCGCGTCGACACGCCCCAGGTCCACGCCGTTCACGTAGTCCCGGATCCGCCACGTGCCCGGGCCGAGCCCGCGCAGCGTCACTGCGCCGTCGAAGCGCAGCGCGTAGAACGCGTAATGCATCGCCCCGTTCTTCTCGACGACGTGCGTCTCCGGCTTGTCGAAGGCGATGTCGTAGAGCTCGCCGCGATAGACGCCGTCGGACAGCCCCTTTGCGTTGTGCGCCGCGATCCACTTGCGCCAGTGCGTCTCCCGCTCCGGCGTCAGAAGGAAGGAATCCTTGGGCTTTGGGTCCTCCGGCCAGGTGAACTTCGTCGACACCACCGCGCCGACACCGACCGACGACGCGAAGTCCGTCCCGCCGGTCGACAGCTCGACGTGATCGCCCGCGTAGGCCGACCACCGCCCCATCTGCGCCTTCAGCGCCTTGCCCTTGTGCCGGACCTGCCAGCTCGACAGCGGGTCCGAGGCCGGCGCCTGGTCGATCCACGGCATGTTGTGGAACGCGTAGCTCGTGCCGCAGGGGCAGACCTCGACCACCGCCTCCGGATTGACCGCATGGGCGGCCTCGAACATCGCGCGGTAGAAGTCGGCCATGCGCTCGTACGAGTCCTCCGGCTTCGCGTGCGCGTGCTTCGGGTTGAAGCACGGCGCGACGCCGTTGAGGTGCTGGCCGTCGATCTTCACGCCGTCGAAACCCCAGTCCTGGAGGATCTTGCGGAACATCGCCGCGGTGCGCGCCTGCGTCTCCTTGGCCACCGGGCACAGGTAGAGGCAGTTCCACCACGTGATCATCTGCGGCGCGCCGTTCTGGTCCAGCAGCAGCAGGTCCGCGTGCTCATGCAGCTCGTCGCTGCCCGGCGCCACCGCCAGCGGCGCGATCCACAGCCGCGCCTTCATCCCGCGCGCGTGGATGTCGGCGACCAGCGCCTTCATGTCCTCCTCGCCGCGCGGGAACTTCTTGAGGTCGATGTCGAACCAGTCGCCGGTCGCGCGCTGCCAGCCGTCGTCCAGCACCGCCCACTTCAGGCCGAGCTCCTGCGCCTTCGGCAGCGTCGCGCGCACGCGCTCGAGCGAGAAGTCGCGCTCATAGCCCCAGGCGCACCAGACCGCGTCGTGCGCGCTGCGCGGCGGCTCCGGCGCGGCCAGGCCCTGCGCGTTCATCAGACGCCGGTAGCGGTCCAGCGGCACGAAGCAGTCGCCCTCGTGCACCGCGATGAAGGCCAGCGGCAGGGCGAGCGTCTCGCCCGGCGCCAGCGTGCGCGGCTCGTCGCCGCGCATCGCCACGTCGACCTGGTCGCCGACCGCCTTCACCGGCAGCGAGACCAGGCGCGGCAGGGTGTCCAGGTGGCCGACCGCGACCCCCAGGTCGCGCCGCCACACGTCCACGAGCGGCGTGCCGCCGCCGTAGTCCGACGAATCCATGCCCAGGAAGTTGCGCTGCTCGAAGCCGCGCTTGACCGGCTGCATCCAGTCGCGCCGGTCGGTGTGCGTCGAGCCCGAGTAGGTCCACCACCCGCCCGCGTGCCGCGGCGCGGCCAGCAGCCGGTGCGACGCGACCGTCCAGCCCTGGATCGCCAGCGGCTTGTCGCCGCGGTTGATGAAGGCCACCTCGATCAGCGCGACGCCGGGATGCTCGTCGAGCAGCGTCACCGTCACCGTCTTCTCGACGGCCGCGCCCTCGGCCCGGCCGCTCAGCGCCAGCCGCTGGCCGGGGCCGAACGGCGTCGCGCCACTGCCCGGCACCGCGCTCGCCAGCACGAAGCGGTCGAGCGTGCGGGGCATCGTCGGCGCCGGAGCGCCCGCCGCTTCCGCGCCCAGCACGACGGCCGCCGCGCCAGCCGCGGGGGGCTTCGGGATCGACAACACGAGCTGCTCGCCCGCGTCGAAATCGGTCAGCGCCAGCGGACGCGCGCCGCCGAGCCGGACGATCCGGCTGCGCATGCGCTCGTCGAATTGCAGCGAGAGCCGGTCATCCTGCAGTCGCACGTGGCCGCGACCCGGATCGGCGGCGCGCGCCGACGCGGCGGCGCCGGCGGTCGCCGTCAGCGCCAGCCGCGGCGCGAGCGTGGCGACCGGAGCCGCCCCCAGCCATTGGAGGAACGCGCGGCGGGCGGTCATCGGGCCGCCTTCCAGGCGGTCGGGAAGCTCCGCTCGGCGTTGAGGTGATACAGCTTGTCGACGACGGCGCGCGGCAACCCGAGGCCCTGCACCGGCTTTTCCAGATCGGACACCTTGAACGTCTCCTCGGTGTTGAAGTAGCGCCAGTGCATGCGCCACACCGGCTCGACTTCCTTCAGCAACTCAGCGCCCGATTGTTGCGGCGGTTGCGAGACGTCGGTGCCGTACAGCAGACGGTCCTGGTACTGGATCAGGAAGCGCCGGACCTTCTCGCGGTCGTGCTGGCTCTGCGCCTGCAGCTGGCCGATGCGCGCGGCCAGGTCGACCTTGGCCAGCGGGAAGCGGTCCAGGAAGGCCGCGAGCTCATCCACGTCGCGCTCCAGCGAGGCCATGTGCATGCCGATGAACTTGAGCTTCGGATGCGCGGCCACCATGCGGTCGCGCGCGGCCATCTGCTCCTCCCAGCTCGGCATCTCCGGATGCAGCGCCATGTGGTACTGCGGGTGGTGCGCGAAGTACTCGCGGTCGTTGAGCACCGTCATCTTCTCCAGCGGCAGCCAGCAGTTGTGCGGCTCGCCCTGGTGCCCGAGCAGCGGGATGCCCTGCTGCTCGAAGTAGGAGAACAGCGGCGCGAAGCGCGCGTCGTCGATCATGACGAGCTTGCCCTGCTTGTCGCGCAGGCTCATGCCGATGTTCTTCCAGACCTTCACGCCGATGGCGCCGGCCTGCAGGCCGGCATCGACGCGACGTCGTGTCGCGTCGAGCCAGCCGGGCTGGTCCGAGGTCTCCGACGAGAAACTCACCGCCCACGCCACGTCCGCCGGCCTGGCCTTGCGCAGCGCGATCGCCACCTGCTGCTGCTCGTCCAGCGGCGGGAAGTCCGGGTAATCGACGTTGATCGTCAGCACCTTGAAGCCGAGCTTGCGCGCGGCGTCGAGGAACGCCGGATCGGCGTTGTGCAGGTGGACGTGGGCGTCGATCTTGGGCACCTTGGCGAAGTCCGCCATCGTGTAGCGGGCCTCGCCGGCCTTCTCGGCCTTCGCGGCGATCGGAGCGGTCAGCGCGGCGGCGGCGAGCGCGGCGGCCAGCAGGGCCGGCAGCGCGGCGCGGACGGGAGTTCTCGTCATGTCGGTCATCGGATCAGGAGGAGGGAAGTCAATCGCAGCTGTAGCGATAGGCGTCGTTCAGGTCCAGCGGCAACACCAGCGTGCGGATCTTCGCGGCCTTCATCTTCGTGCACAGCTTGTCGCGCGCGCCGTTGGTGTTCTTCTTGTACTTGGACGCGTACTCGGCGTTGAACACGGGCTTGTTCTTGCTCGTGAAGACCGAGTAGCCGCCGCACTCGTCGTACTGGTTGCACTGCTCGTTGACGGCCATGTCGAAATACGGCTCGAGCTGCGCCAGCTGGTCGACATCGTTCTTCAGCGCGATGGCCAGGCCGCGGCCGTGCGCGGCGTTGGCCAGGTACTTGTTGTAGTCCAGCTGCGTCGCCGCGCTCAGCGGGAAACCGGTGCCGTTGGTGTAGCCGTCGACGTTGTCGGGCTCCACGCCGTCGCAGCCCTTGGACACCGCCTTGTCCAGACGCGACAGCATCACCGCGCGCACGTTGGCCGAGCGCGTGTCCAGCCACTTCTCGCCGGCCCAGCCGTCCAGCGGCTGGCCCATGTCGGCGGCGTTGAAGCTGCCGAAGTCGTCGCGCCAGTTCTCCGAGCTGCCGGCCGAGAAGTAGCACACCACCTTGCGGCCCTGCGCCTTGAGCTGCGCGATCGTCTGCGCGGTGGTGTCGAACAGGTCGACGTCGTAGACGTTGACGTTGTAGCTGGTGTTGAGCGTGCCGCTCAGCTGCCACTGCCAGGTCGTGTTCACGCCCGGCTTCCACCAGGTTTGCGCCTGCGCGCCCACGGCGACGGTCAGGGCGGCGGCGGCGGCCAGGCCGGAGGCCAGCGCGCGGATCAGCGATCGTTTCATGAGTTCTCCTATGGGAGGGCCGCGTCGCGGCCCGGGTTGTGGAACCCCCAACGTCCTCTCCGGGAACCCGGCGTCAGAACTTGATGCTCGCGCCGATCGTGAACGCGCGGCCCCAGCGGTTGTAGCCCTGCGGCAGCGTGATCGAGCCGTTGCCCAGCGTGTACTCCTGCTTGGCATCGGTCAGGTTGCGGCCTTCGATCGAGACCTTCAACCAGTTGTTGAACTCGTACGAGGCCTGCGCGGTCAGCCAGGTGATGGCCTTGGCGCGCTCGTTGAAGCCAGGGCCGATCACGTTGATCGCGGTGACGAAGTCATCGGTGTGGTCGGCCGTCGCGCTCAGGCTCCACGGGCCCTTCTCGTAGAGCACGCCCAGCGACGAGGTCGCCGGCGCGATGCCCTCCAGCGGCCGCTTCTCGCCGCCGACCCAGCTGTCGGAGCGGTTGCGGGTGTACTGCGCCCGCACGCCGAAGCCGTTGTCCCACAGGTGCTGGAAGCCGATCTCCAGGCCGGTGACCTTGGCCTTGTCGCCGTTGATCGGCCGCTGCACATTGAACAGGTGGCCCGGCACGCCGATGTCGACGCCGGTCTCCCAGCTCGTCGTGATCTGGTTCTTGATGTCCTTCTGGAACACCGCCAGCGTCAGCGCCGAGTTGCGCGCGTAGTACCACTCCAGCGAGGCGTCGTACTGCTTGGCGCTGTAGGGCTTGAGGTCGGCGTTGCCCGAGTACACCTGCGTGAACGCGCCCCAGGCGACGCTCTCGGTGGTGCTGGTCGGCGCGAGCTGCTCGACCGACGGCCGCGCCATCGTCTTGGCCGCGCCCAGGCGCAGCTGCAGCTTGTCGGTGAAGTGCCAGACGAAGTTGGCCGACGGCAGGCCGTAGGTGTAGCTGGCGTCCTGCCCCAGCTGCGTCGGCTCGCCGTAGACGGCGCTGTAGTTGAAGGGGCCGTTCTCGGTCAGGCTGACGATCTTGGCGTCCCAGGCCGTGGCCGAGGTCTTGGTCTTGACCAGGCGCACGCCGACGTCGGCGCTCCAGCGCTCGCCGGAGAGGTCGGCCTCGACGAAGAACGAGTTGGTGCGTTCCTTGACGCGGTAGCTCTTGAGCGGGTTCCAGACCGGCGCGGCCTGGCTGAAGTCGTAGGTGCCGCCGTCCGGACGCGGCTTGCCGTTGTAGGCCTGCAGCGCCGCGAGGTAGTTGGGCACGTCGAAGCCCAGGAAGGTGCGCGGGAAGCTGCCGCCGACACCGCTCATGAAGTTGGGCGGGCTCAGGCGCTGGTCCAGCACGTTGCCGCCGAGCTGCCCGACGTTGATCGCGTAGCGGTCGGAGTAGTAGTTCTCGCCGCCGTTGATCGCGTTGTCGACCAGGTCGCGGCTCTTGGTGCGCCGCGTGGATTGCACGCCGAACTGGATCTGGTCGACGTTGAACCGGTCCACCGTCCACGCGCCGTTGAGCGTCAGGCCGCGGACCTTGTCGTCGATGTTGTCGCCCCGCAGGCCGAGGTAGTGGGTGTTGAAGTCGTTCGCGCCGAACTGGCCGTTGGCCAGGCCGCTGACCAGCTCGCGGCCGTCGCCGAAGACGGTCTTGACGTCCGGGATCACGGAGCTGCCCACCTTCACCGTCGAGACGTTGGGCTGGTTCATCCGCAGCACCGTGTAGGTGTCCTGCCCGCCGGAATGCCGCTTGGAGGTCGACTGGTACACGTCGCCGTTGAAGCGCAGCGTGTCGGTGGCCTTCCACTCGACGTTGGCGCCGTAGACCGCGCTGTCCACCACGCGATGCGTGGTCAGGTTGAGCAGCTCCGGATTCAGGCGCTTGTCCGGATCCGGGTTGTCCATCGTGAAGCCGGTGACCACGCCGTTCTGGATCTGCATGTTGGACCAGCGGCCCGGCGCGAACAGCGTGTAGTAGGACTGCTGGTAGCCCACCTGCGGCGAGTTCAGCCGCGTCTTGATGCCGTCGACGGTGACCTTGATCGCGTCGGTGGGACGCCACTCGACCTTGCCTGACAGCGCGGTGCGCTTCTTCTGTTCCTGGATCGTGCCGACGCGGAACTGGCCCGGGCCGATCAGCCCTTCCTCATTGGGGTCGAGCACGCCGTTGCCGTTGGGATCGATGTTGCCGCCCCAGGCATTGCCCGGCCAGTTGGCGGCCGGGTCGGAGATCGGGTTGCGCGTCCAGCCGTCCTCGGACCCGGCGGTGTCGGTGCGCACCTTGCGGTCGGCGTAGACCACGCCGAACAGCACGCCCAGTTCCTTGCCGAACGTGTTGCTGTAGGTGGCCGAGATCTTGCCGCCGTTGAGCTTGGACATCAGGTTGCGATCGCCCTCGACGCGCAGCACGCCGTGCTGGCCGGGCTGGTCGAAGGGACTGGCCGAACGCAGGTTCACCAGGCCGCCGATCGCGCCTTCCATCACCGAGGCCTGCGCGGACTTCACGACGTCGGCGCCGCTGATGATGTCCGAGGGCAGCACGTCGAAGGCGAAGTCGCGACCCTCGCCGTCGGTGGCCAGGATGCGGTTGTTGAAGGTCGTCAGCGTGTATTCCGGGCCCAGGCCGCGGACGCTGACCTTCTGGCCCTCGCCGCCGGCGGTGCGCGAGATCGACACGCCGGTGATGTGGCTCAGCGAGTCGGCGACGTTGTCGTCAGGGAAGCGGCCGAGCTCGGTCGCGCTGATGCTGTCCTGCACGCCGCTGGCGCTGCGCTTGAGGTTGAGCGACTTCTGCAGGCTGGCGCGGGTGCCGGTGATCTCGACGCGCTCCAGCGTCTGGTCGGCGTCCTTGGCCTTGGCGTCGGCCTTCGTGTCGGGCTGCGCGGCGGAAGCGGCGGCCGCCGGCGGCTGGACCTGCGCCTGGGCGCTCATCGTGGCCAGCGCGGCGGCGATCGCCGCGGCGACGGCCGCCGGCCGCGGCGCGACCCCGGCGGTCAGGAGGGAGGACAGGGGAGCTCGCATCTCAAGGTTCCTTTGTTGTCGTGTCTGGACCGGATCGACGCAAGTCTATGGGTTCTTTCGATTAATTTCGCATATCGTTTTTACCGACGTTTTGTCTTTCGGTTTTATGAATCACGAAAGAAATCGAGCGTATTGGACACCTGTAGCCATGGCTTGATGCGGGTTGTCGTCCGGGTTTTCCCTCGAAATCACCCCAATTTCGGGCGCTCACGGAAACTTCCGTTGTGTTTCCACTTTCATTGTCCTATTCTTTCGTTCGAAAGTTATCGACCCCTTTCCAAGAACGAAAGCGACCCATGCAACGACATTGGCTGACCTACGCGCTGATCACGACCCTGTTCTGGGGCGCGTGGGGGGCGCTGACGGGGCTTTCCGCCGAGCGCGGCTTTCCCGACACGCTGGTCTACGTCGTGTGGGCGCTGACGATGATCCCGCCGGCCGTCGTGGTGCTGGCACGCGCCGGCTGGCAGCTGCAGCGCGACCGCCGCGCGGTGGTCCAGGGCCTGACGGTGGGCCTGCTGGGCGCGGGCGGACAGATGCTGCTGTTCCGCGCCGTCGAGTCGGGCCCGGCCTACCTGATCTTCCCGATCGTGTCGCTGTCGCCGGCGGTCACGATCGCGCTGTCCTTCGGACTGCTGGGGGAGCGTACCGGCCGCCTGGGCGTGGCCGGCATCGTGCTGGCGCTGTGCGCCCTGCCGTTGTTCGACTTCCAGCCCGGCCAGCAGGGCCAGGCGCTGGGCGTGTGGTTCGTGCTGGCGTTGGTCGTGATGCTGGCCTGGGGCCTGCAGGCCTATTTCCTGAAGACCGCCAACAACGCCGCCAGCGCCGAGAGCGTCTTCTTCTACATGACCGTCAGCGCGCTGCTGTGCATCCCGGCGGCGCTGTGGATGACCGACTTCTCCAAGCCCATTCCCTGGGGCTGGGACGGTCCCGGCCTGGCCGCGCTGATCCAGCTGCTCAACGCCGTCGGCGCGCTGATGCTGGTCTACGCGTTCCGCTACGGCAAGGCGCTGGTCGTCTCGCCGATGGTCAACGCCGGCGCGCCGCTGCTGACGGCGCTCGCCTCGATGGCGATGAGCGGCGCCGCGCCCGGCGGCACCAAGCTGGCCGGCGTCGCGCTGGCGCTGCTGGCCGCGCTGCTGCTGGCCCTGCAACCCGAAGGCGACGCCCCGGCCCCGGCCCGGGCGGAGCCCTGACGCCATCGGTCCCGCGCCAGCCGCCGCCCGCCGCCCCCGCCTCCCACCGCTTTCTCGACAGGAAGGACACCCCTTGAAGTTCATGCTCGATCTCGTGCGGCGCCACAAGCAGTCGGCGCCCGGATCCCCGGCCGGCCCGGCCATCGGCATCCCGTCGATGTGCTCGGCCCACCCGGTCGTCATCGCCGCGACGCTGCGGGAATGCGGCGCGCTCGGCCGGCCGGCCCTGATCGAGGCCACCTCGAACCAGGTCAACCAGGACGGCGGCTACACCGGCATGACGCCGGTCGACTTCCGCCGCTTCGTCGAGGCGATCGCGCAGGTCGAGGGCGTGGACCCCGGCCTGCTGATCCTGGGCGGCGACCACCTGGGCCCGAACGCCTGGCGCAAGCAGGACGCGGCGTCCGCGATGGCCAAGGCCGAGGTGATGGTGGCGCAGTACGTCGCCGCGGGTTTCCGCAAGATCCACCTGGACTGCTCGATGTCCTGCGCCGACGACCCGGTGCCGCTGCCCGAGGCCGACATCGCCGCGCGCGCGGTGCGGCTGTGCCTGGCCGCCGAGCAGGCCTGGCGCGACACGCCCGGGCGCGGCGAGCCGCCGGTCTACGTCATCGGCACCGAGGTGCCGGTGCCGGGCGGCGCGCACGAGGACCTGGACGAACTGGCGGTCACCTCGCCCGACGCGGCCGGCGCGACGCTGGCGCTGCACCGCGAGGCCTTCGCCGCGGCGGGGCTCGACGCGGCCTGGGAACGGGTGATCGCGATGGTGGTGCAGCCCGGTGTCGAGTTCGACCACCACAAGGTCATCGACTACCGGCCGGAGAAGGCGCGCGCGCTGAGCGCGTTCATCGCGGCGCAGCCGGGCCTGGTCTTCGAGGCGCACTCCACCGACTACCAGACGCCCGAGCGGCTGGCCCAACTGGCGCGCGACCACTTCGCGATCCTCAAGGTGGGCCCGGGCGCGACCTTCGCGCTGCGCGAGACGCTGTGGGCGCTGGCCGCGATCGAGCGCGAATGGCTGGGCGCGCCGGCGTCCGGCGACGGGCTGGTCGAGACGGTGCTCGGCGTGATGCGCGCGGAGCCCGGCCACTGGGCGCCCTACTACCAGGATCCATCGCGGGTGCAGGTCGACCTGGCCTACAGCCTGAGCGACCGCATCCGCTACTACTGGGCGCATCCGACGGTGCAGACCGCCTGCGCCGCGCTGCTGGACCGGCTGGAGCACTCGCCGCCGCCGCTGACGCTGCTGAGCCAGTTCCTGCCGCGCCAGTACGAGGCGGTCCGCGAGGGCCGGCTGCGCAACCGTCCGGCCGAACTGCTGCGCGACGGTGCCGCGCAGTCGCTGCGCCCTTACCTCGCCGCCTGCGCCGCCTGAGCGCCGACGCTTCCTTCCACGAGAACAAGACCTGCCACGATGACCCTGCTCCACTTCGATGCCGCCGACCTCGAGCGCCGCGGCGCCGCGCACACCGCGCGCGAGATCGCCCAGCAACCCGACGTCTGGAAGACGGTGCACGCGCTGCTGCAATCGCGGCGCGCGGCGCTGGACGACTTCCTCCAGCCGCTGCTGGCCAAGCCCGACCTGCGCATCGTGCTGACCGGCGCGGGCAGCTCGGCCTTCATCGGCCAATGCCTGGCGCCGGCGCTGCTGCAGCAGCTGGGCAGCCGCTCCGGCCTGCGGGTCGAGGCGATCGCCACCACCGACATCGTCTCCAACCCGGCGCAGTGCCTGCAGCCGGACGTGCCGACGCTGCTGGTGTCCTTCGCGCGCTCGGGCAACAGCCCGGAGAGCCTGGCGGCGGTCGACCTGGCCGACGCCACCGTCGGCGAATGCCACCACCTGGCGGTCACCTGCGCGGCCGAGGGCACGCTGGCGCGCCGCCTGGGCGAGCGCGCGCGCGCCCACGTGCTGCTGCTGCCCGACGAGACGCACGACCGCTCCTTCGCGATGACCTCCAGCTTCACCGGCATGCTGCTGGCGGCGGCCTGGGCCTTCGGCATGGCGCTGCCGGCGGTCTCGGCGCTCAGCGACGCGGCGCGCGCGCTGCTCGCCGCCGAGCCGGAGCGCCTGCGCGCGCTGGCCGACCAGCCGTTCGAGCGGCTGGTGGTGCTGGGCAGCAACGGGCTGCAGGGCCTGGCGCGGGAGGCGGCGCTGAAGATGCTGGAGCTGACCGACGGCCGGCTGGTCGCGATGGCGGATTCGCCGCTGGGTTTCCGGCACGGCCCGAAGACGGTGCTCAACGACCGCACGCTGGTGCTGATCCTGCTGTCCAACGACAGCTACACGCGGCGCTACGACCTGGACCTGCTGCGCGAGCTGCGCCGCCAGGGCCGCGGCCGCGTGGTGGCGCTGAGCACCTCGGCGCTGAACGCCGAGGACGCGCTGGCCGCGGACGACGTGCTGCTCGAGCTGCCGGTCAACGCGCCCGACCTGGCGCTGGCGCCGGTGGCGCTGGTCTTCGCGCAGTGCCTGGCGCTGCTGGCGTCGCTCAAGCTGGGCATCACGCCGGACAATCCGAGCGCCTCCGGCACCGTGACGCGCGTCGTCAGCGGCGTCGTCATCCACCCGCTCGACCAACCGGCCCCCTGATCGACATGAGCTCCGGATCCCCTGACCGCGCCGCCTTCCTCGGCATCGACGGCGGCGGCACGAAGACCTCGTTCCTGCTGCTGGACGGCGACGGCCGGCTGCTCGCGCGGCATGTCGGCCCCACCAGCTACTACCTCGAGATCGGCTTCGAGGCGCTGCGCGCGCTGCTGCGCGACGGCGTCGCCGAGACGCTGCGACTGGCGGGGCTCGCGCCGGCGCAGATCACCTCCGCCTTCGCCGGCCTGCCGGCGAACGGCGAGGACAGCGCGCTGGCGCCGTCGTTCGACGCGCTGCTGGACGGCGTGCTGCCGCGCGCGCGCATCGGCAACGACATGATCTGCAGCTGGGCGGGCTCGCTCGGCGGCGACGACGGCATCAGCCTGGTCGCTGGCACCGGGTCCATGGCCTACGGCCAGTGGGGCGAACGCGGCGTGCGCACCGGCGGCTGGGGCGAGGTCTTCGGCGACGAGGGCTCGGCCTACTGGCTGGCGCGCGAGGGGCTGGGCCTGTTCTCGCGCATGTCCGACGGCCGCGCGCCGGAGGGACCGCTGCTGGCGCTGGTGCGCGCGCAGTTCCAGCTGGCGCAGGACCTGGACCTGTGCGCCGCGATCAACGGCGACGCGGCGCGCAGCCGGCTGGCGCAGTTCGCGCGGCTGGTGTCTGCGGCGGCGGCGGACGGCGACACGCAGGCCGGCGCGCTGCTGACGCGCGCGGGCGAGGAGCTCGCGGCGCTGGCGGTCGCGGTGGCGCGGCGGCTCGCGCTGCCGGCGGACGCGGCGGTGCCGGTGTCCTACACCGGGGGTGTCTTCGAGGCGGGCGCGGCGGTGACCGACGCGCTGCGCGCGGCGCTGGCGCGGGACCTGCCGAACGCGACGCTGAGGGCGCCGCGTTTCGGGCCGGAGCTCGGCGCGGCGATGTACGCGGCGCGGCTGGCGGGTTTCCGCCTACGGCCGCAGGCCTGACGACGGGCTTGCGAACGCAGCCGCGTCGATATCATTCGAAAGTTCACGACTTCCGGATTCCCATGACCACCTCCTCCACCGCTCCCACCGCCGACCGGGCGGATGCCTCGCTGCTGATCGACGAGCGCCGCCAGCTCATCCGGGAGCAGGTGCAGGCGCAGGGCAAGGTGACGGTCGAGGAGCTGGCCGAGCGATTCGGCATCTCGGTGGTGACGATCCGCAGCGACCTGAACGCGCTGGCGGCGACCGGCGCGCTGCTGCGCACGCACGGCGGCGCGCTGGCGCACCGCGACACCGAGGAGGTGCCGATCGGCGTCAAGCAGAAGCTGCATCACGAGCAGAAGGTGCGGATCGCCGTCGAGGCGGCGAAGCTGATCCGCGATGGCGAGACGATCCTGCTGGACTCGGGCTCGACGACCGAGGAGATCGCCAAGCAGATCCGCGGGCTGCGCTTGCAGTCGCTGAACGTGATCACCAATGCGCTGAACATCGCGGTGCTGCTGGCGACGGTGCCGGGGGTGAACGTGATCATGCCGGGCGGGCTGCTGCGGCAGAACTCGTACTCGCTGTCCGGTCCGCAAGCGGTGACGGCCTTGCAGAGCCTCTATGCGGACCGCTTGTTCCTTGGCGTGGACAGCCTGGATCCGGAGATCGGCCTGATGACGCCGCACCTGCTGGAGGCGCAGCTGAACGCGCAGATGATGAAGATCGCGCGCCAGATCGTGGCCGTGGCGGACGCCTCCAAGCTGATGAAGCGGAACCTCTCCGTGATCGCGACCGTCGAGCAGATCGACATGCTGATCACCGACAAGGAGGCCGACGAGGCGATCGTCGGCGAGCTGCGGCGCCGGGGTGTCGAGGTCGTCCTGGCTTAGCGCTTGAACTGCGCGCAGGGATCCTCGCGCGACGGCGCGGGTGCGCGCTCGACGTGGTCGTAGCCGCCGAACGGCGCGGCGCTGCCGGGCTCGAGATAGGCCACCGCGTCGATGTCCGATGCCGGCACGCCGGCAGCCTGCAAGTACACCGGCACCGCCACGTCGCGCCGCACGTGCCCGTTCCCCGCGATCAGCACGACCCGCTTCGCGCCGGCCTGCCGCGCGTCGAGCATCGCCTGCGCCATCGCCGCGTCCCGCGCGCGCTGGGCCTGCACCATGCCGGGCAGCATCGCTTCGGGCATCGCGCCGCAGTGGCCGTCCTGGATGTCCTTGCGCAACGTGTCCTGCTGCGTACCGTTCCACGCGACGCGCGCACGCAGCGCCAGCAGGTCGGCGGGCCAGGCGGCGTCGCCCTCGCGGACGATCTTGCGGACCTGGTCGCGATCGATGTTGCCGCCCCGCACTTCCGCGCCGGACTGCAGCGCGGCCTCGAACAGCGGCTGGTGCAGCGGCCAGCGCCAGCTCTTGCGGTCGAACTTCGCGGCCTCGATGACCGCCTCCACGTCGCCGGGCCGCGCCTGGCGCGCCTGCGCGACGGCCGCGTCCTCGCCGCGCGAGAACTGCTCGAAGACGACGACGGTCTTCGGCTCCTGCGCGATCAGCCGGCGCAGTTGCTCCGCGCGGGCGCGGTGGTGATCGGGGTTGTCGTGGAGCTCGCCCAGCAGGACGAACTCGGGTTCGGGCTTGGACGCGGAGCCGGCGGCGGATGAAGTCGCGGACGCGGTCGCAGCGCCGGTCGCGGCGCCGGTCGAAGCGGAGGGCGTCGCGCAAGCCGCGAGCAGCATCGGAACGAGCGCCAGCGCGGCGCTTCGGAAGGCAGTGTTCATGGGTTCGGTCCTGGGATCAGGGAAACGGGAACAGGCCTGCCGAGCGATGGCTGGGTCGGGCGGAGGGTCAGCGGCGGATTGTCGCCGCCGCCGCCCTCGGAGAGAAACGGATCAGCGGCTCAGCGGATCGTGGCCATCGACCGCATCGCCTTGACCGCGCCCTCGCCCAGCGACGCGCCGAAGCGCTTGGCGATGCGCTCGGCGACGTTGTCGCGCGGCGTGTAGTCGATGACGTCCTCGGCCTTCACCACTTCGCGGGCGACGTAGTCCAGGTTGCCCATGCCGTCGGCCAGGCCCATCTTGACTGCCTGCTCGCCGTTCCAGAACAGGCCCGAGAACATCTCCGGCGTTTCCTTCAGGCGATCGCCGCGCCCTTCGCGCACCACCGCGATGAACTGCTGGTGGATCTGGTCGAGCATCGCCTGCGCGTACGCCTGCTGCTTGGGCGTCACCGGCGAGAACGGATCCAGCATCCCCTTGTTCTCGCCCGCCGTCATCAGCCGGCGCTCGACACCGACCTTCTTCATCACCTCGGTGAAACCGAAGCCGTCCATCAGCACGCCGATCGACCCGACCACCGACGCCTTGTCGACGTAGATCTCGTCCGCGCCCGCGGCGATGTAGTACGCGCCGGAGGCGCAGATCTCCTCCACCACCGCGTAGACCTTCTTGTTGTGCAGCGCCTTGAGCCGCTTGAGCTCGTCGTTGACGATGCCGGCCTGCACCGGGCTGCCGCCCGGCGAGTTGATGCGCAGCACCACCGCCTGCGAGCCCTGGTCCTCGAACGCCGCCTTCAGCGCGGCGTTGATCAGCTCGGCGCTGGCCTCGGTGTCGGGCGCGATCTCGCCGCGCACCTCGACCAGCGCGGTGTGCGGCCCGGTCGCCGCGCCGCCATGGTGCTTGGACGCGAACATCGACCACACCAGCAGCAGCGCCAGCGTCACCCAGATCAGCCGGAAGAAGGTCTTCCAGCGCCGGTCGCTGCGGCGGTCGCGCAGGTAGTCGTGGGCGAACTGCTCGATCACGTGCTCGTAGCGGCCGGGCACGCCGGCGCTGCCCGTGGCCGTCGCCGCCGTCGTCGAGGCGCGAGGCCCCTCGGGCGCCTCGGCCTGCTTGAGCATGTCCTCGGGCCGCGGCGTCGCGTCGGGGATCGGACGCGGCAGGCCGTGGTCCGGGCCGCTGTCGGTGTCGTGGGGATGGGTCATTCAGTCCTCGAAGACGGGTCGCGTGTCGCGGGAGGGATACCAGACCACCTGCCCGTCGCGCTCCCGCACGTCGAGCTTGGTCAGGCCGATGCGGCCGCACATGCCGGTCACGCAACGGCCGTCGCGCGGGTGGTAGACCGCGCCGTGGATGCTGCAGATGATGAATTCCTTGCGGCTGTCCAGGAACTCGCCCTCCTGCCAGTCCATCTCCGTCGGCACATGGGCGCAGCGGTTCAGGTAGGCGACCACCTCGCCGTCGAAGCGCAGCGCGAAGGCCGACGCCGGCTGGCGGAAATGGAGCACGTCGAAGGTGTGGGCGCGGCCGCGCTCCTCCAGCTCGGCGGAGGCGCACAGCGGCACCGGGGTCGGGACTTGCTCGGGCGTCATGCTCGGGAACATCGGGGCGATCTCGCGCGGATCAGGCGTTGGCCAGCAGCCACGCGTGCAGCGTCGCCACGTCGTGCGCCACCAGCAGCGGGTCGAAGTCGAGCAGCGACTCGTGCGCGTGCGCGCCGTAGGTCACCGCCACCGCCGGGCAGCCGGCGTTGAGCGCCAGCTGCAGGTCGTGGGTGGTGTCGCCGATCATGAGCGTGCGTTCGGGCTCGGCGCCGAACTCGCGCATCAGCTCCAGCAGCATCCGCGGGTCAGGCTTGCCGGCGGTCTCGTCGGCGGTGCGGGTGCCGTCGAACAGCGTGCGCATGTCCACCGCCGCCAGCGCCTCGTCCAGGCCGCGCCGGCTCTTGCCGGTGGCCACCGCCAGCCAGTGGTGGCGGGCCTTCAGGTCGCGCAGCAGCTCGGGCACGCCGTCGAACAGCGTCACCTCGTGCGCCGACGCGAAGTAGTGATGGCGGTAGCGCTGGCCCAGTTCCGGGTAGCGCGACGCGTCCAGGCCCGGCAGCGCGTGGCGCAGCGCCTCGATCAGGCCCATGCCGATGACGTAGGCGGCGCGCTCGCGCGACGGCGGCTCGATCCCGAGGTCCGCCGCGGCGGCCTGCATGCAGCGCACGATCAGCGCGGTGGAGTCGAACAGGGTGCCGTCCCAGTCGAAGACGATCAGGTCGAAGCGTTGAGGCATGGGCGGTGGAGGCTGGGCGGAAGGTCCGCGGTCAGGGCGCCGCTCGGCGCAGCGCGGCCAGGAGTGTCTCGCACTCGGGCGGCAGCGGCGCGTCGAAGGTCAGCGTCTCGCCGGTGGCGGGGTGCGTCACGCGCAGCTGGCGCGCGTGCAGGAACATCCGGTCGAAGCGCAGCGCGCCGCGGGCGAGCGCGCGGTTGGCCTCGAAGTCGCCATATTTCGGATCGCCGACGATCGGATGGCCCTCATGGGCCAGGTGCACCCGGATCTGGTGCGTGCGGCCGGTCTTGATCGTGACGTCCAGCAGGCTGTAGCCCGGCCCGTTCGCGCCGGGCAGCGCCTCGGCCACCTTCACCAGGCTGATCGAGCGCTTGGCCTGGTCGACCTGCGGGTCCTTCGGATTCGCGACCGCCCGCACCCAGCGCTCGCCGTCGGCGCCGACGAACTTCAGCAGCGGCACGTCGACGACCTTCTTGCCCTTGGCCCAGGCGCCGCCCACCAGCGCGGCGTAGGTCTTGCCGGTCTCGCGGTCGCGCAGCTGGTCCTGCAGGTGGGTCAGCGCGCTGCGCTTCTTGGCGATCATCAGCAGGCCGGAGGTTTCCTTGTCGAGCCGGTGCACCAGCTCCAGGAACTTCGCCTGCGGGCGGGCGCGGCGCAGTTGCTCGATGACGCCGAAGCTCACCCCCGAGCCGCCGTGCACCGCCACGCCGGCGGGCTTGTCGACGACGATCAGGTGGTCGTCCTCGAAGACGACGGGGAACTCGCGGGCCGGGACGGCGGGATCGGCCGGCTTCTCGGCCAGCCGCACCGGCGGCACGCGGACGATGTCGCCCACCTCGAGCCGGGAGTCGGCCGAGCAGCGGCCCTTGTTGATGCGGACCTCGCCGGAGCGAATGATCCGGTAGACCAGCGTCTTGGGCGCGCCCTTGAGCTCGCGGATCAGGAAGTTGTCCAGGCGCTGGCCGGCGGAGCCCTCGTCGACGGTGATCTGCTTCACCGCGGCCGCCGGAGTCTCGACCGGCACGGCGGGGACGGCCGGCGCCGGGGGCGCCGGGGGCGCCGCGGCGCGTCGCGGTGTCGACGGCACCGTGCCCGGCGCGGGGGGGCGGGCTGCTTTGGCGCCGGGTTTCGCACCCGCCTTCGCAACCGGCTTCGCACCCGCTTTCGCGCCGGGTTTGGCGGGGCTGGCACCCCTCGTGGCACTGCGGGCAGTCCCTGGGGCGGCCTTGCGGGCTTTAGCCCCTATAATGCTGCTTGCCACGTTTGCGTTGTAAGTATTTGATTTTTCTCATTTTACTCGGACGAAAGCGTTCGAGCTCGACAAGAACGTGGCGGTGAGCGGTCAATGTGAGTAGGCTGCTCATTACTTTTGGTGATGCAACATCAGGTTGTCGTCGTCGGGCCCGCTTCCCAAAGCGAGCGGGCAGGCACGGGGGCCGGATGGCAGAGCAACGTCGTCAGAACCATGCTCACGCGGCCGGCCGCATCCTTGGATGTCGGCAGGCGGCGCGGGCAGCACAACAAGGTTTCACGACGTCAGCGCGGGGGTCGCAAGCCCTGGCGCTGACGTCAGCACCCAGGCCCCGTTTCCGGATGTCTTCCTCGGTCTCTCCCACCCCCCGCCGCCTGCGAGCGCGTGTTGGCTTCGTCCACACGCTTGGCTCCGGCCGTGGTCGGGTCGCGCCTCACGCGGCGCGCCGGCGGACCGGGACAGCCGACCCGGGGCCCGCGGCGCACGCGCCAACGCTGCAGCGCTGAACGGTCGAACGAGCCGTTCAATTGCAGTCCAGGGCGATCCTTTCATGGGTTCTTTCGCGTTTCTCGTGCATCGGTCGAATCGCCCGCCGGTGACCTTCCGGCAGCGGTTCTATTGAGGAACGCGCGTCAGCGGCAAGTCCCTGGCGTGGAGGAGAACTGATGAAACGCATGCTGATCAATGCGACGCAGCAGGAAGAGCGTCGCCTGGCCATCGTCGATGGACAGAAGCTGTTGGACTTCGAGACCGAGATCGAGGGCCGCGAACAGCGCAAGGGCAACATCTACAAGGCCGTCGTGACGCGCGTGGAGCCGTCGCTGGAGGCCTGCTTCGTCGACTACGGCGAGGACCGCCACGGCTTCCTGCCCTTCAAGGAAATCTCGCGCCAGTACTTCAAGGACGGCGCCGACGTGCGCTCGGCCAAGATCCAGGACGTGATCAAGGAAGGCCAGGAGCTGCTGGTCCAGGTCGAGAAGGAAGAGCGCGGCAACAAGGGCGCGGCGCTGACGACCTTCGTGTCGCTGGCCGGGCGCTACCTGGTGCTGATGCCCAACAACCCGCGCGGCGGCGGCGTGTCGCGCCGCATCGAGGGCGAGGACCGCGAGGAACTCAAGGAAGCGCTGGACCAGCTCGAGTACCCCAAGGGCATGTCGCTGATCGCGCGCACCGCGGGCATCGGCCGTTCCGCGGCCGAGCTGCAGTGGGACCTGAACTACATGCTCAAGCTGTGGTCCGCCATCGACGAGGCGTCGGGCGGCAAGGGCGCCTTCCTGATCTATCAGGAGTCGTCGCTGGTGATCCGCGCGATCCGCGACTACTTCACCGCCGACATCGGCGAGATCCTGATCGACACGGACGACATCTTCGAACAGGCCCACCAGTTCATGTCGCACGTGATGCCGGAGACGGCGCACAAGGTCAAGCGCTACCGCGATGACGCGCCGCTGTTCAGCCGCTTCCAGATCGAGCACCAGATCGAGACCGCCTTCAGCCGCACGGTGAACCTGCCGTCCGGCGGCGCGATCGTGATCGACCACACCGAGGCGCTGGTCTCGGTGGACGTGAACTCGGCGCGCGCCACCCGTGGCGGCGACATCGAGGAAACCGCCACCCGCACCAACCTGGAAGCCGCCGACGAGATCGCGCGCCAGATGCGCCTGCGGGACCTGGGCGGCCTGATCGTCGTGGACTTCATCGACATGGAGGAGTCCAAGAACCGCCGCGAGGTCGAGCAACGCCTGCGCGACGCGCTGCGCCAGGACCGCGCCCGCGTGCAGTTCAGCTCGATCAGCAAGTTCGGCCTGCTGGAACTGAGCCGCCAGCGCCTGCGCCCGGCGCTCTCCGAAGGCAGCCACATCACCTGCCCGCGCTGCAACGGCACCGGCCACATCCGCGACACCGAATCCTCGGCGCTGCAGATCCTGCGCATGGTCCAGGAAGAGTCCATGAAGGACAACACCGCGGCCGTGCACGTGCAGGTCCCGGTGGAGGTGACCAGCTTCCTGCTCAACGAGAAGCGCACCGAGATCACCAAGATCGAGCTCAAGCAGCGCGTGACCGTGCTGCTGGTGCCCAACCGCCACCTCGACACGCCGAACTACAAGCTCGAGCGGCTGCGCCACGACGATCCTCGCCTGGAGAACCTGCAGGCGAGCTACACGATGATCGAGGAGCAGCAGGAAGAGGAAAGCATCACCCGCCGCGGCGCCGAGAAGAAGAACAAGCAGGAGCCGGTGATCAAGGGCATCCTGCCCGAGCAACCGGCCCCGATGCCGGCGCCCGCCCCGGCCCCCGCGCCGAAGGCGGCCGAGCCGGTGGCGAGCGCCCCGGTCGCGGCGCCCGCGGCCCCGGTGCCTGCCGGCGGCGGCTTCTTCGGCTGGATCAAGACCCTGTTCGGCGGCGCGCCGGCGCCCGCGCCGGCTCCGGCCAGCGAGGCCAAGGCCGCCGAGCCCGCCAAGAAGGAACGTGGCGAGCGCGGCGAGCGCGACCGCAACGGCCGTGGCGATCGTGGCGACCGCAACCGCCGTGGCGAGCGCGGCGACCGTGCCGAGCGCGGTGAGCGTGGCGAACGTGGCGAGCAGAAGGCCCGCGACGGCAAGCCGCGCGGCGAAGGCAAGCCGCAGCAGGAAGGTCGCGGCGATCGTCCGGAGCGGGGTGACCGCGCCGAGCGTGGCGAGCGCGCGGAACGTGGCGAACGCGGTGAGCGTGGCGAGCGCGGTGGCGATCGCAACCGCCGCAACGAGCGCGCCGAGAAGCCGGAACAGGCCGTCGAAGGCGCGCCGCGCCAGGAACGCGCCGAGCGCGGCGACCGTCCGGAGCGTGGCGAGCGCGGTGACCGGGGCGAGCGCGGCGAAGGCCGCCGCCGCCGCGAGGAACGCGCGCCCGCCGAGGCGCAGGAGCAACTGCAGGCGCTGGCCGGCACCGAAGCCGCCAATGTCGAGTCGCCGAACGCGTTCGCGGACACGCAGCCGCTGGACACCGCGCTGACCGGTGAGGCCGGCGAGGAGCGCCAGGGCCGTCGTCGTCGTCGTCGCGGCAACCGCGGCGAGCGCGGCGCCGAGGGCGCGGAGCAGATCGAAGGCGCGCTGGTCGAGGGCCAGGCCCCGGCCGCCGGCGAGACCTCGTTCGCGGACGGCGTCGAATCGGCGGAAGCCCCGGTGGTCGGCGGTGACGCCGCCGCCGGCGAGGCGCCGGAAGGCGTCGAAGGCCAGGAAGGTCAGGACGGCCAAGGCCGTCGCCGTGGCCGTGGTCGCGACCGCTATCGCCGCGACCGCCGTGAAGGCGAAGGCGCGCCGGCCGAAGGCCAGGCCGCCGAAGGCCTGATCGCCGAAGGTGAAGCGCCGACGCCGGCCGTGGCCGCGCTGGACGGCATCGTGCTGGACGCGGGCGCCGCGCCGCGCCAGCTGGCGCTGGGCGACGAACCGACGCAGGCCCCGATGGCTGCCGCGCCGGTGGCGGCCCCTGCCCCCGCGCCGGTCCAGACGCCGGCTCAGGCACCCGTGGCGCAAGCCGCGCCGGTCGCCGCCGCGGCGCCTCGCTTCGAGCTGCCGATGGCGGACCTGAGCGCGGTCGCCGAAGGCGCGGGCCTGGTCTGGGTCAACAGCGACGCCGGCAAGATCGCCGCCGCGCAGGCCGCGATCGCCGCCGAGCCCGCCGCCGCCAAGCTGGGCCGCGAGCCCGCGCCGGTGGTGGTGCTGGACGAGGGCCCGCTGGTCCTGGTCGAGACCCGCAAGGACCTGAGCCAGTTCAAGCTTCCGTTTGAGGCTTGATGCCGGCATGAACTCCCTCTCCCGCACTGCGGGAGAGGGCGGGGGGGTGAGGGTGAGGGGTCTCGCGAACGGCCGCTCGTGGTGACCACCGACCCTCACCCCAACCCCTCTCCCGCAGTGCGGGAGAGGGGACCACCTTCAGGCCGTGTAGTTCCCCCCTTTTAGCCATAGCCGCCGGGATACCTCTCGGCGGCTTTCCTTTTGGGGCGTCACGAGCGCCCCGCGACACGACGGAGACTTTCCCTTGAACACCTCCTCCATCGCCGCCGGACCGGGCGGCACGGCGGGCGCGGCCTCGCAGGCGGCGCCGAAGATGCCGCCGCAGATCCCGTACATCATCGCCAACGAGGGCTGCGAGCGCTTCAGCTTCTACGGGATGCGCAACATCCTGACGGTGTTCCTGATGACCAGCCTGCTGCTGGCGATCCCGGAACCGCTGCGCAAGGGCGAGGCCAAGGAGGTGTTCCACACCTTCGTCATCGGCGTCTACTTCTTCCCGCTGCTGGGCGGCTGGCTGTCGGACCGCTTCTTCGGCAAGTACAACACCATCCTCTGGTTGAGCCTCGTCTACTGCGCCGGCCATGCCTGCCTGGCGATCTTCGAGAACAACCTGCGCGGCTTCTACTTCGGCCTGTTCCTGATCGCGCTGGGCTCGGGCGGCATCAAGCCGCTGGTGAGCTCGTTCATCGGCGACCAGTTCGACAAGAGCAACCGCACGCTGGCGCAGAAGGTGTTCGATGCCTTCTACTGGATCATCAACTTCGGCTCGTTCTTCGCGTCGCTGCTGATGCCGATCTTCCTGAAGCAGTTCGGCGCCAGCATCGCCTTCGGCATCCCCGGCGTGCTGATGTTCCTGGCGACCGTGATCTTCTGGAGCGGCCGTCGCAAGTACACCCACGTGCCGGCCGGCGTGTCGCACCGCGATCCGCACGGCTTCCTGAAGGTGGTGCGCACCGCGCTGCTGTCGCGCGCGCCGGGCCAGGGCCGCGGCGGCCTGGTGGTGGCCTGCCTGGGCGTGGCGCTGGCGATCGGCGCGCTGGCGCTGACCCCGAACCTGGGCTTCGTGATCGCCTTCTGCTCGGCGCTGGTGCTGCTGATGGGCTTCGGCGGCATCGGCGCGTGGATGCAGCTGGAACGCGCCCGCGCCGTCCATCCGGACGAAGCGGTCGAGGGCGTGCGCACGGTGCTGCGCCTGCTGGTGCTGTTCGCGCTGGTCACGCCGTTCTGGTCCCTGTTCGACCAGAAGGCCTCGACCTGGGTGCTGCAGGCCGACCAGATGACCAAGCCCGCGTGGTTCGAGTCCTCGATGATGCAGGCGCTGAACCCGGCGCTGGTCATGATCCTGATCCCCTTCAACAACCTGGTGCTGTACCCGCTGCTGGGCAAGCTCGGCCTGCGCATCACCGCGCTGCGCCGCATGGGCGCGGGCATCGCCTTCGCCGGCATCGCCTGGATCGTGGTGGGCGGGCTGCAGCTGTGGCTGGACGGCGGCCACGCGGTCGACATCACCTGGCAGGTCCTGCCCTACGCGCTGCTGACGCTGGGCGAGGTGCTGGTGTCCGCGACGGGCCTGGAATTCGCCTACAGTCAGGCGCCGCTGGCGATGAAGGGCGTGATCACGAGCTTCTGGAACCTGTCGGTGACGATCGGCAACCTGTGGGTGCTGCTGGCCAACTCGAGCGTCAAGGGCGCCTCGGTCACGGCCTACATCCAGTCGACGGGCACGAGCGTCACGGCCTTCCAGATGTTCTTCTTCGCCGGCTTCGCGCTGCTGGCGGCGCTGCTCTTCGCGCTGTACGCGCGCGGGTATCGGATGCAGGACAACTACCGGGGCTGAGGCCCCTTTCCGGGAGAAGGACCGATGAGTCGAATCGTTTCGCTGGCCGCCTGGGTGGCGGTGCAGGCGGCGCTGGTGGCGCCGGCGGCGATGGCGCAGGAGAGCGTCAAGCTGAACATGGTGCCGCTGCCGTCGACGCGGCAGCAGCTGGACGTCGCCATGGACATGCGCATGAACATGTCGATGAAGCTGCCGGCCGACGCGACCGAGCAGGCCAAGGCGCAGGCGCAGCAGATGAAGGCGTCGATGCCCATCACGATGAAGATGGCCATGCGCCAGGACCTGTCGACGACGGCCCGGCAGCCCGACGGCGGCTACACGCTCAACGCCGAGGTCACCTCGCTGAAGAACGAGATGCGCGACGGCACCGGCCAGACGCGCGCGCTGCCGCAGCAGGGCGCGATCCGCTTCAGCGCGCGGCTCAAGGACGACCAGTTCGAGAAGATCGACCTGCAGTTGCCGCCGTCCGCGCAGGCGCAGGCCCTGAGCAAGGAGATGCAGGAGAAGATCTTCAACCAGAGCTTCGACTGGATGCGCAAGTTCAACGGCATGACGCTCAAGGTCGGCGAGACGGTGGAAGTGCCCATCGACATGAACCTGCCCACGGGCAACGCGCCGACCGGCAAGCTGCTGGGCAAGTACACGCTGACCGGCGTGAACAAGGGCGTGGCGTCGTTCGACGTGGCGGTGCGGATGGACGTGAACTTCGCGGTCCCGGCGCCGGCCTCGGCACCGTCGGCCGCGGCGGCCGCGCCGGCGCAGGGCGCGATGAGCGGCTCGGGCACCGGCAAGATGGACCTGCGGCTGGCCGACCGGCTGATGCTGCGCAGCACGATGGCGATGACCATGGGCATGGACATCGCGGGGCCGCAGGGCAACATGCGCATGGACATGGACATGACGATGACCAGCACCGGCAAGGCGCTGCCCGTCGGGAAGAAGCCGGCCGCGCCGGCCAAGCCCGCCCCGAAGGGCTGATGGCGCGAGCGCCCGGCGCGCTCGACCGCGCGACCGCATGAAGACAAGGACCGCCCGAGGGCGGTCCTTGTTCTTGGCGGGTCGGATTCAATCCAGGAACTTGAACAGCGTCATCATCGCCACGATCACGCTGAAGCCGCTGCACATCACGGCGACCTGCGATCGCTGCATGTCGCTGAACCGCTGGAAGAAGTCAGCCCGCAGGTTGGCCATCTCGACCCGCAAGTCCGCGATGTCGCTTTTCGTGGCCAGGTGGGCCACGCCGCGCTTGAGCTCCTCGGTCACCTCCTGGCGGATCGACTCCGCCGCCGAGCGCGCCTTCGCTTCCGAAACACCGGCGCTGCTTAGCGCCGTGAACACATCGATTTCCATTCGCTGCCTTTCTCACAAGGGGGTTCCTCAAGAGGAAGAAATCTACGCGTCGGCGTGGTGCTCGGCACTGACCGGTTCTGTGGTCCGACACGGCGTTCCCACGCCGATGAGTAGGCTCGCTCCTCAGCCTTGAGGGCTTGTGTTTGTCCCTCGACAACCGGCTCACCGTCGCCGCGTTTCCCGGATGCCGCGCAGCGTCGGAATCACCTCGCGCATCACCTGCAGGAAGGCGCGCAGGCGGGCGGGCTGGAAGCGCCGCGACGGGTAGACCAGCGAGATCGGCAGCGGCGTCGCGCACCAGTCCGGCAGCAGGCGCACGAGCCGGCCCTCGGCGATGTCGTCGAGGACGGCCCACTGCGACACCAGCGCCAGGCCCAGCCCTCGACGCGCGGATTCCACCAGCGCGAACAGGCTGTCCGTGCCCAGCCGCGGCCGGAAGGCGACATGCATGCGCTCGCCCGACGCCGGCGCGTTCAGCTCGATGCCGTCGCGATAGAACGCCAGCAGCGCCAGCCACGGCTGCGCGCCGAGCAGCGCGGCGATCTCCTCGGGCGCCTTCCGGTCCAGGCCCTTGGGCAGCTTCTTCGCCAGCGCCGGCGCGGCGACCAGCACCCGCGGCACTTCCGCCAACTGCGTGGCGATCAGCGTGGGCTGCTGGATCTCGCCGACCAGCAGCGAGCAGTCGACGTTCTCGCGGCTGAAGTCGGGCAGCTGGTCCTGCAGCATCCACTCGACCGAGACGCGCGGATGCCGCGTCAGGAAGGCCGCGAGCGGCTCGATCAGCTGGCTCTGCCCGAACGCGTGCGGCACCCGCAGGCGCAGCGTGCCGGACAGCTCGTCACCGCCGTCGAGCTCCTCGGCCAGCGATTGCCAGCCGTCGATCAGCTCCTGCGCCTGCGCGGCGCAGCGCTCGCCCTCCTCGGTCAGCCGCAGGCCGCGGGTGGAGCGTTCGACCAGCCGCGCGCCGAGCAGCGATTCCAGCATCTGCACCCGCCGGCTCACCGTCGGCTGCGTGGTGGCGAGCTGGACCGCGGCGGCGGAGAAGCTGCCGGCCTCGGCGACGCGGAGGAAGGTCTGCAGCAGCGCGAGGCGGTCCTGGCCGCCGTCCCGGAGGAGATCGTTCATGGGGCGCTTTATACGCCGCGCGTATGGCCACTGTGCATGCCGGACCGGTTCCGCCGGCAGGGCCGGATCAGAAGAATGCGGGTCAGTCGGTGCGCACCCGACCCCTTCGTCGAATCCATCCCCTCGGGAGTCCGCATGTCCACCCTGCCCTTCCCCGCCGTCGCCACGGCACCCGGCGAGGCTGGCGCCCCGTCCGCGTCGCCTGCCTCGTCCGCGTCGCCCGCGGCGTCTGCTTCATCCGCGGCGTCGACGCCGTCCGCGCCGCTCATCGTGCTGCTGGCGGCATCGGCCGGCCTTGGCGCGGCCTCGCTGTACTACAGCCAGCCGATCCTGACGCCGCTGGCCGAGGACCTGCACGCCTCGACCGGCGGCATCGGCGCGGTGCCGATGCTGACGCAGCTCGGCTACGCGGCCGGCATCCTGCTGCTGACGCCGCTGGGCGACCGCTTCGACCGTCGCCGGGTGATCCTGACCAAGTTCGTGCTGCTGATCGCGACGCTGCTGATGAACGGTTTCGCGCCGGGCTTCGCGCCCTTCCTGGTGGCGAGCGCGCTGCTCGGCCTGACGGCGACGCTGGCGCAGGACGTGGTGCCGATGGCCGCGACGCTGAGCCCGGCGGAACACCGGGGACGCGTCGTCGGCCAGGTGATGACGGGGTTGTTGCTGGGCATCCTGCTGTCGCGGGTGATGAGCGGCGTGATCGCCGACCTGCTCGGCTGGCGTTGGGTCTACGGCCTCGCGGCGCTCGCGCTGACGATCGCCGGACTGGCGAGCTGGCGCTGGCTGCCGTCGGCGCCGCCGGCGATGCGCACGACGTATGGCGCGCTGCTGCGCTCGCTCGGCGGGCTGTGGCGGGCGTGGCCGACGCTGCGTCGCGCCACGATCGCGCAGGCGCTGCTGGCGTTGGCGTTCAGCGCGTTCTGGTCGACGCTGGCGGTGATGCTGCACCAGCGCTTCGGGCTGAGCAGCTCGGTGTCGGGCGCGTTCGGCCTGGCGGGCGCCGCGGGCGCGCTGGCGGCGCCGCTGGCGGGCCGCATCGCCGACAAGCGCGGCCCCGGCGTCGTGACGCGGCTGGGCGCGCTGCTGGTGGCGCTGTCGTTCGCGGCGATGTCGGTGACGGCGTGGCTCGACCGGGGCGCGGCGATCGCGGTGCTGGTGGTGCTGGCGGTGGTGTTCGACTTCGGCGTGCAGGCGGCGCTGGTGGCGCACCAGACGATCGTCTACAGCCTCGACGCGGCGGCGCGCAGCCGGCTCAACGCGCTGCTGTTCACCGGCATGTTCATCGGCATGGCCTCGGGCGCGGCGCTGGGCAGCCTGCTGCTGTCGACCTTCGGCTGGCTCGGCGTGACCGCGCTGGCGACGGTGGCGAGCGTCGCGGCGCTGGTGGTGCGGCTCACTGCCGACGAGTGACCGGCGATGCCCGCGACGGCGCGGGACGCTCGGGACGACTCGAGGCCGCTTGGGACTGCCCGCGCTACAGCCGCTTGAACAGCCCCGGATAGTCGATCACGAGCCGCTCGTCGTCGACGGGCAACTCGGCCTGGAAGCCCGAGCCGTCCAGCGACTCGAAGCGGTACAGGCGGTCGTCGAGCCGCGTGTAGGCCTGCGCCTGCGCGCGCACGGCGAGCGTCGTGCCGTCGATCCACGCCATGCGGAACTCGCGGCGCTCGCCGACCTTCAGCGGCGCGCGCCGGATCGGCAAGCTGTTGGTGAACGGCGTGGGCCAGATGTCGATGTCCAGGCAGCCGTCGAGCTCGCGCAGCGGTTGGCCGCGCTCGTCCTGCCAGTGCCCCTCCCCATCCGTCTTCAGGTGCAGCGACCGCGGCGGCCCGCCGTCATCGACGGCGAGCGACAGGCCCGCGCCGCGCAGGCGCCATTGCGCATCCCACTTCAGCCGGTAGCAGAGCCGGAACGGCCCCGCGTCCGGATCCACCGCGATGACGACGCCATCGGCCTGGCCGTCGGAAAGCAGCAGGTGTTCGATGCCCACGTTCCCGTGGTCGGGGTTCCAGGTGGGGATCCAGCAAATGGTGCGGAACGAATGCGACATGGGCGACTCCTTCGGCGCCGATGGGCAATCCGCATGCGAAGGCGTCGTTCAAGCCGTCGTTCCTGCATCCGCAGGACACACCGCACACGGCTTGTTGCCGACGACGGGCGAATCGCGATCCGCCGGCCACGGACGGCAGCCCGCCGCCCGCCCGCGGGCCATCCTTCCCTACTGCGTCCGCCCGCGCCAGCCGATCAGGCTGACGCCCAGCGCGACGAAGCACGCGCCGAAAGTCCGGTTCATCAGCTTCACCCGGGCCGGCGACGCGAGGCCGCGCCGCAGCGCGCGGGCCAGCACGACGTAGAACGCATGCGCCAGCACGGCGCAGGCCGAGAAGGTCACCGTCAGCACGACGAAGTCGCGCAGCGCCGTCTCGGGGTGGTTCATGAACTGCGGGAACAGCGCGGTGAAGAACAGGATCGCCTTCGGGTTGGTCAGCGCGACCATCACGCCGCGCAGGAACAGCGCGCGACGCGACAGCCCGGCCGTCTCGGCCGCCGCGTCGCCGTCGGCCATCGCCGCCATGCGCGCGCCCTGGCGCCATTGCTTGATGCCCAGCCAGACCAGGTAGCAGGCGCCGAGCAGCTTCACGACGAGGAAGGCCTTGGCCGAGGTGCTGAGCAGCACGCCCAGTCCGGCCGTCGTCGCGGCCGACACGGCGAGCAGTCCGATCGCGTTGCCGATCGAGCCGACCATCGCGCGCCGCGGCCCGACGCTGAGCGAATTGGAGATCGCCATCAGCACCGCCGGCCCCGGCGTGAAGGTGACGAACAGCGCCACGCTGACAAAGCCCAACCAGCTGGTCACATCCACCGCGTTCTCCCATCCGCACGACACAGGAAGCGCCGATGGTACCGGGCACCCCGCCGGGGCTAGGATCCCCCGGTCCATATCCCCACGGCCCGGGAGGCCCCATGCGATCGATCTTCCACCTGGCCTACCACGTGCGCGACCTCGACGACGCGCGCGCGTTCTACGGCGGCGTGCTCGGCTGCGAGGAAGGCCGCAGCACCGACACCTGGGTCGACTTCGACTTCTTCGGCCACCAGATCTCGCTGCACCTGGGCGAGCCATTCAAGACCGGCAACACCGGCCAGGTCGGCAGCCACCTGGTGCCGATGCCGCACCTCGGCGTGATCCTGACGATGGCCGACTGGCGCGCGCTCGCCGACCGGCTGGAGGCGCGCGGCATCGAGTTCGTGCTCAAGCCCGGCATCCGTTTCGCCGGGCAGCCCGGCGAGCAGGCGACCATGTTCTTCCTCGACCCCTCGGGCAACCCGATCGAGGTCAAGGGCTTCGCCTCCACCGACGGGATCTTCGCCACTTGAGCGAGGCCGTCGCCATCGGGCCGCTGGTGCTGCCCTGGGCCTTCGTCCACCTGTGCGTCGCGGTCGCCGCGGCCGGCGCCGTCGCCGCGCTGCTCGCGCGTCGTCGCGGCCAGGACGCCGGACCGCTGTTGTGGCGCTGCCTGATCGTGGCGCTGGTCTTCGCGCGGCTGGGCTTCCTCTACCAGTACAAGGAGCTCTACGCCGCGCATCCGCTGAGCGTCTTGAACCTGCGCGACGGCGGCTGGTCGCCCGAGATCGGCATCGTCGCGATGTGGATGTACGCGACCTTCCGGCTGCGCAACGCGCCGGCGCTGCGGCTGTCGGCGACGGTGCCGCTGGCGCTGGCGACGACGCTTGTGATCGCGGGACAGATCCAGCTCGCGCTGCAGCCCGGGAGCGAGCCGCTGCCGCGCCTGCGTTTCGAGACGCTGGATGGCGCACCGCTCGACCTGGCCGAGCCCGGCGGCAAGCCGACGCTGGTCAACCTGTGGGCGACCTGGTGCGGGCCGTGCATCCGCGAGATGCCGATGCTGGCGCAGGCGCAGCGCGATCGGCCCGACGTGCGGTTCGTGTTCCTCAACCAGGGCGAGGACGCGGGTCATGTGAGGAAGTGGCTCGACGCGCAGCGCCTGTCGATGACCAACGTCGCCGTCGACGAGCGGCGCCAGGCGAGCGCCGCGTTCAAGCAGGCCGGTTATCCGACGACGCTGCTGTTCGACGCGTCCGGCCGCCTCGTCGCGAGACGCACCGGCGAACTGTCGGAGCCGGCGCTGCAGGCGATGCTGACCCGGCTGAGATGAGCGGCCGAAACAAGGCGGCCACCTCGGAGGCCGAACACCAAGGAGCACCCATGACCTCCCCCTTCACCGTCGCCGCCTTCGACGTCCCCAAGCCCGGCCTCGCCGCGCTGATCGAGGCCGGGCTGGACCAGTACAACGAGGCCTTCGGCGAGCGCGGTGCCTTCGACGGCCAGGGCGAGCTGTCCAGCGCCGCCTACGACGCCGGCGGGCGCGTCATCGGCGGCGCGGTCGGCCGCACGCTGGGCCGTTGCTGCGAGCTCCAGCAGCTCTGGGTCGACGCCACCCATCGCCAGGCCGGCGTCGGCAGCGCGGTGGTCCGGGCCTTCGAGCAACGCGCCCGCGAGCGCGGCTGCGACACCTGCTACCTGAGCACGTTCAGCTTCCGGGCCCGCCCGTTCTACGAGCGCCTGGGCTACGCGGTCCAGCTCGAGATCCCCGGCCATGGCGCCGCGGGCTCCAAGTTCTTCATGGTGAAGAAACTCGCCGGCTGAACGCCCCGGCGGCGCGGACGGCGGGCACGCACCTTGCCGCCGATGGGGGCATGAACACCCCCACCCGCACCGTCCACCTCTACCTCTTCGAAGGCTTCGCCGACTGGGAGGCCGCCTACGCGGTCGCGGGCATCAACACGCCCGAATTCCAGAAGGACGCCGGCACCTGGGAAGTCAAGACCGTCGCCGCCGCCGGCGCCAACCTGGCGCGCTCGATGGGCGGGCTGTCGGTGATGCCCGACATCCGCTTGTCGACCCTGTTCCCCGATGACAGCGAACTGCTGATCCTCCCGGGCGGTGCCGGCTGGGACAAGGGCGAGCACATGGAGGCGGCGAAGAAGGCCAAGGAGTTCCTCGACGCCGGCAAGCGCGTCGCGGCGATCTGCGGCGCGACCGCCGGCCTGGCGCGGCTGGGCGTGCTCGACGAGCGCCAGCACACCAGCAACGCGCTGTCCTACCTGAAGGGGGTCCCGGAGTACGCCGGCAGCGACCGCTACGTCGACGAGCCGGTCGTCATCGATCGCGGCCTGATCACCGCCGGCGGCATGTCCGCGCTCGACTTCGCGCGCGCGATCTTCGACACGCTCGGCATCTATGAGCCCGAGACGCTCGAGGCCTGGTATCAGCTCAACAAGACCGGCAAGTCCGCGTACTTCGCGAAGATGGCGCAAGGCGCGACGCGCTGAGGCGGCTCGCCGAGCGCGGGACGGAAGGCACCGGTCGCCTGCTGTCCTGGGCCGAGACCCCCGGCGCACCGGGGGCGCGCTTCAGGGTTGCTGCTTGAACGCCTCCAGCTGCTTGATGCGCAGCTTCGCGTGTTCCTGCATACAGCCCAGGAACTGCAGGTTGCGGATCGAGCCGTCCGCCCACAGCTCGTAGACCGCCTTGCAGTCGGCCTCGCGGAACTTGACCCAGGCGCGCTGCGCCTCGACCAGACGCTGTCTCGGCTTGGCCGGCACCTGCGCGTCGACCTTGGCCGGCGTCGCGGCCAGCACGCGCTGGTAGACCGCGTTGAGCTGCTTCTCGACCTGCTGCTGCTCCTGCGCGGCGCAGTCGTTCATGTCGACGGTGCTGACGGCGTTGGCGCAGTCCAGCGCGTGCGCCACCGACGCCGACGCCATCAGCGCGGCCAGACCCAAGATTCGAATGTGCTTCATGGGAGGGCTCTCCTTCCGATCGGAACCAGGGGGCGGCGCTTCGCGGGCGATCACGGCAGGCGCGCCAGCGCCTCCAGGTAACGCGGCGCGAGCATCAGCTCGTCCCAGGTCAGCGGCGCCGACTGCGGCACCAGCGCCGCGCGCCGGGCTTCGCTGTCGATCGCCGGCGCCCAGGCGCCGTTGGCCTGCGCCTCGACCAGGCCGTCGAGCAGTTCGTCGATCGCGCGACCGCCGTTCTCCAGGCTCTGGTTGCACAGCAGCACCAGGTCGCAGCCGGCGTCCAGCGCCGCCAGCGCGGCCTCGGGGTAGCCCACCGGCCGGCCTTCGATCACGCGCGCCGCGGCCATGCCCAGGTCGTCGCTGAACACCGCGCCGGCGAAGCCGAGCCGGTCGCGCAGGATGTCCTGCAGCCAACGCCTGCTGAAGCCGGCCGGGCGGCCGTCCACCTTGCGGTAGATCACATGCGCCGGCATCACCGCCGACAAGCTCAGGCTGAGCCACTCGAAGGGCCGCACGTCCTCGGCCAGGATCGCCTTGAGCGTCCGCGTGTCCACCGGCACGCCGACATGCGAATCGACGCTGACCGCGCCATGGCCAGGGAAGTGCTTGCCGCAGCTGCCCATCCCCGCCAGCGCGAAGCCCTGCATCAGGCTCTGCGCCAGCAGGCTCACCACCCGCGGATCGCGGTGGAAGCTGCGCGAACCGATCACCGGGCTGACCGACTGGCGGTCGTCGCCCTGGTGGTCCAGGTCCAGCACCGGCGCGAAGGTCATGTCCACGCCGCAGGCGCGCAGTTCCAGCGCCAGCACCAGGCCGGTCGCCGTCGCGGCCTGCACCGCGCGCATCGCGTCCTCCATCCAGAGTTCTCCGAGCGTGCGCATCGCCGGCAGCGCGGTGAAGCCGTCGGTGCGGAAGCGCTGCACGCGGCCGCCTTCCTGGTCCACCGCGATCAGCAGGTCCGGCCGGATCGACTTGGCCTCGGCGCACAGCGCCGTCAATTGCGCGCGATGCTCGAAATGGCGCGCGAACAGGATCATCCCGCCGGTCATCGGATGCGCCAGCCGGCGGCGATCCTCCGCGGTCAGCGTCGTGCCGGCGACGTCCAGGATCACCGGCGAATGCAGGGCTTCGGTCATTGACTTGTCTCTCTCGTTGGCGCGCGCGGTGGCGCGCTCGGTCTCATCGGGCCGCGCTCAGTCGCGCTCAGCCCCGGGTTTCGACGACGACGAACGCCGTCGCGTAATCGGTCTCGTCGCTCACGGTCACGTGCGCTCTCAGCCCCTTGGCCTCGAACCAGTCGGCCAGGCTGCCGTGCAGGCGCACCTCCGGCTTGCCGCTGGGCGCCTTGACGATCTCGCAGGCCCGCCAGGTCATCGGCATGCGCATGCCCATGCCGATCGCCTTGGAGAACGCCTCCTTCGCCGAGAACCGCGTCGCCAGGTACGCGATCCCCCGCGCCGGCACCTTCGCGAACCGCGCGCGGAACACCTCGATCTCGTGCGGTCCCAGCACCTTCTCGGCGAAGCGTTCGCCGCGCCGCTCGAAGGTGTCCCGAATGCGCCGGATGTCGCAGACGTCCGTGCCGATGCCGTAGATCATCGCGGCCCTTTCTCGCGTCCTCGGTGCACGCGTCGTGCCCGGTTCGTGTGGATGACGTGCCGAATTGAAATCAGACGTACGCGCGCTGGATGCAGCGCTGGTAGTCGCGCACCGTCTCGGTGTAGCCCAGCTCCAGCGCGTCGGCGACCAGCGCATGGCCGATCGAGACCTCCGCCACGCCCGGCACCTCGCGCAGGAAACGCGTCAGGTTGTCGCGGTTCAGGTCGTGGCCGGCGTTGATCGCCAGGCCCTGCGCCAGCGCGGCCCGCGCCGCGGCGGCGAAGCCGGCCAGCACCTCGTCCTCGCGCGGCGTGCCGAAAGCGCTCGCCCAGGTCTCGGTGTAGAGCTCGATGCGCTGCGCGCCCAGCGCGGCCACGTGGGCCATCGCCTCGGGCAGCGGGTCCATGAACAGGCTCACCCGCACGCCCAGCGACCGGCACTCGTCGATCATCGGCCGCAGCCGCTCGGCGTCCGCCGGCAGGTTCCAGCCGTGGTCCGAGGTGAACTGGTCCTCGCTGTCCGGCACGAACGTCGCCTGGTGCGGCCTCACCTCGCGGATGAAGGCCATCAGGTTCTGCGTCGGGTTGCCTTCGATGTTGTATTCGGCCTGCGGCCAGGCCTTCATCAGCGCGGCGAGCTCGCGCACGTCGCCGGCGCGGATGTGGCGTTCGTCAGGCCGCGGGTGCACGGTGATGCCCTGGGCGCCGGCCTCCAGGCACAGCTGCGCCGCCCGCGTCACGCTGGGAATGCCCAGGTGCCGGGTGTTGCGCAGCAGCGCGACCTTGTTGACGTTGACGGACAACGCGCAGCGCGCCTCATGGCGGCCGGATTCGGGAGCGATCAGCGGATTCATGTGAGCAGCTTCTGGACGTCGAGCAGCACCTGCCGCGTCCGCAGAGGACGATGCCCGAGATGATAGTGAAGCAACGCGCGCAGCAGCGGCTTCAGGGTCGGTCCCGCGAGTTCGCAGGCCTGTTGCAGCGCCGCCTGGCTGCCGTGCAGCAGCGCCGCCTGCAGCTGGATGAAGGCCATGCCGGTCAGTTGCGGCGCGTCGTGCGTCGGCACGACGACGCCGGACTCCGGCGCCAGCATGTAGGTCCGCTCCGGATCGAGCGGGGCCTGCGTGGTCGCCAGCACGCTCAGGTCGGGCAGCAGGCCGCAGGTCGCGAGCAGCCGGAACTCGAACGCGCGCAGCGCCGCCTGCGCGTCCTCGGCCGAGGGCAACTGCGGCAGCAGCGCCGCGTAGGCGTCGAACAGCGCGGGCTGCGGGTCCTGCCGGGGCAGGAACTTCAGCAGCAGCTCGTTGACGTAGTAGCCGCTGAACAGCGCCGCGCCGCTGGGCAGCGTCTGCCCGCCGACCCATTCCGCGCCGCGCAGCGACTGCACCTCGGCGGCGCCGTCCTCGTTCATCTTCGACGGCTTGGACAGCGTCACCTGCAGCCGCAGGAACGGCAGCAGCACCGAGCGCAACTGCGAATACGGCCGCTTCGCCCCCTTGGCCACCACCGCCAGGCGGCCGTGCTCGCGGCTGAACAGGTCCAGCACGAGGCTGGTCTCGCTCCAGTCGTAGTGATGCAAAACAAAAGCCGCCTGCGTGGCGGGCGGCTTCGGGGCGCGGGTGGCCATCGGGCGGTGCGGCCTGTCGATCACTCGTAGCCGTAGCTTCTGAGGTGTTCCTCGGAATCCGCCCAGCCGGACCGGACCTTCACCCAGAGCTCCAGGAACACGCGCGCGTCCATCAGCGTCTCGAGCTCCTGGCGGGCCTCGGAGCCGATGCGCTTCAACCGCTCGCCGCCCTGGCCGATGACCATGCCCTTCTGGTTGTCGCGCTCGACCACGATGGTCGCGGCGATGCGGCGCAGGTTGCCCTCTTCCTCCCAGCGGTCGATGATCACGGTCGCCTCGTAGGGCAGCTCGTCGCCGGTCAGGCGGAAGAGCTTCTCGCGGATCATCTCCGCGGCCATGAACTTCTCGCTGCGGTCGGTCAGCGCGTCTTCCTCGTAGAACCACTCCTGGTTCGGCAGGTAGGGCTTCAGGATCTGGAACAGGCGCTGCACGTCCGAGTCCTTCTTGGCCGACAGCGGCACGAACTCGGTGAAGTTGCGGCGCTCCTGCATGCTCTTGAGCCAGGGCATCAGCTCGGCGCGGCGATGCACCGCGTCGAGCTTGTTGGCGATCAGAACGACCGGCTTGTCCTGCGGCAGCAGCGACAGCACCTTCGCGTCGTCCAGCCCGAAACGGCCCGCCTCGACGACGAACAGCACCAGGTCCACGTCCGCCAGCACGCCCTGCACCGTGCGGTTCAGGTTGCGGTTCAGCGCGGTGCTGTGCTTGGTCTGGAAGCCGGGCGTGTCGACGAAGACGAACTGCGCCTCGTCGACGGTGCGCACGCCGGTGATGCGGTGCCGCGTCGTCTGCGCCTTCTTCGACGTGATCGAGACCTTCTGCCCGACCAGCGCGTTCAGCAGCGTGGACTTGCCGACATTGGGCCGCCCGACGATCGCGATCAGGCCGCAGCGCTGGTCGCCGTCATAGGGCATCGCGCCGATGCCGCCCTGCACCGCGGGCCGGTCGCCGTCCTCGCCGAACTCGCCGTGCCCGCCCTCCTCGTCATCGTCCAGCGGCTCGTCGCCCTCCTGGGCGGCGGCGTCGGCAGCGTCGGCGGCGTGCGGGTCCAGGGGCGTGGCGGGGTCGTGCGGGGCGTTCAGATCAGGGTCCTTGGCAAGGGGTTCCGCGGGGGAATCCAGCGGGCGGGTCTCGGGGGAAAGGGACGAGGACGCCGTCTCGGGCGTCCTCGGGGTCTTGGGTGCGTTCATCGCGGGCTCCGCGTCAGTCGCGCAGGCCGGTGCCGGGCCGGTCGCCGGCGAGCAGTTCGTCCAGCACCTGCCGGGCCGCCTCCTGCTCCGCGATCCGGCGCGAGCGGCCCTCGCCGCGGCGCGACAGCGTCAGCGCGGCCACCTCGCATTCGACGGTGAAGGTCTGGGCATGCGCCTGGCCGCGCGTCTCGACGATGCGGTAGGCCGGCACCGCCAGCTTGCGCGCCTGCAGCCATTCCTGCAGCGCGGTCTTCGAATCCTTGGCCCACTGCTCGATGCCGCTGGCCGCGATCGTCTCGCCCAGCAGCCCGCGCACGATCTCGCGCGCGGCCTCGTAGCCGCCGTCCTGGAACGCGGCGCCGATCACCGCCTCCAGCGCGTCGGCCAGGATCGACGGGCGCTGCGCGCCGCCGCCCCGGGCCTCGCCCTCGCTCATGCGCAGGCACTCGGGCATCTGCAGCTGCAGCGCCAGGCGGTGCAGGCTGTCCTCGCGCACCAGGTGCGCCCGGATGCGGGTCAGGTCGCCCTCGTCCGAACCGGCGAAACGCTCGAACAGCAGCGCCGAGACCGCCAGGTTCAGCACCGCGTCGCCGAGGAACTCCAGGCGCTCGTTGTGCTGCTGGCCGAAGCTGCGATGCGTGAGCGCGCGCTGCAGCAGTCCCGCCTGCGAGAAGCGGTAGCCGAGGCGTTGCTGGAGGGCGTCGAGCGCTTGAGGGGTCATGGACGGAGGCGGCGGAGGCGGGTCAGTGGGACTCGCCTTTGTACTTGATGGTCAGGAACACCGGCCCGAACAGGGGCACTTCCTTCTCGTAGGCGAAGCTGATCTTCACCTTGTCATCGACCTTGGTGATGTTCAAGTCCTTGGGCTCGATGCTCACGATCGAATACTCGATCTGCTTGGTGCGTTCGAACGAGTCGCGGGCCGCCGGCACCGTCGCCGGGTTGTCCTTGGCGATCTTGTCGATGGCGCGCTGGATCGTGTAGTACTCCATCACCGTGGGCACCACGCGCAACAGGATCACCGAACCGCCGCCGATGATCACCGCCCAGAACAGCAGTCCCAGCAGGCTGATGCCTCGTTGATTCTTGCGTGCCCTCATCACGTGTCGCTCCGGTGGTTGTCGTTGGTACAGGGTAGTCGATCGATCGCGGCGCGTCGGCCCGGCGTCACTGGATGCCGCCGATGCGCTTGAGGTTGCCGAAGTTCATCCAGACCACGAAGGCGCGGCCCACGATGTTCTCGTCCGGCACGAAGCCCCAGAAGCGCGAATCCTGCGAGTTGTCGCGGTTGTCGCCCATCATGAAGTAATGGCCCGCCGGCACCTTGCAGGTCACGCCTTGCAGCGTGTAGCGGCAGTTCTCGTTGTACGGGAAGTCGTACAGCTTCATGATGCGCGGCTGCGCGTTGGGGTCGACCAGGATCTGGTGCTCGACCGGACCGAGCTTCTCGGTGAAGCGCGAGCGGAAACGCATCGCGCTCGGGTCCTCGTCGAAGAACTCGCCCTGCGACGTGACCTCGACCGGCTTGCCGTTGATGTACAGCTTCTGGTTCAGGTAGGCCACCTCGTCGCCAGGCAGGCCGACGGCGCGCTTGATGTAGTCGATGCTGGGGTTCTGCGGGTAGCGGAACACCACCACGTCGCCGCGCTTGACGTCGTTGTTGGCGATGATCTTCTTGTTGATCACCGGCAGCCGGATGCCGTAGTGGAACTTGTTCACCAGGATCAGGTCGCCGATCAGCAGCGTGGGCACCATCGAGCCCGACGGGATCTTGAACGGCTCGAACATGAACGAGCGCAGCAGGAACACGATCAGGATCACCGGGAACAGCCCGGCGGTCCAGTCCAGCCACCAGGGCTGGCGCAGGTGCGGCTCCATGACGTTCTGGCGCGCCGACATGTTCAGCTCGCCGCCGCGCCATTGCTGTTCCTTCTCCCAGCTGGCGGCCGCCACGTCGGCCTCGCGCTTGCGGGCGCGCTCGAAGTGGAAGCGCTCGGCCAGCCAGTAGGCCAGCGTCACCGTGGTCAGGATCAGCAGCAGCAGCGAGAAATTCCCGTTCCAGTAACCCGTGTACCAGCCGCCGAGATAGGCCAGCAGGACTGCGTACAGCAGCCCGGTCAATGCGCTCATGGCTTTCATGCGTGGGGAACTTATTCTTCGACTTGGAGGATGGCCAGGAAGGCTTCTTGCGGCACCTCCACCGAACCGATTTGCTTCATGCGCTTCTTGCCGGCCTTCTGCTTCTCCAGCAGCTTGCGCTTGCGGGTGATGTCACCGCCGTAGCATTTTGCCAGCACGTTCTTGCGCAGCGCCTTGATGTTCTCGCGGGAGATGATGTTGGCGCCGATGGCCGCCTGGATGGCCACGTCGTACATCTGGCGCGGGATGATCTCGCGCATCTTGGCCGCCACCTGGCGACCGCGGTACTGCGACTGCGAGCGGTGCACGATCAGCGACAGCGCGTCGATGCGGTCGCCGTTGATCAGCATGTCGACCTTCACCACGTCGGAGGCGCGGTACTCCTTGAACTCGTAGTCCATCGACGCGTAGCCGCGCGAGACCGACTTCAGCTTGTCGAAGAAGTCCAGCACGATCTCCGCCAGCGGGATCTCGTAGGTCAGCATGACCTGGCGGCCGTGGTAGGCCATGTTCAGCTGCACGCCGCGCTTCTGGTTGGCCAGCGTCATCACCGGGCCGACGTACTCCTGCGGCATGTACAGGTGGACCGTCACGATCGGCTCGCGGATCTCGCCGATCTTGCTCTGCTCGGGCATCTTGGACGGGTTCTCGACCTCGATGACCTCGCCGTCGCCCAGCTGGACCTCGTACACCACGCTCGGCGCGGTGGTGATCAGGTCCTGGTCGAATTCGCGCTCCAGGCGCTCCTGCACGATCTCCATGTGCAGCAGGCCCAGGAAGCCGCAGCGGAAGCCGAAGCCCAGCGCCTGGGAGACTTCCGGCTCGAAGCGCAGCGAGGCGTCGTTGAGCTTGAGCTTCTCCAGCGCGTCGCGCAGCTGGTCGTACTCGCTGGCCTCGGTCGGGTACAGGCCGGCGAAGACCTGGGGCTGGATCTCCTTGAAGCCGGGCAGCGCCTCGGCCGCCGGGCCCAGGTTGTTCGGGAGCTTCTTTTCCAGCGTGATGGTGTCGCCGACCTTGGCCGCGGCCAGTTCCTTGATGCCGGCGATGATGAAGCCGACCTCGCCGGCGTTGAGCTGGTCGCGGTTCTCCGACTTCGGCGTGAACACGCCCAGGTGCTCGGCCGGGTAGACGGCGTTGGTCGCCATCATGCGGATGCGCTCGCCCTTCTTCAGCGTGCCGTCCACCACGCGGACCAGCATCACCACGCCGACGTAGTTGTCGAACCAGGAGTCGATGATCATCGCGCGCAGCGGTGCCTCGACCACGCCCTTGGGCGGCGGCATGCGGGCGATGACGGCCTCGAGGATCTCGTCGATGCCCATGCCGGTCTTGGCCGAGCACGGGATCGCGTCGGTCGCGTCGATGCCGATGACGTCCTCGATCTCCGACTTGGCGCCCTCAGGATTGGCCTGGGGCAGGTCCATCTTGTTGAGCACCGGGATCACCTCGACGCCCAGCTCCAGCGCGGTGTAGCAGTTGGCCACCGTCTGCGCCTCGACGCCCTGGCTGGCGTCCACCACCAGCAGCGCGCCCTCGCAGGCCGACAGCGAGCGGCTCACCTCATAGGAGAAGTCCACGTGCCCGGGCGTGTCGATCAGGTTGAGGTTGTAGACCTGGCCGTCCGCGGCCTTGTACTGCAGCGCGGCGGTCTGCGCCTTGATCGTGATGCCGCGCTCGCGCTCGATGTCCATCGAGTCCAGCACCTGCGCTTCCATCTCCCGGTCCGACAACCCGCCGCAGCGCTGGATGATCCGGTCGGCCAACGTGCTCTTGCCGTGGTCGATGTGGGCAATGATGGAGAAATTGCGGATGTGGTTCATGGACTCGGACGGAGACCGCGAACTCGTCCGCCACGCCAGCGGCGCTCGAGCGGCGCACGCTGAGACACGCTGGGGACGGTCGGTCGAGGCGGTGATGCACGGTCCTTCTCAGGACCGGAACGGGACATAAAAAAAAGGCACGTCGAAACGGTGACGCGCCTTCCAACAAAACGTATGGCAACTGCTTGTTGGGCTTTCATTGTAGCCAAAAGCCCCGCCCTGGAAACCGCATGGATGCGAGCTTCTCGCGCGTTGCCCTTCGCCAACAGCGATTTTATGCACAGGGTATCCACAAAATTTGAGGACATCCTGTGGATCGCTGAGCCCATCAAAATGAAGCCTTCCGATTCACCGTCGGAACAGCGACAAAGCCGGCCGGACGCGCCGCGATTGTAGCGGACAGAGGCACCAATACCGCCCCTTGGTCACAACCGTGAGCAAGCACCAACCGACGACGGGATGTGCGGGTCATCACGAACCGCCGGCTGGATATTCCGCATTGCGGAAAGCCCCAGGCCGGCGGTGGGTTGACGGTGGCGGCTGCCGCTCAAACCTTGCCCGGCTTCAGCACGACGTAGGTCGCGACTTCGCCACGGCGCACCAGCATCTGCAGCGACTTGCCCTTCTCCACCTTGGCCAGGGCGGCCTGGAACTGCTTGACCGTCTTCACCTCGGTGTTGTTGACCGAGAGGATCACGTCGCCGGTCTTCAGGCCGGCGCGCGCGGCCGGGCCGTCCACCGTGTCGATGCGCAGGCCGCCGTCGAGCTTGAGCTCCTTGCGCTGCGCCTCGGTCATCTCGCTGACCGTCAGGCCCCAGGCCTGGGCGCCGCCGGCGGCCGGGGTCTCCGTCTCCGGGGTGGCCGGGGCGCGGTCGTCGGGCAGCGCGTCGAGCGTGGCCGACAGGTCCTTGTACGCGCCGCGGCGGAACACCTGCAGCGGCACCTTCGTGCCGGGCTTGGTCGCCGCGGCCAGGCGCCGCAGGTCGACGGCCTTGTCCACGGTCTTGCCGTCGAACTTCGTGATCACGTCGCCGAGCTGCAGGCCGGCCTTGTCGCCGGGGCCGGCCGGCGTGATGCGGCTGATCAGCGCGCCTTGCGGCTTGCCCAGGCCGATGGCCTCGGCCACTTCCTTGCTCACATCGTCCGGATAGACGCCCAGCATGCCGCGCGTCACGCGGCCGCTGGCGCGCAGCTGATCGGCGACGCGCATCGCCTCGTCGATCGGGATCGCGAACGAGATCCCCATGAACCCGCCCGACTGGCTGTAGATCTGCGAGTTGATGCCGACCACCTCGCCACGCAGGTTCAGCAGCGGGCCGCCGGAGTTGCCGGGATTGATGGCCACATCGGTCTGGATCAGCGGCAGCAGGTCGCCGGTGTCGCGCGCCTTGGCGCTGACGATGCCGGCCGTGACCGTGTTGTCGAACCCGAAGGGCGAGCCGATGGCCATCACCCACTCGCCGACCTTGAGCTTGCCGACATCGCCCATGCGCAGTTGCGGCAGGTTGGTCGCCTCGATCTTGAGCACCGCGACATCGGTGCGGCGGTCCAGGCCGACGACCTTCGCCTTGAACTCGCGCTTGTCCGTCAGGGTGACCGTCACCTCATCGGCGTCGTCGACGACATGCGCATTGGTCATCACGTAGCCGTCGGCGCCGATGACGAAGCCCGATCCCAGCCCGCGGCGTTGCGGCGCGTCGTCGTCCTCGTCATCGTCCGGCGCGGGGGCCGGCGCCGCTCCCGGCGGCGCGCGGCGCTGCGGCGGCACGGGAATGCCGAAGCGGCGCAGCAGCTCGCGCATCTGCTCGTCGACCTGCGCGTTCGCGACCTTCACCTTCTCCGAGGTGCGGATGTTGACCACGGCCGGCCCGGCCTGTTCCACCAGCGCGCTGAAGTCGGGCAGCGCGCGCGCCAGTTCCGGCGCGGCCACGGGCACCGAGCCCGCGCCCGGCGCTGCCGGCTGGGCGGGCGTCTGGGCAGCGGCGGCGATCGATCCGCCCATCAAGGCGGCGCTGGCGATCGCCAGGGCGAGACGTCGAGGAGAGCGGGAACGGGCGGAATTGGGCATGAACACTCGCAGGTGGCGATGCAGGAACGAAAGGCTCACATCATGCCCGGAATTGTCTGCAGGCATCGCGTCAGCCCCGGGCGAGAAACAGATGGAGACGAAGCGGCGTCCACTGCGCGCCGAGCGCGCGCCGCGACAACGCGATCCAGCGCGACGGCGTCCGCCGGACACCCGGCGGGCCGGCATCGTCGGCGGGATCCAGCCGCAGCAACATCCATTGCTCGAGATCGATGAGGACCAGCGGCGAGATGGCAAGCGACTCTCCCGACCGCTGCCACCACCATCGCGCGCCGTCCCAGCGCAGCGTGTCCGGCGGCGCGCGGCGCACCGGCAGCGCGGCCGCCGCGCCGGCCACGGCGGCGATGGCCGGCAACACCCAGGCGCCTTCCGCGACGCCCAGTTGCAGCAGCGTGGCGACCATGGCGGCCGCCAGTCCACCGGCGAGCACCGCGCGCTGCGCCCGCTCCCAGCGCGGATCACGCGCCAATGAAAAACGCCGGGCAGCAGCCCGGCGTGATGTCGATCGGTCCGGCGTCATGGTCGCCGCCCGGATCGCGCTCGCGGATCAGATCCGCTTGAAGATCAGCGTGCCGTTCGTGCCGCCGAAACCGAAGTTGTTCTTCGCGGCGTACTCGATCGGCATCTTCCGCGCCTCGTTGGCGCAGTAGTCCAGGTCGCACTCGGGATCCTGGTTGAAGATGTTGATCGTCGGCGGAGCGACCTGGTCGTGGATCGCCTTGACGGTGAACACCGACTCGATGCCGCCGGCGCCGCCCAGCAGGTGGCCGGTCATCGACTTGGTCGACGACACGACCAGCCCGCCCTTGGCGTAGTCGCCGAAGGCCTGCTTGATCGCGTTGGTCTCGTTGGCGTCGCCCAGCGGCGTGGACGTGCCATGCGCGTTCATGTACTGGATCTGGTCCGCGTTCAGTCCGGCGTTGCGCAGCGCGTTGCGCATCGAGCGCGTCGGGCCGTCCACGTCCGGCGCGGTCATGTGGTACGCGTCGGCGCTCATGCCGAAGCCCACCAGTTCCGCGTAGATCTTGGCGCCGCGCCGCTTGGCGTGCTCGTACTCCTCGAGCACCAGCACGCCGGCGCCCTCGCCGAGCACGAAGCCGTCGCGGTCCTTGTCCCAGGGACGGGACGCGGTCTTGGGATCGTCGTTGCGGGTGGACAGCGCGCGGGCCGCGGCGAAACCGCCGACGCCCAGCGGGGACACCGTCGACTCCGAGCCGCCGGCGACCATGACGTCGGCGTCGCCCGCCTCGATCATGCGGCCGGCCTGGCCGATGCTGTGCAGACCCGTGGTGCAGGCCGTCACGATCGCCAGGTTCGGCCCCTTGAAGCCGCACTGGATCGAGACATGGCCCGAGATCATGTTGATGATCGAGGCCGGCACGAAGAACGGACTGATGCGGCGCGGGCCGCGATTGGTCAGTTCCGCGTGGGTTTCCTCGATCATCGGCAAGCCGCCGATGCCCGAGCCGACGAGCACGCCGATGCGTTCCGCGAGCGCCGGGTCGAGCGCGTCGCCCGTGGGCAGCCCCGCGTCGCGGATCGCCTGCAACGATGCCGCCAGCCCGTAATGGATGAACGTGTCCATGTGGCGGGCTTCCTTCGCGGGGATGTAGTCATCCACCTTGAAGTCCTTGACCTCGCCAGCGAAATGGCAGGCCAGGTTGCTGGCATCGAAACGGGTGATGGTGTCGATGCCGGTCCGACCGGCCACGATGTTGGCCCAGCCCTGCTCGACCGTGTTGCCCACGGGCGAGATCAGGCCGAGACCGGTGACGACGACGCGACGACGGCTCATGCTGCTTGCTTACGCCTTCTGGTGCTTGACCGCGTAGTCGATCGCCAGTTGAACGGTGGTGATCTTCTCGGCCTCTTCGTCCGGGATCTCGATGCCGAACTCGTCCTCGAGGGCCATCACCAGTTCCACGGTGTCCAGAGAATCAGCGCCCAGATCGGCGACGAAGGCCTTTTCATTGGTCACATCGGCTTCGGGCACGCCGAGTTGCTCGGCGATGATTTTCTTGACACGTGCTTCGATATCGCTCATGACTCCTCCAGGAGGGGTGGTTTGCTAGAACAACCCGGGATTCTAAGGCCTTAGAGTGGCGCCCCTAGTCGGACCTCCCGAGGCGCGCCTTCCACGATGGATACGGCGCGCGCTCGCACTCTATCAGCCCCACACCGGCCGGGTGAATCCGGTGGGTGGCCCGCCCGCGAGGGGCGGCGTCCACCTCAATTCATGTACATGCCGCCATTGACGTGCAGCTCGACGCCGGTGATGTAGCTGGCCTCCGGCGACGCCAGGAACGCCACCGCATGGGCGATCTCGGCCGGGTCGCCCAGGCGGCCCGCCGGGATCTGCGCCAGCAGCGCGGTCTTCTGCGCCTCGGGCAGCACGTCGGTCATGTCGGTGGCGATGAAGCCGGGCGCCACGCAGTTGACGGTCACCGAGCGGCTGCCCAGCTCCCGGGCCAGGGCACGCGTCATGCCCGCGACGCCGGCCTTGGCCGCGGCGTAGTTGGCCTGGCCCGCGTTGCCGGACGCCCCCACCACCGAGGTGATGTTGACGATGCGGCCGTAGCGCTGCTTCATCATCGGACGCATCACCGCGCGGCTGGCGCGGAACACCGCCTTCAGGTTGGTGTCCAGGACCGCGTCCCAGTCCTCGTCCTTCATGCGCATCGACAGCATGTCCTTGGTGATGCCGGCGTTGTTGACCAGCACCTGGATGCCGCCGTCCTGCTTGACGATCGCATCGATCAGCGCGTCGACCGCCGCGCCGTCGTTGACGTTCAGGACCGCGCCGCGGCCGCCGTGGGGGGCCAGCGCCTCGGTGATCGCCTGCGCGCCGGACTCGCTGGTCGCGGTGCCGATCACGACGAAGCCCTTCTGGGCCAGGGTCAGCGCGATCGCGCGGCCGATGCCTCGGCTGGCGCCGGTCACCAGCGCCACTTGCTTGTTGTCGGACATGGGAAATCCTCTGGAACGAAAGGGGTCGTCAGGCCAGCAGCGCCCGGGCCTCGGCCAGCGAGGCCGGGTCGAGCACCGTGGCGGCGGCGAGTTCGGCGTCGATGCGCTTGGCCATGCCGGCCAGCACCTTGCCGGGGCCGCACTCGATGACGGTGCCCAGGCCGCGGGCCTTGAGCGCCTGCATGACCTCGACCCAGCGCACCGGGCCGAACGCCTGGCGGTACAGCGCGTCGCGCAGCGCGACGGGATCGTCGGTCACGGCGACGTCGATGTTGTTGATCACCGGGAACGCGGCCGGCGCGAACGTCACCGCGGCGAGCTGCTCGCGCAGGCGGTCGGCCGCGGGCTTCATCAGGCTGGAGTGGAACGGCGCCGACACCGGCAGCGGCAGCGCGCGCTTGGCGCCCGCGGCCTTGAGCGCCTCGTTGGCCTTCTCGATGCCGCCCTTGGAGCCGGCGATCACCGTCTGCTTCGGATCGTTGAAGTTGACGGCCTCGACGACCTCGCCCGTCTCGGCGGCGACCTGCTGGCAGACCTCGCGGACCACCGCGGCGTCCAGGCCCAGGATGGCCGACATCGCGCCGGTGCCCACCGGCACCGCTTCCTGCATCGCCCGCGCGCGGAAGCGCACCAGCGGCAGCGCGTCGGCCAGGCTCAGCGCGCCGGCGGCGACCAGCGCGGTGTACTCGCCCAGCGAGTGGCCGGCCGCGGCCGACGGCACCAGGCCGGTCTCGGCGATCCAGGCGCGGTAGCAGGCGATGCCGGCGGTCAGCATCACCGGCTGGGTGTTGGTGGTCAGGTCCAGTTGCTCCTTGGGACCTTGCTGGATCAGCGCGCCGATGTCCTCGCCCAGGGCGGCCGAGGCCTCGGCCAGCGTGCGGACGACTTCCGGATGGTCGCCCCAGGCGTCCAGCATGCCGACCGATTGCGAACCCTGGCCGGGGAAGACGATTGCGAAGTTCTTGCTCATGGCGGTTCGAATCCGAGACTGTCTATATAGAGAAGGAGGAACGCGCGGCCTCGCGCCGGGACGGCCGGCGGGAAGCGCGTGGCGGCATCGACGCGGACGCCGCCGTCAGCGATCCATCAGAAATCCAGCAGCACCGCGCCCCAGGTGAAGCCGCCGCCGACGCCTTCCAGCATCACCGTGTCGCCGCGCTTGATCTTGCCGGCGCGCACGGCCACGTCCAGCGCCAGCGGAATCGAGGCGGCGGAGGTGTTGCCGTGCTCGTCGACGGTCACGATCAGCTTGTCCAGGGGCATCTTCAGCTTCTTGGCCGTGCCCTGCATGATCCGGATGTTGGCCTGGTGGGGGATCAGCCAGTCGATGTCGGCATCGGTGCGGCCGGCCTTGTCGAGCACCGAGCGCGCGACCTTCTCCAGCACGCCGACCGCCAGCTTGAACACCGCCTGGCCGTCCATCTTCAGCAGCGGATGGCCCAGGACCTCGCCGCCGGACACGGTGCCCGGGGTGCACAGGATGTCGACATGGCGGCCGTCGGCATGCAGCTCGCTGGCGAGGATGCCGGGCTCGTCGCTGGCGCCGAGCACCACCGCGCCGGCGCCGTCGCCGAACAGCACGCAGGTCGTGCGGTCCTTGAAGTCGAGGATGCGCGAGAACACCTCCGAGCCGATCACCAGCGCCTTGGTCGCGGCGCCGCTCTTGATCATCGCGTCGGCGACGGTCAGCGCGTAGACGAAGCCCGAGCAGACCGCCTGCACGTCGAACGCGGCGCAGCCGTGGATGCCCAGCTTGTGCTGCAGCAGGCAGGCGGTGGAGGGGAACACCATGTCCGGCGTGGACGTGGCGACGATGATCAGGTCGATCTCCTCGGCGCGGACGCCGGCCGACTCGAGCGCGGCCAGGCAGGCCGGCAGCGCGAGGTCGCTGGCGGTGACATGCGGGTCGGCGAAGTGGCGGGCGTGGATGCCGGTCCGCTCGACGATCCATTCATGCGAGGTCTCGATCCCGTCGCGGGCGAGGCGTTCCGCCAGGGCCGAGTTGGTGACGCGATTGGCGGGCAGGTAGCTGCCCGTACCGAGGATGCGGGCGAAGCGCGTGGAAGCAGTGGTCATGCAGCGTGGGCGGCGGTGGCCGCCTTGTCTCCTGCATCGCCGCCCTCCTCTGGCGCAGGGGCCGGAAGCGCCTGCAGCGTCGCGACGATGCGATCGTGAACCCGGTCTAGGAGCCGGTTGCGGGCCGCATCATACGCCCGGTTCAAGGCCTGCTCGAACGCGAACGCATCGGCCGATCCGTGGCTCTTGAACACCAGGCCGCGCAGGCCCAGCAGTGCCGCGCCGTTGAAGCGGCGATGGTCGACGCGGTTCCTGAAACGCTGCAGCACCGGCATCGCCAGCAGCGCGATCGCCTTGGTCCAGGGGGTGCGCGTGAACTCCGCCTTGATGAAGCTGGAGATCATGCTGGCCAGGCCTTCGGCGGTTTTTAGCGCCACGTTGCCGACAAATCCGTCGCAAACGACGACATCCGTCGTGCCCTTGAAGATGTCGTTGCCTTCCACGTTGCCGTGGAAATTGATCTGGTCATGGGCGGCCACCTCGCGCAGCAGTTCGCCGGCGCGCTTGATGGTCTCGTTGCCCTTGATCATTTCCTCGCCGATGTTCAGCAGCCCGACGGAGGGGTTCTCCTTGCCGTCGACCGCCGACACCAGCGCGCTGCCCATCACCGCGAACTGCAGCAGGTGCTCGGGGCCGCAGTCGACGTTGGCGCCCAGGTCCAGCACCGTGGTGAAGCCGCCGACCTGGTTGGGCATCACCGTGGCGATGGCCGGGCGGTCGATGCCCTCGAGCGTCTTGAGCAGGTACTTGGCGACCGCCATCAGCGCGCCGGTGTTGCCGGCCGAGACGCAGGCCTGCGCCAGCGCCGGCGAGCCGTCCTTGCCCGCCTTCAGCAGCGAGATCGCGACCCGCATCGACGAGTCCTTCTTGCGGCGCAGCGCGACCTCGATGGGGTCGTCCATGCTGACGACCTCGCTGGCCGGGACGATGCGGGTCCGCGGCCAGGCGGCGGCGGCCCGCAGCGCCTCGGGCTGGCCCACGAGCAGCAGCTCCGCCTGCGGATGCGCGGCGAGGAAGGCCTGGCAGGCCGGGAGCGTCACGGACGGGCCGTGGTCGCCGCCCATGCAGTCCACCGCCAGGCGGAGCGGCTCGGCGGAGGGCGATGAGCGGGTGGCGGGAGATGCGGTCATCGAAACCTGAGAAAAATCACCGGTCGAAGGTGCGACTGTAGCGAGCCTGCAAGAAGCGTGCGCGACAGGGACACCCTTCCGGAAGGAAGACCGGAAATGCGAAAGCCCGGCGACGCTGACAGCGAAACCGGGCTTTCTTCATTCGTGGGACCAGGCGGACGCGCCGCGGGGCGCTGTCCGGGCCGGCTGATCGATGTCGATCAGGCGGCGTCGGCCTTGGTCTTCAGCACCTTGCGGCCACGGTAGAAGCCGTTGGGGCTGATGTGGTGACGCAGATGCACTTCGCCGGTGGTCGGCTCGATCGCGGTGCCCGGGGTGCCCAGGGCATTGTGCGAGCGGTGCATGCCGCGCTTGGACGGGGACTTCTTGTTTTGCTGAACGGCCATGATTGATTCTCCTAAAGGCTTCGGCGGGCTTCGGTGGTTCGAGGCTTGCTCGGGCTCTCGAGAGAACTCGAGCTGTGCCGCGGATCCGACGAGGATGCTCCGCTACCGACGCCTCGGTCCCGGCGCGGCGCCCACATGGACGCTCATTTCGAACCGGGAAAGCCGGAAACTATAGCACAGGCGACACGCGACCGGCAAATCCTTGCGGTGGGAACCGCCATCGCCGCCCCGCGCCGCCCGGACTTCACGCCTTGCCGGCGCCGCCCTTCTTGAGCGCGGCCAGGGCCGCGAACGGGTTCGGGCGCTCCTGCGCCGGCGCGTCGTCCTCCTCGACATTGGCATGCGGCAGCGGCTCGGGGCACTCCTCGTGGCGCGGGACCACCGGCAGCGTCAGCAGCAGTTCGTCCTCGACCAGCTCGCGCAGGTTGAGGTGGCGCGCCAGCGCCAGCACGTCGTCGTCGGAATCCATGTCCAGCTCGGCGGCCTGGTCCTCGTCCTTGACGAAGCGGAACCAGCGCGACACCGCCAGGTCCTCACGCACCGGCTTCAGGCAGCGCTGGCAGGTGAGCGCGACCTGCGCCTGGGCGGACAACTCGAGCCACAGCTGCGCGTCGCCGCCCTTGGGCGTGCGCAGCTCGCCATGGGCGGCCCAGGTCACGGGCGGCCACTGGGCCGGGTCGGACTCGGGCGCGGCGGACTCGGCCAGGCGCGGCAGGCTCGGCGCGGGCCACTCGCCCTCGAGCGAGGCGCCCTCGCGGACGAAGGCCTCGACATCGAGCTTCAACGGATCGTACGAACGCGATTTCATGGGGCGCAAGTGTACGAGCCGCCCTTCCCCCGATGGGAGAATCCCGCCCCATGACCGCCCTTTCCGAGCCGCCCCGGACGCTGATCCTGGGGTCCACCTCGCGCTACCGGCGCGACCTGCTGGAGCGCCTGCGCGTGCCGTTCGACGTCGCCTCGCCCGAGGTCGACGAGACGCCGCAGCCGGGCGAATCGCCCGCGGCGCTCGCGCGCCGGCTGGCGCTGGCCAAGGCGCGCGCGGTGGCGGCGCGCTTTCCGGAGGCGCTGGTGATCGGCGCCGACCAGGTCGCGGACCTGGACGGCCAGCCGCTGGGCAAGCCCGGCACGCACGAACGCGCCGTCGAGCAGCTGCGCGCGATGCGCGGCCGCACCGTCGTGTTCCAGACCGCGTTGGCGGTGGTGTGCGCGGCGAGCGGTTTCGCCGCCGAGGACCTGGCGCCAGTGCGGGTCCGCTTCCGCGCCTTGAGCGACGCCGAGATCGAGCGCTACCTGCGCGCCGAGCAACCCTACGACTGCGCCGGCAGCGCCAAGGCCGAGGGCCTGGGCATCGCGCTGCTGGAGGCGATCGAGTCCGACGATCCGACCGCGTTGATCGGCCTGCCGCTGATCCGCACCGCGGCGCTGCTGCGCCGGGGCGGGCTCGACGTGATGAGCCGACTGCCCTGACCCCACCTTGAGCCCGCGACCGACTGCCCGAGCGTCGCGCCGCCCCACCTTCCCCTTCCTGCCTCTCGAGAGTTCCCGATGACCCGCGGCCGCCTCTACCTCGTTCCCAACACCCTGGACTTCGGCATGGAGGGCCAGGAGGTCGACCTGCGCGAGATCCTGCCCGACGCCGTGCTGGCGCGCGCCGCGTCGATCACGCACTGGGCGGCCGAGAACGCCAAGACCACGCGCGCGTTCCTGAAGCGCGTCGGCGCGACCCATCCACTGGCGGCGCCGCTGCAGGAGCAGCGGATCGAGGAACTCCCGCGTCCGCCCAAGGGCCGCGGCCCGGCGTCGACCGCCGCCACCGCGGCGGCGGCCGAGGACAAGGCCTGGGCGGCCTTGCTGCAGCCGGCGCTGGACGGGGTCGACGTGGGCCTGATCTCCGAGGCCGGCATGCCGGCGGTGGCCGACCCGGGCGCCCGGCTCGTGGCGGCCGCGCATGCGGCCGGCATCGAGGTCGTGCCGCTGGTCGGCCCGAGCTCGTTGCTGATGGCGATCGCCGCCAGCGGCCTGAACGGCCAGAGCTTCGCCTTCGTCGGTTACCTGCCGGTCGACGCCGTCGAGCGCGCGACCCGGCTCAAGGCACTGGAGGCCGCGTCCGCGCGGGAGCAGCAGACGCAGTTGATGATCGAGACGCCCTATCGCAACGCCGCGCTGCTGCAGGCGCTGCTGGCGACGCTGAAGCCGGGCTCCTGGCTGTCGGTCAGTTGCGGGCTGAGCCTGAAGGACGCGTGGACGCATTCGGCCACCGTCGCGCAATGGCGCAAGGCGCCGAAGGCGCTGCCGGACAAGGTGCCAGCGGTGTTCGCGATCCTCGGCGCGCGCTGAGCCCCACCCAAACGAAAGGCCGGACGCCTCACGGCGGTCCGGCCTTGCTGTTCCTGGTCGGCGCGAGGCGCGATCAGGATTCGCTGTCGGCGGTGACCGGCGGCCGCTTGGCGCCGAACAGCGCCGCGACCTTCTTCTTCGGCTTGATGTTGGACGACACGCTCCCTCGCGTCGCGCCGGCCGGGCCCTTCTCCCAGGACGGCGCCTCGACGCGCTCGCTGGCTTCATAGGGCTTGTCGAACAGCGGGTCGTAGGACTGGCGTTGCGGCGCGCGGGCCGGCGCGTGCGCGCCGTAGGCCTCGTCCCGGCGATCCTCGCGCTCGCGGCGGAAGTCGCGGCGCTCGCCGCCGCGGTCCTCGCCTCGCTCGCCGCCACGATCGCCTCGATCGGCGCGCGGACCGCGATCACCGCGATCGCCCCGGTCGCCGTCGAAGCGGCGGCGCGTTTCCTCGAGCTCGATCGGTTCCAGGTCCAGCTTGCGCTTGATCAGCTTCTCGATGTCGCCGACCAGGCGCGCGTCGCCCTTGGTCACCAGCGTGAAGGCCAGGCCCGAGGCGCCGGCGCGGCCGGTGCGGCCGATGCGGTGCACGTAGTCCTCGGCGTTGAACGGCACGTCGAAGTTGAAGACCGCCGGCAGGTCGGCGATGTCCAGGCCGCGGGCGGCCACGTCCGTGGCGACCAGCAGGTCGACCTCGCCGCGCTTGAACGCCTCGAGCGACTTCAGCCGCTCGTCCTGGGACTTGTCGCCGTGCAGGGCGGCGGTCCGCAAGCCGTCGCGCTCGAAGGCGCGGGCCAGGCGCGCCGCGCCGAGCTTGGAGTTCACGAACACGATCGCCTGGCGGATCTCGCGCTGGCGCAGCAACTGCTTGACCGCGGCGCGCTTGTCGTCGTCGTCGACGCTGAAGAAGCGCTGCTCGACGGTCGAGGCGGTGGCGTTCGGTCGGGCGACCTCGACCAGCTCCGGCTCCTGCAGGTAGCTCTGGGCCAGCTTCTTGATCTCCGGCGAGAAGGTCGCCGAGAACAGCAGCGTCTGGCGCGTCTTGGGCAGGTAGCTCAGGATGCGCTGCAGGTCGGGCAGGAAGCCGATGTCCAGCATCCGGTCGGCCTCGTCGAGCACGACGTACTCGACGTGGTTGAGCACGGCGTTCTTGGCCTCGATGTGGTCGAGCAGCCGGCCGGGCGTGGCGATCAGCACTTCGACGCCGGCCTTGAGCTGCAGCGTCTGGGGCTTCATGTCGATGCCGCCGAACACGCAGGCCACGCGCAGCTGCGTGTGCTTGGCGTAGGCCTTGACGTTGTTGGCGACCTGGTCGGCGAGCTCCCGGGTCGGGGCCAGCACGAGCGCGCGCACCGGATGGCGGGCGGGCGACATCGAGGCGTTCTCGTGCTTGAGCATGCGCTGCAGCAGCGGGATCGAGAACGCGGCGGTCTTGCCGGTGCCGGTCTGCGCGGCGCCCATCACATCGCGGCCGGACAGGACGATCGGGATCGCCTTGGCCTGGATGGGCGTCATCGTCGCGTAGCCCTGATCGGACACGGCGCGCAGCAGCTTGGGGTCCAGCGGCAGCGTGTCGAAACGGGGGCTCGGCGTCGGGGTGGTGTCGGTCATGGGCGCGGATTATCCTCCAAGCCCTCGAAAGCCCCGGGAAACCACCGATCCCGGCGTGTGCAACGCTGCGCGGTCCGGGCGCGATCCCTCACGGGACGGTCACGCCCGGCCCCTTGGAAATCACTGGGGCGAGCGATCGGTCAGCTTGCGCTGGTCGCCGCGGAAGACCATCCACTTCGGGGTGCGGAAGCGCACGATGCGCCAGTACAACGCGACGTAGGCGACGCCGAACAGCACCATGCAGGCGGCGATCATCGGCGTCGAGTCCCAGAACAGCAGCGCCGGCGCCAGCGACGAGATGCACAGCGTCCACAGGTAAGGGGCGGTCATCGAGTTGCGGCGCGTCATCAGGCGTGCGTCGCGGGCGCCAATCGCCCAACGCATCAGCCGGCGGTAGATCAGCGAGTGCAGGTGGATGCCGTCGGGATCGCCCGGGCTGGTGTTGCGCAGGAAGCGGCGGCGGTAGATCGAGAAGATCGTCTCGAACACCGGGTAGATGCAGACCATCAGCGCGAACAGCGGCGAGACCTCCGGATGGCGGTGGATCAGCAGGATCGCGATCTCCGCCAGGTAGAAGCCCATGAAGTAGGCGCCGCCGTCGCCCAGGAAGATCAGCCCCGCGGGGTAGTTCCAGACGAAGAAGCCCAGGATGGCGCCGACGCCGGCCAGCGCCCAGAGCGCGAGTTCGGTGTCGCCGACCTGGTAGGACACGTAGGCCAGCGACAGCAGCATCAGGCTCACGCACATCGAGGACAGGCCGTTGAAGCCGTCGATGATGTTGACCGAATTGGCGACGCCGGCGACGACGAAGATCGTGATGATCACCGCGCCGGCGGTGGTGCCGACGATGAAGTCCAGGCCGGGAATGTCGGTGCGGTTGATGGTGGCCTGGAGCAGCCAGCAGCCCAGCCCGGCGGAGACGGCGGTGGCGATCAGGCGCTCGCGCGGGGAGACCTTCTTGGTGAAGTCCTCGATGAGACCGGCGCCGAAGGCCGGCAGGCCGGCCAGCAGCAGCAGCACGCCGGTCCTGGCCTGAGGGTGCTTCAGCAGCAAGGCCGCCGCCACCATGCCGGCCAGGCCAACGAAGATCCCGACGCCGCCGATCCGCGGCACGGGGCGGGCGTGGAACTTCTGCGGGCCGGACAGGTCGTGGTCGGCGGACAGGTGCCCGTGCGTGGTGGACGAGTGCACGACATACAACGTGACGATCGCCGCCAGCGCGAACGGGATGAGCAAATACAACATGCGCGGCAGTGTAACGAGGGGCATCCCGCCGATGGGCGGTTTTGGCGCAACAGTGCTGCCATAGAATGCCGCGCTGGCCGCTCCGACACCCTTGTCTCGAGGTTCGTCCTGGGCGGCCAAGTTCATCTGAGACGAGATCACGCATGGAACTTCGCGCCCAACGCGCCCTTTCGCCGGTGTCGACGACTCCAGCCCGCGCCCCCCTCCGCAAGCCGGTCCTGGCGCTCCTGGCGGCCTGCCTGCTGGCGAGCGCTGCTACCGCGCAGACGACGGGAATTGGTCAGATCAGCTCCGACAACACGGGCGACCTCAACGGTCCGGTGCGGCTGAACTCGACGGGTCGCGCCGCGCAAGACGCGCCGTCTTCGCAACAGCAGGCCTCAACGCCCCTGGCCCGACCCGCGAAGTACGTCCCGGGCGAGTTCGAGATCTACGTCAACAAGCTGCTGGGCATCGACCTGACCGATCCCCTGACGCTGGACGCGCTCAAGCGTTCGGAGTCGGCGTATGCCGACGTGACGGCGATCTCGCAGACGCAAAGTGGTGCATTGGGAAAGACCGCCACGGTTTCCGCGGACAACGTCGTGCGCCGCCTGGGCGCCGACCTGATCTTCGACGACCGCCAGGCGCGCGGCGCCGAGGCCGAGGGCCCGCGCCAGGCGCCGTCGGACTACCTGATCGGCATCGGCGACGAGATCCAGGTCACGGCCTGGGGCTCGGTGGACGCCGACCTGCGCCTGACGGTGGATCGCGCCGGCCGCGTCACCATCCCGCGCGTCGGCCCAGTCCTGGTGGCGGGCGTGCGCTACGGCGACCTGAACGAAGTCGTTCGCGCCCGGATCGCGCAGGTCTTCAAGAACTTCCAGGTCAGCACATCGCTGGGCAAGCTGCGGACGATCCGCATCTACGTGACCGGCTTCACCGCCAAGCCCGGCGCCTACACGGTCAGCAGCCTGTCGACGATCGTCAACGGCCTGATCCGCGCCGGCGGCCCGTCCGCGGCGGGCAGCTTCCGGCAGATCGAGCTGCGCCGCAACGGCCAGGTCGTCTCCACCTTCGACGCCTACGACCTGCTGCTCAAGGGCGACAAGGCCAGCGACCGCGCGCTGCAGGCCGAGGACGTGCTGCACATCGGCCCGATCGGTCCGCAGGTGGCGGTCCTGGGCAGCGTGAACAAGCAGACCATCGTCGAATTGAAGCCGGGCGAGACGGTGGATGACGTGTTGCGCATGGCCGGCGGCTTCAGCGCCGTGGCGGACCGCTCGCGGCTGTCCATCGAGCAACTGAGCGACCGCAACGATCGCCGCGTCCGCGAGCTGCAGCTGCCGGCGCAACTCAAGACCGTGGCCTCCAACGGCGATGTGCTGCGCGTGTTCAGCAGCGTCAACACGGCGCTGCCGCTGTACAAGCAATACAAGCGCGTGACCGTCGAGGGCGAGGTCGCCCGTCCCGGCGAATACGTGCTGCCGCCGAGCAGCACGCTGCCCGACGCGATCGCTGCGGCCGGCGGCCTGACGCCTCAGGCCTATGTCTTCGGCACCGACTTCTCGCGCGAGAGCGTGCGCCAGTCGCAGCAGGAGAACTACGACCGCGCCCTGCGGGACCTGGAGACGGAGTTCACCAAGTACAGCAGCACGCAGCGCGCGTCCACCGCCGACGAGGCCGCGGCCAACGCGCAACGCGCGGCAGGCACGGAACGCCTGGTCCAGCGCCTGCGGGCCGTGCGCCCCACGGGCCGCGTGGTCCTGCAGCTCGAGTCGGACACCAAGCAACTCCCCAGCCTGACCGTCGAGGACGGCGACCGCCTGCTCATTCCGTCGGTGCCCACGACCGTCGGCGTGTTCGGTAGTGTGTTCAATGCCGGCAGCTTCCTGTTGCGCGACGGCGCCTCCGTCGACGACGTAATGAAGCTCGCGGGCGGTCCGACCCGCGGCGCAGATGCCGGTGGCGTCTTCGTGATCCGCGCGAACGGCACGGTCGTGAGCGCGCGCCAATCGAGTAGCGGCTGGCTGGGCTTCGGCTCGGGACTGACGGGGCTGTCGGCATTGCCGGGCGACACCGTCTTCGTCCCCGAGGAGATGAACAAGACCACGTTCATCCAGGAAGCGAAGGACTGGACGACGATCCTGTACCAGTTCGGCCTGGGTGCGGCCGCCCTGAAGACCATCAAGAATTGACGACGACATGAGCGAACAATCGCTGAGCACGGGGGCGGATGCTGTCACGCCGCCCTATCCCGTCGACGCACTCGATGTCGCGGTCACGCTGGCCGAGCATGCCAAGCCCATCGCGCTGATCACGGCCGTCGCGACGGCCGGGGCGGTCGCCGCCGCGCTACTGCTGACGCCGGTCTACACCGCCAAGGTCACGCTGCTGCCGCCGCAACAGCAGAACGCAGCCAGCTCGGCGCTGTCCCAATTGGGCTCGCTCGCGGGCCTGGCGGGTGGCGCGGCCGGCATCAAGAATCCGATCGACCAGTACGTCTCGCTGTTCCAGAGCAACACGGTCTCGGACGCGATCATCAAGCAGTTCAACCTGGTCGAGGTCTACGAGGCCAAGTTCCAGGAAGACGCCCGCAAGCAGCTGCACAAGCTGGTCGAGGTGGCGGCCGGCAAGCGGGACGGCATCATCAGCATCGAGGTGCAGGACACCGATCCAAAGCGCGCCGCGGCGATCGCCAACGCGCACGTCGACCAACTACGCTCGCTGACGGGTTCCCTGGCGGTGTCCGAAGCGCAGCAGCGCCGCAAGTTCTTCGAGGATCTGCTGACCCAGACCAAGGACAAGCTGACACAGGCGCAACTCGCGCTGCAGAGTTCCGGATTCAACGAGGGCGCGCTCAACGCGGAGCCGAAATCCGCGGCCGACGCCTTCGCCCGCATGCGCGCCGAACTGACGGCCGCGACCGTGCGCCTGGGCACGCTGCGCCGGAACATGGCCGACTCGTCGGCCGAGGTGCAGACGGCGCGCGAACAGGTCGCCCAGTTGCAGACGCAGGTCCAGCGACTCGAGTCCGCGGCCAAGGATGGCAACGGCGCCGACTACGTCGGCCGCTATCGCGAATTCAAGTATCAGGAAACGCTGTTCGACCTGTTCGCGAAGCAGTACGAGGCGGCGCGCGTCGACGAGAGTCGTGAAGGCGCGCTGATCCAGGTCATCGATCCGGCCTCTCCGCCGGAGCGGCGTTCGTCGCCCAAGCGCGCGCTCCTGGTCCTGGGCGCGGCCGCGGGTTCGTTCGCGGCCTCGCTGGTGTTCTTCATGCTGCGCCGGCTCCTGCGCGCGGCAGGGCGCGACGCCCACCAGGCCCGCAAGATCGAACGAATCCGCCGGGCACTCGGCCGTCAGCCGCGCTGACGGCACCACGCTTCGGCCCGCGGCGCGGACCGAAGCGAACCTGCCTGCTCAGCGGCGGAGGAATCGCGCCTTGTTGCCGGCCAGCGGCTTCAGGATGAGCGGCTCGAGGCGAGTGAACTTCTTCTCGTAGCGCTTGTCCTCGATGCAGCACACGGTCGCCTCGGGGAAGCGCGCGCGCAACTCGTCTGCCGTGGCGGTGCGCTTGGCAAAGATGAAGGACGGAGCTTCGCCCGCGCTGTCCGCCAGCAGGACCTGTTCGTCGGGTTCCGGCGCCTCGAGCCGGACGCAGCCGGGGATCGTCGGCAAGATCTCGTCGACCCAGCCCTGCAGCATCCGGAACTTGTCGTCCAGCTCCAGGTCCTTGTAGAAGGACAGCGACTTCGCGGCGGCCGGAGAGCCAGCGATGACCATCTTCTCCGGCCAGGACTTCGTGATGTTGGAGCCGATCAGGGCGACCGTGCGCGCGCCGATGGTGACGCCCGACGCGACGATGCAGGATCCCACGAGCCAGACGTCGTCCTCGATGACCACCGGGCGCTCGCCATACAGGGTGCAGCCTTCGATCTGCTCGCCGGCGGCGACGTGCGACCAGATCTGCGAGTACATGCCGACCCGCACGCCGTTCCCGATGGTCAGCCCGCCCGTGCCGTCCAAGATCGCGTTCTGCCCGAACCAGCCGTGCTGGCCGACCTTCACACCTTGGCCCGACATCACGAGGCAGCGGTCATGCAGCGTGGTCCAGTCGTCGATCTCGATGTCTCCGCCCGCGCAGATGAAGCGCACACCTGGGCCGATGACGCAGTAGTCCCCGATCGTCAGGCGGCCGGGTTTCGCGAATATGATCTCGGCCTCGTCCGAGATCCGCGTATGCCGACCGACGATGACTTCACCTTCCCCACTCTTGCGCATGCCCTTTTCCTCGTAATGGCCTAGCTCGAAAATCGAGGGCGCGAGGTTAAGTCAATCTCCAGGTCTTGTCACCCTTTACACCACCATGTCCGATACCCCGCTCCCCCTCGTGAAAGTCGGCATGCCGCCGGCTTCTGAACTGATGCCGGCGCTCGAGCAGGTGCTCTACAGCGGCCACATCGCCGAGGGCGAAGCGGTCTACCAGTTCGAGGCGGCTTTCGCGGCCCATTTCGGTCTGCCGCACGCGCTGGCCTTCAGCAGCGGCACCGGCGCGCTGCATGCCGCGCTCCTGCTTGGCGGCGCGGGCCCGGGCACCGAGGTCATCACGACGTCGATGACCGCGGAGCCCACCAACGTCGTCATCGTGCATACGGGCGCCAAACCGGTGTTCGCCGATGTCGACCCGCGTTCCGGCAACCTGTGCCCGAAGGCGGTCGAAGCCGCCGTCACGCCGCGCACTCGCGCCATCGTGGTGGTGCATTACGCCGGCTTCCCCGCCGCGATGGACGAACTGCGCGCGATCGCCGACCGCCATGGCCTGTACCTGATCGAGGACTGCGCGCATGCCCTCGGCAGCCGCTACGGCGACGCCGCCATCGGCACCATCGGCGATGCGGCGATCTACTCGCTGCAGGCCATCAAGCACATGACCACCGTCGATGGCGGCGTGCTCACGCTGCGCGATCCGGCCGCGATCGACACGGCCAAGGAACTGCGCTGGTTCGGACTGCGCAAGGGCGTGCCGCGCACCAGCATCGACGTGAAGCGCGCCGGCTACAAATACAACATGAACAACGTGACCGCGACCATCGGTCAGGTGCAACTGCGGCACATCGGCGGACTGATCGAGCGCCACATCGCCAACGGCCGCTATTTCGACGACAAGCTCGCGGAGATTCCCGGCATCGCCGTCACTGCGTTCGAATCGAAGGCGCGGCCGTCGTATTGGCTCTACACCGTCCTGTCGGACGACAGCGACGATGTCGAGCGGCGCCTCGCGGCCATTTCCGTGAGCGCGTCGAAGCTGCATCGCCCGAACCACCTGCATACGTTGTTCGGGCAGCAGGATGCCGACCTGCCTGGCCTGGCCGCGTTCTACCGCCGGATGGTCCACATTCCCTGCGGCTGGTGGGTCGGCGACGAAGATCGCGCCCGCATCGTCGCGGCGCTGTCCCGGGGCTGACGCATGCGCGCGGTCGCGTTGTTCCGTCCGGTCCACCTGGCCTCGATGGCGCAAGCCGTCGATGCCCTGCTCGCGTCCGGACAGATCGCCGCCGGCCCGCCGGTGGTCCGTTTCGAGCAGGCCTTCGCGGAACTTTGCGGCCGCCCGCACACGGTGCTGACGAGCGACATGTCGATGGCGATCCAGATCGCCCTGCGAATCGCCGGCGTCGGAGCCGGCGACGAGATCGTCGCCAGCCCTTTCGGCTGCATGTCGACCAACGCGCCGCTGGCGACGTCCGGTGCGCAGGTCGTCTGGGCCGACGTGCATCCGGACACCGGCATGCCCACGGCCAACGACGTCGCAGGCGCGATCACGCCGCGCACCAAGGCGGTCGTCGTCTATCACGCGGCGGGTTATCCGGCGGACATCGCCGCGATCGCGGCCCTGTGCCGGGCACACGGCGCGGTGCTGATCGAGGACTGCAGCACCGCCCTGGGCGCCGAGACCGACGGCCGCCCGATCGGCACGTTTGGCGACTTCGCGATCTGGTCCTTCTATCCCAACCGGCAGTTGCACGGCGGCGAGGGCGGCGCGCTCAGTTGCCGCTCCGCCGCCGAGGCCGTTCGCGCGCGCGCGCTGCGCCGTTTCGGCATCGACCTGACCGTGTTTCGCGATGGCCGCGGCGAGATCGCCGAGGACTTCGACATCCCCGACGTCGGCTGGGCAGGCACGATGAACGCGCTGAACTGCGCGATCGCCCTCGAGCAGTTGCCCACGCTGGCGGCCCGGCGCGCGCGGACCGCGCAAGTCGCTTTGGCCTATGATCACGGGTTCGCCGGCATTCCGGGCTGGCGTGCCGTGCCGGTCCCGCGCGGCGGCCGCTCCGCCTACTGGACCTACCTCGTCACGACGCCGGACGCGAAGGCGGCCATGGAGCACCTGAAGCGTCATGGCGTCGGCACCAGCGGGTTGCACGACCGGACCGACCGCTACAGCGGCTTCCGGTCCGTCACGCCGCCGCTGCCGGGGCTGGACGCTTGGATGAGGACCCATGCCGCCCTGCCCTGCGGCGACTGGATGACGGACGAGGACGTCGCCCATGTGATCGGGACCGTGCGGTCCTTCCAGCCCGAGTAGCACCTCGAAGACCACGCGGGGCAACCGTACCCCGCCTCCCAGACCCTAACGATTGCCAAGGAACCCATGCTGCAAGCCAACGAACTCGCCTCCGCCCTGAGCGGCAAACGCATCCTCGTGACGGGGGGCACGGGAAGCTTCGGCCACGAGATCCTGCGCGAGCTCGTCAAGCACAACGTCGCCTCGATCCTGGTGCTGAGCCGGGACGAGAAGAAGCAGCACGACATGCGCCTGCAGTACAGCGACCTGAAGGACCTGGATTTCATGATCGGCGACGTGCGCGACGCCGATCGCGTGAACGAGGCCTGCCGCAAGGTCGACCTGGTGTTCCACGCCGCCGCGCTGAAGCAGGTGCCGTCCTGCGAGCGTTCACCCTACGAGGCCGCGCTGACCAACGTCGTCGGCGCCGAGAACGTGCGCCGCGCCGCGATCGCCAATGATGTCGAGAAGGTGATCTCGGTCAGCACCGACAAGGCCGTGAAGCCGGTCAACGTGATGGGCATGACCAAGGCGATCCAGGAACGGATCATGCAGCAGCCCATCCCCAACGGCCCGACCTTCGTCTGCGTGCGCTACGGCAACGTGCTGGGCAGCCGCGGCAGCATCGTGCCGCTGTTCGCCAAGCGCGTTCAGGAAGGCCGTCCGCTGCCGATCACGCACCCCGGCATGACGCGCTTCCAGCTGACGCTGCCTGACGCGGTGCACCTGGTGTTCTGGGCGACCGTGCGCGGCGCCTCGGGCGACATGTGGGTCAAGAAGATGCCGTCCATCAACGTGGTCGACCTGGGCAAGTGGCTGGCCGAAGGCTTGAACGGCAACCCGGACTACCCGACCGAACTGGTCGGCACGCGCCCCGGCGAAAAGCTGCACGAGGTGCTGGTGTCGGAAGAGGAAATGTGGCGCGCCGTGGAGTACCCGGGCCATTTCCTTATCCCGTCGTGGCGTGAGTCCCTCAAGCCCGAGACCCAGAAGGTCCCGGCCTACTCCGAGTACTCGTCGGCGAACGTGGACTTCCTGAGCAAGGCCGAGTGCCACGACATGCTGGTGCGCGACGGTTGGCTGGCCGAGGGCGGCGGCGCCGGCCCCAAGGTCGGCCTGTACGTGGACTGAACCTGGCGGCTTGCCCGCGGGGCTGCTTCACCGCGCCCCGGCTTTCCTTCCCCTGACCCGCTGAACGCCCGATGACCGCGTCGACGCCGCCGATCCCGCCTGCCGGCCCCGCCACCCGCGAGGAATGGGCGGGCACGCGCGCGGTCATCGGCCTGTTCATCGTCTTCAACGTCGTCAGCCTGATCTATTCGCTGGTCACCGACGAGTACAACGGCGACTTCTACGGCGTCCCCGTGCGCATGAGCACCCTGGCGCTGTTCGGCATGTTCGTGCTGACGACACTGCCGTTCCTGGTGCTCGCGCGCCTGGGCCGCCGTTTCGACCGGACCCGCCCCCTGCTGGCGGTGAGCACGGCGATGGGCTTCCTGAAGGTGTTCGTGCCCTTGACGCTGGCCCTGCAGGCGTTCGTCACGTGGCGATACGGCGTGGGCATCATCGGCGGCGATCCGTACGAGGTCGGCGGCCCGATGAAGATCCTGGTGCTGTTGCTCAACCGCTTCCAGCCGTTCTATCTCGGCGCGCTGCTGATCGTGATGCTGCCCCGCGGGTCGTGGAAGCTGGAGTGGACGACGATCCTGCTGATGGTCGTCGTCGGTCTGCTACGCGCGGGCATCGGCGTGTTCCTGTACCTGGTGATCATCTTCGTCCTGAAGTACTTCAACGACGTGGTCGCCTTCGTGCGCCGCCGCAAGCTGGCCACGCTGGCCGTGCTGCTCGCCGCGCCCTTCCTGATCGCGACGCTCTACCAGTGGCGCAACACGCTGCGCGAGACCGAGTTCTCCGAGGAGAAGACGATCGCCGCGATCGCCGCGGGCCTGTTCACCGGCCGGATGTCATCGCTCACGAACACCGCGGTGATCTACGAGAACAGCGCGCACTTCTCGGTGGCATCGAAGGAACTGGTGCCCAGCTACTACTACCTTCAGACGCTGTCCACCTTCCTCGGGGCCGGCTTCAATCCGCCGCAGACCCCTCAGTTGATGCTGATCAACATGAATGGGGAAGGCATCGAGAACTTCTCGTACATGACCGGGTCGGTGGGTGAATTGATGATCGCCAACCACGTCTCCTGGCTCGTGGCCGCGGCCAATCTCGCCGCGGCGCTGCTGGTGACGGCCTCGACCCTCTGGCTGGCGCGCCAGTTCGACTCCCCCAAGGTGGTGCGGCTGGCGGTGGGCCTGCTCGCCTACCCGATCATGAGCGGGGTGCCGTCGGAGATGTCGGGCGTGCTGTACTTCTTCGTCGTCATGACGATGCTCATGATGACGGTGGCGGTGTTCATCCCGAAATCCGCGCGCGGCCCGCGATGAGCCCCTGGGTGGCCGCGACGCGCCGCCCTCCGATCACGATCCCCCCGAGGAGTGCAGTCTTGAGCAGCGCGATGTCGCTCGATGAATTGGTGACGGGGCGCTGCGTGCTCCTGGTGAATGCGATCCGCGCCGACGTGCCCTCCGGCGGCAACACCGCGACGCAGGCCCTGCTGACGCGCTGGCGTGAACGGGGCTTGTGCCGCCCGCATCAGCTCGACCTCAATCCCGGCGTCGGCACCTCGATGCTGGCGTTCGCGCTGGCGACGTTGCCCGCCGCGCTGTTCGTCCAGTGGGGGCGAATGTCGGGTCGGATCTGGCTGGAGTTCCTGTTCCGCGCCTCTCCCTGGCTGCTGCTGCGCTGCGTTTGGGCCCGTTGGCGCCTGCGGCCGGACGTCGTGGTGCTGAACCACCATGCGGCCTTCCTCTATCGCTGGGCCTTCGCCGGCAGCCGCTGCGTGCTGGTCTGGCATGACGTGCCCAGCCTCAAGCGCGACGAGTCGCGCGACGTTCGCCGCGACAAGCGTCGCTGCGCCGCGTTCGAGCGGTGGGCGATCCGCGGGGCGACGCTGAACGCGACCTTCTCCTTCGACGATGCCCGCGCGCTGGCCCTGCTGCATCGGCGTCCGGCCGAGGTCGTGCCCGTCATCACCCCGCCGGCCGCGCCACGCACCGTGCCGCCGAGTCCCGGCCGCTGGCTGCTCGTGGGCAACTGGACCCGCGCCGAGAACACCGAGGGGGCACAGGCCTTCCTTCTCGCCTGCGCCGAGTTCCTGGCGCGTGGCGAAGCGACCGCGACAGCCGAGTTCCATGTGGCGGGCCACGGTAGCGAGCAGTTCATGGAACGGCTGCGCGCCGCGCACCCGGCGGTGCGCTCACTCGACCTGCGCGTCACCGCGCGCTATGGTGAGATGCGCGATTTCGACGAGGCCGCCCTGCTGGCGCCGCTGCTGCGAGGCGCAGGCATCAAGCTCAAGACCATCGAGGCCTGGGCGGCCGGCATCCCCGTGGTGGGCACCCGGCAGGCCTTCACCGGCATGCCGGCGCGTCTCTGGCGCCGTGGCGGACTGCGCGTCCCGTCGATCGAGGCGATGGCGCGCCTGTGCCTGACCGCCGGCGCCTTTGCCGGCCACGCCGGGGCACTCGATCCGTCCGGCGCCTACGCCGCCTACCGCCAGGCTATCGTCGACAGCGCGGCCTGAGCCGGGCCGGGGCCGTCCGCGCGCCCGGTCCTTCAGCCGCCGTCGGCCGCCAGCAACACGTCGGCGAGCTGCGCCAGGTTGTCCACGGCCTCGCCCGGCATCGAGGCCTCCGGCGCGCCCGCGATCGAGAACGCCTGCGGGTACTGCGCGGCATAGGTGCGCATGAAGGCATTGTCCTGGCCGATGACGCGCGCGCCCGCCGCGGCGGCCGAACAGGCCAGGCCCGAGGCCGTCAACGCGTACTCCGAGGGCCCGGGCGGGAACAGGAACCACCGCGCCGCGCGCAACCCGGCCTCGAGCGCCTCGCGGGACAGGAAGCGCTTGCGCGCGAGCACCGCATCGGCATCCGTGTCGCCGGCCTCGATCACGCCCTCGCCATTGAAGCGGCAAGCAGTCGGACCGGCGTCCACGCCGGTGCCGTGAGCGGAGCCCGGCAGCCCGCGCAGCAGTTGCCGGACCGCCGCCACGTCGGCGGCCTTCTTGATCATCGCAAAGGCCCCGGCCCGCGGTGTCGCGACCGGTCCGGCCGGCGCCGCGAACACCCGGTCGCTCATCGGATGAGGACAGAAGGCCAGGCGCGCGCGCGTGCCGCCGCGCTCGCGAAGCACCCGCACGCCCTCGTCGGTGAGCATGAGATAGCGCAGCCGCGGCGACGCCAGGCGCAACGCCAGCGTCATGAGCTTCTCGCCGACCAGCCGTGGCCCCAGGCCGCTGTTGAGGAACTCGACCTCCGCATGCAGGAAGACCACCGTCGGCGCGCGGCGCCAGCGGCTGGACAGCGCCAGCAGCACGTGGGAGACGGGCGCGGCGTAGGCGACCACCAGCCGGTCGCGGCCACGCAGCGCGTTGAACGTCGGCCACAGGCTGCCGAGCTTGGTGGCGGCGCGTCCCCAGCGCGTGGGCAGATCCTCCACGCCTGCCAGCGAGTACGGTCGCGCGCGCACCCGCCCGGCGACACCGGCCGCTGGCTCCGCCATGACCGGCGCGTGCGCCGCCGTCATCGACCGCCAGCCATGGAAGGTCACGTCGGCGCCTGCGCCGCGCAATGCCTCCAGCACGCCGCGATTGAATTCGAAGTGATCGCCACCGGCCTTGCCGCTGTCGAGCACCCGCACCCTCACCCGGGAAGCCGCGCTCATGCGCGACGGCCCGACGCCGGGCGTTGCAGGGCGTCCAGGGCCTCCAGGTCCGGCCTGAACCGATCGCCGGCCAGGAAGCCGGCGACCGCGCCGATGCTGTCGAAGAGGTGCAGTTCCACGTCCATGCCGCCGCGGCCGGAGGATCGCGCTGCGCGGCGCAACCGTCCGCCCACCTTCTTCACCACCTGCGCGAGCAGCCGGGGCAGCCGCCACGGCGCCGCGCCGTAGCGCCGGGCCAGGCAGGGTTTCAGATGCGGCCAGATGTGCGGTTCGGTGACCAGCGCCGAAGCATAGAACGCGTCGTAGTCGACCGACAGGTCCTGGCCGAATCGACGGCCTACCTCGCGCAGCGTCTGCGGGTAGATAGTCAGTTCCGACCAGACCCGCGGGATCAGCGGATCCCACTGCTCGACGGTCTCGCGCGGCAGATGCTTCTGGTCCTCCAGGCGGCCATAGTGACGGCCGGCCGCGGTCATGCCGCCGCCGCTGTTGCGCGATGCGCCGAAGATGCTGATCGGGTACTCGACGTAGAGATAGTCGTCCATCACCAGCGCGAGCGCGGCGCTGAAGGCCATGTCCGGCGATGCGCCCGGCACGTAGGTGCCGGCGCGCGCCTTGATGCGCTCCAGCGATGCCCGCGAGACGATGCCGTGATAGAAGCGCGGCAGCTCGCCATAGTTGACGCCGCCGATGCGCAGGATGCGGTCGAGCTCGCCGCGCGCGGACATCCGCCGGGCGGCCCCATCATGCGAGCCTGCCAGCCAGAAGGCCCCGGGGCGGTGGTACATCGTCTCGCGGTCGAACTTCACCGTCGGCCACCAGTAGCGCCCGGCGCTGTACGACAGCGCCTCGCAGCCGATGCGCTTCATCCATTCGACGAAACTCATCACGTGCGGCGAGACGAGGTCGTCGTCGCCGATGAAGATCAGGAACTCGCCGCGACTGGCTTCGATCGCCTCGACCGTGTTGCCGACGATGGACAACGCCTCGGCCGTGTGGCGATAGCGCACGCGCGGATCGTCGATCTCGCGCGCGAAGTCGCCGGCCGGCATCGGATGGGCCGAGTTGTCCTGCACGACGATCTCCACGCGCGCGTCGTCCAGCGTATCGAGCTGGGCCCGCAGCACGGGCAGGAGCGTCTCATAACGATCCTTGGTCGGGACGATGATGGACAGGAGGGGGGCTGTGTTCATGGGTGATCGGGGCCCGAGACGGGCGCCGGTTTGGAATCGGGGACAGGGACAGGGGCGGAGGCGGAGGCAGCGCGGCCACCATGGCGCGACCGCAGCAGGGCGAGCACCTGGCGCCGCGCCGAGGCAACGACGACGCTGGCGGTCGCCGCCATCGCCACGCCGAGCGCGGCGCCTTCGGGCAGGCCAAGGTGGCGCAGTTGCGCCGCCGCCGCGCCGGCGGCCAGCACGCCGCTGCCCACCGCGGCCGTCGGCAGCGTCACGGCGCGCCAGGCCCAGTCCCGCAGCGCATCGGGCACGAAGCGCAGGTGCAGCGCCAGCCCGAGCCAGACCAGCGCGACGAGGTTCATGAACACCCAGGGCGTGGCCGCGCCGAGCAGGCCGAAGCGCTGGCTCAGCACATAGGTCAGCACCGGGTTCACGACCAGGAAGACGACGCCCAGCTTCAGGTTGGTCGAGTTGTGGCCGTGGGCCAGCGACAGGTGGTAAGGCATCAGCTGCAAGCTCAACAGCAGCGAGCCCAGCATCAGCACCTGCAGCACCGGCGCGGTCCGCGCGGCCAGGTCCGCGTCGCCCGTCCACAGCCGCACCAACGGCGCCGCCCACTGGCAGGCGAAGGCGGTCGTCGCGACCGCGACGATCGTGATGAGGCGCGCGTAGCCCAGGTACTCGCTGGTGAGTTCGGCGCGCCGCTGTTGCTCCACGTGCTGCGTCAGCCGGGGCAAAAGCGCCAGCGCGACCGGCAGCGTCAGCATGACCGGCGCCTGCGCGGCGATGCCGGCCAGCGAGTAGACGGCGTAGTCCTTGAGCGGCAGCGCGAAGCTGGTGACCAGCTTGTCCATCTGGGTGTTGAGCGCGGCGACGATCGCCATGCCCATCATGCCCAACGCGTACGCCCAGACGCCCCGCAGGCTGCGGGGCTCGAACCGCGCCCCAGCGCCTCCGCCCAGCTCCCGCCACAGCGCGTGGCGCAGCAATGCCAGGAACAGCAGCGCCGCGCCCAGCTGCCAGGCGAAGTACACGCGCAGGTCCGGCTTGAACCACAACGGCAACAGCACCAGCCCGGACCGCACCATGCTGAAGGCGACCGCGTAGCCATTGGCGCGCGCCTGTTGCTGCAGGCCCATCAGGCCGCCGCTGTACAGGCTCATGGCGAGTTGCGTCGCGGTGGTGGCGCCCAGCAGCGCGATGCACAGCGCCAGCAGCGCCGGATCGGACCCCTTGAGCCAGTGCGCCGCGATCCAGTCCCGGGCCAGCGCGACCACGAGCGCCAGCAGCGCGCAGCCGGCGAGCAGCAGCGTCTCGAGCGTACGCAACAGCGTGCGCAGGTAGGCCCGGTCCTGGCTGCGCGCCATCTCGCGCCCGAAGGCCGGCACCAGACCCGCATCGGCCATCAGCATCAGCGCCAGGACCACGTTCTGGAACGCGATGACGCCGTAGGACTCCACCCCCAACAGCCGGATGTAGAAGGGCACGAACAGGTAGATGGAGACGATGCCCCAGAGCTTCCCGATGTAGTTGGCGAGGATGTTGCGGAACAACATGGCGCGGTCATCCGGGCCGGCGGCGGCGGGCGCTCAGCCCCGCCACAGGAAGCGGGCCATGCTGCGCGAATGCCAGCGCAGGTGACGCCAGTTCTTCATCGTGGCCCGCCGCGCGTCGTGCATGACCTGCGTGCCCACGACCACCGTGGCCCACCCGCGTCGACCCAGGCGGCGACAGATGTCGGCGTCCTCGAGGTACATGAAATAGGCCTCGTCGAAGCCGCCCACCGCCGCGTAGGCATCGCGCCGGAAGGCCACGAACATGCCGGCCACCCAGTCCACGACCGTGCGGGGCGCGGCGCCCACGTCATAGTCCGGAGGATTGCGCAGGCCGCGCAGGCGCCGCGCGACGCGGTGCGCGATGCGCGCCACCGAGGGGAAACGCCGCGCGCTGTCCTCGACCACGCGGTCCGGACCGACGACGACCGGCGCGCTCGCGCCGATGCCGGCTTCCCTGAGCGGGGCGAGCACCGTCTCCAGGTCGACCGACATCAGGCGCAGATCCGGATTGAGCACGACGAAGCGCTCGCCGCGGCTGCGCGCGAAGGCCTGGTTGTGGTTGGCGCCGAAACCCTTGGGTTCGGCGTTGCGCAGCACCTCCACCGGATAGGGCAGGCCCGACAGGAAGCCTTCGTCCTCGGGCAGGTTCAGCGTGACCAGCACCTGCGCGCGGTCGCCCGCCCAGCGCGCCAGCTCCTCGAGCAGCGGCCGGACCAGGCCGCCCTGGCCGTGGCTGACGATGGAGAAGGACAAGGTTTCCGGAGAAGTCATGAGGATGGACGGGAAAGGTGGGGGCGACACGTCGACAGGCCTGGCGAGGGCCGGCTGCGGATTCAGGGCGCGGGCTCCAGGACGAACAACGGCACGCGGGAAGGGTCGAAAGCGTCGCGATTGGCGCGTTCGGCGAAGGGCGGCGAATGGTCGCCGACCACGACGACCAGCGGGGTCGCGTCCGATGCCGCCAGTTCGACGGCAAGCGTGTCCAGCACGCCGCCGACGCGGGCGACGAACTCGCAGGCCGTCAGCGGCGTGCGGGTGTCCTCGCAGTAGGTGGCCAACACCGGATCGATCGGCGCGGCGGGGGTGGGAACGGGCAGGTGCGTGTCCAGCGTCAACGCGTAGATGAAGCGGCCCGGCGCCTCGCCAGCCTGGGCGACGGCTTCGCGCAACAGGGGCCGGTCGCACAGGCCGGGGAAGGCCCGATTGCAGCCGACCTCCGGCACGGAGCCCTCGCGGACGCGGCCATTCCAAGGCTCCAGCCCGATGCGCGGCCACCAGTCGCGACGGTCGAACATGCGCAGGTGAAAGCCATGCAGCGCGGCGGCGGTCATGCCGTCGCGCCGCCACTGTGCCGGGAGGCAACCCGCGGCCAGGGCATCCGTCAGCCGCGAGTAATGCCCCCGGAGCCCGCACAGCACCCGCAGCTCACCGGAGGTGGTGTTGCCGGAGAACGGCTCGCTGCCAGCGCTCAGGCGCCAACGGCCGCGAAGCGCGGGCGTGTCCAGCCGTCCCGCGAGCCAGGCGGCGAGCGACGACGAGCGCGGCAGGCCCATCGACTCCACCAGCACCAGCAGCACGCTCCGTCCCGGATGCGCGGCGTGCCAGTCGCGCATGCGGTGGAAGGCGGCCGGATCCTCCGACGGGCGTGGCGCCGCGTCGCTGTACAGGCCGGCACGCAGGCCGTTCAGGATGTTCCAGGCCGGGCTGCCCGCGACGTTCATCGGCACCAGGGACTGGTCGGCGCCCAGGCCCGCCACGCGCAGCGAGCCATTGACGCCGTCCAGCAGCGGGAGCACCAGCAGCGCCGCCGCCAACGCGAGCGCCAACCGCGGCCGGCCGCGCGCCTGCCGCAACACGGTCCATGCGCACAGGAGTAGGACCGCCGCAGCCGCCACGCTGGCGACCGTGACGAACTGGCCCAGGCTGAGGAGGCTGGCGAACCGGCCGGCGTCGACGAAGTCGAACACCGACATGAAGTGATAGTTCTTCGCCGCGGCGCGCAGGCCTTCCGCGATCCAGGCGCCCCCCAGCGCGGCCAGTCCCAGCCATGTGCTGAAACACGCGACGATCGCGGCCACGACCAGGTCGAGGTTGAAGAGCGGACGCTCCTCGAAGCTCAGGTTGCCGGTGGCCATTTGCCAGAGCCAGCTGGGCGCCTGCAGCGCGATCATCACCGTCAGCCACCGCCACGCCAGGCGTGACCCGGCCGGCCGAGGGCCGGCGGACCGACGCGTCAGCCGGTGCCAGGCGAACATCGGCTCAGCCGCCATGGACCCACTCCGGACACCGCAGGCCGTTGACGACGTACACGCCGAAGACCCCGCCGGCCTGGGCGGCGGCCAGCGCCTCGCAGCCATGCACCGGATGCACGTGCACGCGCAAGCCCGCCGGGCGATGGGACAACGCTGGCAGCCGCTCCAGCGGCAGCGTCAGGTCCCGCACGCCACGTTCCGCCAGGGCCGCCGCGATGTGGTCGACCGCTCGATGGCTGCGGTAGGCGGTGACGAGCGGGGCCGCCAGCGGCAAGTCCGCCTGCCAGCGCCTGAACAGCGCCAGGTGTTCTGGCCGGTAGAGCTGGAAGATCACCTGCGGCGCCTGCCCGGTCCGACGCAGCACGCGCGCCACGTGATCGCCGGCCGCCTCGAAATCGGTCTTGATGTCGAGCATCAGCCAGCTGTCGGCCGGCAAGGCGGCGAGCAGCGTCTCCAACCGGCAGTCGCGGTCCGTCCCGGACACCACCGTCCCGGCGGGCGCCTCGTCGTGCTGGCAGCTCATCGTGTCGCCGTCCAGGCGCAGGTCGGTCTCGAACACCCGGATGCCTTCGGCGTGTCCGCGGGCCATCGCCGCGAGCGAATTGGCGGTCGGCCGACCGGCCTCGCCCAGTGCATGCCCGATACGCAGCGGCGTGCCGCCGGCCCGCGTCCAGGCGTCGTCCTGCGGGCCTGGCAGCGGTGCAGCGCGTCGCCAGTCCTCGTCGCCCTTCCAACGGGCCAGGCCGTCCATCAGCGACTCGTGCAGCCAGCGCCGGTCCAGTGCGTGCAAGGCGTGGCGTACCAGGCCCTGCTCGTCCCGCAGCGACGCCGCGAGGCCGATGCCCGCCACCACGGCGGCGAAGGCGATCCACGCGACCGCGCGCGCGCGCGGTCGGCGTTTCGCTGCGGCGGCGATGGTCGACAAGGCAGTCCTCTCCTGGGGGTTCTTCGTGACGCGGCCCGGCCCCGCGGGGAAGGGGCGGCCGCGCCGCGTGGCCGGCATTGTCCGCGATTTGCCCGGGCGGACCGGGGCGGACCGGGGCGGACCGGCTCAGCGCGCCGCGTACTCCGGCACGAAGGTCTTCGTGCGCAAGCGCACGTCCCGCTCCGACAGGCCGCTGTCCGGGGCCTCCAGCCAGCCGGTCAGCGCCCGCAGCCAGTCCTCGGGCACGGTGTCCTGCAACTGCGCGATGCGCAGGCGCGGATGCGGCGAGGCCAGCGTCTGGTCCGAATCCGCGAGCAGTTCCTCGTACAGCTTCTCTCCGGGACGCAGCCCGGTGAAGGTGATGGCCGTGTCGCGGTGGCCGCTCAGGCGCAGCAGGTTGCGCGCGAGATCGACGATGCGCACCGGCTCGCCCATGTCCAGCACGTAGACCTGCCCGTTCTCCGCCAGCGCCACGGCCTGCAGCACCAGCGACGCGGCTTCGGGGATCGTCATGAAGTAGCGCGTGATCTCCGGATGTGTCACCGTGAGCGGCCCGCCCTTGGCCAACTGCTCCTTGAACTTGGGGATCACGCTGCCGCTGGAGCCGAGCACGTTGCCGAAGCGCACCGCCATCATTCGGGTGGTGCCGTCGCATCCCGCCAGGGAGGACAACACCATCTCCGCCGCCCGCTTGCTCGCCCCCATCACGTTGGTCGGATTCACCGCCTTGTCGGTGGAGATCAGCACGAAGCGTTCCGCCTCGACCTCCATCGCCGCCAGCGCCGCGCGATAGGTGCCCAGCACGTTGTTGCGCAGGCATCCCCACGCGTTCTCCTCCTCCATCAACGGCACATGCTTGTAAGCCGCCGCGTGGAAGACGATCTGCGGCCGGTACTTCCCGAACGTGAACCGCAGGTGCTCCAGATCCTTCACGTCCCCGATCAGCCGCACCAGCGGGATGTGCGGGAACTTCTCGCCGAGCTCCTGCTCGATCCGGTACAGCGCGAACTCGCTCAGCTCATACAGCACGATCCTCGACGGGCCATAACGCGCCACCTGCCGGCACAGCTCCGAGCCGATCGACCCGCCCGCGCCCGTGATCAGCACCGTCTTGCCGCCGACGCACTCGCTGATGCCGCCCTCGTCGAGCTCCACCGGCTCGCGCCCGAGCAGGTCCTCCGGCTCGATGTCGCGCACCTGGTTGACCGCGCGGCCCGCCAGCAGCTCCTGGCTGCTCGGCACCGTCAGCACCGCCAGCCCCGTCTTGCCCGCCAGGTCCAGCGCGCGCCGGCGCTCCGCCGTCGTCGCACCCGGCATCGCCACGATCACGTGCGTGATGCCGTGCAGGTCCGCCTGCCGCGTCGCGTCCTCCAGCGTCCCGATCACCGGCACGCCGGCCACGCGCGCGCCGCGTTTCTCCGGCGCGTCGTCCAGGTAACCCACCACCACCCAGCCCTGCTGGTACTGGATCCCCGCCACCAGCAGCCGCCCCGCGTCGCCCGCGCCCATCACCAGCGCCCGTCGCTGCTCCTGCGCGCTGCCGCTGATGCGGCTGCGCATGTGCTCGTACAGCATCCGGTAGCCCATGCGCATCGTCGCCAGCGCCATCAGCGTGAACACCGGATGCAGCGCCAGCACCGCGCGCGGCACCTTCGTCAGCTGCGCCATCAGCACCGCCACCGCCGCGATCAGGCCCGCCGCGATGCACACCGCCGCCAGCCGCTTGACCTCGCCGAAGCCGCTGAAGCGCCACATCCCCTTGGGCACGTGGAACGCCTTGAGCAACACCCCGTACAGCCCCACGATGCCCAGCATCACCCAGGGGTCGTAGTCGGGCCGGGCCTCGAACCAGCGCTCGAAGCCCAGCCGGAACAGGTAGGTGGCCTGCCACGACAGCGCCACCGCCACCATGTCCAGCGCCAGCGCCAGGCCCTCCCGCCAGGGGCGGATCCGCGTCAGGAAGGCATCCAGGGACAACCAGTTCATCGTGTTCTCTTGTTCTGGGGCCGCTCAGGCCTTGATCGCGCCCAGCGTCGCCAGGATCAGCCGGATGTCGCCGCCCAGGCTGGCGTTGCGCACGTAGTCCGCCGCCAGCCGCAGCTTCATCGGCATCACCACCTCGACGTACTCCCGCTCCGGATCGGCGGCGCGGGCCAGCAGTTCGCTCTCGTTGCGGAAGCTCAGCGACGCCGGATCGGTGATGCCCGGCCGCACCGACAGCACCACCTCGCGCAGCTCCGCCGGGTACATCGCCACGTAGCGCGGCACCTCCGGCCGCGGGCCCACCAGGCTCATCGCGCCGCGCAGCACGTCCCACAGCTGCGGCAGCTCGTCGACCTTGGTCGCGCGCAGCCAGCGGCCGCTGCGGGTGATGCGGGCATCGTCGCCGACGGTGATCTGCGGGCCCAGGCGCGGCGCGTCCACCCGCATCGTGCGGAACTTGTGGATGCGGAACGGCACGCCGAAGCGCCCCACCCGCTCCTGGCGGAACATCACCGGCCCGCGCGAGTCCAGCCGGATCCACGCCGCCACGGCCAGCAGCAGCGGGCTCAGCAGCAGCAGGCCCAGGCCCGCGCAGACGATGTCGAAGAGTCGCTTGGCCATCGGCCTGTCCCGTCCCTGCCTGGTTCCCGTTCCTGGCGCGGTCGCGCTCAGCGGCCCAGGCTGCGGCGCACTGCGTCGATCACGCGCTCGACCTGCGCGTCGGTCATCGCCGTGTACAGCGGGATCGTCACCGTGCGCTCGTAGGCCTTCTGCGACTCGGGGAACATCTCCGGCGTCAGCCCGTAGCGCTCCTTCCAGTACGGGTGCTGGTGCAGCGGCACGTAGTGCACGCTGCAGCCGATGCCCTGCTCGAACATGCGCTCGATGAAGACGTCGCGCGACACCTCCGCCGCGTCGGACAGGCGCAGCACGTACAGGTGCCAGCTGTGCACGTCGCCTTCCGGCGCCTTGGGCGGCAGGATCAGCGGCAGGTCGGCCAGCGCCTCGAAGTAGCGCGCGGCGATCTGTTCCCGGCGCTGCTGGAAGGCCGGCAGCCGCTTGAGCTGGTGCAGGCCCATCGCCGCGGCGATGTCGGTCAGGTTGTACTTGAAGCCGGGGGCGACGATCTCGTAGTACCAGCTCGGCACCTTGGCGGTGAAGCGGTCGAACGCGTCGCGGTTGATGCCGTGCAGCCGCATCACGCGGGCGCGCTTGGCCAGCTCCGCATCGCGGGTGACGAGCATGCCGCCCTCGCCGGTCGTCATCGTCTTGTTGGCGTAGAAGCTGAACACCGTGGCGTTGCTGCCCATCGTGCCGATCAGCTCCTTTTCCAGCGTCGTGGGCAGCGCGTGCGCCGCGTCCTCGACCACCTTCAGCCCGTGCCGCCGCGCGATGTCCAGCACCGACAACATGTCGACCGCCAGGCCCGCGTAGTGGACCGGGATGATGGCCTTGGTGCGGGGCGTGATCGCGGCCTCGATCTGGTCGATGGCCAGGTTCATCGTCGCCGGGTCGATGTCGATCAGCTTCACGTCCGCGCCCACGTAGCGCACCACCTCGGCGGTGGCGGTGAAGGTGTGGGTGGTGGTGATGACCTCGTCGCCGGGGCCGATGCCCAGCGCCTCCAGCGCCAGGTGCAGGCCGGCGGTGGCGGAGTTGACCGCGATGCACTCGATCTGCGGCTCCTTGAGGAACTCGGCGAAGGCCTGCTCGAAGCGCTTGGCCTTCGGGCCGGTCGTGATCCAGCCGCTCCTGAGCGTGTCGACGACTTCCGCGATCTCCTCGTCGCCCAGCTCGGGCAGCGCGAAGGGCAGGAACGGCAGCTTCTGATCGGGGTTCTGGCTCATGGTGTCTTGGTGATCAGCGCCAGCACGTGGCTGCGCAGGAAGGGCATCGAGTTGAAGACGCGGTACGCGCCCGGATGGAGGCGGCACACGGCGCGGGCGATCGGCGGGGCCAGCGTGACGCGGCGCACCGTCGTCCGGCCCTCGGGGAACAGCGCGCGCACCCGCCGCAGCGGCACGCCCCGGACGTCGGGATTGCGCGGATTGTCGACGATGAAGTCGTACCAGAGCACCGCGCCGCCCGGCTTGAGCCAGCGCCACATCGCGCCGGCCAGCCGGCGCTGCAGCGCGTCGTCCAGGATCGAGGAGAACACCGTCGACTGCAGCACCAGGTCCTGGCTGCCGGGCTCGATGTCGGCCTGCGACGCGTCGCCGGCCAGCAGCCGCACCTGCTGCGGCAGCGTGGCGCGCGCGGCCTCCAGCCGCTCGGGCAGCAGCTCGATGCCGGTCAGGTGCTGCGGCAGCACGCCCAGGCGCAGCATGTCGGTCAGATTGCCGCCAGCGCCACAGCCGACCTCGGTCATGCGCCAGCCGGCCACCGGCGCCGCCGGATCGGCCTGCGCCGCGCGGTGCGCCGCCAGCAGCCGCCACATCGCCGCCTGGCGCTCGTGCAGCATCTGCCAGACCTCCGGGCGCAGCAGGCTGTAGCGCTCCAGCCCCGCCAGCCGCTCGTCGCGGCGGGCGTAGCGCTGGGCGATCGCCTGGAGTTCTCGGTCTTGCGTCATGTCGTCGTCGGCGGGGCCGTGGTGAGGACTGCGTGGATCGTGAGGGCTGCGGCAGGCGCGGGGAAGTGCGGAAAACGTTGGGCCGCGGCGCTCAGGACACGGCGTCGACGAAGCGCCGCGCCAGCACCGGGTAGGTGTGGTTCGCAAGCACGAATTCGCGCCCGCGGCGGCCCATCTCGGCGCGCTCCCCGGCCGGCACGGCGGCGAGCGTCAGCAGCCCGTCGGCGACCGCCTGCGGGTCCTGCGGCGGCACCGTCAGCCCGGCGCCGGCCTCGGCGACCGGGTCGTTGCCCGCCTCCACCGAATGCAGCACCGGGCGCTGCGCCATCAGGTAGTCCATCAGCTTGTTGGGCGCGATGCCGAAGCGGTAGATCGGCGTGCGCTGCCAGCCGATGTAGGCGATGTCGAATCCCTTGAGCAGCGACGGGATCTGCGCCTTCGGGATGGCCGGGAACATCGCGACGTTGGCCAGGCCCTCGTCGCGCACGCGCGCCTCGAGGTGCTCGCGCAGGTGGCCGCCGCCGACCAGCACGAAGCGCAGCGCCGCCGAGGCCGCGTCGCCCTTCGCCTGGAGCCGTTTCGCCGCGTCCAGCAGCACGTCCAGCGCGTTGGGCTCGCCCATCGAGCCCGCGTAGCCGACGACGGTGCGGCCGGCGGCGCGCTCGGCGTCCAGGTGCGCCTGGATCGCGGGCTCGAGCGGCTCGCCGTCCTCGGACCACTCGTCCAGCGTGATGCCGTTGGGCACGATGTGCAGCTTCGTCAGGTCCAGGCCGTGCGCGGCCATGTGCTGGTGCACCTTGGGCAGCATCGACACGACGACGTCGGCATCGCGGTAGGCGTCGTTCTCGGCCTTCTGGCAGAGCATCGCGAACGGGTGCCACTTCGACATGCCCGACAGCTCGATCGGCGACAGCGGCCAGAGGTCGTGGACCTCGTAGACCAGCTTGGCCTTGGCCAGCTTCGCGACGCGGCGCGCGACCCAGATGTCCATCGGGTAGGTGCTGGAGGCGATGACGACGTCCGGCGCGAACTCGCGCGCCAGGATGTCGGCGTCCTTCCAGACCTGGCGGCAGAACGACCAGATGTTCTTGACACGGCCCATGCCGTTGCCCTGGTACTCGGGCGTGTCGTAGAAGAGGTAGTTCACGCCGCTCATCGCGGCCATGCCGGGCTCGGGCTGCGTGGCGCGCACATGCGAGTAGGACGCGCCCAGGATCAGCGCCTGGTGCCCGGCCCGGACCCATTCGCGGGCCAGGTAGAACGGGCGGAATTCCATGCCGTGCTTCGGCGAGCCGGCGTAGTGGTTGATCAGCAGCAGCTTCATGGGGTGGAGATCAGGCGCGCTTCAGGCGCTCGATGAATCGGGTGACGGCCGGGCCGAACATCGCGTGCTCGGCGACCCAGGCGCGGTTGGCGGCGCCGAGCCGGTCGGCGTCGACCGACTGGCCGGCCACGTCGGCCTGGCCCGCCAGCAGCTTCAGCCGGTCCGCCAGCGTGGCAAGGTCGTCGTCGTCCTTCAGGATCAGGCCGTGCCGGCCCAGCAGCTGGACGTTGGGATGCAGCGCGGCATCGATGCTGCCGGTGCCGCCGGTGCCCAGCAGCTCGTCGTTGGCGGGCAGGTCGGACAGGATGGGCAGGCACTCGTGCGCCATCGCCTCCAGCACCGACACCGACACCGAATCGCTCTGCGGCAGGCTCAGGAACCAGCGCGCCGTCGCGTAGCGGCGCCCCTGCGAGCTGGCGTCCAGCCGGCCGACGAACTCGACCCGGTCCGCCAGCCCCAGCGACCGCACCTGATCCTCCATCGCGCCGCGCAGCGAGCCGTCGTTGGCAACGACCAGCCGGGCCTCGGGCTGCTTCGCGGCGATCGCGGCGAACACCTCGACCACGCGGTGCGGTCGGTAGATCGGCTCCAGGCCGCGGTTGGCGTAGAAGAGCCAGGGCTGCTTGCGCACGTTCTGCTTGGGCAGCTGCTCCAGGCCGAAGGGGAAGGTCATCACCTCGCCGGCGCCGAGTTCGCGCATGCGCTCGCTCATGTGCTCGGAGTCGGAGGTCGTGATCGCGCAGGCCTTCAGCACCTGCGTGGTCAGCCAGCGATAGGCCCAGCCCTGCTCCGGCGTGACCAGGATGTCGCTGCCCCAGGCGGAGCCGGCGATGCGCGCGCGCAGTTTCCAGCCGCGGCGCGCGGCCCAGGCCAACGTGCCGTGCGAGGTCAGGTAGTGCGCGTGCAGCCAGTCGGCATCGACCTTGCGGAGCCAGGCGCCCAGCGCCGGCAGCTGCTTGAGCACCGCGATGTTGCCGCCGGCATGGGCCGGGTCGGTGTTCAGCGCGAGGCGGCGGTCCTCGGGGATCAGGAAGTGGAACTCCGGCGCGAAGCCGCGGGTCGACGCGGCCCACAGCTCGAGCTCGCGCTGCTGCGACAGCGCGCGCGCCCATTTCAGGAGGTGGGGACTCTCGCCGTCCCCGATCAGGACCAGTCTCATGCAGGCACTCCGTCGAGGGCCGGGCGCGGCGCCGCGCCGCGCACCAGCCACGCGAGGTAGATCGCGAAATAGATCGGCAGCAGCACCGCGATGGCGCCCAGCGCCGTCGTCAGCGCGCCGCCGGCGCTCAGCACCACCGCCACCGGCAGCACGTACAGCGCGTTGCCGACCAGGCTGAAGACCAGCGCGCCGCGCTGGCGGCCGGTGACCATCGGCGTCACCGTCAGCGGCGCGGCGATGAAGTGCGCGGCGACGTAGGGCGCAAGCCAGCGGCCGTACTCGCCCGCCGTCGCCCAGTCCGCGCCGAGCAGCCAGCCGAACAGCGCCGGCCCGGTGGCGATCAGCACCGCCATGCAGGGCAAGGCCACCATCGCCAGCAGCTTGATGCCGCGGACCAGGCGCGGGCGCAGGTCGATGCCCTGCTGCCAGTCGCGCGCGAGCTGGCCGAGCAGCGCCTCGGACAGCGCCCCGCCGACCAGCGTGGCCGGCGCCTTCACCAGGCGCACCATCAGCGCGTAGTAGCCGGCGGTCGCCGCGTCGGCCCAGGCGGCGATCAGCGCCAGCACCAGCGTCTCCTGCGCCGCGTTGACGAACGCATGCGGGCTGTTGAGCAGCGGGAACTGCTTGTAGCGCCAGGCCAGGCGGCGCAGGTGGCGCCAGTGCCAGGACTTGCCGGCCTGGTCGAGCCGCGTCGCGCGGCGCCAGCGGCTGCCGCGCGCCAGCAGCCACAGCGGCGCGAGCAGCGCGGCCAGGCTCTGCGACAGCACCAGCGCCGCGACGCCGGCGAAGCCGCCCAGCGCCGCCAGCGCCTGCGCCGCGGCCATCACGCCCTGCTGCAGCACGCGGGCCTGGGCGATCGCGTCGATGCGGCCCTGGCGGTTGTTCCAGAGGCTGAGCGCCTGCTGCATGCCCGCCAGCGCCACCACCGGCGCGAGCATCAGCAGCCAGGGGTCGAGCTGGTCGAGCGACACCCAGCGCCCGCCGAGCCGCGCGTGATGCGCCATCGCCAGGTGCCAGGCACCGGCGCCGGCGGCGGTCAGCAGCCCGACGCCCAGCGCGATCCACAGCGCCAGCTGCAGCACCAGCGCGGCCTCGCCATCGCGGCGGGGCAGGACGATCGCGAACTCGTAGCGCGCGTTGGCGATCGTGGCCAGGTTGGCGGCCAGCGCGACGAACAGCGCCCAGTGGCCGAGCGCCTCCGCGCCGTACCAGCGCGTCAGCAGCGGCGCGAACAGCATCGGGATCGCCTGCGTCAGCATCGACGCGCCGGCGAGCTGGGCGAAGCGGCGGCGCACCGTCATCGGACGAGCCCGCCATGGCGTTCGGCGATCGCGCGCACCGCGGCGCGCTGCGACGGGCCCAGGCGCGCGTGGCGGCCCAGCGGCAGGTTCAGCACGGTGCGCGCGGCGCGCTCGCCGTTCGGGCAGTCGCCCTCGGCGTAGCCGAAGCGCCGGCTGCCGCGCGGATGCACGACGTCGTCGAACCAGGTGCCGCCGACGATGCCCGCGGCCTCGAGCGCCGCGACGGCCGCGTCGCGCGTCGCCGTGTCGGACAGCAGCAGCGGATACCGCAGCAGCACCGCGCCCGGCGCCCGCACCGGCGACTCCCAGCCCGGCAGGCGGGTCAGCAGCGCGTCGTAGTCCTGCGCCTGCGCGCGGCGCTGCGCGTGGATCTCCTCATGGCGGCGCGCCTGCGTCAGGCCGATCGCCGCGCTCAGCGGATGCAGGCCGGCGCGGTAGTCGGGCTGCGTGTCGCCCGCGACCTCGCTGTCCGGCGTCTTCGCCACGACGCCCAGCATCCGCGACGGCGCGCGCAGCAGCGCGGTCAGCGCGGTCAGCGCCGGCCGCGGCAGGTTCATCGTCAGCCGGTGCCAGCCCAGCGTCAGCAGCTGCTTGGCCACCGTGGCGGAGGACGGCGGCCGCAGCGCCGGCATGCGCGCGGCGAAACGCGCCCGCAGCGCCGGGTCGTGGATCACCAGCGCGCCGCCGATGCCGGTGGTCAGCGGCTTCGAGTACTCGAAGCTGAAGAAGGCCGCCTGGCCCAGCGTGCCCACCGTGCGGCCGATCGCGTCGGTGCTGCCCCAGGCATGGGCGGCGTCCTCGACGAAGACGACGTCGGGATGCTTCACCCGCAGCACGTCCAGGCCCTCGGTGACCAGGCCGAAGTTGTGCGGCACGACCACCAGCCGCGTCGCCGACGCGATGGCGTCGGAGATCGCGGCGGGCGACGGGTTGAAGTCGTCGCGCGCGATGTCGACGTAGCGCACCGCCAGCCCGAGGTGCATGAACACGTTGGGCACGACGACGCAGGTGTAGCCGGGCAGCAGCACCTCGGAGCCGGGCGGCAGGTCCAGCGCCGCGACGAAGGCGTGCAGCGCCGCGCGGCCGGTGCCGAAGAGCCGCACCTCACCGGCCGTCGCCGGGTCCAGGCGCAGGCTGGCGGCGAACGCGGCGCGGAAATCCTCGGCGCTGGCGTCGCCGCGCCGCAGCCAGTGCAGCAGCGCGGCGGGGAGGTCGCGCCAGCGCAGCGCGCCGGCGACGTGACCCTTCACGACGCGGCCGACGGCGCCCGGGCGCCGTCGATCCGGTGCAGCGGCGCCGCGGGGACGCCGCCGTAGACCCAGCCGCTCGCGAGGTGCCCGCGCACGACCGCGTGCGCCGCCACGACGACGTGGTCGTCGATGACGCTGCCCGGCAACACCGTCACGCGGGCGCCGAGGAACACGTTGGAGCCGATGCGGATGTCGGCGCGCCGGTAGTGGTCGCGGAACAGGCCGTGCGCCGTCACCGCGTTGGACTCGCAGAACAGCATCAGGCCGGGGCCGATGGCGACGTCGTCACCGATGGCCAGGCGCTGGCCGCCGACCAGCAGGTAGCCGCCGGGGGCGACGTGGCTGCGCGCGCCGATGGTGAAACGGCCGTCGCCGGTGGCCAGCACCTGGACGTCGCGGTACAGGATCGAGCCGTCGCCCAGCGCGCTGCCGGAGCCCGAGCGCACGCGCGCGCCGGGGTGGATCTGCGCCCGGACCCCGACGCGCAGGCCCAGCCACGCCGCGATCCGCGCGCGGATCCGGGCGCGCACCGCGTCCAGCGTGTAGCCGATCAGCATCGGGGAAGCTTTCTTCAGGTCGACCGAGCGGGATGACGACCCTCACCCCTGCCCTCTCCCGCAGTGCGGGAGAGGGAGCCGTCCGGGCGGGAGAGCGCGGCGCGCAGCGCGGCCACGACCTGGTCCTGCTGCGCCTCGCTCAGGTCGGCGCTCATCGGCAGGCTCATCACGCGCTGGGCCGCGGCCTCGGCGTGGGGCAGCGGCGTCGCGACGCGGCAGCGCTGCTCGTAGGCCGGCTGGCGGTGCAGCGGCCGGGGGTAATGGATCGCGGTCGGGATGCCGGCCTGCTTGAGCGCGTCGACGACGGCCTCGCGGCCCTCGACCTGCACGGTGAACTGCGCCCAGACGCAGTCGCGGTCCTCGCGCACCGCCAGGCGCCGCAGCGGCAGCTCGGCCAGCAGGCGCTGGTAGCGCGCGCCGATCGCCAGGCGGCGTTCGATCTCCCAGTCGAAGCGTTCCAGCTTGCCCAGCACGACCGCGCATTGCAGCGTGTCCATGCGGCCGCCGACGCCCACCCGGGTGTGGGTGTAGCGCTGGCTCTGGCCGTGCACGCGGATCTCGCGCGCGGCCTGGGCCAGCGCGTCGTCGTCGGTGAACAGCGCGCCGCCGTCGCCGTAGCAGCCCAGCGGCTTGCTCGGGAAGAAGCTGGTCGCGCCCCAGGTCGACAGTCCGCAGGACTTGCGGCCCTTGTACGAGGCGCCGAAGGACTGCGCCGCGTCCTCGATGACCGGGATGCCGCCGTGTCTGGCCGCGACCGCGTTGATCGCGTCCATGTCGCACACCTGGCCGTACAGGCTGACCGGCATGATGGCCTTCGTGCGCGGCGTGATGGCCGCCTCGACCCGCGTCGCGTCGAGGTTGCAGCCGTCGGGCTCGATGTCGACGAACACCGGCACGCCGCCGGCCAGCACGATCATCTCGGCCGTCGCGGCGAAGGTGAACGGCGTGGTGATCACCTCGTCGCCGGGCTGCAGGTCCATCGCCATCAGCGCGATCAGCAGCGCCTCGGTGCCGCTGGCCACGGTGATGCAGTGCCGCACGCCGGCGTAGGCGGCCAGGGCCGTCTCCAGCTCCTTGACCTCGGGGCCCATGATGTATTGGCCGTGGTCGAGCACGCGCTGGATGCGGGCGTCGATGGTCGTCTTCAGCGCCGCGTACTGGGCCTGCAGGTCGATGAAGGGGAGGCTCATGCCCGGGGCTCCTGGGTCGTCGCGGGGGACGCAAGCGCGTCGACCAGGACCAGCGTCCGGTCGTCGAGTTCATAACGGTCGCCACTGGCCGGGCAGGTCGCGCGCCCGTGGCCGTGGAGGGGCAGGTCGAGCTTCTCGCCGTGCCGGCTCATCCAGCCGATCTGGCGGGCCGGCACGCCCACCATCAGCGCGTGGGGCAGGACGTCGCCTTTGACGACGGCACCGGCGCCGACGAAGGCGTATTCGCCGATCGTCGCGCCGCAGACGATGGTGCAGTTCGCGCCGAGCGTCGCGCCGCGCTTGACCAGCGTGCGGCGGTACTCGTTCTTGCGCGGCACCGCCGAGCGCGGGTTGTAGACGTTGGTGAAGACCATGGACGGGCCGCAGAACACGTCGTCCTCCAGCGTCACAGCGTCGTAGACCGACACGTTGTTCTGGATCTTCACGTTGGCGCCGATCGTCACGTCGTTGCCGACGTACACGCCCTGCCCCAGCGAGCAGCCCGCCCCGATGCGCGCGCCGGCGCACACGTGGCTGAAGTGCCAGACCTTGGTCCCGTCGCCGAGCTGGGCGCCGTCGTCGACGACGGCCGAGGCGTGTTGCCAGAACCCCATGTCAGAACACCAGCGGCAGGCCGACGCGCTGGCCGTCGCGCGCGCTGCGGTAGGCGGCGATCAGCAGCTCCAGCGAGCGCAGGCCCTCGTAGCCGTCGACCTGGGCCTGGGCCTCGCCGCGCAGCGTCTGGATGACGTTGTCGTAGTAGGCCGCGTGGCCGAAGCCGTAGACGCTGGTGGTCTCGTAGCTGGCGTTCTTCACCAGCTCGTCGTCGGGGTGCGGCGTGTCGAAGGCCCAGTGCTCGATCTTGTTGACCGCGGTGCCGCCGATCTTGACCGTGCCCTTCTCGCCCAGGATGGTGATCGAGCCCTCGAGGTTCTGCGGGTAGGTCAGCATCGTCACGTTGATGCTGGCCAGGCCGCCGTGGCGCAGGCGCAGGGCCAGCACGCCGGTGTCCTCGGCCTCGATGTCGCGGGCCAGCGTGGCGGTGTAGGCGTGGACGTTGTCCACCGGCCCCACCAGCCAGTCCAGCAGGTCGACGTAATGGCTGGCCTGGTTCATGAAGGCGCCGCCGTCCATGTCCCAGCGGCCGCGCCAGCGGGCGGCGTCGTAGTAGCTCTGCGGGCGGGTCCAGAACACGTTGACCGTGCTCATGAAGACGCGGCCGAAGCGGCCCTGCTCCAGCGCCTTCTTCACCAGCTGCACGGTGGCGTTCAGCCGGTTCTGCTTGACGACGAACAGCTTCACGCCGGCGTCGCGGCAGGCGCGGACCATGGCCTGGCCTTCCTCGAACTTGGTCGCCATCGGCTTCTCGCTGAGCACGTGGCGGCCGGCGCGGGCGCAGGCGATGGCCTGCTGCGCGTGCAGCCCGCTGGGCGTGGCGAGCACGACGAGGTCGGCGTCGGAGCCCGCCAGCAGCGCGTCCAGCGAGGCGAAGCCGCGTTCTGGCGGCAGGCCGGTCTGGGCGAGCGCGGCCTGGACGGCCTCGGGCCGGGTGTCGCAGACGGCGACCAGTTCCGCGCGGCCCTGGTGGCGGGTCAGCGCGTCGACGTGGTTCTTGGAAATGCGGCCGCAACCGACCAGGGCGACGCGGACCGGGCGGTCCAGGATGGGGAACTGAGACATGGCGCGCGATTTTAAAAGCCTAAAATCGCGCCCTGCCTTTTTTGCAGCCCACGATGAGCCAGTCCCAAGACCCCCAGAACGGCGCCGACACGCCGGCGCCCGCCCAAGACGAGAACAAGCTGATCGCCGAACGCCGCGAGAAACTCGCCGCGATCCGCGAGAAAGCCCAGGCCAAGGGGGTCGCGGCCTTCCCGAACGACTTCAAGCCGCAGCACCGCGCGCAGCCGCTGCAGACGCTGTACGGCGAGCTGACCAACGAGGAGCTCGAGCCCAAGGCGGTCGCCGTGACGGTGGCCGGCCGGATGATGCTCAAGCGCATCATGGGCAAGGCCAGCTTCGCCACGCTGCAGGACGCCACCGGCGCGATCCAGCTGTTCCTGTCCAAGGACGCGCTGGGCGAGGAGGTCTACAACGACTTCAAGCACTTCGACCTGGGCGACATCCTGGGCGCCGAGGGCACCCTGTTCCGCACCCGCACCGGCGAGCTGTCGGTCAAGGTGACGACGCTGCGCCTGCTGACCAAGTCGCTGCGCCCGCTGCCGGACAAGTTCCACGGCATGGCCGACCAGGAGCAGAAGTACCGCCAGCGCTACGCCGACCTGATCTCCGACGGCAAGGCGCGCGAGCGCTTCGTCGCGCGTTCCAAGGCGGTGTCCTCGATCCGGTCGTACATGGTCGAGAACGGCTTCCTGGAAGTCGAGACGCCGATGCTGCACCCGATCCCGGGCGGCGCGAACGCCAAGCCCTTCATCACCCACCACAACGCGCTGGACCAGGAGATGTACCTGCGCATCGCGCCGGAGCTCTACCTGAAGCGCCTGGTGGTGGGCGGGTTCGAGCGGGTCTTCGAGATCAACCGCAACTTCCGCAACGAGGGTATCAGCGTCCGGCACAACCCCGAGTTCACGATGATGGAGTTCTACGCGGCCTACTGGACCCACCAGGAGGTCATGAGCTTCACCGAGGAAGTGATCCGCCACGCCGCGCGCGCCGCCACCGGCAGCGCCCAGGTCACCTACGCCGGCAAGCCGGTCGACCTGGAGAAGCCGTTCACGCGCCTGTCGGTGCGCCAGTCGCTGATCGTGCACGCGGGCGTGAGCGAGGCCGAGGCGGACGACGCCGAGGTGCTGCGCGCCAAGCTCAAGGCACTGGGCGAGGAAGCGCCGAAGCACTGGGGCCTGTCGGCGCTGCAGTTCGGCCTGTTCGAGGCGGCGGTCGAGGAGAAGCTCTGGGAGCCGACCTTCATCGTCGACTACCCGGTCGAGGTGTCGCCGCTGGCGCGCGCGTCCGACGCGGACCCGACGATCACCGAGCGCTTCGAGCTGTTCATCACCGGCCGCGAGTACGCGAACGGTTTCTCGGAGCTGAACGATGCCGAGGACCAGGCGGCGCGTTTCCAGTCGCAGGTGGCCAACAAGGACGCGGGCGACGAGGAAGCGATGTTCTTCGACGCCGATTTCATCCGCGCGCTCGAGTACGGCATGCCCCCGACCGGCGGCTGCGGCATCGGCATCGACCGCCTGATGATGCTGATCACCGACAGCCCGTCGATCCGCGACGTGATCCTCTTCCCCGCGCTGCGCCGCGAGGGCTGAAGACAGGCGGGCCGGCCCGCCACCCGGCCTCACGAATGCAAAAAGGGACACCGCGAGGTGTCCCTTTTCTTTTCGTTCCCCCTGGCCGGCCGGTGCCCCGGCAGTGTCGAGGGGGAAGCGAGCGCCTTACTTGGCGGCGTTGCCTTCGTTCGACGCGCCCTTCTTGGCGGCGGTCTTCTGGGCGGCCTTCTTGGCGGCGATCTGGGCAGAGGTCGGCGCGTTGATGCCGTTGTTCAGGGCGCCGACGCCGGCTTGCTCGGCGCTCAGCGAGGCGATCTCGCCGGATTCGCGGGCGGCTTGCAGTTCGGCGATGACTTCGGCGCGGGTCTTTTCGGTGGACTCGGCGGCGAAGGTGGCGCCGGCGGCCAGGAAGGAGGCGGCGATCAGGGTGGTCTTGATCAGGGTGTTCATGGCGGTTCCTCTCTCGGTTCGTTGCACCGGACTCCGCACTCCGCGTCGTCCATGGGCTGAACTCTAGGCGCCGCCCCCCAGGGGAAACACTAGGTAATCTGGAAAGATCCGTTCACGGATCGTCAACAATCCCCGCGCCGTACAGCAAGCGTACACCGCTCGGGGTCAAGGATTGTTTCAAAAGACGCTGCCTAGGCAGCGAACGCCACTGCCCCGGCGCGCGCTTTGGCAACGATCCGCCGACGGACAGGCCGCCGGCGGGGTGCCGTCACTGGTGCTTGAACGCCGGCGCGCGCTTGGCCAGGAAGGCATCCATGCCCTCGCGCTGGTCGTCGGAGCCGAACAGCGCATGGAAGTAGCGCCGCTCGATCGCGACGCCGTCGGTCAGCGGCCCCTGGAAGGCCAGGTTCACCAGCTCCTTGATCAGCATCGTCGACGGGCCGCTGAAGCCGTTGATCGTCTCCGCCGCCGTCAGCGCCTCGGCCATCAGCTGTTCCGCAGGCACGACCCGCGACACCAGCCCGGCGCGTTCGGCCTCGGCCGCGTCCATCATCCGGGCGGTCAGCAGCATGTCCATCGCCTTGCTCTTGCTCACCGCGCGCGGCAGGCGCTGCGTGCCGCCGGCGCCGGGGATGATGCCCAGCTTGATCTCCGGCTGGCCGAAGCGGGCCGTCTCGGCCGCGATGATGAAGTCGCACATCATCGCCAGCTCGCAGCCGCCGCCCAGCGCGAAGCCGGCCACCGCGCCGATCACCGGCTTGCGCACCTGCAGGATGGTTTCCCAGTTCTTGGAGATCAGCCCGCTCTTGAAGGCCGACATGAAGGTGTGCGGCGCCATCGTCGGGATGTCCGCGCCGGCGGCGAAGGCGCGTTCGCTGCCGGTCAGCACGATGCAGCCGATGCCGTCGTCCGCGTCGAAGGCCAGCAGCGCGCGGCCCAGTTCGTCCATCAGCGGATCGCTCAGCGCATTGAGCTGCTTGGGCCGGTTCAGCCGGATCACGCCGGTCTTGCGGTCGCCGGTGCCGGCGACCTCGACCAGGATGTTCTCGAAGCTCACGCCGTTCAGGGCCTGGATCATGGGGGTCTCCTTCAAGGGTCTGGATTCTTGGCATCGCCGGGATCCGGATCCGCGACGGCGGGATCCCGGACCCCGGAATGGCGGCAACTATAGGGGGGCGGACGCGGGCGCCGATGACGGCGCGGGGGAAGCCCCTGAGGCCATCGCCGCCGGCGGCGCCGGTGCCATCGCCTGCTTCGGCGCCGCCTTGAGCACCAGGTCGATGTGGGTCCGCGGGTCCTGCGGCCGGTTCTGCCAGATCCGCACCCGCACCGGCAGGAACTGCAGCGACGGCGCCAGCCAGAACTCCGCCTGCATGTCGCCGCGGGTGTCGGTCATGTCGGAGTCCACGTGCCAGGCCGGGATCGGCCCGAGCGGCGTGGCGACGTCCTCGAGCGTGCGCACCTTGTAGCGCCACAGGTGCACGTTGCGCGGCAGCGCCAGCGTCTGCTGGATCAGCAGGTCGTCCTGGGCCGGCTGCCGCCCGGTGAGGAACAGCCAGGTCATCTGCACGAACTGGCTGGCCGCGTCCTGCGTGCCGTCGGGCACCGGCTCGCGCCGGCCGTTGGCCAGGCGCACGCCGCCCACGTCGAACATCAGCGTCGCATGCCGGTTGCCGCCGGCCAGGCCGCCGGTCACCTCGTCGAAGCGCCGCGGCACCAGGCCGGCCGGCGTGATCTCGCCGTCGCTGCTGAGGCGGCGCGACATCAGCGGCGCCAGCTTCGGTCCGATCCAGGCTTCCAGGTGGACCTGGTAGTGCGACCCGTCGCGCAGCCACTGCACGCGGGCATCGCCGTAGACGGGGCCGCGGTAGTCGCCGGTGAGCTTGTAGTCGAGCTCGGTGGACAGCGGCCATTCGATGCCCGGCATCCATTCGCCGACCGCGTCGGAGATCGCCAGCGCCGGCGGCATCGCGAGCGCCTGCGCCTCGGGCGGCGGCTCACTGGCGGCGGGGTCGCGCGGCAGCGGCGCGGGGCCGGCGCCGGCGGCGGGCAGCGACGGGACCACGTGCCGGGGCGTGCCGGGCGGTCCGTTCCGCTCGGCGGAGGTCGAGGGCGGCGGCGGCGCGGCCGGTTTCAGTTCGCGGATGAACGCGGCCTGCAGCCGGTCCGGCTCCGGCGTCTGCGGCATCCAGCGTTCATGCAGGTCGCGCGCGCCGCTGATCAGCCACAGGTGAACGACCAGCACCGCGGCCGTCAGCCCGGCCAGCGCGAAGGCGCCGCGGCGGCGGGCGCTGCCCGCCTCGCCGCGGCCGGCGTTCAGCCGCCCAGCCATGCGCGACGCAGGCTCTGCGCGCGCGCCGGCGCCTTGTCCAGCAGGCCCAGGCAGACCGGCCGCGCGGCGCTGTCCTGCGTCGGCAGCACCAGCGCCAGGCTCAGCATCCGCTGGTCGCGCGCCACCAGCAGCTCCAGCCGTTGCGGATCGACGTGGTTGAGCGTCAGCGGCAGGTCCTCGAGCCGGCGCACGCGCCAGCCGTTGCAGGCGACCAGCTCGTCGCCCGCGCTCAGCCCGGCCGCCAGGCCGGCGCCTTCCAGCAGCACGTTCTTGATGGTGACCACGCCGTCGGTTTCCGTCACGCGCAGTCCCAGCCGCTGCGCCAGCGTCGGCTTGTCATGGGCCCAGCGCACGCCGAGCTTCTCCAGCAGTTGCGGCAGCGGCAGGTCGTCGGTGCCGTGCACCCAGCCCGACAGCAACTGCGCGACGGCTTCGCCGCCGAGGTCGGCGAGCTTGGCCAGGATGCGGGCCTCGCTGACCGGACCGCCGCCGGTGTCCTTCCACAGGCCGCGCATCAGGTCGTCGAGCGAGGCCGCCCGGTCGCCCTTCTCCGCGCCGCGCAGCGACAGGTCCAGCGCCAGCGCCACCATCGCGCCCTTGGCGTAGTAGCTGACGACGGCGTTGGGCGTGTTCTCGTCCTGGCGGTAGTACTTGGTCCAGGCCTCGAAGCTGGAGCGCGCCACGCTGTGGTGCTTGCGGCCCGGCGCGCCCAGCACCTGGGTGAAGGTCTGCGCGATCAGCTTGAGGTAGCGCGCCTCGTCGATCAGGCCGCTGCGCACCAGGAACAGGTCGTCGTAGTAGGAGGTGAAGCCTTCGAAGAACCACAGCAGCTCGGTGTAGTTCTCCTGCTCGTAGTCGTAGCGCTCGAACACGTCCGGCCGCAGCCGCTTGACGTTCCAGGTGTGGAAGTACTCGTGGCTGATCAGCCCCAGCAGCTTGACGTAGCCGTCCGAGACCTCGGCCTGGCCCAGGCGCGGCAGGTCGCGCCGCGACGCGATCAGCGCGGTGCTGGCGCGGTGCTCGAGGCCGCCGTAGCCGTCGTCGGTGCAGTTGAGCAGGAAGACGTAGCGCGACATCGGCGGCTTGCCCTTGCCGCAGTGCCAGAAATGGATCTGCGCCTCGCAGATCTTCTGCGCGTCGCGCAGCAGCCGCTCGCCGTCGAAGACCGGCAGCGCGCCGGACACGACGAACTCATGCGGCACGCCGCCGGCGACGAACTCGCCGCGCCAGAACGGGCCGAGCTCGAAGGGATGGTCGGCCAGTTCGTCGTAGCCGTCGGCCTCGAACTGGTCCGCCGCGTCCTCGACCGGCGCCATCGCGGTGGCGACGTCCCAGCCCTCGGGCAGGCCGCTGAGCTCCACGCGATGCGGCAGCTCGTCCTTGCCGTGCGCGCGCAGGCACAGGCTGGTGGCGTTGAAGAAGCCGCGCTGCGTGTCCAGGAAAGCCGCGCGCACCGAGGTGTCGAAGGCGTACACCGCGTAGCTGACGACCAGCGCGCCGCGGCCGGCGCAGTCGAATTCCCAGCGGTTCTTCGCGGTCTGCTCGACGAGCACCTCGCGCGTGCCCTGGCGCGCGGTGACCGGGCCGAGGTGGCGGGAGAACTCGCGCACCAGGTAGCTGCCGGGAATCCAGACCGGCAGGCTCAGCGCCTGGCGGGGCTCGGGGGCCGGCACGGTCAGCGTCACCTCGAAGCGGTGCGCGCGCGGATCGGCGACGGCGATGCGGTAGTGGATCGTGGGGCGAGCGGTCATGAGGGACAGCCTACAAGCCTTTGCCCGGCCGCGGGATGCGGCTGGGCGGTTCTCGTTCAGGTGCCTTGGGCGGCGATGAAGCAGCTCAGCGCGGCCACCGCGCTGAGCCGGAAACGCAGCGTCAGCCACGCCGAGGCGCCCAGCGCCGGGTAGGCGCGGCGGTCCACGACGTAGCAGACGATCAGCAGGACGCCCTCGATCACCAGCCCCGCGTAGGCGGGCATGGTCGAGGCGATCCAGGCCAGCAGCGCCGGCACCACGCCCCAGATGAAGGGCGCGGGCGACGGCACCGTCTGGCGGAAGCCCAGGCCCCAGTGGATCGCGCCCAGGAACGAGATCACCACGGCCGCGTAGCGCGACAGGCCGTCGGTGACGTAGGGGTGCGCGTCCTCGCGGACCAGCCAGACCAGCGCCGCGCCCAGCACGAACGGGATCAGGCCCGCGTAGCCGAGCCGCACGGCGACCGGGTTGACGGAGGCCGCGCCGGTCAGGGCGGCGGAGGAGGCGGTGCGGTCGTTCATCTGGGGTGGGCGCGGGGCCGTGGCGGTCGTGGGCCGATCCCGGCGGGGATCAGGATTTCTTCTGCGTCTTGTCGGGGTTCTGGATGGCCTGCAGGCGCTGCTCGAGCTGCTGCGCGCTGAGGGCGCCCGGGGCGCGGGTGCCGTCCTCGAACAGGATCGCCGGCGTGCCGTTGACGCGGATCTTCTGGCTCAGCGCCACGTTGCGGTCGATGGCGCCGGAGTCGCACTTGGCGTCGGCGGTGGGCAGGCCGGCGCCGTCGACCATCCAGTTGCGCCAGGCGGTGGCGTTGTCCTTGGCGCACCAGGCGTTGCGCGACTTGTCCGGCGAGTCGCCGCCCAGGATCGGGATCAGGAAGGTGTAGACGGTGATGTTGTCGACCTCCTGCAGCGACTTCTCGAAGCGCTTGCAGTAGCCGCAGTTCGGGTCCGCGAACACGGCGATGCGGCGCTTGCCGTCGCCCTTCTTCCACACGATCGCGTCCTTGAGCGGCAGCGACGCGAAGTCGATCGCGGTGATCTTGTTGATGCGTTCCTGGGTGACGTTGCGGCGGTTCTTCAGGTCGATGATCTCGCCGTCGACCAGGTACTGGCCGGTCGCGTCGGTGTAGCGGATCTCGTTGCCGATGCGCACTTCCCACAGGCCCGGGATCGGGGCCGGGCGGACCTCGTCGATCTTGAGCTCCTTGGGCATCGCGGCCGACAGGTTCTTGCGGATCGTGTCCTCGTTGGCGTTGGCCGAGCAGCCGATCAGGCCCAGCGAGGCCATCGCCACGGCCAGGGCCAGGGTCTTGCGGGAGAAGGAGGAGAACGTCATGGTCATGCTTTCGAAATCGTCGGGGCGGTGGAGAAGTCCGGTCAGTGGACGGACACCGCGATTCATTGGCCGAGCGCGCGGGCGGTGAGCCATTTCTTGATCGGGCCGGCGCGCTCGACCAGGCGCAGGCCCTCGTTGCGCAGCCGGGCGATCACCGGCGCCTGGCTGGCGAAGCCGCGCAGCAGGCCGTCGGTGAGCTCGCCCATCGCCCAGGTCGGGGCCACGCGGGCGCGCGCGTAGCGGCGCAGCAGCTTCTCGTCGCCGAGGCCGCGCCAGGATTCGCGCCGCGCGATCACGTCGACGAGCGCCTCGACATCGGCCAGGCCCAGGTTCAGGCCCTGGCCGGCCAGCGGATGGACCAGGTGGGCGGCGTCGCCGAGCAGCACCCAGCCGGGCCCGCTCAGCGCGTCGGCGCGGCACAGCTGCAACGGCCAGGACTGGCGCTCGCCGGCCAGCTTCAGCGTGCCGGCGGCGCCGCCGGTGGCCTCGAGCAGCGCGGATTCGAATTCGGCGGGGCCGGCGGCCAGCAGGCGGCGTGCCTCGTCGCGCGGCAGCGACCAGACCAGGCCGTAGCCGTGGCCCGGTTCCGGGCGGTCGAAGGGCAGCAGCGCCAGCACGTCCGGCGAGCGGAACCATTGCCAGGCCTGGCCCTGGTGCGGCTTGCTGGCGATCAGCCGGGTGGCGACGCCGAGGTGGCCGTAGTCGTGGCGCTCGTAATGGACGCCGAATTCCTGCGCGGCGGCGGTGTCGCGGCCCTCGCACAGCGCCTGCAGCGCCGCGGGGACCGGCTCGGTCACGCGCTGGACGTGCGGGGCGAAACGCAGCGCGGCGTCGAGCTGCTCCTCGAGCGCGGCGGCGTCGACGATGTGGGCGAGCTCGCCGGCGCCCTGCTGCCAGGCGCTGAAGTGGAGCTCGGCGCCGGCGCGGTCGCCGTGGATGCGCATGTCGTGCACGGGGGTGCGGGCGTCCTCGGCCAGGCCGTCCCAGACGCGCAGCCGGGTCAGCAGCGCGACCGAGGCCGCGTTGAGCGCGTAGGCGCGCACGTCGGCGGCGGCGGCCGGGGCGGACGGACGGCTCAGCAGGGCCACGCGCAGGCCGCGGGCGCCGAGCGCCAGCGCCAGGCTGCGGCCCACGCAGCCGCTGCCGCGCACCAGGACGTCGTACTTTTCCATGGGCGGCGATTGTAGGCAGGGGGGACGACGACGCTTCCTGGAAGGAATTGCGGGTTGACTAAAATGCCGCCTTCCTGGTCCGAGCGCGTCGCCGCCGGCCCACACCAGACTCCAGCATTTCCCTCGAAAGCGAACCATGAGCCTCAAATGCGGCATCGTGGGCCTGCCCAATGTCGGCAAGTCCACCCTCTTCAACGCGCTGACCAAGGCCGGCATCGCCGCCGAGAACTACCCGTTCTGCACGATCGAGCCGAACGTGGGCATCGTGGAACTGCCCGATCCGCGCCTGGCGCAGCTGGCGGAGATCGTCAAGCCGGAGCGCATCGTGCCGGCGATCGTGGAATTCGTGGACATCGCGGGCCTGGTGGCCGGCGCGTCCAAGGGCGAGGGCCTGGGCAACCAGTTCCTGTCGCACATCCGCGAGACCGACGCGATCGTGAACGTGGTGCGCTGCTTCGAAGACCCGAACGTGATCCACGTGAACGGCAAGGTCGATCCGATCGCCGACATCGAGGTCATCCAGACCGAGCTGTGCCTGGCCGACCTGGGCACGGTGGAGAAGAGCCTGCACCGCTACAACAAGGTGGCGCGGGCGGGCGACAAGGAAGCGGCGGCGCTGGTGAAGGTGCTGGAGAAGTGCCAGGCGGCGCTGGACCAGGCCAAGCCGGTGCGCACGATCGATTTCAGCAAGGAGGAGCTGGTCATCCTCAAGCCGCTGTGCCTGATCACGGCCAAGCCGGCGATGTTCGTGGGCAACGTGGCGGAAGACGGTTTCGAGAACAACCCGTTCCTGGACCGCCTGAAGGAATACGCGGCGGCGCAGAACGGCCCGGTGGTGGCGATCTGCGCCAAGACCGAGGCGGAGCTGTCGGAGATGGAGGACGAGGACCGCGCGATGTTCCTGGCCGAGATGGGCCAGGACGAGCCGGGCCTGAACCGGCTGATCCGCGCGGGCTTCAAGCTGCTGGGCCTGCAGACCTACTTCACGGCCGGCGTGAAGGAAGTGCGGGCGTGGACGATCCACATCGGCGACACGGCGCCGCAGGCGGCCGGCGTGATCCACACCGACTTCGAGCGCGGCTTCATCCGCGCGCAGACGATCGCCTTCGACGACTTCATCCAGTTCAAGGGCGAGCAGGCGGCGAAGGACGCCGGGAAGATGCGCGCGGAAGGCAAGGAGTACGTCGTCAAGGACGGCGACGTGCTGAACTTCCTGTTCAACGTCTGAGGCCCGCGGCGCCCCGGCCGGGGCGCCGCCGCCAGCCGGCGATCGCGCGACGGGAGTGCCCGTCCGGCGCGATGCCCCGTCCGATCAGCCGGCCGGCTTCTTGAAGCGCAGCACGAAGCGGTCGGTCTTGCCGCGGATGGCCGGATCGAACACCTTCAGGCTGCGTGCCGTCCCGCACGCAGTGCTCACTGCCGTCATCGATCACCACGGCTGTCTGACGCGAGAGCTGAAAGCCGAGCGCGAAAAGGCCGCGGTTTGAGCAGAGCGCGGCTGTGGCGCGCGAGCGTGAGCGCGTCTTGCAGGTCGAAGTGGATGTGCTGGACCAGTTCCTGCGGGAGCACACGCCGAAGCGCGAGGCGGAACCGATTCTCGGAGCCCCGCTCGCGTCGGTGGCCATCGACACCATCCCGACGTTGCGCGACTTGCTCGATGGGCCGCAGTGATGCGCGTCCCCTTCCTCGACATCGACGGCGTCCTCAACAGCTCGAAGACCGCCGTCGCCTTCGGCGGCTATCCGCTGGAGCTGACGCACATCGGCGCCTTCGACCGGGTCGCGATTCGGCTGCTGCATCGGTTCTGCGATTCCGCCAGGGTGCAGGTCGTGCTGTCCAGCGCCTGGCGGCTTCACCACCCGTTCGCCGACGTCGGCAAGGCCCTGGGACTTCCGATCATCGATGCGACGCCGTGGCTGTGCGGGCAGCCGCGCGGCTTCGAGATCGCGTCTGGCTGCTGCTGCACCCTGACGTCAAGCAGCACGCGATCGTCGACGACGACACCGGCATGACAGACGAGCAGTTGCCGCGGTTCGTCTGTCGGAATCCAGTCAGCAATTCCGTTCTGTATAGATGCGGGCCCTATCGCGATGGTGCCCCGCGTCCACTTCAACAAAGCGACGGAGGCGACATTGGAAGACTTTAAGGTTCAGGCTCCTTCAGACGATACGGTGTTATGGCGTTACATGGACTTGTCCAAACTCCTCAGCCTGCTTGAGGACAAGAAGCTGGTCTTCCCTCGCGCGGACATTCTCGAAGACCTATACGAAGGGCATTGGTCGGACGAGTCCCTGCGGCAGCTGAAGGCTCTCGAAGATGAAGGTGGTACAGCCCAGGCAATTGCGAAGCAACCGTTCGTCGAGCGTGAACGGATGTTCGTCAGCTGCTGGCATGAGAATCCATCAGAGTCGGCGGCGATGTGGCGCATCTTCCTGAAGAGCAACGATGGCGTTGCAATTAGGACCACGGTGTCTAGCCTGAAAGAGCAGTTGCGGCGAACATACTTGCACGTGGAGTTCGGTCGCGTTCGATACATTGATTATTCTGAGGATTTCATTTCTCACTTGCGGACGTTCTATCCGTATTTCCATAAGCGGAAGGATTTTGAGCATGAGAAAGAAGTTCGGGCCGTTGTTTGGAATATGCCTAGTGGCACGCACCAAATTCGCGTTGAGCCTGGATCAAAGGTCTTTTCGATTGATGTCAATCCAGTGGAATTGATTCATTCAATCGTCATTGCGCCAAAGGCCGATTCTTGGTTTAAGCAGTTGGTTGAGAAGGTGGTAAAGAACCGATATGGGCTGAACTGCGAAATCACCAGTTCCAAGGTGGACACTGCCCCAGTCAGACTACGGGATGATCCTCCCGCGCACTGATTCGCGACGACCGGCCGGCGTGCAGCTGCCCTCGCTGGTGCTGCCGTCGGCCGCATTAACTTCTCGTCGACATCGATGCGCAAGTTGTGCTTGTACAGATCGCACGAACACAGTGACTGCTGAACGCACCCGGTGACCTCCGCGATACTCCCGCGACAACAACAGGAGGATGGGATGCAGGAGTTCGGGCCGGCTTGGGACTGGCTGCCGAAGACGCTAGTGGACTGGGCGCAGGTGCTCAGCGCGATCGGGACCTGTGGCGCAGTAATCGTCTCGCTCTGGATCGCGCTGCGGCGGAGCAAGCCGGAACTCAGGATCAGAACCAGCGTCGTCGTGCTGCTGAATGGCCCGGCGCTCCGCATCGGCCCAGATCCCGAGTTCCTGAACATCTCCCTTGTGAACGCCGGCACGCTGCCGGTCACTGTCACCGCCATCGGATGGCAGGTTCGACGTCGCCTTTGGCGCGGGTATGAAAATGGCTATGCCCATCAAATGTTTGGGGAGCAACGCTTCCCCCCGAATCCGAGGCTGCCGCTGAGCCTCACCCATGCTCAGGGTTCCGACATTTACCTGGAACTCGACGGGAAGAACGACTGGCGCGCTGCCCTGGTACACCCTGGGTTCTTCAGGGATCGATTCAAGTCGCGGCGATCGCTCCGCAGGCTGCGCATTGCCGTCGGCACCTCCGTTGGGATCACGTGCAGGGCAAAGCCGGATCAGCAGGTGTTGGACCTCATCTGGGCTGAACTGCAGAAGCCGGTACAGCAGGAGCCGGATGCGACGTAGGTCGTGCCAAGGATGACAGATTGACGCCTCCACCCGTCGAAGGCGCCATGCGTTACATCCCGCTCTACGACCCGGCCCGCGCCAGCTTCCGGCTGACGCAGACGGCCTCGCCGTCCTGCTGCTGAACCCACCGGCGGCCCCGCGCTGAACCACCGCTTCGGTGGCAATCAGCGTCGCCGGGCGCGCGAGGAGCAGGCTCGGCTGAGCGCTCAACTGCACAAGGTCAGCGACACGCTGGCCTACATCGCGAAGACCGCGATCGAGCGCGAGCAACGCGTGCACGCTCTGATGTGCGAGATCGAGGTGGCCAAGGCGATGCTGTCGCGGCAATCCGCGCTTGTGCGGCCCGGGGCCATGAAGGTCGGCGGGGAGCAGCGCTCACGAATTGAGGTCGATCCCTTCTTCGACGAATCTCCATCGCTCGAGCGATTCGATGCGGCCCCATGCCGATGGATGCGGTCAGCCACGAGCGCATCTTGCTGACTCAACCACTTCTCGGCCTGGCTGCAGGGGACCGGCTACAGTTTCGCAAAGCACTTCCTGGCCGCGTACAAGCGGATCGGCAAGAGCCCGGACACCCACCAGTCCATCGAGGAGATGCTGCAGGAGCTGATGCCGGGCCAGCGCTTCGAAGTCGTGCCGCGGGTGACCAACCTCGACAACGGCATCCAGGCCACGCGCGCCGGCTTCGCGAGCAGTTGGTTCAGCGAGGAGGTCTGCGGCAAGGGAATCTCGCGCCTCAGCAACTACCGCAAGAAGTGGGACCAGCGGAATGGGCGCTTTACCTCCGAGCCAGTGCACAACGACGACAGCCACGGCTCCGATGCCTACCGGCAGTTCGGCCAGCTGCTGGAGGCCGGCGAGCGCTTTGCGCTGTCGATCGCGCCAGCGGGTGGGAAGTCCTCAGGCAAGCGGCGGGGGACGTCGCCGATGGCGGTGTAGCCTCCGTCTCGGCATCGTTGCCGAGGGAGGGAAAATTGAGCAAATTCCGAACAGCGTTGGGAGTAGCCCTGTCTATTGCCTGGATTGTTGTCGCCTACTTCATATACGACGGCTCTGGTCGGCCAGAGAAGGGGAATGAATGGGGCGACTATTTTGCCGGCATGTGCTCACCGTTGGCGTTTCTATGGCTCGTCCTTGGTTATTGGCAGCAGGGGGACGAACTAAAGCACAGCACTGAGGCGCTCCGACTCCAAGCAGAGGAGCTAAAGGCGTCGGTGGAGCAACAAAGCCAATTGGTGAAGATTGAACGCGACCTTTTTGCGCATGAGCTTGAAAAGTCCCAGGCGCGAGAGCGTGAAGCGATATTTGCCGATACGCCTCGTCCCACGATCGAGAGTATTGGAATGACCACAGGCGGATCACGTCCACCGATATTTCATGTGAATATGAGGAACTTTGGCGGTGCAATGGGGGCCATCAGTATTGTTCCCGAGGCAAATGAGACTTGGAAAGGTAGGGATTTTTCCGTCTGGGATAAAAAAGATCCGTTGCAACTTGATGTTCATATGCCAGGGGTATCACTTCACATCTACATGAAGGCGTCAACCAATATGGGCAGAGATGTGTTCTTCGGAGCTGAAGTGTTTCTCGACGCCGCCAAGCGGACCGGTTGGCGCGGGTGGAAAGAAATCAGTGCGGATGACTTTCTCCGGGGGATTGCGCCGCGCTGACTGCCATTGCGTGCCAAGGATGACACCCTCCCGTCCGAGGTCGCGCCGCACGTCCAAGCCGTTCGGATCGGGAGGAATAGGGTGCCGATCGGCGCGCCGCCGGCGCAGCCTCACCCATCCACTCGAGGAGAGGCTGCCATGCTGACCAAACGATCCACCTTCCTGCGACCGCTGCTGGCGATCGCGCTGGCCGCTGCCGCAATGGCGCCGCTGGCCGGCCACAAGGCGGCCACGATCCTGGCCATCGCGATCGCCGTCGCCGGTGTCGCCGCGGTGATCGCCAACGGCAAGCACGTCCAGCGCAACGGCGGCGGCACGACCGGCGAGTCGCGCGACCCGCCGACCAAGTCCGCACCGCGATAGAGCGCCATTCGCCACCAGCAGCACGACCCAGCGCAGGGCTTTTCTTGCCCGGCCGCCGCAGGCCTCCCGTGCCAAGGATGGCAGATTCCCCGCTAACTTTCCGGGGTAGCCATGGCTCTTGAACTCGACCTGCGCAAGGCGCATTCCTCTCGCGCCCACGGCGACATCGTGGCGGTGCTGACCTGAGTGAACGATGCCCCGTCCGCTCACCCGGCCGGCTTCTTGAAGCGCAGCACGAAGCGGTCGGTCTTGCCGCGGATGGCCGGATCGAACACCTTCAGGCTGCGATCGTCCGAGGGATTGGCGAGCACCTGGAGCTCGCCGTCAAAGACGAAGCCGGCCTTCTCCACCTCGGCCTTCACGGCCTCGGGATCGATGCGGTGCAAGTCCTCGGTGTGCTTCAGGCCCGAGCCCGGCGCCGCCGCATGGTCCCCGACGAGGTAGTAGCCACCCGGCTTCAGCAGGCGGAAGACGCTGCGGTTGAAGGCGCCGACGTCGGCGCCGTTCATGAAGCTGTCGTGGAAGTCGTGATAGTTCTCGAAGGTCCAGACGACATCGACGGACTTGTCGCCCGCCCGGGACAGCAGCTGCACCAGCGGCATCGAACTCTGCTCGACATTGCCGTGGCCGGGTTCCGAGGCGATCGCGCGGGCCGTCGCGACCGGGTCCGACTTGAAGCCGGCGAATTCGGCCGGCACGAAGGCGTGGACCTTGCCCTTGGGCCCGACCACCGTGGAGAACAGGCGGGTCCAGTAGCCGCCGCCGGGCACCACGTCCACGACGGTGTCGCCGGATTTCAGCTTCGCGAAAGCGACCAGATCGGCGGGGCGCCGCGAGGCATCCTGGGCCACGTCCTTGGCCGGTCGCGCGCCGTCGGCGACCGCCGCGGCGATCCCGGGTGCCGGCGCTTGCGCCATGGCGATGGTCGACAGCTGCGCGGCAGCCATCAAGGCGAGAAGAAGTCGGCGTGTCATGTCTTCGTCCTTGCGCGGGGATCGTGACGGCGGCCTCGCCTGGCGCGCGGCGGGGGCTCCAGCCAGGGCCGGGCGACCATGGCGGCGCCGACTATATGACCGGCCGCGACAAGGGCTCGTCAAGGGGCCATGCCCAGGCGCGACCTCGACGCGGCGCCCGCCCTCAATGCAGCTGCTGCAGTTCGGCGACCAGCTGCGCCTTCGTCTCGCCCTCCAACTCCGCGCGCTTCATCCGGAGCTTCTCGAGCATGAAGCTGTTGGTCAGCTCGAAGCTGTTCAGCAGCGTGCCCCAGTTCATCACATAGAGCTTCATGCGGGGGCTGTCCTCGATGAGGCCGTGCTCGCCTCGCGCGAGGTTGCCTTGCAGCCGGCTGCGGATCCGCTGGTCCTTGCGGGAGATGCGATGGCCCACGAGGAGCAGCTCGAAGTGCACGACTTCGGACTCGAAGATCGACATCGACTTGATGACGTCCGCGTACTCCTCCAGCTGCCGCAGGTGCTTCCTGTTGAGCGCGATCGACGGGCGCTTGATCTCGATCACGATGAACTTGAAGATCTGCCGCCCCATCGAATCGAAGGTCGGCAGCTTGCGTGCGAGGAACAGGTCCGCCTGGCGCCGCGCGCCCGGCAGGTCGTCGGCAGAGTCGACGTCCTCCATGTCAACGCCGGTGCGCCCCAACACATCGTCTCGCACGCGCTTTGCGATCTCGCTGAACGTGTCGTCCTCGGCGCCGATCGTTTCGTACTGCGGCCCGAACAGCCAGGTGTTGTTCTCGATGATCCGCTGCAGGTCCGGCGTCTCGAGCACGTCGCGATGGTGCTTGTCCATCAGGTGCCTGAGCTGCTGCACCGCCGTCGCGCGGCGCTGCAGGACCTCGATGGCGGCCACGATGTGCTCCATCGACGACAGCCGCAACTGCTCGGCCAAGCGCTGGACCGTCGGCCCATCCATGTCGAGCACCCCGTTCAGGACCTCGAGCAAGGCGCCGTTCTCGTTCGAGACCGCCAGCCGGTCGAGCAACCGGATGATGATCTTGGCCTGATGCTCGGTGCCCCCGTCGAACACGCGCGGCTCGGCCATGTAGATCTGCCGCACCATCTCCCGCGTGTGCTGCAGGCGCCAGGCGCGCTCGGCGTGGTCCAGCGACTCGTAGGCCGGGAAGAAGCCGTCAGTTTCGAAGTGACGGACCGCCACCTCCGCCTTCTGGTGAATGAACCCGGCGTGGATCGACTCTCCGAGCAGGTGCAGTTGCCGCAGCAGTTCCGTCCACGTGGGCGACGCCGGCGTCCGGGCCTCCGGGTTGGACGGAGCGCACGTCGCCGAGAAGTCCTCCGCCCAGGTCGAGGACACGAAGGTCCACGTGTGGAAGTGCCACCGGCTGCGGATCGGGCTCGGCGCGCTGAAGACCGCCATGCGAAGCGGATTCAGCAGGTGCAGCTGCGCCTCCTCGCCGGCAGGACGGCTCTCCCATCGAATGATCTGGATCTCGAAGCGATGTCCCTCGATCTCGAGCGTGCGCTCGATCATTTCGTGCGCCGCGTTCGCGCGAACGCTGCTCGTTGCCACGCCGAACAGAGGCGCCCAGACCTCCATGTCCCCGGCCTGCTTCTTCGGGCCCGCCCCGCCAGCTCCGGCGAGTTGGGCGATATCACTGGTCCCCATTGCATCGACTCCTTCAACAACCACGACAGGCGGCCATTAAAGGGGCGCGGCGACGGCTCGAAATCAAAACTGCCCGGGAACGGGGCATCTCCGCGTCTCGATCGCGTTCGTTCTTGAGCGATCCTGAAAAGTGCCATGGCCGCGGGTTTTCAGGCGCAAAACAAAACGCCCGCCAAGGCGGGCGTTCCGTTCGCGGCGCGACCGGCGATCACTTCGCCAGGAACTCGCTCACCGCCTTCACCGTGACGGCGGGCGCTTCCTCCATCAACCAGTGCCCCGCGTTCGGCACCACCAGTTCGGTGACGTTCGTCGCCGCGTTGCGCATCACGATCGCCTCGTTGGCGCCGAACGACTTCTCGCCGCCGATCGCCAGGACCGGCATCGTCAGCTTCGTCGTGTAGCCCGCGAAGTTGTCCTGCGCGTCCTGGCGGATCGACTGGACTGCGCGAACGCCGCCTTCATCGCACCCGGCCGCGCGTACAGCGCCGCGTAGTGCCGCCGCGTCGCCTCGTCCACCTTCGACGGATCTCCGGCGAAGTCGTTCCAGAAGCGGTCCAGGTAGATGCGCTCGCGGCCCTGCACCAGCCGCAGCGCATCGTTGCCGCCGAAGTCGAAGTGCCACAGCGCCGGCAGGCGCACGATCTGATCCCACGGCGGAATGCCCGGCACCGGCGCGTCCATCACCACCAGCCGCGTCGTCTTGTCGGGGTAACGCGCCGCATACGCATACGCCACCATCGTCCCGATGTCGTGCCCGACCACGTCGGCCTTGTCGATGCCCAGTTGCTCCAGCACCGCGCGGATGTCGCCGGCCTGGGTGCGCTTGTCGTAGCCGCCCTCGGGCTTGGACGACAGCCCCATCCCGCGCAGGTCCGGCACCACCACGCGATGCGTCTTGGCCAGCTCAACGGCCAGCGGCGTCCACATGTCGCCGGTGTCGCCGAAGCCATGCAGCAGCACCACCGCCGGCCCGTTGCCGCCGACCCGCACATGCATCGTCACCTCGCCCGCCGGAATGTCGCGCAGCGAGAAGCCCGCGGGATACGGCTCCGGCGCCGCCATCGCCGGGACGGGCGCCATCAGGGGCGCGAGGACGGACGCCGCCAGCAGGCCGGCACCCAGGACGCGCCTGAATCGCTTGAGCATGGGGATCTCCAACGCAGCGGAGCCGGGGGCCGGAAGGGCGCCGCGTCGGTGTCTGCGGTGGCGCAGTGTCGGCGCCAAGGAGCGTTTCCGGTAGCCGCCGTCCCCGGGATCTGGCGCCGCCATCGGCGGGCGGCCGCTCCGTCGGCGAATCCAAGCGGACCCAGGCGGACCCAGGCGGCCGCTCAGCGGCCGCCGGCCGCCCCCTGCGCCTGCGCGCGCCACTGGTCCATCAGCACCCGGCTGTGCTCGCGCGAGGCGCGCTTGATCGTCGCGACCTCCTCCGGCCCGAACTGCTCCCAGCCCAGCTTGGTCAGCATCGTCCGCCGCCCCAGCGAGAACACCATCACCTGCCCGCACAGCATCATCACGCGCATCGCCAGCAGCGGGTCCGACACCGGCATCCCGCAGTAGCGCGACACCACCCGCGCCGACAGCTCGCCCATCTGCGGCCGCAGCGACTTGTCGAAGATCTCGAACAGCACCCCCGGCGCATGCCCGATCTGCTCGTGCGCGATGAACAGCCGGCGGTACTCCGCGTCGTCGGGCAGCAGCTGGAAATCGGTCAGCGCGTCCAGCATCCCGCCGAAGGCCTCGAAGAGCTGGTCCGGCGTCGCCGCCGGGTCGTCCAGCACCGCCTTCGTCTTCTCCACCACCGGCCCGAAATGCGCGCCCGAGCTGTCCGCGATGTACTGCGCGCAGGCCCGGTACACGCCTTCCTTGTTGTCGAAGTAGTACTGCAGCGCCGGCGCATTCACCCCCGCCGCCTTGGCGATCTCCCGCGTCGACGCGCCTTCGAAACCGCGCTCGCTGAACAGCCGCAACGCCACTTCGATGATGCGGCGGCGCGTTTCCTCGCCGCGCGCGTAGGCGGCATCGGCACGGTGGCGGGGAGCTCGGACGGGACGGTCGGTCATGGCGGGACATCGGGGGCCCGGCGCGCCGCCGTCAAGATCACGTCAAGACCTCGTCGGAAGCGCGCACGTTGCGGGCGGAAGTCAAAAATATAGCACTTGACATAAATATTCCAAGTGGAAAAAGATATCGACCGGAATAATTCTCCGAGCCGGTCCAGCCGGCCACGCCCATGTCTTCCCAGACCTCCGCCGGCCCGAACGGGCCTTCCGCCGCGCCGGCCACCCCGGCGCCCTCCCCGTCCCAGCCGCCGGCCAAGCGCCGCCCGGTCCTGCTGGCGATCGCCGCCGCCGCCGTCATCGCCGCCGGCGCCTACGGCGCGCACTGGTGGACCGTCGGCCGATTCATCGAGACCACCGACGACGCCTACCTGAAGGCCGACAGCGTCACCGCCGCGCCCAAGGTCGGCGGCTACGTGACGCAGGTCTTCGTCGTCGCCAACCAGGCGGTCAAGCGCGGCGACCCGCTGGTGAAGCTGGACGCGCGCCAGTACCAGGCCGCCGCCGACCAGTCCCAGGCGACGATCGACGGCCGCAAGGCCGACATCCACCGCTACGAGGCCGACATCCTCCAGCAGCAGGCCCAACTGGCGCAGACCCGCGCGCAGGCCGACGCCTCGCGGCTGGCGCTGGCCCATGCGCAGGACGAGGTGACCCGCCACACGCCGCTGGCCGTCAGCGGCGCCACCAGCGCGGAGCGCCTGGCCGAGCTGCGCAACAACCGCGACCAGGCCGCCGCCAGCCTCGCCGCCGCCGAGGCCGCGGTGAAGGCGGCCGACGGCCGGCTGAAGTCCAGCCAGGCGCAGGTCGCGCAGTCCAAGGCGCAGGTCGAGGCGGCCGAGGCCGCGCTGCGCCAGAACCACCTCGATGTCGACGACACCGTGGTGCGCGCCGCCATCGACGGCCGCGTCGGCGACACCACCGTGCGCGTCGGCCAGTTCGCGCAACCCGGCACGCGGCTGATGACCATCGTCCCGACGCAGGACATCTACCTGGTCGCGAACTTCAAGGAGACGCAGATCGGCCGCATGCGCGCCGGCCAGCCGGTGACGCTGCATGTCGACGCGTTGCCGGACGCCGACGTGCGCGGCACCGTCGAGAGCTTCTCGCCCGGCACCGGCGCGCAGTTCGCGCTGCTGCCGTCGGAGAACGCCACCGGCAACTTCACCAAGATCGTCCAGCGGGTGCCGGTGCGGATCCGCGTGCAGGCCGATCCGGCGCTGCGCGAGCGGCTGCTGCCGGGGCTTTCCGTGACCACCGAGGTCGACACCCGCGGCGACGGCGGCCCGGCCCGCGACGCCGCGCCGCGATCGGCCGACGCCGGAGCCCGCCATGGCTGAGGCCGCGTCGACGGCGCCGGCGCGGGGCGCGGCCGGCGGCGCCGCGCACGCGGAGCCCAACGCCCATGCCAGCGACTGGATCGCGGTCGCGGCGGGCGCGCTCGGCGCGCTGATGGCGACGCTGGACATCTCGATCACCAACTCGGCGCTGCCGCAGATCCAGGGCGCCATCGGCGCCACCGGCACCGAGGGCACCTGGATCTCCACCGGCTACCTGATGTCGGAGATCGTCATGATCCCGCTCGCCGCCTGGCTCACGCGCGTCTTCGGGCTGCGCAACTTCCTGGTCGGCAACGCGGCGCTGTTCACGCTGTTCTCGGTGCTGTGCGGCCTCTCGGGCAACCTCGCGACGCTGATCCTGGCGCGCATCGGCCAGGGCTTCACCGGCGGCGCGATGATTCCCACCGCCCAGACCATCATCCGCACGCGGCTGCCGCGTCACCAACTGCCGGTGGGCATGACGCTGTTCGGGCTGATCGTGCTGCTCGGGCCGCTGCTGGGACCGGTGCTCGGCGGCTGGCTGACCGAGAACGCCAGCTGGCACTGGTGCTTCTTCATCAACGTGCCGGTGTGCGCCGCGCTGCTGACGCTGCTGCTGCTCGGGCTGCCCGCGCAGCGCATGCACCTCGAGGAGTTCCTGCGGGCCGACTGGCTCGGCATCGTCGGCCTGGCGGTCGGGCTGTCGACGCTGACGGTGGTCCTCGAGGAAGGCCAGCGCGAGCGCTGGTTCGAGTCCCCGCTGATCGTCACGCTGAGCCTGGTCTCGGCCGCGGGCATGCTGATGATCGCGCTGTCGCAGCGCGTCGCGGCCCGGCCCATCCTGCGGCTCAAGCTGATGCGCAACTGGCACTACAGCAGCGTCATCGTCATCGTCTTCACCGTCGGCGCGGGGCTGTACTGCATCTCCTACCTGGTGCCGCAGTTCCTGTCGCTGGTCGCGGGCTACAACGCGCAGCAGTCGGGCGCGATCATGCTGCTGGCCGGCGTCCCGGCCTTCCTGATGATGCCCATCCTGCCGCGGCTGATCTCGCGCGTGGACCTGCGCGTGATGGTGATCCTCGGGCTGATGGCCTTCGCGGCGAGCTGCCTGCTCGACATCAGCCTCACCGCGCAGAGCGTGGGCCACGACTTCATCGGCTCGCAGCTGCTGCGCGGCGTCGGGCAGATGCTGTGCATGATGCCGCTCAACCAGGCCTCGATGGCCACCGTCACCCGCGAGGAATCGGGCGACGCCGCCGGCATCTACAACATGGCGCGCAACCTCGGCGGCTCGGTCGGGCTGGCCGTCATCGGCACCTTCATCGACCGGCGCAACAGCCTGCACGTCGACCGCCTGGGCGAATCGCTCAACGCCAACTCGACGCTGCTGCAGGAACGCCTGGCCGCCAGCGCGGCCAGCCACTTCGCGCAGGTCGGCGACTTCGCCCATGCGCAGCTCCAGGCGATCAAGGAACTCTCGCTGCAGATCCACGTGCAGGCCAGCGTGATGACCTTCTCCGAAACCTTCTACGCGCTCGCCGGCGCGCTGCTGCTGTGCATCCCGCTGGCGCTGACGCTCAAGACGCCGCGGCCCGGCAAGCCGGTCGCGTCCAACGACGCCCATTGAGGCGCATCGAGTCTCCCCATGACCTCTTTTCCTTCTCCGTCCCCTTCCACCGCGCCATCCCCCTTCCCTTCCCCGCGCGGCTTCGGCCCGGCGAGGTCCGCCGCCCTCGCCGCGCTGACCACGCTGTCGGCCGTCGCCGCGGCGGCCGCGATGCTGCTGCTGGCCGGCTGCACGACGGTCGGTCCCGACTACGCGGGCGCTCCCGCCATCGCGGCCGACGCGCTCCAGCAGGCGCGATTCGCGCGCGACGACGCGCGGGACAAGCCGGCCTCGCCGGTCGCCGCGCATTGGTGGCGCGCGCTCAACGATCCCGCGCTGGACGCGCTGGTCGACGAGGCGCTCGGCCAGAGTCCCACGCTGCAGGCCGCCGAGGCGCGCCTGCGCGCGGCCCGCGCCACCTTCCAGCAACAGGAGGCCAGCGGCCGGCCCAAGGGCTCGGCCTCGGCGCTGGCCGCCGGCGTCTGGCAGGGTCCGGGCACCGACCACGACACCTCGCTGCATCTCTACAGCGTCGGCTTCGACGCGACCTGGGAGGTCGACCTGTTCGGCGGCACGCGCCGCGCGGTCGAGTCCGCCTCCGCGCAAGCCGAAGCGGTGCGGGCCGACCTCGCCGACGCGCAGGTGTCGCTGACGGCGGAAGTCGCCTCCACCTACGTCGGCCTGCGCGCGCAACAGCGGCGCCAGGCCCTGCTGCGCGACACCGCCGACGGCGACGCGCAGGCGCTGGCGCTGGTCCGCCAGCGGCTCGACCAGGGCGTGGCCACGGCCGACGACGTCGAGCAACGCACCCAGCAGCGCGAGGCGACGCACGCGGCGCTGGCCGACGTGGCGGCGCAGATCGCGGCCTCGCTGGACCGCTTGGCGCTGCTGACCGGGCAGGCGCCGGGCGCGCTCGACGCGCGGCTCGCGGCGGCCACGCCGTCGCTGCCGAGCGCGCCGGCCGAGGTCGCCATCGGCGATCCGGCTTCGCTGCTGCAGCGCCGGCCCGACATCCGCGCGGCGGAGCGGCGGCTGGCCAGCCACACCGCGCAGATCGGCCAGGAGACGGCGAAGTACTTCCCCAAGCTCAGCCTGCTGGGCAATGTCGGCGTGGCGGCGACCTCGCCGGGCCAGCTGTTCCGCACGGACAACCTGGCGTTGGCGGCGGTGCCGTACCTGAGCTGGAATTTCCTGGACTTCGGCCGCACCGCGGCGCTGGTGAAGCAGGCCGAGGCCGGCCGTGACGAAGCCGTCGCGAACTACAAGGCGGCAGTGCTGACGGCGCTGCAGGATGCCAACACCTCGCTGGCGCGTTTCGGCCGCCAGCGCCAGGCGCTGCAGCATCTGCTCGCGCAGCAGGGCTCGGCGCAGCGCGCCCTGGACCTGACGCGTCAACGCCGCCAGGCGGGCGTGACGACCGAGGTCGACCTGCTCGATGCGCGGCGCCATGACATCGACGCCCGGTTGAAGTCGCTGGATGGCGAGGCCGACCTGCTGAAGGACTTCGTCGCGCTGCAGAAGAGCCTGGGCCTGGGCTGGGACCTGCCGGCTTGAGCACGCCCCATCGTTGGATCCAAAGGACAAGTCCAACTTTCCCTGAGCAACTTGCGATATCGCCCCCCGGGTGGCGAAGGTAGGCTGCATGGATGACCGATGCGTCCTCTCCTGCCCTGCCTGGTGCTTCCCTGTTCCGGCTGCTGCTGGTGAACCTGGCGCTCGCGGTGGCCTACGCGGTGCTGGGCGCGCTGGCGCTGAAGCTGATCCTGCCTCCCGACTTCGTTTCCCCGATCTTCCCGGCCGCCGGTCTCGCGGTCGCGGCGGTCTTGCGCTGGGGCCCGCGGGTGCTGCCGGGCATCCTGGCCGGCGGCGCCGCGGTGAGCCTGACGATGGGCCTGGCGCGCGAGCACCTGGACCCGTTGCAGCCCTTGCTGGTGGCCATCGGCGGCGCGCTGCAGGCGTGGCTGGGCGCCTGGCTGGCCGAACGCTGGACGGGCAAGCACCCGCCGCTGTGCGAGCCGGCGGAGCTGGTCCGCTTCCTGCTGGCCACGGTGGTCGTCGCCTGCCTGGTGGCGCCCAGCGTCGGGGTCGCGGCGCTGTGGCTGACGGGCGCGATCGGGCCGTCGCAGGTGGTGTCGCACTGGGTGGCCTGGTGGGTGGGCGACGCGATCGGCGTGCTGATCGGCGCGCCGGTGTCGCTGGCGCTGTTCGGCCTGCCGCGGGCGCACTGGTCGCGGCGGCGGTTGAGCGTCGCCCTGCCCTTGCTGGTCGCCTGCGCGCTGCTGTTCCTGGCGACCTTGCACGTCGCCCGCAACGAGGAAGGCCGCCGCCGCCACGCCTTCGACCTGGAGGCAGCCAACGCGCTGAACACGCTGGCGGATTCGCTGGCGATGCCGCTGACCGCGCTCGAGGCCAACCACAGCCTGCTGCTGGTCGCGCCGGGCATCGACCGGGCCGATTTCGAGCGCGCCCATGCCGAGCGCGCCCGGGCGGGCGGCGCGGTCTACGCGGTGGGGTGGGCGCCGTTCGTGCCTCCGGGAAACGTGGCCGCGTTCGAGCGCGCCGCGCGGGCCGACGGCTACGACACCTACCGCGTCTACGAGCGCCGCCGCCCCGGCGACCTGACGCTGGACCCCGCGGCCGACCTGCTGCCGATCCGCCTGATCGCGCCCTACGCCCGCAACCGGCCGGCGATGGGCGCCAACATCCGCAGCATCCCGCAGGCCCGCGTCGCGCAGGACCGGGCGGTCGACACCGGCCAGCCCTCCGCGAGCGAGAGCTTCCCGCTGTCGCAGGACGTCGGCGTGACGCTGATGGGCGTGGTCGTCTACCGCGCGCTCTATGAAGGCGGCACCTCCGACCCCCGCGACGCCGCCGGCCGCGTCCGCCGCCCGCTGGGCCTGGCCTTCGCGACGCTGCGCCCGGAACAGCTGCTGCACGACGCGCTGCCGACGCGCGGCGGGCTCGACTACTGCCTGCTCGACACCACCGCCGGCACCCGCCGGCCGCTGCTGGCCGGCGACGAGCGCTGCCTGCGCCTGCCCGAGGCGCTGCCCAGCCGCTCGCGCGACCTGGACTTCGCCGGCCGCGCCTGGCGGCTGGTCGTCTACAGCCCGTCGGGGCTGCCGGCGCTGGAGGGCGGCGGCGCGCTGCCCTTCGCGCTGGCGGGGTTGGTCGGCACCGCGCTGCTGGGGCTGCTGCTGCTGTCGGTCACCGGCGACACCGCCCGGGTCGCGCGGCGCGTCGACGAGGCCACCGCGCGGCTGCGCGCCAGCGAGGAGCGCTTCCGGACCATCGTCGAGCATGCGCCGATCGGTGTCGTCTCCTGCGACATCCAGGCCCGGCCGCAGGAGATCAACCCGTATTTCCGCCAGCTGCTGGGCATGAGCGAGGAGCAGCTGAAGTCGCGCTCGATCATGGCCATCACCCATCCCGAGGACCGGGCCGAGGACAGCCGGCTCGGCATGGCGCTGATCCGCGGCGAACTCGACCGCTACAGCCGCATCAAGCGCTACATCGGCGGCCAGGGGCAGGTGATCACGGTGCGTTCCACCGTCAGCCTGCTGCGCGACGCCGAGGGCCGGCCGTACCGGCTGCTGGGCGTCGTCGAGGACATCGGCGAGCAGTTGCGCCTGGCCGAGCTGGAGCGGGTCCACGAGGCCGAGCTGGCCGCCAACCGGGCCAAGAACGAGTTCCTCTCCCGGATGAGCCACGAGCTGCGCACGCCGCTGAACGCGATGCTCGGCTTCGCGCAGCTGCTGGAGGCGGACCGCGACCCGGACCTGAGCCCTCGCCAGCGCGGCTGGCTGGCGCAGATCCAGCAGTCGGGCTGGCACCTGCTCCAGATGATCGACGACACGCTGGACCTCTCGCGGCTGGACGCCGACCAGCTCCGCGTCCAGATCGACGACCAGGACCTGGAGCCGATCGCCGCCGACAGCCTGGCGATGGTCGAGAGCCAGCGCCGGCGCCGCGGCGTGTCGATCGACGTCGAGCTGGCGCCGGACGCCTGCGAGCTGCGCGCCGACGCCACCCGGCTCAAGCAGGTGCTGACCAACCTGCTGAGCAACGCCGTCAAGTACAACCGGGAAGGCGGCCGCGTCCAGCTGCGGGCGCGGCGGATCGGCGCGGTGGTCGAGATCAGCGTCGCCGACACCGGCCCGGGCCTGACCGAGGCCCAGATGGCCCAGCTGTTCCAGCCGTTCAACCGGCTCGGACGGGAGGTCGGCGGCATCGAGGGGACCGGCATCGGGCTGGTCATCACCCAGCGCCTGCTGGGGCTGATGGGCAGCCGGCTGCAGGTGTCCAGCCTCCCCGGCGAGGGCGCGACCTTCAGCTTCGAACTGCCCGTTTCTTCGGCAAATCAATGACTTAAGTCGGTCCTAAGACGGGCCGTCCACACTTGATTCATCTGGAGCCCCTCCAGGGTTGACGTGGTTTTCCGGGCCTTTAGCACTCGTCTGGCATGAGTGCTAATATCTTCGGACGTCGACCCGGCCGACCGGGTTCGATACAGGAGAAACGAACACATGTCCAACAGCCTTGCATTGACGGTCCGCGATCCCTGGTCCCTGGTGCCTTCGCTGGGGAACCTGGATGCCTACATCACCGCGGTGAACCGCATCCCGCTGCTGACGGCCGAGGAAGAGAAGGATTTCGCCACCCGGCTGCAGGCCCAGGGTGACGTGGAAGCCGCCGGCCGGCTGGTGCTGTCGCACCTGCGGCTGGTGGTGTCGATCTCGCGCCAGTACCTGGGCTACGGGCTGCCGCAGGGCGACCTGATCCAGGAAGGCAACGTCGGCCTGATGAAGGCGGTCAAGCGCTTCGACCCGGCGCAGAACGTGCGCCTGGTGTCGTACGCGATGCACTGGATCAAGGCCGAGATCCACGAGTACATCCTGAAGAACTGGCGCATGGTCAAGGTCGCCACGACCAAGGCGCAGCGCAAGCTGTTCTTCAACCTGCGCTCGATGAAGCACGCGCTGAAGGAAGACGCCGAGAACCAGCAGCGCTCGTCGCTGACCGAGAGCGAGATCGCCCGCGTGGCCGAGACGCTCAACGTCAAGCGCGAGGACGTGGTCGAGATGGAAACCCGGCTGTCCGGCGGCGACGTGGCGCTGGAGCCCCAGACCGACGACGACGGCGAGACCTACGCGCCGATCGCCTACCTGGCGGACGACACGCAGGAGCCGACGCGGGTGCTGGAATCGCGTTCGCGCGACCGGCTGGCCAGCGACGGCCTGGCGCAGGCGCTGGACGTGCTGGACCCACGCAGCCGCCGCATCGTCGAGGAGCGCTGGCTGAAGGTGAACGACGACAGTTCCGGCGGCATGACGCTGCATGAGCTGGCCGCCGAGTACGGCGTCTCCGCCGAGCGCATCCGCCAGATCGAGGTCGCGGCGATGAAGAAGATGCGCAAGGCGATGACCGCCGCCGCCTGAGTCCCTTGACCTGCTGCCGGTCCGGCCAACCCGCCGGGCCGGTCTTCCCCGACTGGATTGGATGCCCCGATGAAGCTGCTGTCCCGCGCCGCGCTCGCGATCCCCGTTCTGCTGCTGAGCGCCGGCTGGGCGCATGCCCAGGTGGTCGTCACCGGCCAATGGGTGCGCGCCACGGTGCCGCAGCAGACGGCCACCGGCGCCTTCATGCGCATCCAGTCGCCGACGGCGGTGAAGCTGGTCTCGGTCAGCAGCCCGGTGGCCGGCGCCGCCGAGGTGCATGAGATGGCGATGGACGGCGCCGTGATGCGCATGCGTCCGGTGTCCGCGCTGGCGGTGCCCGCGGGCCAGCCGGTGGAGCTCAAGCCGGGCGGTTTCCACGTGATGCTGACCCAGCTGAAGGGCCAGGTGAAGGACGGCGACCTCGTGCCGTTGACGCTGGTCTTCCAGGGCGCTGGCACCCAGCGCACGACCGTGCAGGTCATGGCGGCCGCGCGCAGCGGCGCCTCGGCCGCGGCGCCCGCCAAGGACGCCGCCTCGGACCCGCACGCGGGTCACGGCGACCACAAGCACTGACGGCGCGGCCTTCCCGCGCCAGCGCGAGCGCCTCGCGACCTCGCCTCAGTTCCCGCGCGGCGGTTCCCGCCGCAGCGCCTCCGCCAGGAAGTCCACCAGCGCCTTGAGCCGTTGCGGCAGGAAGCGCTGGCTGGGCATCAGCGCATGCAGCGGCATCGGCCGCCCGACCCAGTCCGGCAACACCTCCACCAGCGCGCCGCTGGCCAGGCTGTCGCGGATGTCGAGGTCGCTCTTGTAGGTCAGCCCCCGCCCTTCCAGCGCCCATTGATGGGCGATGCCGCCGTCGTCGGCGGTGCGCCGGCCCTGCACGGTCACGTCCAGCGGCGCCGCCTGCAGCGCGTCGCGGCGCCAGAAGCGCCATCCCCGTTCCAGCCGGTCGCCGATCTTGAAGCGGATGCAGTCGTGCTGCGACAGCTCCGACGGATGCGCCGGGCGTCCGTGCCGCTTCAGGTAGTCGGGCGACCCCACCAGCAGCCGGCGCCCGTCGTAGAGCTTGCGCGCCACCAGCCGCGAGTCGGCCAGCTCCCCATAACGCAGCGCGAGGTCGACCTCGTCGCGCACCACGTCCTGCAGCGCGTCGCCGACGTTGAGCTGCAGCTCCACCCCCGGATGGCGGTCGAGGAACTCATCCAGCAGCGGCAGCACCACGCGCCGCGTCAAGTCGCTGGAGGCGCTCATCCGGATGCGCCCGCGCAACGCGGTGGCGCCACGCCCCTTGCCGGCGCCGTCGTCGCTCCCCTCGGTGACCTGCGCCAGGCCCTCTTCAAGCAACTCCAGCGCCCGCTGCGCGTAGTCGCGCAGCCGTTCGCCGGCGGCGGTCAGGCGCAGCGCGCGGGTGCTGCGCTCGGCCAGCCGCACGCCCAGCCGGGCCTCGAGCTTCTTGAGCATCGCGCTGGCCGCGGCCGGGGTGATGCCCATTTCCCGCGAGGCGGCCGTCAGGCTGCCGCCCCGGGCGCATTCGATCAGCAGGCGCAGTTCGGTGGTGTTCTCGATGTTCATGCGGGGAGGCGGGCAGCTGGGGAGTTCGGCCGAATCTTCAATCCAGTGTTGAAACTGATAGCGATTCAGTGGACTTCATTGATTGTGCCGAAGGAGCGACCATCCTGCTCATCGCATCGGCCAACCCCCTTGCTTCCGCATCCCTTCAAGGAGTTCCCATGAAAGCCGTCGGCTACTTCAAGTCCCTGCCCATCACCGAATCCGAGTCGCTGATCGACCTGGACCTGCCCGTCCCGACCCCCGGTTCCAAGGACCTGCTGGTGGAGGTCGCCGCGATCGCCGTCAATCCGGTCGACACCAAGGTCCGCGTGCGCCGCGCCAGCGCCGACGGCACGACGCCGGTGATCCTGGGCTGGGACGCGGTCGGCATCGTCCGCGCGATCGGGCCGGATGTCGCCGGCTTCGCCGTCGGCGACCGCGTCTGGTACGCCGGCGACATCACCCGTCCGGGCAGCAACGCGCAGTTCCAATGCGTGGACCACCGCATCGCCGCCAAGGCGCCGGCCACGCTGAGCGACGCCGAGGCCGCCGCCCTGCCGCTGACCGCGATCACCGCCTGGGAACTGCTGTTCGACCGACTGCAAGTCGAGCAGCAGCCGCAACGGCCGGTCAGCCTGCTGGTCACCGGCGCGGCCGGCGGCGTCGGGTCGATCCTGGTCCAGCTGGCGCGCCGGCTGCCGCACCTGACGGTGATCGCCACCAGCTCCGAGCCGCAAGGCGACGGCGGCAAGTGGCTGCACGCGCTGGGCGCGTACCACGTGATCAACCACCGCGAGCCGCTGGCGCCGCAGATCGCCGCGCTGCAGCGCGACGGCGTGCCCCCGCTGCGCTACGTCACCAGCCTCACCCACACGCCGCAGCACTTCAAGGACTTCGTCGAAGCGCTGGAGCCGCAAGGCAAGCTGGCGATGATCGACGACTTCGGCCCGCACGACCTGGACGTGATGGCGCTGAAGGGCAAGTCGGTGTCGCTGCATTGGGAACTGATGTTCACGCGCAGCATGCATGCGACGCACGACATCGCCGGGCAAGGCCGGCTGCTGGCCGAGGTCGCCGCCCGGGTCGACGCCGGCGAACTGCGCACCACGCTGGCCGACGTCGTCGGGACGATCTCCGCCGACTCGCTCAAGCGCGCCCACGCGCTGCAGGAAAGCCAGCGCCAGCGCGGCAAGCTGGTGCTGCAAGGCTGGCCCGCCTGAGGCCACCGGCGCTGCGGCGCCTTGTGCGCCGTACGGCACGCGTTGCGCGCATGCCGCACTTCTTGTCACAGTTGTGATGTCTTACCGCCCCGGCCCGCCAGGGCGTTTTCATTGGGGCGAACGTCGGGAAAACCTCAGTGCGCGCCGCCCGAGAGCAGGCGATACCTCCGGCCTTGGTTCGCTACCCTGCGGACCGGGCGACAAAGTCAACAAACGGCCGACCACGGCCATCGCGAGGGATCGTCATGAACATCCGCAAGGTCCTGTCCGCCGTCCTGCCGGCGGCGCTGCTGTGCGCGGGCGCGTCGGCATCGGCCGCCACCATCGGCGTCATCCTGCCGGGCAGCTATCCCAGCGCCGAGCAGGCCGAGCAACTCCAGCTCGGCATGACGCTGGCGCTCAAGACCTGGCCCGGCGACGCCGCGCCCAAGCTGATCGTCAAGGACAGCGGCTGCGACGCCCGCAAGGCGGATGCGATCTCGCAGGAGTTCATCAAGGCCAAGGTGGACGTGGTGCTGGGCAACTGGTGCGAGATCAACGCCGGCGCCGACGCGCTGCGGGCGGCGGGCATCCCGTTCGTGTCCAGCAACGCGGAGCGGGTGAAGGACCAGGACCTGCAGCTGCAGTTGGGCCGCATCGAGCTCAATGCCGGCGAGAAGATCGCCGCCGACCTGCGCCGCCAGACCGGGCTGCGCATCAGCGCGCGGACCTCGTGCTGGATGGACTTCGACGCCACGCTGTCGGAGCGGGTGGACGCGGTGCTGTGTCCGGTGCTGACGGTCGACCGCGGCCGCTGGGACCAGATCGCCAACACCTACGGCGCGGCGTTCCGCAAGCCGTTCACCGCGTCGTCGGCGCGGGGCTACGCGGCGATGGAGGTGGCGCTGAACTACCTGCGCCGCGCCAAGCAGATGAAGGCCCCGGCGGCGCTCAAGGAGATCCACTCGATGGCGACGCTGCTCGGCCCGGTGCCGGCCGCCGATGCCGTCGCGCCGACGACCGCGTTGCAGCTGGTCTTCGCGCCGCGGCTGCCCAAGCTCAACCCGCAGCAGACGCAGACGCTGGACAAGCTGGTCAAGACCAAGGGATGCGCGTGCCCGGGGGGCACGTTGCGCAATGGCTGCCCGCGCGATTCGGGCCCGTGGGGCGAGCTGCCCTTCGTCGTGCGTGGTGGCGGCACGCCGGCGGCCTGCACGAAGCCGATCGCGCTGCTGGATCTCTGAGGGCCCCTCAGCGCAGCAGGAACGCCGCGATCCGCAGCGCGATTTCCCTGAGAGTCGGCGGCGTGCCCTCGGGCCCCTGGGGCCAGCCGGACTCGCCCCAGTCGCGCCCCTTGCGGCGCTCGTACTCGCCCTTCCAGAAGCCGCCGTGCTTTCCGCCCGCCGGGTCGTGCGGCGTGGCATACGAGTCCGCCCGCTCGTGGCGCTCGCGCGCCAGGCGGGCGTCGTCCTCGAGCGCATCGAGCAGCGGCCCGAGCTCCTCCAGCGACGACGCCACCACCGCGTGATGGCATTGCCCGCATCGGGTCTCCCGCGTCGGATCCATCGGCGCGCCGCAGCCCCGGCAGGACCAGCCGACCGGCTTGCCGCCGTTGGGCATCAACAGCGGCTCCGACGGCGAACGCTTGCGCAGCGCGTTCGCCAGGCGCGGCATGTCCACCATCAGCAGCGGGCTCTTGCACCAGGCGCAGCACTCGCCCTTGCCGTCGGCCGGCGGGCAGCAGCGGACGGACCAGGCCGCGCTCGGCCAGCATGCCGGCCTGGCTGTGCTGGACATGGCGCGCATTCTGGCGCCTGCGCCGTTCGCCCCGATGGGGGAGAAAGATCCAGACGGCGTCACCGTGACGCCTGGCACGCGCCCTATAGTCCGACTTTCGGCGCGCGGGGCCTCAGCCCCCGGCCGCGCGACGACAAGGAACGCCCATGGTCAAGAAGCAGCAGAAGACGGCCGGCCCGAAGCAGGCCAAAGGCCGCCGCAAGGACGCGGCGGGCGCCGCGCCGACAGCGGCCGACACGCCGTTCGCCGAACAGGTCCGGGCCTCGGCCCAGCAGATCTGGTCGGCCGGCCTGCAAGCATTCGCCAAGGCACAAGACCAGGGCGGCGCCGTACTGGACAAGGTCCGCGCGGCCGAAACCAAGGTCGACACCGCCGCCCACCGGATGAGCGACATGGCCAACGAAGTCGGCAGCCGCGCCGGGCAACACTGGGACAAACTGGAATCGATCTTCGAAGACCGCGTCGCGCGTGCGCTCGCCCGGATGGGCATGCCATCCGTCGAGGAGGTCGCCAAGCTCCAGGCACGCGTCGAATCACTGACCGCCGAGGTCGCGATGTTGCGCGCCGCCCATGCTGGCAAAACCGCCGCTCCAACGGCGAAAACGCCAGCGTCGAAGACGACCGCCAAGACGCCGAAAAAACCCGCCGCTCCCAAGAAGACAGCAACCCGCTCCTCCGCCAAGGCCACGACCCGCAAGTCCTGACACCAGCGGCGCACCCCGCGGCTGATGCCGGTGCCCCTTTCCGCTCAGACGCCTCCGCACGCTCGGCATTCGCTCCAAGGGGCACCGGCATCAGCCGCTCCCGCATCACCGAGCCGTCCACTGCCGAGGCGCCCACCGCCGAGCGGCTCATCACCGAGTCACCACCGGATCCTCACCGGCTATCCATCGCTCGGCCGTCACGGCCGAGCGGTTCCAATGCCGACTCGTTTCGGTGTGCATTCCGTCACGGAACACCCCGCCATCCCCAGTGCACAGGGGGATGTCCCGCGGAAGAGGCTCTCGAACAATTCGACACAAGCGCAGAGAGATCCGCGCACCCTTGTCGAACTTCCCGAGCCTCCCCGCCATGAAGCGCCTGATCGCAGCCTCCCTGTTCGCCGCCCCGCTGTTCGCGATGGCCGCCCCCGTGAACCTGCTGACCAACGGCAGCTTCGAATCGACCACCGTCAGCAACGGCAGCTACGTCATCCTCGACAGCATCGCCGGCTGGACCGTCGGCCCCCATGGCGTGGAACTGCGCAACAACGTCGCCGGCAGCGCCTTCAACGGCAGCAACTTCGCCGAACTCGACACCACCACCAACAGCTGGATCAGCCAGACGCTGAACACCGTGCTGGGCACCGCCTACACGCTGACCTTCTCCTACGCGGCCCGCCCCGACAACCAGGGCGCCAACAGCAACGGCCTGAACTGGAGCATCGGCAGCCTCAGCGGCAACGTCGGCCAGGACACCACCACCACCTGGCAAACCTTCACCACCACCTTCACCGGCACCGGCAGCCCGATGACCCTGCGCTTCGGCGCCACCGGCCGCGCCGACTCCTACGGCACCTCGCTGGACAACATCAGCGTGGTGAGCAACGCCGGCGCCGGCGGCAACGCCGCGGCCGTGCCCGAACCCCAGAGCCTGGCCCTGCTGCTGGCCGGCTTCGGCGCGATGGGCCTGGTCATCCGCCGCCGCCAGCGCGCCGGCAAGGCCTGACACCAGAACAATCGAGTCCTCGACGACTCGTTGGGAGCGACCGTGGGGTAGAGACCGCGGTCGCATCGAGCAAAGGGCACCCCTCGGGGTGCCCTTTCTCATGGCCTCGCCGCATCGCCGCCGGGACAGCGCCGCGGCGCCGGCGCGGATGGCCTCCCCCCGCCCGATCAGGCCAGCGGATCAGCCCAGGTAACGCGACTCGAGATGCCGGCGGAAGTGCACCGGGTTGAGCGCCTCGCCGCTGGCGCGCGACACCAGCTCCGGCGTCTCCCAGCGGCTGCCCTGCGACCACACCTTCGCCCGCAGCCAGTCGAAGACCGGCGCCAGCTCGCCGCGCGCGATCTCGTCGTCCAGCGACGCGCGCTCGCGCCGCATCGCGGCGAACCACTGCGCCGCGTACATCGCGCCCAGCGTGTAGCACGGGAAGTAGCCGTACAGCCCGCAGCCCCAGTGGACGTCCTGCATGCAGCCGTCCTTGTAGTTGCCGCGCGTGTCGATGCCCAGCAGCTCCTGCATCTTCGCGTCCCACAGCGCGGGGATGTCCTCGACCTCGATCTCGCCCTCGATCAACGGGCGCTCGATCTCGTAGCGCAGGATGACGTGCGCCGGATAGGTGACCTCGTCCGCATCCACGCGGATGTAGCCCGGCGCGACACGCGTCATCAGCCGGTGCAGGTTGTCCGCCGCGAAACCCGCCTGCCGCCCGAGGTGGCGCTCCACCAGCGGCTGCAGCAGCCCCGCGAAGCCCGGGTGCGACGCCAGCTGCATCTCGAAGGACAGGCTCTGGCTCTCGTGCAGCCCCATCGAGCGCGCCCGCGCCACCGGCAGGCCCAGCCACTCGCGCGGCAGGTTCTGCTCGTAGCGGCCGTGACCGGTCTCGTGGATCGTGCCGGTCAGGCTCTGCAGGAAGCCGTCGTCGCGATAGCGCGTGGTCATGCGCACGTCCTCCGGCACGCCGCCGCAGAACGGATGGGCGCTCTCGTCGAGCCGGCCCGCCTCGAAATCGAAACCCAGCAGCTTCATCGCGTCCAGGCCCAGCGCGCGCTGCGCGGCCGCGGGGAACGGGCCTTGCGGATGGATCACGCGGTCGCCGGCCTGGCGGTCCATCACCTGGCGGATCAGCCCCGGCAGCCATTGGCGCAGGTCGCCGAAGACGCGGTCGACCTCGGCCGAGCGCATGCCCGGTTCGTAGTTGTCGAGCAGCGCGTCGTAGCGGCTCAGGCCGCCGTCGTCGGACAGGTACTGCGCCTCCTCGCGGGCGTAGCGCACCACCGGGCGCAGGTTCTCGACGTAGCTCGCCCAGTCGTTGGCCGAGCGCTGGTGGCGCCATTCGTGCTCGCAATGGGAGTTCGCCAGCGAGCGGGCCTCGACCAGGCGTTGCGGCACCGCGTTCGCGGCGCGCCAGACGCGGCGCATCTCGCGCAGCGACGCGCGCTGGAAGTCGTCCAGCGGCTCCTGCGCCGCGTCGTCCAGCAGCGCGCGCAGCGCCGGATCGGTGCCCAGCTGGTGCAGCAGGCCGCCCATCTCGGCCAGCGCCTCGGCGCGGGCCTGCGCGCCGCGTTCCGGCATGAAGGCGGACTGGTCCCAGGCGGCGATCGATTGGAGGTGGGCGAGTCGATGGATGCGCTGGTGGCGCTGGCACAGGGCGTCGTACGCCGGGGTGCTCGGTGTGCTCATGGCGGGGTCTCCTGTCGAAGCCCCGCATTGTGCAAGCCCGGCCGGCGCCGGCCGCCGGTCACCCCCCGAGCGTCAGCATCGACTTCCACTGCTCGGGCAGCATCGACAGCCCCAGGCTGGTCATGAGCAGGTAGCGCGCGAACTTGCCGATCGCCATGTACAGCACGCAGGGCCAGAACGGCAGCCGCAGCCAGCCGGCCAGCGCGCACAGCGGATCGCCGACGATCGGCAGCCAGCTCAGCAGGCAGGCCTTGGCGCCGAAGCGGCGCAGCCAGCCCAGCATGCGCTGGTCGCGCGGCGTGTGATGCACCGCGGCCTCGTAGGCGCGTTCGGCGCCGTAGCCCATCCACCAGGTGATCGCGCCGCCGATCGTGTTGCCGGCCGTCGCCACCAGGATCGCCGGCCAGAACAGCTCCGGCTTGGCGCTGACCAGCAGCAGCACGACCGGCTCCGAGCCCATCGGCAGCAGCGTCGCCGAGACCAGCGCGACGACGAAGACCGCGCCCAGCCCCACCTGGGGCAGGGCCAGGGTCTCCAGCATCAGGTGAACCATGTGTTGCAGCCAGGCTTCCATGCTGGGATTATCCGAAGACCATGTCCTTGCGCAGCCTTGCTGCATCGTCGCTCGCCCTGATCGGCCTGGCCCTCGCGGGTCCGGGGCCGGACGCGTCGCGCGGCGGCCTCGCGCGCGCGCAGGCCCCCGCCGTGCCCGCCCAGCAGGCAAGCGCGGCGCCCGCCCCCGCCACGCCGCCGCTGGCGCCGATCCCCGGCTGCCCGATGCTGGTGGCCTCCGGCAACCCGCAGTACCCGCCCTACCTGTGGCGCGACCCCGCCGACGAGCAGAAGCTGGTCGGCGCCAACGCCGACCTGATGCAGTGGCTGGCCGCGGAGATCGGCGTGCCGGTCGAGACCCGCTACGTCGGCCCCTGGGGCCGCGTGCAGGAGGAGATGCGCGCCGGTCGCATCGACCTGATCGCCGGCGCGTTCTTCACGCTGCCGCGCACCGAGTACATGGACTACTTCCACCCCGCCTTCCGCGAGACGCGCAGCGTGGTGTGGACGCGCAGCGCGTCGCCGGTGCCCTACAAGCGCTGGAGCGACCTCGCGCCGCGCCAGGGCGTCACCGTGATCAACAACAGCTTCGGCGTGGAGTTCGACAACTACGCGCGCCAGTCGCTGAAGATCAGCCAGGTCGCCACGATCGAGCAGGCGATCCAGATGCTGCAGCGGGGCCGCGCCGACTACCTGATCTACGAGGACACGCCGGCCGAGGCCTACGCCGCCCGCGGCGGCGGCCCGGCGATCCAGCCGCTGATGCCGGCGGTCGCGCGCGAGGGCCTGTACCTGACGCTGTCCCATCGCTCCAAGTGCAACACGCCGGAGCTGCGCGGCCGCCTGGCCCGCGCGGTCTACAAGCTCTCGCAGGACCGGGTGATGAACCGGCTGGTCGAGCAGGGCTTCGTGCTGTGGCGCAAGCAGTCCGCGCTGTGAAGCGCGGACCGGAGCACGATCGAGGTGATCGAAGCGATCGACGCGGCCGGCGCGGTCACTGACCGGCGAGCAGCGCCTTGATGTCGCCCATCAGCGCGGTGGCGCCCGCGCCGTAGCGCGAGAACACCCGCACCCGCCCCTGCGGATCGAACAGGAAGCTGGCCGCGGTGTGGTCCATCGTGTAGCTGTCGGGCGTCTTGCCCGGTACCTTGGCGTAATAGACCTTGAACTCCTTGGCCGTGTCCTTGAGCTGCTCCGGCGAGCCGCGCAGCGCGACGAAGCCGGGGTCGAAGCTCTCCAGGTAGGCCTTGAGCAGCTCGGGCTTGTCGCGCTCCGGATCGACGGTGATGAACACGCCCTGCACCTTGTCGCCGTCGGGGCCCAGCGCCTTCTTGACCTGCGCCAGCTCGGCCAGCGTGGTCGGGCAGACGTCCGGGCACTGGGTGAAGCCGAAGAACACGACGACGACCTTGCCCTTGAAGTCCTCCATCGTGCGCGTGCGGCCGTTCTGGTCCGGCAGGCTGAAGCCGCGCGCGTAGGACGCGCCGGTCAGGTCCACGCCCTGGAAGCTGGCCTTGGGCGCGGAAGAAAAGCCGAGCTTGTCGCAGCCGCCCAGCGTCGCGGCGGCCGCCGCGCCCAGGGCGCCCACGCAGAGGAAACGTCGCGAGATCATCCGTGCATCCGATCCGAAAGAAGGTCCCGTGTCCGGCCTGAAGCCGCGCTCACGCGAGCCAGGGGCCGACGTAGTGATCGAGCAGCAGCGCGCCGAACAGCAGCGACAGGTGCAGGATCGAGAACAGGAAGGTCTTGCGCGCCAGCGCCTCCGAATAGGCCTTCCACAGCCGGTACGCGTACTGGCAGAAGCGCAGCCCCAGCACGACGGCCGCGGCCAGGTAGATCCAGCCGCTCATCCCGGTCAGGAAGGGCAGCAGCGTCGCCGCGAACAGGATCCACGTGTACAGGAAGATCTGCAGCCGCGTGAAGTCGTTGCCGTGCGTCACCGGCAGCATCGGCAGGCCGGCCTTGCGGTAGTCCTCGCTGCGGTACAGCGCCAGCGCCCAGAAGTGCGGCGGCGTCCACAGGAAGATGATCAGGCACATCAGCCACGCTTCCGCGCCCAGCTCGCCGCGCATCGCCGCCCAGCCCAGCACCGGCGGCATCGCGCCCGAGGCGCCGCCGATGACGATGTTCTGCGGCGTCAGCGGCTTGAGGATGACCGTGTAGATGATCGCGTAGCCGACGAAGGTGGCGAAGGTCAGCCACATCGTCAGCGGATTCACCAGCAGGTACAGGATCGCCGAGCCCAGCGCGCACAGCGCGCCCGAGAACGCCAGCGTCTGGTTGCGGCTGAGCTCGCCCCGCGCCGTCGGACGCCACGCGGTGCGCTTCATCTTGGCGTCGATGTGCTGCTCGATCAGGCAGTTGAACGCCGCGGCCGCGCCGGCCACCAGCCAGATGCCGGCCGTGGCCGCGACCAGCCGGCCCCACTCGCCGCCCTGCGGCAGCCCGGGGATCGCCAGCGCCATGCCGATGACCGCGCAGAACACGATCAGCTGCACGACCTTGGGCTTGGTCAGTTGATAGAACTGCCACCAGCGGGAGGGCATGGCGGCCTGCGTCGCGGAACTCATGTCAGATTCACCGTCAGGGTGCCGGCGCGCACGCGCGCCAGCACGATGGAACACATCAGCAGCAGCGCCGCGGCGCCGCCGGTATGGGCCAGGGCGGCCACCAGCGGCCAGCCCAGCACCACGTTGGACAGGCCCGAGGCCAGCTGCCACGCGCCGACCGCCAGCAGGCGGCGCGCCCAGCGCCGCGCCTCGGGATCGGACCCGCCCCGGCGCCACAGCGCCACGGCCAGCAGCAGCAGCGCCGCGAACACGATCATCGCGCCGACGCGATGCGCCAGGTGGATCGCCGTCAGCGCCTCGAAGGGCAGGAAACCGCCGTGCGCGCCCCGGCCCAGCTCGCGCCACAGCGTGAAGCCATGGGCGAAATCGGTCGGCGGCAGCCATTCTCCCTGGCAGGTCGGGAAATCCTGGCAGGCCAGCACCGCGTAGTTCGTGCTGACCCAGCCGCCCAGCGCCACCTGCGCGATCGCCAGCAGCGTGAAGGCCGCGAACGCGCGCCGCAGCCCCGGCGGCCAGCGCAGCGGCCGGGGCTCGTAGGCCTCGGCCTGCCAGGCCAGCAGCATCAGCAGGCCCAGCGCCAGCAGCAGGTGCATCGTCACCACCGCCGGGAACAGCTTCATCGTCACCGTCCAGGCGCCGAACAGCCCCTGCACCAGGATCCAGACGAGCGACAGCGTCGCCCACCACGGGGACAGGCGCACGGCGCCGGCCGGCGCGGCGCGGGCCTCGCGTCGCGAGCGCCACCACAGCCACCAGCTCGCCCCCGCCAGCACGACCAGCAGGAAACCCACGCCGCCGGCGAGGTAGCGATGCAGCATCTCCATCCACGCCTTGCCGTGCGTGACCGGGCCGGTGGGCATCGCCGTCTGCGCAGCATGGATCTCGTCGCGCGCGCCGATCGGCGACGCGCTGCCGTAGCAGCCCGGCCAGTCCGGGCAGCCCAGGCCGGAATCGGTCAGCCGCGTCAGCGCGCCCACCAGGATCAGGTCGAAGGTCAGGAACACCGCCAGCACCGTCAGCGCGCGCAGGCGCCGCGCGGCCGGGTCGCGCCGGTGCCGCCACTGCCAGGCCAGCAGCGGCACCGCGCCGATGAGCGCGGCCATCGCCAGCAGCTCCAGCAGCGGCTCGAAATCGAAACCGAAGGCCCAACCGTTCATGCGCGCGCCGTCCTCGTCCTTCAGCGCCCGGGCTTGTCCCAGCCGGCGTTGGCGCGCATCAGCCGCTCCAGGTCCTTCTTCAGCGCGGTCGGCTCCGGCGTCGCCGGCGAGCGCAGCATCCAGCGCCCCATCGGATCGACCAGGAACAGGTGCTCGCCCATCCGGTGGCCCGGCGCGGCCATCAGCCAGCCCTCGATCGCGGCGCGGCTGGCGCGCAGCACCGTCGCCGGCGCGCCGTGGCCGGTCAGCGCGTCGACCTGCGCCGGCGTCAGCGCCACGTCGTCGGGCACCAGCACCAGCTTGTCGAGCCGGTCGCGGTCCTTGCCCAGCATCTCGCGCAGCTGGCGCTGCATGAACAGCATCCGCTCGCAGCCGGCGTCGCAGGCCCGGTCCGGCACGTAGGTCAGCAGCCACTGGCCCTTGAGCGTGTCCGCCGCCACCGGCGCGCCCTGCAGCGTCGTCAGCGCCATCGCCGCGGGCAGGTCGCGCGTCGGCGTGATCAGGTCGCCGTAGGCGCGGCCGCGCAGGTCCAGCACGTAGAAGCTGAAGTAGGAGGCGATCACTGGCGCCGCGCAGGTCAGCAGCACCAGCCACAGCGTCCAGCGCGAGCGCTTGGGCGGATCGAGGTCGGGCATCGGCAGCGTGTGCACCGCCAGCGTCACCGGGCCGTCGGGCGGCAGCGGCGTGTCGGCCGGCGGCGGAGCGGCGTCCGGGCCGTGGTCGCGGTCGGCGGCGTCAGGCATCGCGCTGGACATCGTCGTGGTCATGGGCGCGGGCGGCTCGGCCAGCGCGGTAGGGAGCGAGGACTTGGAACCAGACATAAAGACCCAGGATCAGCGCCGCGAGCGCAAACCATTGAAAGGCGTAGCCGTAATGCTTGTGGAGGTCGACCGCCGGCGGCGGCCAGTGGCGCAGCAACCCGTCGGTCGCCGCGGGACCGGGCGGCGCATCATCCACGCGGTCCGGCTCCGCCTGCAGCAGCACCAGCGGCAGCAGGCGCAACCCCGTCTCGGCCTGGAAGGCCGCGAGGTCGACATTCTGCCGGATCGGCCCCGCCTCCGCGTCCCGCCCCAGCGCATAGGCCCGCGACAGCGCGGCCTCCAGCCGGCCCGCGATCCGCACATCGCCCGTGGGCGTGGCCACCGGCGGCAGCGCCTCGCGCTGCGCGGCGTTGCGCGGGCCCCAGCCGCGCTGCACCAGGATCGCGTCGGCGCGGCCCGCCAGCTTCAGCGGCGTCACCACGTAGAAGCCGGTGCGGCCGTCCATCACGCGGTTGTCGAGGTACACGGTGTGCGCCGTGTCCCAGCGGCCGGCCAGCTCGGCCCGGCGGTGCTCGAGCGCCGGCGCGGCCGGCTGGTCCGCCCCCGGCAAGGCGGCGGTCGCCAGCGGCGCGAGCTGGCCGCGTTCGTCGATCGCCCGCTGCATCGCCTTTTTCTGACCCGCCCGATCGAGTTGCCACTGCCCCAGCGACACCGTCGCCACGACGCCGGCCAGCGCGGCGATCGCCACGACGGCACGTCGGCTTCGGGGCCGGCCCGATGGCCCGGCCGGGCCGGGATGGGAATAATCGTCCGCCATGAAATTCATCGTCCTCGTCGCGTTCATCGGCATCCTGGGCGCGCTGTTCTCCGCCGGCGTCCTGATGCTGCGCAAGCAAAAGGGCAAGGCCACCATGGCCCGCGCGCTCGCGGTGCGGGTCGGCCTGTCGGTGGCGCTGTTCCTGTTCATCCTGTTCAGCGCCTGGATGGGCTGGATCCATCCCACCGGCCTGCCCGTGGGCAAGTAGTCCCGCCCCTCCGGCTCCCCCCTCCGCGGGCCCCTTCGAAGGCCCCGGAAAGAAAAAAGCGCCGCTTCGAGCGGCGCTTTCCCGTCAAGCGCTGTGAAGCGCCATCACATCCAGTAGACGACGACGTACAGCCCCAGCCACACGACGTCGACGAAGTGCCAGTACCAGGCCGCGCCCTCGAAGCCGAAATGGCGGTCCGGCGTGAAGTGCCCCTTCATCAGCCGCAGCGTGATGAACAGCAGCATCAGCATGCCCACGAACACGTGGAAGCCGTGGAAACCGGTCAGCATGAAGAAGGTCGAGCCGAAGATGCCCGAGTTCAGCTTCAGGTTCAGCTCGTGGTACGCATGGAAGTACTCGTAGCCCTGGAAGCCCAGGAAGGTGATGCCCAGCAGCACCGTCGCCCACATCCAGCCGATGGTCTTGGCGCGGTGGCCGGCGATCAGCGCATGGTGCGCGATCGTCAGCGTCACGCCCGAGGTCAGCAGCAGCGCGGTGTTGATCGTCGGGATCGGCCACGGGCCCATCGTCGCGAACGCCTCCACCGTGCCCGCCGGCGAGGCGGTCGCCCCGGCGGCCACGCTGGGCCACAGGCCGTTGAAGTCGGGCCACAGCAGCGCGTTGTCCAGGCTGCCCAGCGTCGGGATGCTGTAGCCGCGCGACCAGAACAGCGCGCCGAAGAAGGCCGCGAAGAACATCACCTCCGAGAAGATGAACCAGCCCATGCTCCAGCGGAACGACACGTCGATGCGGTCGCTGTACTGGCCGGTCTCGCTCTCGCGGATCGCGTCGCCGAACCACTGCTTGAGCGTGAAGGCCCACCACAGCAGCCCGAACAGCAGCGACCACTTGCCCCAGTCGTGGCCGTTGACCCACTGCCCCGCGCCCAGGATCACCCAGAACAGGCCGAAGGCGGCCATCGCCGGGTGCCGCGACGGGGCGGGCACGAAGTAGTAGGGCGTATTTCCGTGAGTCGTTGCCGACATGCGTTATCTCCTCGAACTTCGGTTCTCAGTTCAGGTTCTCAAGCCACGTTGTTCAGCTCATCGCCGCGCCGCTGCTCACCACCCAGCGGACCAGCAACACCAACCCCACCACGAACAGCGCCGCGGCGATGACGCCGGCCGCGATCACGTGCAGCGGATTGAGCTGCGACACATCCTTCTCGTAGTCCGAGCCCTTCCTCACGCCGAAGAAGGACCAGGCCACCGCGCGCAGCGTGCCGAGGAAGGACCCCTTGCGCTGCATCGCCTGCTTCAGATCCTCGCCGGGCTTCAGGTCCTCGGACATCGTCGTTTCCACCGTCTCGACCGCGTCGCGCTCAGGAGCGCGAACCGGGCTCCGTCGCCGCGGGCGCCACCACCGGCGCCACCGGATTGGCCGCCGCCTGCGCCTTGCCCTTCCCCGCCACCTCGAAGAAGGTGTAGGACAGCGTGATCGTGCGCACGTCCTTCGGGATCTTCGGGTCGATGACGAACACCACCGGCCACTCCTTCTGTTCGCCCGGCTTCAGCGTGTATTCGTTGAAGCAGAAGCACTCCAGCTTGTTGAAGTAGGGCGTGGCCTGCTTGGGCGCGTAGCTCGGGATCGCCTGCGCCGACATCGTCCGCGACTGGATGTTCTGGAAGGTGTACATCACCGTCGTCAGCTCGCCCGGGTGGACCGTCAGGTGGCGCTGCGCCGGCTTGAAGTCCCAGGGGCCGCGGGCGTTGGCGTCGAACTCGATCGTGATCTGGCGGCTGTAGTCGACCTGCGTGTTCTTCACGTCCTCGGCGCGCACCGCGTGCTGGCGCTCCGACAGCGACAGCACGTTGATGCCCAGCGCCGTGCAGATCGCCCGGTACATCGGCACCAGCGCGTAGCCGAAGCACGACATCGCCGCCACCACCACCAGCAGCTTGCCGGTCATCCGCAGGTTCTCCCGGCGGATCCAGCGGGCGCGCTTGGTCGGCTCGCTCATGACGCGCCGAGGAACACGATCTTGGCCACGAACCCGATGCCGAAGATCGCCGCCACGCTGGCAAGGATGAGGGCCAGGCGCAGGTTGCTCCTGCGTTGCTCGGGGGTCGGTGCCATCGCTCGCTCCCTGGATCCCGTGCCGCTCAGCCGATGATCCTGGTGGCCGTCACGTCCAGCTTGGGCGGCGTCTCGAAGGTGTGGAACGGCGCCGGCGACGGCAATTCCCATTCCAGGCCTTCGGCGGCTTGCCACGGCTTCTGCGGGGCCTTCTCGCCCTTGCCGCGCATCATCGGGACGGCCACGGCGAGGAAGAAGTAGACCTGCATCAGACCGAAACCGAAGGCGCCGATCGAGGCGATCGCGTTGAAGTCGGCGAACTGCATCGGGTAGTCGGCGTAGCGTCGCGGCATGCCGGCCAGCCCGAGGAAGTGCATCGGGAAGAAGGTCAGGTTGAAGAAGATCAGCGAACCCCAGAAGTGGATCTTGCCGCGCGTCTCCGAATACATGACGCCGGTCCACTTCGGGCCCCAGTAGTAGACGCCGGCGAACAGCGCGTACAGCGAGCCGGCCACCAGCACGTAGTGGAAGTGGGCCACGACGTAGTAGGTGTCCTGGAGCTGGATGTCCACCGGCGCGACCGCGAGGATCAGGCCGGTGAAGCCGCCCATCGTGAACACGAAGATGAAGCCCACGGCCCACAGCATCGGGGTCTCGAAGGTCATCGAGCCGCGCCACATCGTCGCCAGCCAGTTGAAGATCTTCACGCCGGTGGGCACCGCGATCAGCATCGTCGCGTACATGAAGAACAGCTGGCCCGTCACCGGCATGCCGGTGGCGAACATGTGGTGGGCCCACACGATGAAGGACAGGATCGCGATCGAGGCGGTCGCGTACACCATCGAGGCGTAGCCGAACAGCCGCTTGCGCGCGAACGCCGGGACGATCTGGCTCACGATGCCGAAGGCCGGCAGGATCATGATGTAGACCTCGGGGTGGCCGAAGAACCAGAAGATGTGCTGGTACATCACCGGGTCGCCGCCGCCCGAGGGCGTGAAGAAGCTGGTGCCGAAGTGGCGGTCCGTCAGCGTCATCGTGATCGCGCCGGCCAGCACCGGCATCACCGCGATCAGCAGGTAGGCGGTGATCAGCCAGGTCCACGCGAACATCGGCATCTTCATCAGCGTCATGCCGGGGGCGCGCATGTTGAGGATGGTCACGATGATGTTGATCGAGCCCATGATCGAGGACGCGCCCAGGATGTGCATCGCGAAGATGCCGGCGTCCATCGACGGGCCCATCTGCAGCGTCAGCGGCGCGTACAGCGTCCAGCCGGCCGCCGGCGCGCCGCCGGGCATGAAGAACGAGCCCACCAGCATCAGCGCCGCCGGGATCATCAGCCAGAAGCTGAAGTTGTTCATCCGCGCGAAGGCCATGTCCGACGCGCCGATCTGCAGCGGGATCATCCAGTTCGCGAAGCCGACGAAGGCCGGCATGATCGCGCCGAACACCATGATCAGCCCGTGCATCGTGGTGAACTGGTTGAACAGTTCCGGATTGAAGAACTGCAGCCCCGGCTGGAACAGCTCGGCGCGGATGCACAGCGCCAGGATGCCGCCGATCATCAGCATCGTGAAGCTGAACAACAGGTACATCGTGCCGATGTCCTTGTGGTTCGTGGCGAAGACCCAGCGCCGCCAGCCCGTCGGGGCGTGGTGGTCATGGTGATCGTCATGGTCATGGGCATGACCGGTCGGGTGGTCGAGCACTGCACTCATGTCAATTCCTCGGTGGCGGATCGCTCGGCCCGCGCGGGGCGGACCGGCGATCGAGCATTCAGGCGTTCTGCGTCGATCGGATCGGGCGGGTCGGGGTCACTTGGCGCGTTCGGCCACGACTTCCGACGGCTGCACGATCTGGCCGGTCTTGTTGGACCAGGCGTTCTTCGTGTAGGTCACGACGGCGGCCAGCTCGCTGTCCTTGAGCACCGTCTTCCAGGCCGGCATCTGGCCCTTGCCGTTGAGCACCAGGTGGAGCTGCTGGGCATGGTCCTCGGCCTTGACGATCGCCGAGCCGTCCAGCGCCGGGAACTGGCCCGCGCCCTTGCCGTCGGCCTTGTGGCAGACCGCGCAGTTGGCGTCGAACAGCTTCTGGCCGCGCGCCATCAACTCGTCCATCGTCCAGACCTTGCTCGGATCGTCGGCCTTGGCGGCGATCTTCTTCATCTCGCCGCCGACCCACTCGCTGTAGTCCTTGGCGCTGAGCACCTTGACGTGGATCGGCATGTAGGCGTGCTCCTTGCCGCAGAGCTCGGCGCACTGGCCGTAGAAGTCGCCGGTCTGCTCGGCCTTGAACCAGGTGTCGCGCACGTAGCCGGGGATCGCGTCCTGCTTGACGCCGAAGGCCGGCACCATCCAGGCGTGGATCACGTCGTCGGCCGTGGTGATGATGCGGATCTTCTTGCCCACCGGCACCACCAGCGGGTTGTCGACCTTGAGCAGGTAGTTGTCGACCTGGCCCGGATGGCCGCTGTCGGACAGCGCGCGGTGCGAGGCGTCCAGCGTCGAGACGAAGCCGATGCCCTCGCCCTCGCCCTTCAGGTAGTCATAGCCCCACTTCCACTGGTAGCCGGTGGCCTTGATGGTGATGTCGGAGTTGGTGGTGTCCTTCATCGCCACGACGACCTTGGTCGCGGGCAGCGCCATCAGGATGACGATGATGAAGGGGACGACGGTCCACGCGATCTCGACCTTCACGCTCTCGTGGAAGTTGGCGGGCACGGCGCCCTTGGACTTCCGGTGCTTGAAGATCGAATAGAACATGACACCGAACACGGCGATGAAGATCGCCAGGCACAGGACCAGCATCATGTTGTGCAGCCACATCTGCTCGTGCGCGATCTTGGTGACCGGCGGCGGCAGATTCAGCTGGTTGACGGCCGGACCTCCGGGGAGGTCGTTGACCGCCAAGGCGACCTGGCTGGCCAGCGCGGCCGTCAGGCCGAACGCGAGCTGGCTGCAGCGGCGCCCCAGTTGCACACAACTGTTGTCAATCGTCATGGTCGTCTCTTTATCCAGTCTTTCTCAAGCTCGTGTCACCCGGGTCTCCTTCCAGGCGGCATTGGCGCTCGATCCCGCTTGTTGCGCGGGCTTCGATGCCAAGCGGTGGCAGAAACCTACGGGGCTAGCAGACGTACTCCAGTCGGGCGCGGATTCTAGTCCACTCCCCTGGCGCACTATGACCGCCCCACGCGGGCCGAACGGCCCAGGATTACCCTCAGAATGGACCGCGTTTCCCTCTGGGCGCCCACGCGTGGCGAGCCGCTAGCCGAGCCCGCGCGCGATGGGGGTCAGTGTTTGCCCGCGCGCACCATCGCGCGCATCTGGTCCAGCGACACCTCGGTGGTGGCCGCGACCTTCGCCTTCGGTTGAGGCTTGAACGCATGGCCGTAGACCAGCTCGATGCTCAGCGACAGCCGGCCGTCCGCGCCGCGCAGCGACTCGAGCGCGCGCAGCAGCCGCGCGCGCCAGGCTTTCGTGCGCAGGCCGCGCACGCGCGCCGGCGCGAGGTTGCCGCCGAGCGCGCGCAGGTCGCGCAGCAGATCCTCGGGCGAGCCCCAGGTCAGGCGCAGGTGCTCCTGGTCCATCACCGGATCGGCGAAGCCCGCGTGCACCAGCAGGTCGCCCAGGTCGTGCATGTCGACCCAGTCCGGCGCCGGCGGGCCCCAGCCCTCGTTGGCGTAGAGCGGACGCAGCTCGATGAAGCTGTCCGGGCCCAGGCACGAGAACATCAGGCAGCCCTCGACCGCGAGGCCCGCATGCCAGCGCTTCACGAGCGCGGGCTTGTCGGCCTCGGCGTGGAGTTCCATGTTGGACCAGGCGAGCTGCGCCGCGCCGGCGGGCGGCTCCGCGATCACCTCGGTCGGCGCGCCGCCGCGCAGCTTGTCCATCACCGATTGCATGAAGCCGCGCTTGAGGCGCGACTGCTGCAGCGCGCGGACCTCGGCCTCGGGCTCGAGCCACAGCTGCGTCGCTTGCGGATAGTGCTGGCGCAGGCCCTCGTCGCCGCCGCCCGTCGAGGGGCGGCTCTGCAGCACCGCGGTGGGCTGCAGCCGGATCACCGGCAGGCGGTCCAGCATGCGCGTGGCGACTTCCTGATGCAGCCAGGGCGCCGTGTCGGACGCGGCCAGGCGTCGACGCTGCCGTTGCGCCGCGCCTGCATCGATCTGCTGTGTGCTTGGCGGCAAGGCCTCGTTCCCAGTCATGGGGCGGGATTGTAGGCGGCCATGCTTGACCTCTGGCGCCACCGGACATTGACGCGATCCTCGATGGCGTGCGGGATCTCGCGGCTCGGCGAGGCCGCGCGCCTCGCGCGGGGCACGATCGGGCGATGGCCCGGACAGTGCGCGTTCTGCCGGTCCTGGTGCCGCGGTCCGCTGTGCCCGGCGTGCGAGACGCTGCATCCGCTGGACGACGGCCCGCGCTGCGCGCTCTGCGCCCTGCGGCTGCCCGCGGGCGGCCTGGCGCCGCGCTGCGGTCGCTGCGCGGCGCATCCGCCGCCGCTGTCGCGCTGCGTCGCCGCGATGGACTACGCCTTCCCGTGGGACCGGCTGCTGCTGGCGCTGAAGTTCGGCGAACGCCTGGAGCTCGCGCCGTTGCTGGCGGCGCGGCTGTCGCACGCGGTGGCGCGGGCGCTGGAGGACGCGGGCAACGCGGGCGACTCGGGCAACGCGGGCCATCCGGATGAAGGGGCGCCCGACCTGATCGTCCCGGTCCCGTTGTCGATCGAGCGGCTGCGCGAGCGCGGCTACAACCAGGCGCACGAGATCGCGCGGCGGCTCGCCCTGCCGGCCGCCGAGCGACAATCCCGGCTTTGCGCGGCGACGCTGCTGCGCGTGCGGCACACCGGCCAGCAGGCGCAGTTGCCGCTCGACGAGCGGCGGCGCAACCTGCGCGGCGCGTTCGCCGTGGTGAAGCCGGTGCGCGGGCTGCGGGTGGCCTTGGTCGACGACGTCATGACCAGCGGCGCCACGCTGCACGAGGCCGCGATCGCGTTGCGACGCGCCGGCGCGGCGGACGTGCAGGCCTGGGTGGCCGCGCGCACGCCCTGATTCCCATCGAAAGAGCCTTCCTCCCATGTTCAACATCGTGCTGGTCCATCCGGAGATCCCGCCCAACACCGGCAACGTGATCCGGCTCGCGGCCAACACTGGCTGCCGGCTGCACCTGATCGAGCCGCTGGGCTTCTCGATGGAGGACAAGCTGCTGCAGCGCGCCGGGCTGGACTATCACGAGTACGCGCCGGTGCTGCGGCATGCGGACTGGGCGGCTTTCCTCGCCGCCGAACAGCCCGAGGCGACGCGGATGTTCGCGTTCACCACGCGCGGCAGCCGGCTGCTGCCGACGGTCGCGTTGAAGCCGGGCGACTGGCTGGTCTTCGGCTGCGAGACGGCGGGCCTGCCGCCGGCCTTGCGGGATGGATTCCCGCTTGAGCAGCGCGTGCGGCTGCCGATGCGCGAGGGCCAGCGCAGCCTCAATCTCAGCAACGCCGTCGCGGTCGCGGTCTTCGAAGGCTGGCGCCAGAACGGCTACATCGACGGCGTCTGACTTACTCGGTCTCTCGACGCTCCCTCTCCCGCACTGCGGGAGAGGGCTGCGGTGAGGGTGAGGGCTGCAACGAGGAGCGCTCAGGCGCTCACTCGCGCTCCAGCTTCAACTGCCTGACCAGCGCGCCCCAGCGCTGACGCTCATCCCGCATCAACGCATCGAGCCCTTCAGGCGACGTCCCCGCGGCGCTGAAGTACAGCGGCAGCAGCTCGCGCCGGAACGCCTCGCCGCGCACGATGCGGATCACTTCCGCCGACAGCCGCTCGACGATCGCCGCCGGCGTGCCGGCCGGCGCGAGCAGCGCCTGCCACGACGTGGCCTCGAAGCCGGGATAACCGGACTCCGCGACGGTGGGCAGTTCCGCGAGCGCGGCGAAGCGCCCCGCGCTGGTCACCGCGAGCGCCTTGAGCTTGCCCGCCTTGACCTGCGGCATCGCGATCGCCGGCACCATGAAGCCGGCATGGACCTGCCCCGCGAGCATCGCGTTGACCACCTGCGGAAAGCCGGCATACGGCACATGCACCAGCTGCAGCCCGGCGCGCGCGATGAACGACTCCATCGCGAGATGCGCCGCACTGCCGTTGCCGACGCTGCCGTAATTCAGCACGCCGGCCCGGCGCTTGGCGAGCGCGACGAACTGCGCCAGCGTGTCCACGCCGAGCGACGGCGACACGACCAGCACGTTGGGGGAGCTGGCGATGAAGCTGACCGCGCGCAACTCGCGCTGCGGGTCGTAGGGCAGCGACTTCGCCAGCAGCGGCGCGGTGATCAATGGACCTTGGATCGTGAACAGCAGCGTGTGCCCATCAGGCGCGGCCTTGGCGACCGCGCCGGTGCCGATGTTCCCGCCGGCGCCGGGCTTGTTGTCGATGACGATCGGTTGGCCGAGCGCCTGCGCGAGCGGTTCGGCCAGGTAGCGGGCGATCAGGTCCGGCGAGCTGCCGCCGGGGAATGGCACGACGAGTCGGATCGGCCGCGACGGCCATGCCGGCGCGATCCCGGTCGCGGCGCGGGACGATGTCGGCATCCAGGCGGCACCGGCGGACACGGCGGCCGTGGCGGCCAGCAGCGCGCGGCGCTTCATCGCGGCGACACCCGGGTCATGCGCGTCTTCGGCGTCACCACTCGGCCTTGGCCTGGCGGCCCATCAGCGCGTCCATCGCCGCGTGCGTCGTCATGCGGCCTTCCAGCACCTCGACGACGGCGGTGGTGATCGGCATGTCGACGCCGGCATCGCGGGCGCGCGCCAGCACCGTCGGCGCGCTGTAGACGCCTTCGGCCACGTGGCCGAGCCTGGCGAGGATCGCCGGCAGGTCCAGGCCCTCGGCCAGCAGCAGGCCGACGCGCCGGTTGCGCGACAGGTCGCCGGTGGCCGTCAGCACGAGGTCGCCGAGGCCCGCCAGGCCCAGCAGCGTCTCCGGCTGCCCACCCAGCGCCAGCGCCAGGCGCTGCATCTCGGCCAGGCCGCGCGTGATCAGCGCGGCGCGGGCGTTCAGCCCCGGCCCCGTCAGGCCCCGGGCCTCGGCCGCCAGCCGCAGCCCATCGGCGATGCCCACCGCGATCGCCATCACGTTCTTGACCGCGCCGCCGACCTCGACGCCGACCGGATCGGCCGACGAATACACCCGCAGCCGCTCGCTGTGGAAGGCCGTCACTCCCAACTGCGCCAACGCCGCATCGGCCGAGGCCGACACCAGCGCCGTCGGCTGCCCGGCAGCGACCTCCTGCGCGAAGCTCGGCCCGGACAGGATGCCGGTGGCCAGGTGCGGCGCGACCTCGCGCGCGATCTCGTGGCCGAGCCGTCCGGTCCCGGCCTCGAAGCCCTTGCACAGCCATTGCGCGCGGGCACCCGCGGGCACCCGCGCCAGCATGCCGCGCAGGCCCGCCATCGGCGTCGCGATCACGATCAGGCCGTCGCGGCCATGCGCGAGCGCGGCCTCGAGGTCGTCGTCGAGCGCCAGCGCCGCCGGCAGCGCCGCGTCGGGCAGGTAGCGGGCGTTGCGGCGGTCGGCGCGCATCGCGGCGATCGCGCCGGCGTCGCGAGCCCACAGCGTCACGTCGTGGCGCGCGCTGGCGGCGATCGCCAGCGCCGTGCCCCAGGCACCGGCGCCCAGCACGCTGATCTTCATGCGCGGAGCAGTCATCGTCGGCTCAAGGGATCAAGGGAGGAACGAAGGCGGCGGCGCCAGGAAAAGCGCCGTCCCACCCCGGAATGAAACACGCCGGCCAGCGGACGGGTCCGCGGGGCCGGCGTCTTCATGGGCGCGGGCTCAGTTCGGGATGGCTTCGCCGTTGGCCTGGCCGCCGGCCATCTGGGCCTGCTGCGCCTCGAACATCGCCTGGAAGTTCACTTCCGTCAGCATCACCGGCGGGAAGCCGGCGCGGGTGCAGACGTCGGAGACGATGGCGCGCAGGTAGGGGTAGATCATCTGCGGGCAGACGATGGCCAGGATGCCTTCGAGCTGTTCCTGCGGCAGGTTGCGGATCTCGAAGATGCCGGCCTGCTTGGCCTCGATCAGGAACAGGGTCTTGTCCTGCACCGTCGTGGTCACGGTGGCGGTGACGCTGACCTCGAACAGGCCCTCGGCCACCGGCTCGGCGGCCAGCGAGAGCTTGATGTCGACCTGCGGCGGCGCCTGCTCCAGCAGGATCGCGGGGGCGTTCGGCTGCTCCAGCGACAGGTCCTTCAGGTACATGCGCTGAATCTGGAACACGGGGGTGTTGGTGTCGTCGGCCATGAGGGTCATCCAAATGAAAAGGCCCGCCAGCGGCGGGCCGCGGCGGGCATTATGACCGAGCGCCCGCGACAGGCCGATGAGGGTTGTCGCAAGGCGCTTCGGCCGCGGATCGCTCGTCGATTCAGGCCGCCAGCAGCGGCTGCAGGGCGCCGCGCTGGTCCAGCGCGATCAGGTCGTCGCAGCCGCCGACGTGCGTGTCGCCGATGAAGATCTGCGGCACGGTGCGCCGGCCGGTCAGCTGGATCATCGCGTCGCGTTGCGTCGGGTCCAGGTCCACCCGGACCTCCTCGATCCGGTCCACGCCCCGCTGCTTGAGCAGGTGCTTGGCCCGCACGCAGTACGGGCAGACCAGGGTCGTATACATCTTCACGGCGGCCATCGCCTGTTCTCCAAAATCGTGTCGAGCGTCGTGATCCGGCAATCGGGATGCCGGTGCGGTCGCCAGGGCGATCAGGCCGCGGACTTCTCGACAGGCAAACTCGCCTCGCGCCAGGCGGCCAGACCGCCCTGGACAGCGACCGCGTTCGCGTAGCCCTGTTTCTGGAGGATGCCAGCGGCGCGCTGCGCGCGTGCGCCGGTCTTGCACATCAGCACCACCGGCAGGGCCTTGTTGCTGGGCAGTTGCTTGGCGGGAAGCTCCGTGCCAGTCAGCGTGGACAGCGGCACGTTGCGCGCGCCGGCCGCGTGGCCGGCGGCGTACTCCTCGGGCTCGCCGACGTCGATCAGCACGCCCTTCTCGCGGTTGACCAGGCGCACCGCCTCGGCGGTGGCGACGCCGCCGGACTTGCCGCGCAGCGACGGCCACAGCAGCAGGCCGCCCGACGCCAGGGCGGCGAGCACGAGATACCAGTTTTCAAGCAGGAACTTCAAGGCGGGGCCTGTACGGTGAATCCAAAAGCCGCGGATTATAGAAACGCCGGGCCCGAAGCCCGGCGCGCCGTCACGCCAGCTTGAAGGTCGAGACTGCGGATTGCAGCGAGCGCGCCTGCTGCTCCAGGCTGTTGGCCGCGGCCGCGGCCTGCTCCACCAGCGCGGCGTTCTGCTGCGTCATCTGGTCGAGCTGCACCACCGACTGGTTGACATGGCCGATGCCCTGGCTCTGCTCGGCGGACGCGGCGGTGATCTCGCTGATGATGTCGGAGACGCGCTGCACGCTGGCCACGATCTCCTCCATCGTCGCGCCGGCGTCCTGCACCAGGCGCGAGCCGGATTCCACGCGCTCGACGCTCGCGCCGATCAGGGTCTTGATCTCGCGCGCGGCCTCGGCGCTGCGCTGCGCCAGCGAACGCACCTCGCCGGCCACGACCGCGAAGCCGCGGCCCTGCTCGCCCGCCCGGGCCGCCTCCACCGCGGCGTTCAGCGCCAGGATGTTGGTCTGGAAGGCGATGCCGTCGATCGTGCCGATGATGTCGCCGATGCGGCGCGAGCTGGCGCTGATCTCGTCCATCGTCGCGACAACCTGACCGACCACTTCGCCGCCCTTGCGCGCGACGGTCGCCGCGCTGCCGGCCAACTGGTTGGCCTGGCTGGCGGCGTCGGCGCTCTGGCGCACGGTCTCGGTCAGCTGCTGCATGTTGGAGGCGGTCTGCTCCAGCGAGCCGGCCTGCTTCTCGGTCCGGACCGACAGGTCCTGGTTGCCCGCGGCGATCTCGCGCGAGGCCACCGTCATCGAATCGGTGCCGCTGCGCACGTTGCCCACGATGGCCGCCAGGCCGCTGGACATGTCGCGCACCGCCGCCAGCAGGCTGCCTTCGGCGCCCGGCGCCACGACGATCGCCTGCGACAGGTCGCCGCCGGCCATCTGGCGCATCACGTCGCGGGCGTACTCCGGCTCGCCGCCGAGCTGGCGCCAGACGCTGGCGATCAGCAGCCACGAGCCCGCGCCCAGGCACACGACCACGATGAGCCCGCTCAGCACCGTGGCCCACAGGCCCGAGCCGACGCCGGCCTGCGCGCTCGCGAGCGTCGCGTCGAAAGTGGTCTTGGCATCGGCGCGCGCGTCGGCGAGCGTCTGCTCCAGCGCCTTCTGCGCGGCCTGCATCTTCGGGATCGCGCCGGCCTGGTCGCCCTGCTTGATGCCCAGGAACAGCTGCGCCGTCTCCACCGAGGCGGCGTAGTAGGCCTCGAAGCCGCTCTCCAGCTTCGCGCCGGCGTCGGCGCGGCCGGGGATCGCCTTGATCGTGGCGATCGCCTTGCGCATCGCGGCGGCGCGCTCGCCGGCCTCGTCCAGGCGCTTCTTCTCGCCCTCGGCGACGGCGGACTGGATCGTCGCGCCCAGCGCCTCGAGCTGCGCGGCCACCTGGTTGGTGGCCACGAGGTAGGGGTAGTCGGCCTCGCCCAGCGCGTGGATCGCGCCCGAGGTCCGCGACGAAAAGAACAGCACCACCGCGATGCCCACCGCGAAGACGATCGCCGCCAGCACCGGCAGCATCGCGATACGGGTCTTCAAGTTCATGTCTGACTCCTGGTCACTGTGTCTCTCTCACCATCGCTCCCGTGGACGGTGTCCGGCCGCGAAGCCGAACGCCGCGCCGGCCGGTCCATCTGTGCGGACGCGTGCCGGCGGTGGCGGGACGGCCGTGGCCGCCCCGCGCGCCCGGCGTCAGTCGACGCTGAGCACCACCTTCACCGAGCCGTCGACGGCCGACTTCTCGATGTAGCCGATCGCGTCGGCGTTGGCCGCGACGAACTTCTTGACGTCGGCCGAGCTGCCCAGTTCCTTGGGCGGCGTGCCCTTGCCCGAGAACACCAGGCGCGACCACGCGGCCTTCACCTGCGCGGAGGACTTGCCGGTGGCCTTCGAGTAGAAATGCTCGCGCGCCGCGGCGCTGTCCGGCAAATCCACCGCCTGCGCGGCGCTGCCGTTGGGCAGCTGGTTGGACTTGCCCAGGAAGATGCTCGCGACCTGGTCGGCGGACATGCTGGCGATGGGGCTCTTCGGATTGACCACGACGGCGACCTGCGCCTGCGCGGCCACGGCGGCGGCGAACAGCGCCGCGCCGATCATGGGCTTGATCATGTTGAACTGCATGGAGGCCTCTGCGTCTTAGAACACGAAGTCGACAGCGACGCTGTAGACGCCGACGCGCTCGTTGTTGAAGCCCGGCTGGACATTGGTGAACTGGCCGGCGCCGGTGGTCTTGATGCTGTCGTACTGCGCCTTGACCGCGACGTTGCGCCACGCGTCCCAGCGCACGCCCACGGCGATGGTCTTCTGCGGCGTGCTCTGGCTGGCCAGGGCACCGTCCACGATCGCGCGCAGCGGCAGGCCGGCCACGACCAGGCCGGCCGGGATCGTGTTGTCGACGTTGCTGCTGTCCGTCTTCTGGCGCGACAGCGTCGCGTACGGCGTGAACTTGCCGACGCGGTAGCCGACCGTCGTGTACCAGCCGGTGGTGTCGGGCACCAGCGAGTCGGTGCGGCGCTTGGTGTACTCGGCGGCGACGACCCACTGGCCCTCGTCGTAGGTCAGGCCGACGCCGGAGAAGCTGGCGTCCTTCTTGGTGGTGTCGAGCTGGTCGCCGACCGAGGCGAACGGCGTCAGGCGCAGCAGGCCGACCAGCGCCTGCGTGGTGTCGCTGTGGGCGGTCAGCTTGCCCTGCACGTGGCCGGCGCGCAGCGTCAGGCCGTCGGCCAGTTCGATGGTGGCGTTGACGCCGACCATCTTCTTGACCTCGACCTTGATCTGGTTGGCGTGGTCCGTCGTGTTGCCGGCCAGCGCCTGCACCGTCACCGTCTTGCCGGCGACCTGCGTGGTCCAGTTGACGTCGGCGCCGTCGAAGTGGCTGAACGGCACCTGGCCGTAGACGTCGATCGGCGGGCGCAGCCAGGTGTTGGCGTAGCCGACGTCACGGAAGTCCGACACCGCGAAGAACGGCGCGCCGATGCGGCCGGCGCGGACCGCCAGGCCCGGCGTGGCCTGCCACTTGGCGAAGGCCCACTCGACCTGCGGCGTCCAGTTGCCCTTGCCGTTCTGCTTGGTCAGCACCTGCACGGTGGCCGAGAACATCGGGTTGAATTTCGCCGTGCCCTGCAGGCCCAGCTTGGAGTCGACCTCGCCGCTGACGTTCTTGTCCGCGCCGTGCATCTGGCCGGGGATGACGTACTCGGCGCCGTCCTTGGTCGTGCCGGTCAGGCCGACCGTGCCGAAGCCGGAGAACGAGAACATCGAATCCGACTGGCCCTGCGCCTGCGCGCCGAATGCCACCAGCGCCAGCGCCAGCGGCGTCATGCGCAAGTTCTTCACCACCATCATTGCAAGTACTCCTGTACAGCGTTAAAGCCCGATGCGGGCGTGTTCTTCTCACGAACCGAGTTGGGGCGCGGGTGCGCCTTTCGCCCGTTGCGAAAGCAGTTGTCGGCGGTCCGGAAGGCTTCTTGAGGCGCGGGCCCTGGAGGGCTGCCTCTAGAATCCGCCGGGCCTGCCGGAACCCGGCCAAACCTCACGAACTCATCCAAGACCCATGTACAAGCTCGTGCTGATTCGCCATGGCGAATCGACCTGGAATCTCGAGAACCGCTTCACCGGCTGGACCGATGTCGATCTGACCCCCACCGGCGTGGAGCAGGCCAAGCAGGCGGGCCGGCTGCTGAAGGAGGCGGGCGTCGATTTCGACGTCGCGCACACTTCGGTGCTCAAGCGCGCCATCTGGACCCTGTGGCACTGCCTCGACCAGATGGATCGCCAGTGGCTGCCGGTGCGGCACAGCTGGCGCCTGAACGAACGCCATTACGGCGGCCTTCAGGGTCTGAACAAGGCGGACATGGCCAAGCAGTACGGCGACGAGCAGGTGCTCGTCTGGCGCCGGAGCTATGACACCCCGCCACCGGCGCTGGAAGCGTCGGACCCGCGCAGCGAGCGCGGCGACATCCGCTATGCCGGCCTGCAGCCATCGGACATTCCGCTGACCGAGTGCCTCAAGGACACCGTGGCCCGCGTGCTGCCCTACTGGAACGAACAGATCGCACCCGCGATTCTGTCGGGACAACGCGTGCTGATCGCGGCCCACGGCAACTCGATCCGGGCTCTCGTGAAGTATTTGGACGGCATCGCCGACGAAGCCATCGTTGGCGTGAATATTCCCAACGGCATTCCGCTGGTCTACGAGCTGGACAAGGACCTGAAGCCGATCAAGAGCTACTACCTCGGCGACGCCGAGGCCGCCGCGAAGGCCGCGGCGGCGGTGGCGAACCAGGGCAAGGCCTAAGGCTCGGTCAGGCCGCGCTCACTTGCGCCGCAGCGCGGTCGCCAGCAGCTCGGCGATGCAGACCGCGTTGCTCTCGTGCGGCACCGCGTTGCTGCTCCAGATGTGGCGCACGCCGGCCTCCCGGAGCGCCGGCAGCGCGTCCCCGTTGAACAGCGCATGCGTCACCGCGACGTCGACGCTGGCCGCGCCACGCTCGAGCGCCTCGCGCGCCGAGCCCATCAACGTCCGGCCGGTGGAGGCCATGTCGTCGAGCAGCACCACCGCGCGGCCCCGCACGTCCAGATCGGGGAACGCGAGCTGCACCTGCGTGTCGCCGAAGCGCACCTTGCGGCCGATCGCATGGTCCAGCTTCGCGGCGCGCGCCGCCTCGGCCACCCATTGGGCCGACTCCTCGTCCGGGCCGACCAGCACCGCCCCCGGCACCTGCGTCGCGATGAAGCGGCCCAGCAGCGCCGCCGCCGACAGCGCGATCCCGCGCCCCGGCGGCATCACCTCGTCCAGGCTCGAGATCCGGTGCAGGTGCGGGTCCACCGTCACCACGCGGTCGAACTGCGTCGACAACAGCGCCGAGATGTGGCGCTGGCTCACCGCCTCGCCGGGGGTGAACTCCATGTCCTGCCGCATGTAGGCCAGGTACGGCGCCACCAGCGCCAGGTGCCGCACGCCCCAGCCACGGGCGGCGGGCGCGGCGATCAGCAACTCCACCAGGCGGTCGTTCGGTTGATGCTGCAAACCGCGCAGCACGATGATGTCCGAGGGCAGCGGCTTGGGCAGCACCAGCCGGACTTCGCCGTCGGGGAAACGATGTCGCGTGATCACGCCCATCGGGCGGCCCAACTCCCTGGCCAGCCGCGTGGCCAGGTCCTGTTCGTCGTCAAAGCAGAGCAGCATCGGCGGATCCTCGCACCAATCCGGCCGGCCAGGGCAGCCGGCGTACCCGGTGACGGGCGATCTGGAAGCAGGTCGCCGGGGGGGGGGTGGCGGACCTTGGGGCCGCCCACCTGCCCTCACTGGCGCGCTTGGCCGCCAAGTCATGGGGCCTCGTCGTCAAGCGCCGAAACCCCACGCCTTGCCGTCCCTGACCGACCGAGGGTCTAGGGCCTTGGGAGTGCGGTTGAGATCGCCTGTGCGAGAGCTTCGGCGAGGTGGCGGCGATCCATGCCCTCGGTCGGCATCGCGTCGAGCGAGCGGACTTCGACGGCCAGGTCCTTCGCCGTCAGGATTCGCCACAGGCTTTCCATCAACGACATCTGGCCGATGTACTGGGCAGCCTCGCTGTACGGCTTGCCGGGCTGGTGCCAGCGCAGCACCACCGGCTGCAGCGGCGTGTGGGTGCTGATCGCCGCTTGCAGCAAGTTGCCATGCAACGGCAGCAGCGGATAACCGGCGCCGGTCGTGCCCTCGGGGAAGACCGCCACCGTCTGGCCCGCGGCCAGCGCCTCGGCCGTCTTGTGCACCACGCGCAGCGCGTCGCGCTTGCTCGCGCGCTCGATGTAGAGCGTGCCCACCGCCGTCGCCAGCTTGCCCACCAGGAACCAGGTCGCGATGTCCGCCTTCGAGACGAAACGCGCCTCCGGCATCACCGCGTGCATCGCCGCGATGTCCAGCCACGAGATGTGATTGGCCGTGATCAGCCGCGGCGCGCTCGCCTGCGGACCGGGCGACTCGAGCCGCACGCCCAGCACCCGCAGCAGCTTGCCCGACCACCAGCCGACGTAGCGCTGCCTCGCCGGCGTGTCCAGGCCGCCCCAACGGAACTGCACCAGGTAGATCCCGTGCAGGATGTGGGCAAGCATGCGCAGCGCGCGCCACGCGCCGACCGCGGCGCGCATCAGGCGGTCCGCTCGACGTCGGTGACCAGCGATTCGTAGGCGACCGTGCCGGCCACCAGCGTGAAGCGCACGCGGCCCGGCAGCTCGAAGCCGGTGATGTCGAACGAGAACGGCGTGTGCTTGCCCTGGCTGACCAGCCGCTCCGGAGTGACCGCGCCACTGGCCTCGGCATCGAAGACGACGACGTCGCCGACGCCCCCCTCGACCAGCCGGCCCGCGCTCGCCGCCAGCGAGCCCAGCGCGCCGCCCAGCACCTTCACCGGGCGGCCGGTGATCGTGTCCAGCGTGCGCGCCAGCGACAGGCCCTCGTCCTGGCCCCAGCGCAGCGCCAGGCTCAGCAGCAGCTCCAGGCCGGTCGCGCCCGGCGTGGCCTCGGCGAAGGGCAGCGACTTCTCGTCGGCCGCGACCGGGTTGTGGTCGCTGACCAGCGCGTCGATCGTGCCGTCGGCCAGCGCGGCGCGCAGCGCGTCGCGGTCGCGCTGCTGGCGCAGCGGCGGCGTGAGCCGCATCGACGGGTTGAAGTAGCCGATGTCGACATCGCTCAGGTGCAGCGAGTTGATCGAGACGTCCGCCGTCACCGGCAGCCCGTCCTTCTTGGCCTGGCGCAGCAGCTCGACGCCGGCGGCGCTGCTCAGGCGGCACAGGTGGACGCGGCAGCCGGTCACGCGGACCAGCTCCAGGATCGTGTGCAGCGCGATCGTCTCGGCCGCGACCGGCTCGCCGGACAGGCCCAGCCGCGTCGCCACCGCGCCGCTGGCCGCGACGCCGCCGCTGAGCCACGGATCCTGCGCGTGCAGCCACAGCGTGTAGCCGAAGCTGGCCGCGTACTGCATCGCGCGCTGCACCGTCAGCGTGTTGCGGATGGGCACATGCGCCTGCGAGAACCCGACGCAGCCCGACTCGGTCAGCTCGGCCATCTCGGTCAGCGACTCGCCGGCCAGGCCGCGCGTCAGCGCGCCCAGCGGGAACAGCCGGCAGCGGCTGAGCTTGCGGGCGCGGAACTTGAGCATCTCGACCAGGCCGGGCTCGTCCAGCGCCGGGTCGGTGTCGGGCGGGCAGACCAGGCTGGTCACGCCGCCCGCGGCCGCCGCGGCGAGCTCGCTCTCCAGCATGCCCTCGTGCTCGTGGCCCGGCTCGCGCAGCCGCGCGGCGAGGTCGACGAGCCCCGGCGCGACGACCAGGCCGCTCGCGTCGATGACGCGGTCCGCGCTGAAGTCGCCCACGCCGCCGAGTCCGACGATGCGGCCCGAGGCGATGGCGAGGTCGCCGACCTGGTCCAGGCCCGAAGCGGGATCGAGGAGGCGGCCGTTCTGGATCAGGATCTTCATGCTTCGTTCCCCGCGAGGATGGACATCACGGCCATGCGCACCGCGATGCCGAAGGTGACCTGCGGCAGGATCACGCTGTGCGCGCCGTCGGCGACGTTGGACGCGATCTCCACGCCGCGGTTGATCGGGCCCGGATGCATGACGATCGCATCGGGCTTGGCCAGCGCCAGCTTCTCCGGCGTCAGGCCGAAACTCTTGAAGTACTCGCCCGCGCTGGGCAGCATCGCGCCGCTCATGCGCTCGTTCTGCAGGCGCAACATGATGATCACGTCGGCGTCGCGCACGCCCTCGGCCATGTCGTGGCACACGCGCACGCCCATGTCCTTGAGGTCGCCCGGCACCAGCGTCTTCGGGCCCACCGCCCGGATCTCCGGCACGCCCAGCGTGGTCAGCGCGTGGATGTCGCTGCGCGCGACGCGCGAGTGCACGATGTCGCCGACGATCGCCACCGTCAGGTTGGTGAAGTCCTTCTTGAAGTGGCGGATCGTGTACATGTCCAGCAGGCCCTGCGTCGGATGCGCGTGGCGGCCGTCGCCGGCGTTGACCACGTGGACATGCGGCGCGCAGTGCTGCGCGATCAGGTAGGGCGCACCCGACTCGCTGTGGCGGACCACGAACATGTCGGCATGCATCGCCGAGAGGTTGGCCACCGTGTCGAGCAGCGTCTCGCCCTTGGCGGTGCTGGAGCGCGCGATGTCGAGGTTGATGACGTCGGCGGACAGGCGCTTGGCGGCGATCTCGAAGGTGGTGCGGGTGCGGGTGCTGTTCTCGAAGAACAGGTTGAACACCGACTTGCCGCGCAGCAGCGGCACCTTCTTGACCTCGCGGTCGTTGACCGAGAGGAAGGTGCCGGCGGTGTCCAGGATCTGGTGGAGGATGGCCTTGGGCAGGCCTTCGGTGGAGAGCAGGTGGATCAGCTCGCCGTGCTTGTTCAGTTGGGGGTTGCGTTTGCTCAGCATGGGTCAGTCCCCCTTCACGTCGAAGCTGAAGCGGCCGGACTCGTCCTTGGCCAGGCTCAGTCGCTGGTTGGGCGCGACCGCGACGCGCGCGGCCGAGAACACCGGCTCGATCGGCAGCTCGCGGCCGCCGCGGTCCACCAGCACGGCCAGCGTCACGCTGGCGGGGCGGCCGAAGTCGAACAGCTCGTTGATCACCGCGCGCGTCGTGCGGCCGGTGTAGAGCACGTCGTCGATCAGCAGGATGTGGCGGCCTTCGACCTCGAAGGGCAGCTTGGTGTGGTCGGCGCTCGCGTTCATGCCCTTGCTGCCGAAGTCGTCGCGGTGCAGCGCGCTGGAGATCACGCCGTGCTGACCCGCCAGCTGCAAGTCCTGCTGGAGGCGCTCGGCCAGCCAGGCGCCGCCTGACCAGATGCCGACCAGCGCGCAGTCGGGCTGCAGCAGCCGCTGGACGCCGCGCGCGAGGTCGGCGTAGAGCGCTTCCGCGTCGAGGTGCAATGTGCTCATGGGTGTTCCCGGAAGAATTGTTCGAGGATCAATGCCGCGCTGGCGGCATCGAGGTCGCGCGCGCCCTGGGACTGGGCTTCCGCGCTGGTGTAGCGTTCATCGACTTCCACGACCGGCAGCCGGTAGCGGCCGCGCAGTTGCCCGGCGAACTTGAGCGCGCGGGCGGTCATCTCATGCGGGGCGCCGTCCGGATGGCGCGGCACGCCGATCACCAGCGCGTCGGGCTGCCACTCCTGGATCAGCGCCGCGATCGCGGCCCAGCGCGCATCGCCCTGCTCGGTGATCGTCCGCAACCCGCGCGCGCTGCCCAGCATCCGGTTGCCGGTCGCCACGCCGAGGCGCTTGGTGCCGAAGTCAAAACCGAGAGGGGAGACGAAAGCGGAGGGGGAAGCGGTGTTCATGGGGGTCATGACGCCTCCGGAATTCATGCGTGCCCGGCCTCCTGGCTGAGCATGCGCGGATCGATGCCCAGCAGGGCGAGCGCCTTGTCGTAGCGCTCCTCGATGGGCGTGTCGAAGATGATCTCGGGCGTGGCGTCGACGGTGATCCAGCCATTGCGGCCGATCTCTTCCTCGAGCTGGCCGGCGGCCCAGCCGCTGTAGCCCAGCGTGACCAGCACGCGCTTGGGGCCGGCGCCGCTGGACAGCGCCTCCAGCACGTCGCGGCTGGTGGTCATCTCGAGCCCGCCGGGCACGGCGAGCGTCGCGTTGTAGTGGTTGCCCTGCTCGTCCAGCGGCTCGTGCAGCACGAAACCGCGTTCGGTCTGGACCGGACCGCCGAAGAACACCGGCCGCGCGGCCATGTCCTCGTCGCCGAGCTCGAGCTCGACCTTCTCGAACAGGTTGCCCAGGGTCAGCGAGATCGGCTTGTTGATGACCAGTCCCAGCGCGCCCTTCTCGTTGTGCTCGCACAGGTAGACGACGGAGCCGGCAAAGGTCTCGTCCACCATGCCCGGCATGGCGATCAGGAACTGGTTGGTCAGGTCGATGCGTTCCTTGGACATAGGGGCGGATTCTATTTCACCGACACTCCGCCTCCATGAACGCCCTTGTCTGGTTCCGGCGCGATCTGCGCGCGGACGACCACGCCGCGCTGCACCGCGCGCTCCAGCGCCACGAGCGCGTCCACTGCGCTTTCGTGCTCGACACCGACATCCTGGACGCCCTGCCCCGCGCGGACCGGCGCGTCGAGTTCATCCTCGACGCCCTGCGGGTGCTGGACGCCGACCTGGCGGCCCTCGCCCCCGGCGCCGGCCTGATCGTGCGCCACGGCGCGGCGCGCGAGCAGATCCCTGCCCTGGCCGCGGAACTCGGCATCGACGCGCTGTACTTCAACCATGACGACGAGCCCGACGCGCTGCGGCGCGACGCGGCAGTCGGCGAGACGCTGCTCGCACGCGGCGTGCAGGTGGAAAGCTTCAAGGACCACGTGGTCTTCGAGCGCTCGGAGATCCTCACCGGCTCACGCCAGCCTTACGGCGTCTTCACGCCCTACAAGAACGCGTGGCTACGCGAGATCACGCCTTTCTTCCTGAGCAGCTACCCGGTGGCGCGCCACGCGGCGCACCTCGCGCCGCTGCCGCCGTCGATGCCGCGGGGCATCCCGTCGCTGGGCGACATCGGCTTCGAGCCGGCCGGGCTGGCGGCGGCGCTGGGCGGCGGCAGCGGCGGCGCGCGACGGCTCTTCGACGAGTTCCTCGAGCGCATCGACCGCTACGGCGAGACGCGCGACTTCCCGGCCGCGAAGGGGCCGAGCTACCTGAGCACGCACCTGCGCTTCGGCACGATCTCGATCCGGCGCCTGGCGCGCGAGGCGTGGTCGCGGGGCTACGCCACCGAGGGTGGCAGCGAGGGGGCGAGGACCTGGTTGTCGGAGCTGATCTGGCGGGACTTCTATCACCAGGTGCTGCATCACCATCCGCGCGTCGCGGAGCGGGCGTTCCGGCCCGAGTACGACCGCATCCGCTGGGCGGAGGGTCCGGAGGCGGACGCCGACTTCGAGGCCTGGTGCCAGGGCCGGACGGGGTATCCGCTGGTGGATGCGGCGATGCACCAGATCAACGAGACGGGCTACATGCACAACCGGCTGCGCATGGTGACGGCGAGTTTCCTGATCAAGGACCTGGGCATCGACTGGCGGCGCGGCGAGGCGTACTTCGCGGAGAAGCTGATCGATTTCGACCTGGCCGCCAACAACGGCGGCTGGCAATGGGCGGCGTCCAGCGGCTGCGACGCGCAGCCGTATTTCCGCATCTTCAATCCGGTGAACCAGAGCGAGAAGTTCGATCCGGATGGCAAGTTCATCAAGCGTTACCTGCCTCAACTCGCGAAGCTTCCCGCGAAGCTGATCCATGCCCCATGGCTGGCGAAGCCCGTGGAGCTGGCCGCCTGCGGCGTGGTGCTGGGCCGCGACTATCCCGAGCCGATCGTGCGTCACGAGACGGCGCGCATGGCGACGATGGATCGCTACGCCGTCGTGAAGAACCGGTCCTTCGACTGACTGGTCTTCGCCCCGTCACGCAGTCCTCGGTCGCAAAACCGGGGAAGTACGGTGGTGGTTGGGGACGGCATGGCATGGGGTTCAGGCGCTTGCCGCCTGTGGCCCCATGCCATGGCGGCCAACGCCCGGACCGCTGCAGGCGGAGTCAGCCTCACTGATACGTGATGGTGACAGTCACCGCGTCGGTATACGGCCCCCCGGGCACCGTCGTGACCTGCCTCGCCGGAATGCGTCCATACACGGTGTAGGTCGCGGTCCCGAGCAAGCTGACGACATCCAGCAGCAGCGTGGCCCCGACGGTGACGGTGGATCCGGTGCCGTCGCCCCAGATGGTGGTGTAGGCCGAGTCCGCGTAGAGGTTGTAGCCGAGCTGGTTGGCGCCGGACGCCATGCGTCGCGCGCTGTAGCTGGATCCGGTGCCGGTGCTGAACGCGATGGTGAACGGGATCAGCAGTCCCGCGACGCCGCCGCACTTGATGGACACGGTGCCGGTGGTGTCGGTGTTCCCATAGGCGAGCGGGTTGTAGTTGGCGAACAGCAGCCCGGTGGTTTGCGCGGTGCAGGAGCACACGGCGGGGATGCAGAGCGCCTGGGCGGCGCCGGCGCCGAGCAGCAGCGCCGCCGCGAGCGCGAGACGACAGAGAAGGCGCCACGACAAGCGCGATGGGATGCCGCGGCGAACGCCGGAGCCGGAACGCGGAGACGGGATCATGGCGACTCCTTCGAAGCGGAGGGGGAAGCCGCTGGCGCGGGCGGCCGGCAGGTCAGCGTGCCCAGGTCGGGCAGTTCCGGCGCGCGCTCGGGCAGGCGCAGGTCGATCACGCAGGGCGCCGCGCCTTCGCGGACCGCCAGCACGCGCTGGACGGTGCCGGGCTCGGGCAGCAGGCCGGCCATGTAGGCCCGCCCGTCCAGCCCCATCGGGAAGCCGCGCGGACTGCCGGCGAGCCGCAGCTCGGTGCCGGGGGGCAGCGCCTCCCCGGCCTCGTCGACGGCGGTGAAGGTGGCCGTCTGCGTGTGCTGGATCGGGAAGCGGATGACCGACGCGCTGCGCGCCGCCGGCGTGACCTGCAGCTCGAGCGCCTCGATCTCCGCATCCAGCGGCAGGTCGTCCGCGACCACGCCGACGCGGTTGACCTGGTAGCCGCGCAGCGCCGGCAGGAAGGCCCGGCCGCGCGCGTCGGTGCGCGCCACCGGCTGGTTGTCGTGTGTGACGCGCACGCCGGCCTGGTCGCCGACCTGCACCACCGCGAAGCCGCCATCGATGCGCCGGCTCGCGTACGCGCCGCCGTCGACATAGGCCAGCCCGCCGCTGGCGCCCAGCCGCACGTCGGTCTTGCCGGCCAGGCGCGACACGCCGCCGTCCAGCGCCACCCGGTTGGTCTGCCACTGGGCCTGCGCCTGCTGGCGGCCGCTGGACTCGGCCAGCAGCTGGTAGCCGATGCCTTCGCCGATCGGCGGGTTGCTCTGCAGCTGGACCTGCCACAGGTCGCGCGACTGCTGGCCGGCGCCGCGCTGGCCCTGCCAGGCGGTTGACAGGCTCTTGTTGCCGTCCAGCAGCAGGCTCCAGAACACCGAGATCGCCGTGCCGCCGCCATGCCCCGCCCGCAGCGCCGACAGGCCGAAGAAGCCCCAGTTGCCCAGCGAGCGGCTGGCGTTGAAGGACCACAGCTGGTTGGCCACCTGCAGCTGGCCGTCGGGCGCGGGCCGTTGCGGCGCGCCCTGGTTCACCACGCCCAGGCCCAGCCCCCACTGCCGCCACGAGGTGCCGATCGACGCCGACACGCTCCACTTCGGCAACACCGGGCTGCCGAGCTGGGTGAAGCCGGCGCTGGCGCGCTTGACCTGCACGCCGCCGCTCCAGTCCATGCCCTGGCGCTCGACGCCGAGCGAGACCAGCCCGCCGCGCCGCGCGGCCGGGTCGTCGCTGCGGCTGGCCACGCCCGCGACGCTGATCGTGCCCAGCGCCGGGACCAGCCACAGCCCGGTCGCGCCGACGGCCTGCTGGCGGGCCGTCAGCTCGCCGCGCCATTCCTGGGTGAAGGACGAGGTGAGGCCGTGGCGCCAGGTGCCGGCCACCATCGCGCGGCCGTAGCGGTTGCTGTCGATGCCGTAGTTCAGCCGCAGCCAGCCGGTCTCGACGCTGTAGGACGAGAGTCCCGGCTTGAGCAGCGACGCGCTGATGTAGTAGGGCTGCGTGACGACCTGCTCGCGGCCCAGCAGGTCGCGCACGACGGTGCGGATCTCCCCCTGGCCGGTGACCAGCGGCAGGTCGCTGATGTCGAACGGGCCGGGCTGCACCCGCCCCTGCAGCCGCTGGCTGTTGTTGACGAAGACGTCCACCGTCGACGGCAGCGTCGCCTCGCCGCGCAGCGTCGGCAGCGGGAAGCTGAGGAAGCCCGGCCGCAACGAGAAATCGGTGCCCCACTGCACGCCGCCGAAGCGCATCGCCTGCCCCCAGCTGCCCGGCTGCGCGACGCTGTCGCCGATCCGCCAGCGGGTCAGCCGCTCAGGCCGGTCCAGCGTCCATCGGGTGTCCAGGCGGACCCAGCCGCCGTCCTGGCCGCCGCGGTACAGCTGCTGGTGGTTGAGGTCGCCCGCGGGCGTCAGCACGCCGAGTTCCGTCACGCCGTCGACGTTGCCGTCGCCGCCCAGCCGCCGCTGCCATTGCACGTCGTAGTTGGCGTACAGGCCGAAGGTCGACGGCAGCATCACCTGCGTCGCGGCGCGGGCCACCTCGATCTGCTGGTCGGAGAACGCCTGCGGCGGCGCGTCGATCTCCAGCGTCTGGCTGAGCTCCTCGATCCGCCAGCGCATCAGCTCGCCGGGTCCGTCGCCCAGGATCAGGTGCAGCTCGCCGTCGATCATCCGCGGCGGCACGCCGGGAGGCCGGAACTGGAGCTCGGTCCACAGCGCCTGCGGGATCGCCAGCCCCTCGGGCACGCGCACCGCGCGCACCGTCTGCGGCTGGGCGACGCCGTTGATCTTGAGCCCCAGCAGCAGCGTCTCGCCGAAGCGCGGCGTTTGCGCCGCCATGCGGTCGGCGGACAACTGCGCCTGGGCTTGCGCCTGCGAGGCGGCGTCGCCGG